>JBCBPC010000011.1:0-122376 GCA_039820945.1 Planctomycetota bacterium
GCCCAAGACGCGATCGCTTCGCTCGACGACCCCGGTGGCGATCTGCCCGATGGCGTCGAGCCGTTTCGGCTAGAGAGCTTCGGCGGCACGCCCGCCAACGAAGACAACGCCACGCTCGAACTCGTACGCGACGTGCAGCTCGATCTGAGGATCGAGCTCGGACGCACGCAGATGTCG
Source organism: Planctomycetota bacterium (assembly GCA_039820945.1). Taxonomy (GTDB): domain Bacteria; phylum Planctomycetota; class Planctomycetia; order Pirellulales; family Lacipirellulaceae; genus Botrimarina. Next base: position 178 of record JBCBPC010000011.1, read on the forward strand.
CTCGAAGACGTGCTCCGCCTGCAACGCGAGGCGGTCGTCGCCCTCGACAAACTGGCGGGAGACCCGGTGGACGTGTACGCCAACGGCCGGCTGATCGCCCGCGGCGAGGTGCTCGTGCTGAACGACAACTTCTGTGTGCGGGTGACCGAGCTGATCGTCGGCGACTCGGCCGTCGCCTGACGCGAGTCTGCCGCGCAGCACTGCTGGCGCCGGTGGCGCGTCGGTTGCTCTAGGCCGTTGGCTTGAGCCTTTCCTATAAGCGGCGAAGATTTCGCCGCCGATTGCGTGGCGATGCTCGCGTCCTTGGAAGAGCCACGCCCACGATGCGACTCGGCCTCTTGGCAACCGGCTTGCTGCTGATAGCGGGCGACGCGTGCGCCTCCAACGCACGCGACCTGCTGGCGGCGCCCAATCCGTTGCGCAACCGGCCGGGCGTCACGAGCACGGGACCCGCGAGCGCCCCCAACGGTCGCCCCTCTCGCCATGACGGCGAGCCTGCGGCGCAGCCAACGTTCGATCCGTTCGCGGTGCAGACAGCGTTCAAGAGCATCGCCGATGCAGCTGGGCTCGAACCCGTAGCGCGAGAGACCGGCGGCTCGACGCTCGCGATCCTCGCGACCGCTTCGAGTACCAACGAGCGACTGGTCAACGAGCCCATGGCGCCGCCGACTGTCGAGGTCCGAGCGACTCCGTCCATCGCCCCGGAAGCCCTGCCGTCGGCAGACAACGCCGTTCCGATCGCTGAGCTCGAAGAGGCGCCCGCGCTTAGCGAACGGAACGAGACAGGCCCCAACGACGCGCGGCCCGCCGAGTCTGCAACGACCGATGCGGAGCCTCACGAAACCACCGCCGTCGCCGAGCCGAGACGGTTATCCTTCTCCGCCGCGGCGCCGACGGACACGCCGGCGAAGCCGCTCTCGCTGCCCGACCCGCTGCAGGCGCTCGCCGGTTGGAACCCGACGACGGAGTCGCTGGTCACCACGGGCTCGGGCCTCGCCCTGGTCGTTGGTCTGCTGATGCTCACCGCCTGGACGCTCCGCAAGGCGCAGCCGCGGAGCGCCCGGCCGTTGCCGAAAGAGGTCGCCGAGGTGCTCGGCCGCGCGCCCCTCGGCGGACGCGCTCAGGCTCAGCTGCTGCGGCTGGGCAACAAGCTTGTGCTGGTCTCCGTCGCCCCCGACCACGCCGAGACCCTCTGCGAGATCACCGACGAGTCCGAGGTCGCCCGCCTCCGGGCGATCTGCGACCAACCCTCCGGCGGGTCCGCCGCGGCGTTCGAAGACCTGTTCGGCCAGATGGCCGACGCGCCGGCCGAAGAGGGCTTCCTCGGCGGCGGCTACGACCCGCAACGCCTCGCCGACGCCTACGCCAACACGCCGGGGGGCCGCCGCTATGCGTAACGCGTTGCTGGTGTTGTTCGCCGCCCTGGCCGTGATCGCCTCTCCAACGGCCACGTTCGCGCAGACCGCGCTGGGCGCCTCGACGGCGACCACGGCGTCTCCGGGGCAAGAAGCGGTCAGCGAAACCCGCGTCATTACCGACGGCGACCCGGAGGGCCTGCTCGCCGGCATCGGCTCGCCCGAAGACTGGACCAAGCCGGAGCGATTGAGCTCCACGCTGCAGGTCATGCTGCTGATGACCGTCATCAGCCTCGCGCCCGCGGTGCTGCTGATGACAACGAGCTTCGTGCGGGTGATCGTCGTGCTCGCGTTGCTTCGGCAGGCGTTGGGCACGCAACAGGCGCCGCCGGGGCAGGTGATCACGTCGATCGCCCTGTTCGTCACGCTGCTGCTGATGACGCCCGTCTGGACCGAGAGCTACCAGCAGGGCGTGAAGCCGTACACCGAAGGACAGCTCACGATCGACGAATCGTTCACGGCCGCCGTCAAGCCGATCCGCGTGTTCATGGCCGACCAGATCACCCGCACCGGCAACCACGACGACGTGCGGATGTTCCTCGAGCGGCTGCCCAGCGAGATCGACCCCGACACCGACGAGCCGTACACGGAGTACGACTACGTGGTGGCGAGCGAGGGCGTGCGGATCGTGCCGCTCTCCGCGTTGCTGCCCGCATTCATGCTCAACGAACTGAAGACCGCGTTCCTGATTGGTTTTCAGGTGTACCTGCCGTTCGTGATCATCGACATCGTCGTGGCGAGCATCACCATCTCGATGGGCATGCTCATGCTGCCACCGGTGCTGATCTCGCTGCCCTTCAAGCTGATGCTGTTCGTGCTGCTGGACGGCTGGAAGCTCGTCATCGAGATGCTGCTCGATAGCTTCACTGTTTATCTCTGACCTCACGGCCGCCCGTCGAAAGCCCATGGACCCCGCTCTCGCCGTCGACCTCGGCCGCAACGCGCTGTTCGTCACGGGCCTGATCGCCGGGCCGATCCTCGTGGCGGGCCTCGTTGTGGGTCTGGTGATCGGCCTGCTGCAGGCGCTCACTCAGATTCAGGAACAGACCGTTGCGTTCGTGCCGAAGCTGGTCGCCATGGCGCTCGCGCTCGCGTTGACGCTGCCCTGGGTGCTGCAGCAGATGGTCGATTACTCCACCACGCTCATCCGCGGCATCCCGGCCACGCTCTGACCGCGTCCGGAGCCCACAGCAACCCATGCCCGAGCTCGAAACTCTGCTGAGCGGCTTGGGCGTCACGTTCGCGTTGGTGCTGGCGCGCGTCGGGGCGCTCGTTGGCACCGCGCCGCTGCTGGCGACGCCCACGCTGCCGCTTCGCGCGAAGGGGCTGCTGGCGGTCTCGATGGCGGGCGTGCTCACGCCCATGCAGCTGCACCGCGAGCTGAGCCTGCCTACCGGCATCGCCGATCTGGGCGTGGCGGCCGCGAACGAGGTCATCATCGGCGGGGCGCTCGGCCTGGGCGTGATGGCCCTGCTCTCCGGGCTGCAGCTCACCGGCCAGATCATCGGTCAGATGTCCGGCATGGCGCTCACGGACGGCACCGACCCGATCTTGCAAGACAACTCGACCGTCTTCAGCCAGATCTTCTACTTCGTCACCGTGGCGGTGTTCGTCGCCGCGGGCGGGCACTCGGAGATGATCGACGCCTTGATGGCCACGTTCGACAACGTGCCGCCCGGCGCCTACGTGCTGGGCGACGGGCTCATCATGACCTTCGTCCGGCTGCTGAGCCTCGGCTTCGAGCTGGGCCTGCGGACCTCGGCGCCCCTGCTGGTCGGGCTGTTCTTGGCGACGGTCGTGCTCGGCCTCATCAGCCGCACGCTGCCACAGATCAACACGATCGTTGTCGGCTTCAGCATCAACGGCCTGCTGACGCTGGCGTTGATGATGCTGTCCGTGGGCGCCGTGGCGTGGGCCTACCAAGCCCCCATCAGTGGCGCCTTGGCCGAGCTCGTCACCGCCATCGAGCCACTCCCAGCCCCGTAGCGCGTACCGGCCTAACTTCCTAACCACCTAATCCCTAACCACCTCTCTCAACCCCTAACCACCTTCCGACACCCTGGCCGAGTCCTCTGGCGAAAAGACGTTCGACCCCACCCCGCACCGCCGCCAGCAGGCGCGCGAGAAGGGTCAGGTTGCGTACAGCCAGGACGTTGGGTCGGCCGTCCTGCTGCTCGCCGCGGCCGGGTTGCTGAAGATGCTGGGGGGACGGATCGTCGCCGCCATCGCCGGGCTGACCGAACGCCTGCTCGGCCAGCCGCTACAGCTGCGGGCCGATTCGGACCTGCTGATGGCCACCGCCAATCAGACCCTCATGCTCATCGGCGCGCCGTTGCTCATGCTGCTGGGCCTGCTGTTCCTGTCCGCGATGGCCACCAGCATCGCGCAGACCGGGCTGTTGTTCGTGCCCAGCAAGATCGCCCCGGACCTGAGTCGGCTGAACCCCATCTCCGGGCTCGGCCGCATCTTCAGCGTCCAGGGCACCGCCCGGCTCGGGTTCGGGCTCGTGAAAGTGATCATCGTGGCGGCGGTGAGTGTCGCCGCCGCCTGGCCCCGCACCGCGGCGATTGCCGAAGCGGGCCGCCTGGGCGTCGGCCAGCTCGCGACGCTGCTGTTCGACACGACATTCACGACCGTCTTCTGGGTCGGCTTCGCGCTGCTGATCCTCGCGCTGGGCGACCTGGCCGTGCAACGCTGGAAGCACGAGCAAGACCTGAAGATGACCGCCGAAGAAATGAAAGAGGAGATGAAGAACCTGCAGGGCAACCCGGAGGTCGTCGCCCGCCGGAAGCAGGTGCAACGGCAGCTGGCGATGGACCGCATGGGCGAGTCCGTGCCGCAGGCGGACGTCGTCGTCACCAACCCGACGGAGCTCGCCGTCGCGCTGCAGTACGAGGCCGAGACGATGGCCGCGCCCGTGGTCGTGGCGAAGGGCGCCGGCGTGATCGCCCAGCGGATCCGCCGGCTCGCGTTGGAGAACGGCGTGCCGATCGTCGAGCGGAAGCCGCTGGCCCGGGCGTTGTTCAAAGAGGTCGAAGTCGGCAAGCCCGTGCCGGCCGACAGCTACGCGGCGGTCGCGGAGGTGCTGGCGTACGTCTACCAACTGAAGGGCAAGAAGCCGCCGAAGGCGCCCCGAGCGGCATGAGCGGCTACGCCCAGTGCGTGAAAGGTTTGCGACGAGACACGCGGACGGCGAATCGACGCCGCCCAACCGGCCGCCTATCATCCGAGGCCGTTGAACCGTCTCCGATGACCGCACCACGCCATGTCGACCAACTCTCGCTGGATCGCCCTCGCGGCGCTCGCCGAGCCCGTCTTGCCCGAGGCCGACGTGCTCACGCAGCAGATCAGCCAGCTGTTCCCCGACCAGCCGCCCGCGACCGTTAGCAGCCAAACGCCCGCCGGCGTGACCATCGCGTTGGGCCAAGAACGCGACGTCACGATCAACGTCACGCTCGTCGATCAGCCGATCCCCTGGTCGCGGCTCGAGGGTCCGTGCGCCACCGCCTGGTACTGGCCCGAGGCCGAGCCGGTCCTGCGTTCGCACCGCGCGCATCTGTTCGTCACGATGCTGGACGAGGAGCCGAAAGCCCTCAAGCAAGCACAGCGGCTGACCAGCCTGCTAACCGCTGTCGCCGCCGTGTCTCCGACGATCGGCCTCGTGTGGGGCGCCACCGGCGCGGTGCACGAACCGGGCGCGTTCGCGCAGCTCGCCTCGACCGCCACGCCCGACAGCCTGCCGCTCAACCTGTGGATCGACTTCCGTGTGTACGAGCACGAGCCGCAGCCAGGCATGCCCGGCGGGTCGTTCGGCTTCTTCACGACGGGCATGGAGTCGCTCGGCTACCGCGAGTTCGAGACGCCCGACTACCGGGGCGATCCGCAGCACCTCGTCGGCGCGGCGTACAACATCGCTCACTACGCCTTGGAGAAGCAGGCGCATCTGCAAGACGCAGAAGTCATCGGCCTGCCCGACGAGAGCCAGGTCACGCTGCGCGAGGCGAAGTCCGAGATCGACCCGGAGCAAGACGTGTTCCGGCTAGAGTTCTGAACGCCGGTGATGGAACCGCGAGTCACGCGGATCGACGCCAATCGATAACGCCGACCAATGACGCCAACTCCGCACCTTCATTCGCTTTCGTTGGCGTCATTCGCGGTTCCCCCTGCCCCGCGATAGATCGCGTGCCCCAGCACGTTCCGTCGGCCTGTCATCGGGGCGCCGCTCGCGTCCTCGGCGAGGATCTGCCGCATCATCTGGAACTTGGCGTCGCAGTCGTCCGAGAAGTGGACGATGAGCGCCTCGGGCGTCATCGGCGGCTTCGGCGAGCCCCACTCGGGCAGCCGTTGGTGGCTGACGATGATGTGCTCCAAGCGGAGCAGCGTCTCGTCGTCGATCGGGTCGCCGTCCGCCGCCTGCGTGGCGGCGGCCTCGCGGATCATGTCGCGTCCCTGCAGGATGTGGCCGATCAGCGAGCCGCTCTCGGTGTACTCTCCGCCGAGCGGCGTGACGCGTAGCTCGCGGAACTTGCCGATGTCGTGCACGATCGCCCCGGCAACGACCAAGCCGAGGTCGAGCGGCGGGCTCAGGTCGGGGTACAGGCCGACGTACCGTTCGGCCAGCATCCTGGCGTTCGTCGCCACGTTGCGGACGTGCTCCAGGTACCCGCCCGCGAAGGCGTGATGGTTCCGGGTCGCGGCGGGCCACACGAGCAGCTCCTCCCGATGGGTCTCGAGCAAGCCGAGCACCAGCTTCTGCAGCGGCCCGTCCTCAATGGACTCCTTAGCCATCGTCTCGAGGTCCTGGAGCATCTCCGCCGTGTCGAACCGGCTGTTCGGTTGGCACATCTGCGGCGAGAAGCCGTCGTCCGTGTCCGCCTCCTCCACCGCGCGGATGCGGCGGATCTCGAGCTGCGGGCCGTAGGTCGTTTCGCGGTACAAGGCCCGCAGCTTGTAGAAGTCGCCGACTTGCCACTCGCTGCGGCACGCGTCGGCCAGCGGGGCGTCGCTCCACACGGGGAACGTCACGTCGCGCCCCGCGTCGCGGAACGTCACCCGCCAGTAGGGCTTGCCCTCCTTGGTGAGCAGCTCCTGACGATCCGCCAGCAGCGCAAAGAAGTCGCCCTCCTCGCCGTTGGCGAGGTCCGACATCGCGACGATCGTTGTTTCAGCCACAGCAGTAGGAACCACAGATGAACACAGCCAGACACGGATAAGGGCTGATGAGCGAAGCCCTTGCACCGTGAATCAGCAAGAAAAGTTCGTCACTCGACGACATGAAAAGTAATCCGTGTTCATCCGTGTTCATCCGTGGCTCCAAACAGCTTCGCTCGCCGCTCGGCCACCAAAGCATCCAGCGTCGATTGAAGCTCGTCGGCCACACGGCGCATGACCGGGTCGCCGTCGGCGCCACGCTCGCGGGTGTCGGGCGCCTCGATCGCCTCGCCGCACACCATCGTGCAGTGCAGCGGGCCGTGGTAGCTCGCCGCGTCTTGGTAGTCCTCGATCATCCGCTCCAGCGTCTCCAGCACCCGCTCGGGCAGATCGTTCTCGCCGGTCAAGTAACCCTTCGGGTAGTGGGCGATCTGCTGCAGGTAGTAGCACGCCGCCAGGTCGTGCCAGCGGTCTTCGCGGTCCTCCGGCGTGCACTTCTGCTCGATCAGGTCGGGCAGCACGCGGGTGCGGACCTGCTTCACACGCCGCACCACGTTGCTGGCCTCGACGCCCGTCTCCGCGTCGTCCGCCAACCCCCACTTCTTTTCGAGCTGCGCGAGCTTCTCGCCGATGAGCGTCCGGGCGCGGACGTGCGGATCGCCCTCGCCCGCGGCGCCGAGGTACTCGATCTCCTTGAGCGTCAGCAACGCGACGCCGATCTTCTTGAGCCGATCGCGCATCGAGAGCTGCGACTGCGGCCGCCAGCTGAAGCTCTTCTCCAGGGCCTCCACGTCCGGCCGCACCTTGTCGTAGCCGTCGCCGTCGAACGAGTAGCGGATCGTCAGCGGGTGGATCACCACGGGAGGCTTGCCCGCCTTCTTTCGCCGCTTGCTCGCCTGCCGGGCGATGAACCCCGGGCCGTCCATCAGCTCCATCATCAGGTCGTTGTGCCGCGAGACGGCGCCCTCCGGGAAGATCAGCAGCGGCCGCCGGCCGGCCTCCAGGATCTCGATCGCCTGGTTCACGCTCGCCCGGTCGTTCCCCTCGCGGTACACGCTGAAGGCGCCCATGCGGCGGATGAGGAACCGCTGCCACTTGGCCTCTTTGAACAGGTGCCAGCTCGCCATCGCGAACAGCTCGCAGCCCGCCTTGCCGGCGAACATGCCCGCGGCCATCGGGTCCGCAAGCCGAGAGTGGTTCGCCGCCAGCACGATGCCGTGACCCGCGTCGAGCGACCCGCGCAGGTTCTCGACCCCGCGGTACTCGAACGACTCCACACGGAACGCCTTGCGCACGTAGCCCGGCAGCCACAGGCGGACGATCCAGCACCACAGGTCGGACTCGACCGGCGGCACGAACTCGTAGGGCTCTTCGAGAACGATCTCTTGCATCGGCAACGGGCTCTCGCATCGGCGACCGACTCTTGCCCGGGCGACGGGGCCGAGGGTCCGCAGAGTCTACGCAAACGGAGCGAGCATCGTAGATCGGCCGCCGACTTGCCAGAAGGGGAAGCCCGGCAAGAAGCATCGCGGGCGGTCAGAGGCGATCCTGTAAGTAGAGCCGCCTCGGTCCCCTAAAGCCTCAAGCCGCAAGCCTCCCCCCGCCGTGCCACGCCGCTCGCTGAAGAAAGCGATCAAGCCACGTCGCGAAGCGGCCGCCGCCCAGGCGTCCGAGTGGCGCGCCGCGTTCACGCGGTACCTGGCGAGTGAGTGCCAACTGTCGACCAACACCGTCGACGCCTACCGGCGAGACCTGAAACGCTTCTACGAGTGGCTCGGCGGACGGCGGCTGGCGAACCTCTCGGTCGGCGAGCTGGCCGAGTACCCGGGCTGGCTGACCGACCTCGACCTGGCGCCGGCCAGCGTCGCGCGGCACGTGGTGTCACTCAAGGCGTTCTGCCGCTACCTGCAGCTGGAGGGCGTGCTGAACGACAACCAGGCCGCGTTGCTGGCGACGCCTAAGCTGTGGCAACGCGTGCCCGCGGTCCTGTCACTCACCCAGGTGGAGACGCTGCTCAACGCTCCGGCGCGGGGCGAGCCGCTCTGGCGCCGCGACCGGGCGATCCTCGAGCTGCTTTACGCCACCGGCGCCCGGGTGAGCGAGCTCTCTATGCTGCGGCTGCAGGACGTGAACCTGGGCGAACGCCGCATCACCTGCCACGGCAAGGGCGACAAGCAGCGGATCGTCCCGCTCGGCAAGTCGGCCCGCGACGCGGTCGAGGCGTACCTCGCGAAGGAACGCCCGCGGCTCGCCCGGCGGCGTGAGCCGATCAGCGCGTTCTTGTTCCTCTCAACGCGTGGCGCCCGGCTACGCCGCGAGCGGGTGTGGGAACTGATCAAGCGTTACGCGGCGGTCGCAGGCGTCACGGCGAAGCTCAGCCCGCACTCGCTGCGGCACAGCTTCGCAACGCACCTGCTCGCCGGCGGCGCCGATCTGCGGCAGGTGCAGGAACTGCTCGGCCACGCGTCGATCGCCACGACGCAGCTCTACACGCACGTCGATCACACACGGCTCAAGAAGGTGCACGCGGCGTACCACCCACGCGCGTGACGCCACAAGCGCATCTCGCCCTCCGGCGGCAGCCGGCGGAGGACCGGTCGCGTCCGCCGGCTACCGCCGGCGGCTGAGCCCGCCCACGCACGCCAGCGCCAGCACGAGGCACGCCGAAGACGGTTCAGGAACGGCGATCGGCGTCCCGCTGAGCACCTCGAAGTTGCTGAAGACGGCGTCGACCGTACCCGACGCGAAGCCCGGGAACGGGTTCACCGCTTGGCTGCGGAGGAAGAACGAGACGAACAGGTTCTCGCCGTCCCAATCCGCCGAAGGATCGATCGGAACCGGGTACGAGCTCGAGGGCGCCGCCGCGCCCGGCGTCGCGCTGTGGCCGCCCGTGATGGCGCCGGCGTTGTAATCGACGAACAATCGCCCGCTCGACCCAACGAAGTTGATCACCGGCGGGTTGATGACCACGTCCGCGTTGTCGATCCGCCCGGCGCCCGACGCCGCGAACAACGCGCCGTTGGCGAATCCAACGCCCACGCCCGCGGAGTCTGCTCCGGCCGTGTCTTCACCAACGCCCAAACCGATGCCGCCGGCGCCCAACGAGGCCATGCCGCTGATGTCGTAGTCGATCGCGACGGAGAAGCTGCTCGTCGGGTCGAAGTAGAAACCGGCGGTCGATCCGGCGACGTCCGGGCCGTTGACGCTCGCGTAGCCGATGTCCGTTCCCGACGGCACGGCGCCGGTTGATGAAAGCGTCGCCTGTGTCGCGTTGTTGATGACGCCCGACAGGTTGGGATCGAACGGATCGACGATCTGCGTCCAGGTGTTCAGATCGGTGATCGAACTCGCGGACGCGCCGGAGGCGGCAGCAATAACGAGGGCGGCGAGCGTGCTGCGGACCATCGGTGGTGTCTCTCGGTTGCGGACTTGCGGTGCGGCCAGCAAGAAACCCGCACGCAATCCACCGAGAAGCAACGAACCTTCGTCGCGGCCGGGCGGGTTGTGTGCGGGCTTCAGTAGACGTCGCTGGTTAAGGAGGTTGCTACGTTGCGCAGGGTAGCCGGCCCCTCGGGCCAGTCAACCTTTTTCCATGCGGAATGCTCCGCTCACGGCGTTTCCTTGGGCGGCGAGAGACGCACTTTTTGGATCAGCTGGTGCGGCGTGCCGTTGGCGTCGATGTACCCGGTGAGCGCGGTGATCGCCCGGATCACGTAGTCGTATCGCAGGTCGTAGTCCGCGTTGATCTCGACCTCCTGCTCGCTCGCCGTGCCCGGTCCGCCATCGCCGCCGACCAGCCCGCGGATGTGCTGGTGCAACGCGAGGAAACGGCCCTCGCCGTTGAACTCGAGCGCGCCGAGCCGCAACTTCTCCAGCTCGCCCGCAGGGTCGGCCAGCATTTCGAGCTTCAGCGGCGGCAGCTCGCTGGGCGCCGACGGCGCGTCGCTCGCCGGCAGCGGCATGCGGATATTGAAGTCGCCCTCCGGCAGGACGATCTTGAACGTCATGATGAAGAACACCAGCAGCTGAAACACGATGTCGATCATCGGCGTCATCTGCAGCTGCGTGCTGTCGCGGCGATCGGCGTGGCGGATCTTCATCGGCTTCTTCTTAGGGAACCACGGACGAACACAGATTTACACGGATAGCGACTAGAAGATGTCGAGCGGCGGGACCAAACCTGCACCGGCACGCGGAGTCATCAGCCCGCTCGTCCGCCATCTGTGTCCATCGGTGTCCATCTGTGGTTACCTCTTACTGGCCACCCAGCGTTGGTGTGTCGCTCTGGCGGCCGCGGAGGGCGAACGTCTCGTAGCCGAACTCCTGCGCCAGCTGGATCATCTCTTGCACCTTGCCAGCCCGCGCGCCGGCGTCCGCGCGGATCACCACGGTAACGTCGGCCAGCCGGCGATCGCTATACGCTTTGGTGAGCTGCGACTCGACGAGCAAAGCCCCGCGCAGTCCCTCCAAGTCGAGCTCTTGCCCGCCGAAGAGAATCGTCTCGTCCGAAGTCATCTGGATCGTCAGCGGCTCGTCGTACGCCGTCTCCGGCGGTCGAGCCAGCTCCGTCGCCGGCAGGTTCACCCGCTGGTCCTGCTCCACCTCGGAGAAGTTGATCAGCACCATGAAGAACGCGATCAGCTGAAACGTCATGTCGATCATCGGGGTCATGTCCCCCTCGACGATCTCGTAGTTGTGACGCTTGGTCAGCCGCATGACGACGGTTTTTGACAGGATTTACGGGAGCTTCAGGATTCGACGAGAACGATCACCAGATTGAACCTGTCGATCCTGTCTGATCTTGCGTTGGCCCAATGGAGATCATGCCGGCGACTTCTTCTCGAATCGGCTCAGCAGCCCCTCGCTCACGATGCCCACCTCCAGCACCAGCCGCTGCACGCGGTTGCGGAGCAGGTTGTACGCGGCGATCGCGGGGATCGCGAGCGCGAGCCCCACGAGCGTCGTGAACAACGCCGTCGAGATGCCCTGCGCCAGCTCGCTCGGCTTCGGCGTGGTCGGGCTCGTCGCGATCACCGTGAACGACGCGATCATGCCCTGCACGGTGCCCAGCAGGCCGATCATCGGGCTGATGGTGCCGATGAGCGCCATGTAGCTCAGCCGATGCTCTAGCTTCATGCTCTCTTCCTCACCGACCTCCTGCATCGACTCGATCGCCCGCGGGTAGTCGCCGCCATTGGAAAGACGCCCCAACCCCGCGGCCAACACCTGGCCGAGGAACGAGTCGTCCGTCGAGGCGAGGTCGTAAGCCTCGCTGTACTGCTTGGCGTCGAGGTGCGCCTCGAACGCCTCAATGAGGTCGGGCGGGGCCACGTTGGAGCGCGTCGCCTTGACGACGTTCATGACGAGCAGCGAAAGCAGCGTGAACGACAGCAGCAAGAAAATGAGGCTATAGCCCGGGCCGAGCGATTCCCACGCCCACACCAGGTAGCTGCGTCGCTCACCCTCGATCGGTGCGCCCGAGTCGGCAGCAACGCCGGCCGCCGCCGCGGCGGGCGGCGCTTCTTCCGCGGGCTGAGCGAGCATCCGGTCCGCCGCCAACAGCGTGAGGAGCACGGCGATCGCCGGGGCGAGGTGAGCCAGTCGTTTCATCGCGGGCGTCTTGCGTTGTGAGACGAGAAGATCGGTCTGCCGGGTCGGCATTGGAAACCAGGGCGGAACTCGGTGTCTAGCCGAGCGTTAGCCGTCGCGCACGCGGCGGGCCCACACGGTGCGGGCGTAACGGCGGCGGAGCCGCTCGCGGGCGTCGTCCGCCTCAGCACGGCGTCCGGCGTCGCGCCACACGGCGGCCAACAGCGACAACGCCTCGGCGTGCGTCGCCGCGTCGTCGTTGTACAGCAGATCCGTGTGCAGCAACGCGTACAACGCGTCGCGTGGTCGTTCAGCGGCCAGGTAGACGCGGCCGAGCGTGTTGTAAGCGGCGGCGAGCTGGGTCGTGTCTTCGCCGGCCGATCGCACCGCGTCGCGCGCCGCCGCGAGCGCCTCGTCAGCCTGCCCGAGATACGCTCGGCTCACGGTCCGGCCCGTCATCGCGGCGCGGGCCAGATCGGTCTCGGGGTCGACCGCGGCGAGCGCCGCGGCGAACCCTCGGACCGCCTCTTCGTGACGTTCCGCCCGCTGGTAAGCGACGCCGATCGCTACCCGAGCCTGCGCGTCGAACGGCGCCACGCCGTCGTCCACCAGCAGCCGATACCGCTTCACGGCGGTGTCGGTCCGGCCCAGGTCCGCCAGCAGGTCGGCCAACGCCTCGACAGCCGGGTAGTAGAACCGACTATCGTTATTCTCGCGAAGGAAGGCCGTCAGGTCTCGCCCCGCCGCTTTGGCGCCGGCGCCCGTGAAGATCGCCTGCCGCACGGCGCTCACCGATCGCAAGAAGTCTGCCTCACGACGCATGGCGGCCGTCAGGCCCGGGGTGTCGTCGAGCGACGCGAGCCGATCGATCACGCTCGCGAACCCGCCTCCGGCTGCGCTCATGCGGGCGCGGGCCAAGTCGACCGGTTCTCCCTCGTAGATCACACCGACGATCTCCCCGATCGGCGCCGAGACACGACCGCGATCGGTCTCAACTACCACGCCACGACGCGACTCTTCGACCACCTCGCCGGCGATCGAGCCGCTGGTCGTGCGGACACGATCGGCCGTCGCCACCGTCGCCGCGCATGCCAACACCAGCGAGCCCGCAACGCGGAGGATTCGTCGTGAGGATGTCATCTGCACCGGTTCCTTACGCGGCCGACCGTTTGAGCGTCTGGTCGATCTTCGCGCCGAGCTCCTCGAATTGTTGCTTGCGGTCGGGACCGCCCAGGTCGGGGTACTGCCGCTGCATGGCCCGCACCGTGTTCGCCGCCTTGCGGAGCTGCGTGGTCCGCTCGGCGCCGCTCCTCAGGTTAGCCGCGGCGTACCGACACTCGGCCACGTTGAGCCACGCCTCGAAGAACAGCTCGCGCCGCTTCGGGTCGCGCGTGGCGGCTTGTCCCGCCACGGCCGCCAGCTTCGCCCATCCCCACACGCGGTTCTTGCGGTCGTCGCCCGGCCGGGCGCCGACGATCGCCTGCTCGAGCCGCTCGGCGTCGCCGTCCGCTTGGCCCCAGTCTTGGAGCGTCCGCGCTGCGGACCGCTGCACCTCAAGCAGTGCCGGCCGCTCAACCAGCAGCGAGGCGAACGCCTCGAAGGCGCCGCCGTAGTCGCCGAGCCGTCGCTCGCACTCACCCAGCTGCAGCTTGACGGCGAGCCCGGCCGACGCCGACGGAGCGAAGCCCGGCTCGCGCTCGATCCGTCGCGCGAGCTCGCCGAAGGCGTCGCTCGCCGCCATCGTCAGTTCTTGCCGACGCTCCGCTCCCGCCTCGTCCGACAGCTTCAGCAATGCCTGGCAACGCCACAGAGCGCGATTCCATTCGGCGCCGGCAAGCGGTGTTCGCAGCCGCTCGAGCGTTTCGGCCAACGCCGCGACCGCGGTGCGTTGCGCGTCGGCCGGCGCCGTCGCCGCGGCGAGATCGGCCTGCTGCTTAACCGCGGTTGCGAGCAGCACGTCGCGGAACTCGTCGGGCGATCCACTGTCGTTGCAGACCTCGCCGATCGTGTCGAGCGCTTCCTCAACACGGTCGATGTTTCCGCCCGACCACGCCGCGGCACGAACGTACGTGCGTAGCGCCGCCAAGAGAAACGCCTTGGTGTCCGCGGGCGGAGTCTTCGCGCGAACGACCGTCGCCACGCCGTGCTCCGCCGCCTCGAGCAGCGGAGCCGCCTCGAGCGGCCGCCCGGCCTCCAGCAGCGCCTCGGTTGCGTAAACAGCGACCGTGGCTCGCAGCGGCACCGCGGCGCCGGATTGCGTAGCGCGATCCAACGCCCCGAGCAGTTGGTCGATCATCGCGGTGCGATCCGCGGCGGTCGCCTCGGGGTCGCGTGCGTGCCGCTCCCACCGTGCGGCCGCGAGCCGCAGCTTGAGCTCCGGGCGTTGGTCGGGGGGGGCGTTGGCGGCGATCCTGGTGGCCGCGGCCAAGTCTTCGTTGTCCAGTGCTTGTGCGAGCAACACGCTCAACGCGATCGCCGCGGCATCGCCCGCGGGCCATCGCTCGGCGGTGAACTCGGCAAGCCTATTCAGGTTCATCGCGACCCGTTCCGATTCGGCTTTGTCGAGCGGCTGCCGACGGCGGCGGTCGAGCGCGGCGATACCCAACCGCGCGGCGGCCTCGGCCGACGGGTCATCGGGCGCACGCAGCGCGACGCCGGCGGCTAGCTTGATTGCTCGTGCGTCCCGGCCGGCCGTGTAGTCGAGGTACGCCAGCAGGTAGCGGGCCTCGTTGACTTGTTCGTCGGGCGACTTGCGATCGGCAAGCTCCAGAGCCGCCTCGAACGCGGTCGCCGCGGCCGTGAGGCTGTCGACGCGCTGAGATTCGAACTCGGCACGAACCGACGTGTCGTCCTGGTCCGCGGCGGCGCGCCCGACCTCCGCAGCGGAGAACGCTTCGACGGCGTCTTTGCCCGCCTGGAAAGCTTCGTCGAACGTCCGCGGGTCGGCTGATTCAATGCCGAGCAACGCGGTCGCATCCGCCCACGCGTCTCGCGCCGGCGCCTGGACCTCCGACGGGGTGCGGGCCGCTTCGCCGAGCAGCTCTCGCGCTGACCGCAGCAGTCGTTTACGAGCGCTGTCATTCAGACCATCGCCGGCAGCAAGGCGTTGCTTGGCGATCCCGACCCAGTACCGCAGCGTCGCGGCCTCGGCCCCCTCGCGCTGCGATCCCTCGAGCGTGTCGAGCCACGCCTCGCCATCTTCGACAGCGACCGCGACGTCGTTCGTCGCCAGACGCAACGCGACCAGCTCGGCGTTGGCGAGCGTGACCAGCCGCGACAGCTCGGGGGTCGTCGCCGGCTGGGTGACGAGCGACTCGAAGCAGCCAGCGGCGAGCGCGTGCTCGCCGAGCTGTCGGTAGCAGCGGCCTTCGTACAGATGCGCGTAGAGGCCGACGACCCACTTGCTGTACTTCTGATAGAGCTCGCCCAGTCGCTCGGCCGCCGCCCGGTTCAGCTTCTCAGCCTCGTCCGATCCGCTGGCGTAGGTCGACGCCAATTCGTTGTCGAGCCGCGCCGCCAGCAAGCGTGCCTGCGCGAGGCGGAGGCGGAGGTCGCCTCGCCGGTCGCCGTCGGGCGTGCCGGAGGACACTCCCCGCAGCGCCTCGAGCTCGGCCTCGTAGCGCTCTACCGCGGTGCGCAGCCGCTTCTTGGCGCCCCGCAACTCGCGCCGCGCCCGTTTAACCGTGATCCCTGGTATCCCGCTGAGAGCAGTCAACGACTGCCGACGCGCCTCATCGGCCTCCGCCAACGCGAGGCGACCGACCGCGTCGGTCAGCGCCCGCCCCTCGGCGCCGCCTACCTCGGACGGTTTGGGCAGCTTCGCCAGCAGGGCGATCGCTTCGTCCAACGCGGCGCGGCGGCTTGCGGCGTCGCGGCGTCGCAGCGCCTCGTTGACGCGTAGCTTGGCGATCCGATAGGGCGCCACCCGTTTGAACTCGTCGGGGATCAGCGGGTCTGCCGCCGCCCGTTCGAGGTAATCGATCGCGAACTCGCCCAGGTCTTCTTCGACCAGCCGATCGATCAGTCGCTGCTCGGCGGCGACCGTCTGCCCCACGACGGGGCCCGCGAACGCCAGGGCGCCGAGCAACGCGACCACGGCTCCGTACCGATTGAACGCCACCCGTCTACGCAGAGGCCGAATGAGAAGGCTTGCCGGCGATTCGTCAGAGAGACCGCTCACCCGCTTTATTGTGCGCGGACGATCAAGATTCGGCCACGCGCCGCGCCGTTCGGCAAGTTTCGCCCATCCCGCGCAGGCGGCAAGCTTGCGAGCGCGGGGCCGCGATCCGTCAGAGCTTATCGACGGCTCGGTGCAACCGCGCCGCCAAACCTTCGGGCAACGGGGCGTCGCGCAGCGAGGCCTCCAGCCGCTCAAGGTCGGCCGGTTCCGCGGGAACAGGGTCGGACATGGCCTCGGCGTCGCCAGGATCGGGATGGTCGTCTCGCTCGATCTGCGGACGCCCGCCCACGTAGGCGGGCGTTTTCGGCGCGTCGAGCAGCCCACTATCAGACGGCCCCAACGATGGAAAAATGTTGTCGGACATAACAGCTAAGGAACAGGTCTTTTGGTCTCCGTGTCCCTGCAAGCCGTCTCACAGGGTCGGGGGTCGGTCGCTCAGGTCGCTTGCGGCACGCTCTCACGCTCCGCCCGTACCGCGAGCAGGCACTCGCGTAGCTTGGCTCGGCCTCGACTCACGCGAGACAGGATGGTTCCGAGTGGCGCCTCCAACGTGTCGGCCGTCTCTTGGTGCGTCAGCTCGCCGACAACAACCAACAACAACGCCTCTCGCATGTCTCCGGGCAACCGCTGCAGCGCGGCTTGCATCTCGTCGGTGTACGTGTGGGCGAAGGGGTCCTCGCCATCGATCGGTGCGTCGAGCACGTGATCGCCAGACACCGTGGGCGCGGTGCGTCCGATACGCCGCCAGCGGTCCGCCGCCCGCCGCCGGAGGATCGAAGCCAGCCACGCCCGCTCGCTCCGCGACGAATCGAACCGGGTACGGCTCGTCCACGCGCTGCGCAGGGTCTCTTGCACGACTTCTTCGGCGTCGTGCTGGTCGCCCATCTGCCGATAGGCGAGCCGGTACAACGCCGGGCCGTGACGCTCGACGAGGGCGTGAAAGTCGGCACGGGTCAGTCCCACCGCGTGTCGTCCTCCGTGGTATGCCTTGCGAGGCGAACCTCGCGGAAAGGGTCGATTCGGTTACCGCAGCGATCGGGCGATCGAGGGCGAACCCGCCGGGGGCGTCTTGCCCCCCACTGCGAGTCCCCTGCCTCACCCCATTCTACCAGCCGACGGATCCCGCCGACCGGTTGGCCCCGTAGTCCTCTGGGTCCCGTCGTCTTCTGCCCCTGGTTCGTCGCCCGCTGACGGAGCTATTGCCGATTTCTATCGCTTAACGAGGCCGTTTTGCCATGCCGAACCGGCGGATTGGCCGAGGACACCCGCGGCGTGCGGCTTTACGATAGAAGTACGCCGATTCCCGCCGATCACCGCCCGCCGTGCGTTTTCTAACCAACAACCCCCGCGTGAGCACGCCCAGGTCGCCCAAGCGGCCCGCCGGGACGAGCGGGCTCAAGCTCGTGTCGCTCGCTTGCGGCTTGTTGCTGGTGCTGGCGGCTCAACAGCGGCTCAACAGCGAAGAAGCCCGGCGAGCGATCGGCGCCCTGATGGCCGATCCAGCCGAGGCGGCAATCACGGGGTTCGTCGCCACTCCCGCCTCATTGGGCCAGCCGGTGATCACCAACGACCTGCTGGCGACCATCGACGACAACGCCCCGTTTTCCGACGACGAGCAAGCGGCGTGGTTTGCCTGTTTCCAAGCCTGCGAAGACGATGAGTCGGAACCGGCGGCGAGCGACGTCACCCTCAGCCAGCTCCGCGCGCAGCCGGACGTGTACCGTGGCCGCTGGGTCCGCGTGCGGGGAACGGTTCGGCGGGTCGAACCCGTAACACCGTCGACCAATGACTTGGGCATCGACTCTCTCTTCCGTGTGGTCGTCCAGCCGCGTGGCGGGGGCGCGTGGCCGATCATGATCTACACCCGAGCGAAGCCGCCCGCGACGACGCCGTTCGAAGCCCAGGCAACCGGGCTGTTCTTCAAGAATGTTTCGTATCGGTTCGCTGACGGTGTTGGTGTCGCCCCGGTGGTCGTTGCGCCGGAAGTGATCGCCGGGAAACCTGAGCCCCTCACGAGCGTCGCCCCGCCGAAAGCTGCCGAACCGCCAATCGAGTTCGATCTCCCGGCGCCGTCGGTAGGTAAAGCAGAGGGCGTGTCGCTCGGTCGGGCGATGCTCGATCAACTCGGTGTCTCGCTAGAGAGCCTGGACAGCGTGCGCGATCGAGCTCGGTTCGTGCGGGCCGATCGCGCGCCGTTCTACGCGGTGCTAGACGCCGTCGGGCGAACCCCGGCGACGCAGCTTTCGCGGCTTGCCAAGACGGGGCTCGACGACTTCGTCGCCCGCCTGGGGTCGCCCGCCGACGAATCGGTCCGCGCGCGGCAAGTCGCCCGCGAGGTGCTGCGGCGTGGCGAGGAGAACGCCTACTCCGTGGCGCCGCTGTTCGACCCTGCCCACTCGCTCCACGGCGAGCTGATGGTGTTCGACGCCGTCGTGCGGCGGGCGGTTTGGGTCGAAGCAGACGAGACGGCGCCGGTCCGCGGGTATTACGAGTTGCACGCCTTCCCGCCCGATTCGCAGAACCTGCCGCTGGTGTTCTGCATGCGACGCTTGCCGACGGGTTTTCCCGTGGGCGACAGCGTCCGACAGCCTGCGCGGCTCGCCGGCTTTTTCCTCAAGCAATGGGCCTACAGCACACGCCGCATCGACGCCGACAACCCAGGAAAGGACCGTCGGCAGTTCGCGCCGCTGTTCGTCGGTTCGGCGCCCCAACCGCTAGCGGCGCCGAGCCCCGCAGACGGGCGCCCCGGCTGGCTGGTGGGCGCCGCCGGCGGGTCGCTCTTAGGGCTGACGGCGGTCGCGCTGCTGCTGGCTTGGCGTGGCGACCGGCGTTACGAAGCAGCGACGCTCGCGAGGTTCCGCCGGCTCGCCGCCGCGCCTAACGACGACGCCGACCGCGCAGACCCAGGGCCCGACGCCAACTAAACTGCGGCGTCGCGACGACCGCATCTGCGTCCCCCACCACCCGCCCCCCTCTCCGCAGCCTCGCAACGCCCACGGTGTCGTCGATCGCCCCCCAAACCGCCCCGACATCGGCCGCCGAACCGGCGTCGAGCCGCAAGCAGGGGTACGGTGTCGATCCGATCCACAAGTACGGCCTGCTGGCTCCGCGGTTCTGGCACGGCATGACGCCCGGCGCCTACTGCCGGCTCATCGCCAAGGGCGGGTTCCAGTTCTCGCCGCGGGGCGTGGTTTCGTCGTTGTCGATCTTGGGTGTCGGCGTGGGACACTGGCTCGGCGCCGCTGTGCAACGCGCGTTGCACGGAGAGCGGGTCCGTCGGGCGCGGCTCGACCAGCCGCCGTTGTTCGTGCTCGGGCACTGGCGGAGCGGCACCACGCTGCTCCACGAGCTGCTCATCCGCGACACACGCAACACGTTCCCCAATACCTACCAGTGCTTCGCTCCTGAGCACTTCCTGGTGACCGAGGACTGGTTGCCGGGGCTCACGCGTTGGCTGCTGCCCGCCAAGCGGCCCATGGACAACATGCCGACCGGTTGGGACCGACCGCAGGAAGACGAGTTCGCGCTGTGCAGTCTGGGCGTGCCGACGCCGTACATGACGTGGGCGTTCCCGCACCGCGGACCGATCTACCGCGAGTGGCTCACGCTCGACGTGCCGGAGACTGACCGTGCGCGATGGGCCGAGGCGCTGAGCCGCTTCGTCCACACCCTTGCGCTGCGGCGTCAGGGGCGTGTGGTGCTCAAGTCGCCGCCACACACGGCACGCGTCAAGACGCTGCTCGAGATCTTCCCCGACGCACGGTTCGTGCACATCACACGCGACCCGGCCGCTCTGTTTCCCTCAACGGTTCGGCTGTGGAAGAGCCTGTCCGACGTGCAGGCGCTCGGCCCGATCCGTCTGCGGCTCGATTGGATCGAGGAAGAGGTGCTCAGCAACCTGACCGCGATGTACGACGCCTTCGAGCGTGACCGCGAGCTGATCCCCGCTGGTCGGCTCGCCGAGTTGAGGTACGAAGACCTCGTCGCGAGTCCTATCGACGAGCTCGAGCGGGTCTACCACACGCTTGAGCTCGGGGGCTTCGAAGAAGCACGCGGCGCGATCGACGCCTATTTCGACGCGGAGCGCGACTACAAGACCAACCGCTACGAGTTGCCCGCCGACGTGGCCGCCCGCGTGAGCGACCGCTGGGCCGCCTACGCCGAGCGGTACGGGTACGCGTGACCGGGGTGTCGATGCCGATCGAACCCGTCTCGATCGAGTCGCTCGGCGACACCCTGCTGCTGGTGCGGGCCAGTGACTCCACGCCTGGCTGGGCGGCGAGAGCGCGTGAATCGCTGCTGCAGCATGACGGGCGAGCGGCCGTAACGGAAGAAACGCCGCACGGGGTGCTCGATCTCGTCGCCGCGTTCGGCACGCTCGGCGTCCACTACGACCCGCACCAGGTCGCCAGCGATCGGCTGGCGGAATGGGTGCGCAGCGTGCTCGCCGCGGGAACGACGGAAGCCACGGCCCGTCCCGAGGCGGTGGTGATCCCGATCTGCTACGGCGGAAAGCGGGGGCCCGATCTCGACCGCGTCGCCACGGGGGCCGGGCTGTCGGCCGACGAGGTAGTGACCCTCCACTCCGCAGCGGCGTACCGCGTTGGGGCCATCGGCTTCCAACCAGGATTCCCCTACCTGTCCGGCCTGCCCGACGCCCTTCACACGCCGCGGCTTGCTTCGCCACGCACTCGAGTCGAAGCCGGCTCGGTCGGGATCGGCGGCGTGTTCACCGGGGTGTACCCCAACGGATCGCCCGGCGGGTGGAATCTGATCGGTCGGACGCCAACGAAACTGTTCGATCCCGGCCGCGAGCGGGCGAGCCTGCTCGCGGTCGGCGACCGCGTTCGCTTCCAACCGATCGGTGAGCGAGAACTCGAGCGCCAACTGCGCGAAGCAAAACCGCCGCCGCCCGTCGTCGAGGAGTCGAGAGGAGAACCGCTGCTGCGTGTCACGCAGCCGGGGCTGCCGGTCACACTGCGGTCGGCGCCACAGTACGGCCAGCAGCATATCGGCGTCGGTCCCAGCGGCGCCGCCGATACGGTGTCGCACGCGCTCGCTAACGGGCTTGTCGGAAACTCTGCTTCGTTCACGACGATCGAGGCGACGCTCGCCGGCCCCGTGCTGGAGGCGTTGGTGGAGGTGCGGCTAGGCGTTGCGGGCGCCTTGCCGGGCGGGGTCAACGGGCCGCGCATCGTCGCGTTGCGTCCCGGTGAGCGGCTCGACCTGCGTTCGCTCAGCGGCGGTTGCCGGTGCTACGTCGCCATCTCCGGCGGCTTCCTTCGTCTGGAGGACCGGTTGTTGTTCGCCACGCCGCCACGCTCAACGTTCGGCCGCGACAACTGGTCAATCAACCACGCCCCGATCCCGGAGGCGGACGGCGACTGCCGGTCGCTGCGTGTGCTGGCGGGCCCCCACTCCGGCGCCTTCTCCCCGAACACGCTCCGGCGGTTCTACAGCCAAGCGTTCGCCATCGCGAATCGGTCGGATCGCACCGGCCTGCGGTGCGAAGGTCCACCGATCGTGGCGAGCGATGCCGCCGATCTCGAGTCGCTCCCCGTCGCCACCGGCGCCATTCAGATCCCGCCCGACGGCCAGCCGATCGTGCTGGGTCCGGATCGGTTCACGCTGGGCGGTTACCCCCTGATCGCCGCGGTGATCTCCGCTGACTGGCCGCTGATCGGGCAACTGCGTCCCGGCGACCGAGCACGCTTCTGTCAGGTCTCTGTCGCGGAAGCCCACGTGGCGAGGCAGCAGACCGCCGCCACGCTGCAAGGCTTGCGTGCGGCCATCGATCTGAGGCGCCGATAGCGATGCCCCCCAATCTCGATCTCAACGCCGATGTCGGTGAGGGCGTCGGCGACGACGCCGACGAAACGGCGCTCATCGCGCTAGTCACCTCGGCCAACATCGCGTGCGGCGCCCACGCGGGCGACGAACGCTCGATGGTACGAGCCGTAGAAGCGGCGGTGGCCAACGTGGTTGCCATCGGCGCCCACCCGGGGCACGACGACCGCGAGAACTTCGGGCGTACCGCCCACCCGCTCGACGAGCATTCGGCCTGCGACCTCGTCGCCCCGCAGCTAGAGGTGTTGCAACACTTGTGCGACGACCGAGGGGCGGGCGTGCGTTACGTCAAGCTGCACGGCGCGCTCTACCACCAAGCGGAAGAAGACGAGCCGATCGCTCGCGGGGTTGTCCGGGCGGTGACAGCGGCCGACCGGTCGCTCGCTTTGCTGGGGCAACCGAACGGCGTTCTGTCGCGCATCGCGGGCGAGCACGACGTCCGCTTCGGTCGTGAGGCGTTCGCGGACCGCGCGTACCGTGCCGACGGACGACTCGTCGCACGCGGCGAGGCGGACGCTCTGCTCACCGCCGGCGACGCCGCCGAGCAGGCGGCGCGGCTGGCGACGCGCGGCGAAGTCGTCGCAATGGACGGATCGCGAGTCACGATCGCGTGCGACAGCCTGTGCGTGCACGGCGATCACCCGGGGGCCATTGCCACGGCCCGATCGGTCCGCGACGCGCTGGCCGAGCGTGGCGTCACGCTTCAGGCCTTCACAGCGTGAGTCACGCGCGGCAACCCGGCGAGGTCTTTGAGGGTCGCCACGAGGTCGAGCCCCGGCGCCGATCGGACGAGCGTTTCGACCCGCTCGGCGATCGCGGGGCCGATCTCCATCAGCAGCTCGCCGCCGTCGTTCAATCGGGCGGGCGCCTCAGCGAGCAGCCGCTCGATCACGGTCGTGCCGTCCGGCCCGCCGTCGAGCGCCAGGTGCGGCTCGTGGTCGCGCACGGTCTCGTCGAGGCCCATCAACTCGTTGGTCGTCACGTACGGCGGGTTGCTCAGGATGAGGTCGAACGTCCGCGACGCCTTCACGCGGGCGAACAGGTCGCTCTCGAACGGCGCGACGCGGTCGCTCACGCCGTGCGTCTCGGCGTTCTTCTTCGCGAGCTCCACCGCCTGCGGGCTGACGTCGATCGCCACGACCTTCGCTCCTGGCGCGTGCTTGGCCACGGCGATGGCGATCGCGCCCGTGCCGGTTCCGACGTCGGCGATCAGCGGCTCGCCGCCGCGTTCCTTGATGCGGTCAAGGGCGGTGACCACCAGCAGCTCGGTCTCCGGCCGTGGGATCAGCACGCCCGACTCGACCGCGAACTCCAGCGAGTAGAACTCACGCCGCCCGACGAGGTACGCCACGGGGGCGCCGTCGGCCCGCTTCTTCACGAGCCCCTTGAACGAGGTCCGCACCGGTTCGGGCGGTACCTCGTCGAACCGGGTGTAGAGCTCGATCCGCTTGCAGCCGAGCGACTCGGCCAGCAGCACCTCCGCGTCGAGACGCGGCGACTCGTTGCCGTGCTCCTTGAAGAACTCGGTCGTCCAGTTCAGCAGCCGCAGAACCGACCAAGGGGAGTCGTTAGGCATGGGGGCCGTTCCAGAAAGAGCGGCGTGCTGGGCGAATGCGGAATGGGGAATTCGGAACGCGGAATACCTCGTTGGCCGATCGCGCCAGCGCGTCACTCCGCATTCCGCATTCCGAATTCCCCATTTAGTCCAACCCCCCCATCGCGTCGCGGACGGCTTGCCGCTCGTGGTCGACCAGGGCGTCGGTCACTGGCTGCAGGGCGCCGGTGATGATCTGGTCGAGCTTGTACAGCGTCAGCCCGATGCGGTGATCGGTCAGCCGATTCTCGGGGAAGTTGTACGTGCGGATTCGTTGGCTGCGGTCGCCGGAGCCGACCAGGCCCTTCCGCTCGTCCGCCCGGCGTTGCAGCTCCTGCTGCTGATGGTGGTCGTAGACACGCGACTTGAGCACCCGCAACGCCTTCGCCAGGTTCTTGTGCTGCGATTTCTCGTCCTGGCATTGCACCACGATGCCGGTCTCGTGGTGCGTGAGCCGGATGGCCGACTCGGTCTTGTTGACGTGCTGCCCGCCGGGGCCCGACGCGTTGAACTTGTCCACGCGGTAGTCGTCCGGGGCGAGCTCCACCTCCACGTCTTCCGGCTCGGGCATGACGGCCACGGTGGCGGCGGACGTGTGGATGCGGCCCTGCGTCTCGGTCTTGGGCACCCGCTGCACGCGGTGGCCGCCGGACTCGTACTGCAGTTCACGGTAGACGCCCTCGCCCGCTATGCCGAGCGACACCTCTTTGAAGCCGCCCAGCTCCGTGACGCTGGAGTCCATCACCTCCAGCTTCCAGCCCTTGGTCTCGAAGTGCCGCTTGTACATCTCGTACAGATCGCGGGCGAAGAGCGCTGCCTCGTCGCCGCCGGCGCCGGCGCGGATCTCCATGATGCACCGCGCGCGGTTGGCGTCCTCGCCGCCGAGCGTCATCGTCAGCAACTCGTCCCAGGTGGACTCGCGTTGCTCGATCAGCTCGGGCAGCTCCGCCTCGGCGAGCTCACGCATCTCCGGGTCGTCGCCCTCGACGAGCTCCCGGGTGTCGGCGATCTGATCGGCCAGCTGCTTGAACGACCGATACTTGCCGGCGAGCTTAGCGAGCGACCCGTGCTCCCGCGCCGTGGCGGCGAGCCGATCGGAGTTGCCGAGCACCTCGGGGTCGACGAGGTCACGCTCGAGCTGTTCGAAGCGAGTCAGCTTCGATTCGAGAAGATCACGCATGACAAAGTAGAAAGGCGAGGGGGGAGAGCCGTCGGAGCGAAACGGTGGTCGCCGTCGCTAGAGCTCGTTCCCCTTTCCCATCTCGCCCTTCCGCTTTCGGATCACTTCTTCTTCTTGAGGCTCGCGTAGCCGGCGCCCGAGAACTTCTTCTTGAACTTGTCGATCCGCCCGGCGGTGTCCACAAACTTCAGCTTGCCCGAGTAGAACGGGTGGCAGACGTTGCAGATGTCCACCCGCATCTCGGGCAGGGTGCTCCGCGTCGTGAACGAGTTCCCGCAACCGCAGTGGACCTTGGTCTCTTGGTAGGCGGGGTGGATGCCTTCTCTCATCGCGGAAAACCTAAGTCGGCGAGCCGGGGATTCGAGCGGACGGCGCCGGCTCCCCGTGGAGGCGGCGCCCCCGCGGGGGCCAACGCTTGTGTGCGTAGCCCCGTATGGTAGGCCTCCCACGCTTTGGCCTCAAGGCCTCGCGACTCCGACTTCTTCGCCCCGAGCGGTAAACGGGGGCGACTGGACAAGCACCGCGTCCAGCAGGAGCTGGGCGGCGTGATAGACCACGATTGGGAGGATCGCCAGAGCGGCCGCCGCAGGAGCCATCGTCGCCGTGAGGCCGATCGCCAGGTCGAGTCCCACCGCCAGCGTTTTCTGGCTCCCGCCTACCGCCGCGGCCAGCGACTCGGGTCGCTCGGTCCGCCCGCTGCGGGCCGCCACCCACGCCCCGACAAAAAGCAGCGTGTGCATCAGCACGACCGCCGCCAGCAGGAGCAGCAGGGATTCCAGGGGGATCGGCTCGCCTCCGGCCGTCAGCAACCGGCCGCAGCGTACCGAACCAACCAACACGAGCGCGAGCAGGCCGAGTTGCGCGGCGCCCCCCAGATGCGGCTTAACGCGGTCGAGCCACGCGCGCAGGCCCGGCGAGCGTCGCAGCAGTTGGCCGACCAAGATCGGCGCCACCGCCACTAGCAACAGCCGGCCGGCCAACGCCGGCGCCGCGATCGTCGCCTCGCTCGGGATCATCCACGCGACCCAGCACGGGGCCACCACAAAGCACGACGCGTTTGTCACCACCGTGATCGCCAACGCCACGGCGTCGTTCCCGCCGCCGCGACGCGTCCAAACGGCCGATGAGGCCAGTGTGGACGGCGCCACCGCCGTGATCATCAACCCCACGCCCAGCCCGCCGGGGAGCGCCGCCGCCAAGAGCCACGCCAACGGCGGCGCGACCGCGGCATTGAACAGAACGCCGATCGCCGCAGCGACCAAGGCGCCACGGCGCCGCAGGCTCGTGTGCAGGTCGATGGTCGCCGACATCAGCAGCACGACCGTGGCGACGATCGGGCCGCGCGGCGCGCTCTCGGTCACGCCGCTCAACGCTTCGTGGCCACAGGCCCCCGCAACCAGCACCAAGACAAGCGAGGCGAGGAACCAATGCCGACGCCACCAAGCGATCGCCGGTCGCATCACGGCGCCGCGTCCGCGGCGTCGGCTTCCGGCTGATCTTCGTCGTCTTTGGGCAGGGTCCGAAGCCAACGGGCGCGAAGACGGTCGCCGTGCCGCTGCGGTGAGTCGCTCGACTCCAACAGGCTCGCAGCGCGATCGACCTCACCCAGCGTTTCGTAAGCCCGGGCCGAACCGTAGGCGACCCCACTCTTGAGCCACCCGACGATCGGCGACGCAAGCGTGCGGTTGCTGAACCAATCGAGGGCGTTCTGATGATCCCCGCGTTCGAGAGCGACTACGCCCAACCAGTAGGTCGCGATCGTCTTCGCACGCAGATAGATCTCGCGTTTCGCAAGCGACGCGACCTCCGCCAAACGGTCGTCACGCGGCCGCAGGCTGCGGTCCATGAGGCTCTGCTGTGCGGCACGAAGATCGTTCTGCGGCTCCGCCAGGTCGTCGGCCTGCTGCGTCTTGGTCTCGACGAGCCCGCGGAACGAGAGCACACGCCCCTTCCACAGCGGCGGACGCCAGGCGAATGGCAGGAACGCACGCACCTCGTCGTTCCGCACCGACCGCGGCGCCGCGAGCTTCGCGAGCAGCGTTTCGTACGGGTACGCCCAGAGCGTGACCATCGGCGCCTCGGGCAAGGCGGCAGCCACGGAATCGGCCAGCGACGCCGGGTCCGCGGTCAGCACGACCGAGTCGACGCCGGTCAGCGCTCGCTCGAGCGCCGCCGCGCGACCGCTCAGCGCGAGTGGCGCCGCCACGACGCTCGGCGTCGCCGCCGCCAGCGCTTCAGCCGTCACCGGGTACGGCGAGTCAGGCAAATCGTATTCGCGTAGCAACGCGTCGTCGGCGACGAAGTCGGCCAACGAGGCGTCCGCCACCGGAGCGCCCGGGGTCTTGCCCAGGGGCAGCCCGAGCCGCGCGTCGAACAACGCAACGCCGTCGTCCGCCAGCACCGCCACCAACGGCGTGCTCCCGGCGTCCGTCTGGACTGGCAGCACCACCGCGTCGATCCGGATCGCGCGGCACAAACGCACAAACGCCCAGGCGCGGTCCTCGGCTTCGCCCCGACCGTGGAGCAGCGTCTCCCAGGGGTCGCTGGGCGGGGCGTCGTCCACCAGCACCACGTTGCGCACGACCCAGTCGAAGAGCTGCTCCGATTGCCACCGGACCGCTGGGCTGTCGCCGCGCGCCCGCCTCGCGACGTCGCGTGCCCAGACCGCCTCCTGCAGCAGTCGGCTGTCGTACGGGACGAACGGACCGGCGGCGATCTGCTTCGGGTCGAGCTGCTGGCGGACCCGCTCTTGCTCAAGGATCTCGCTCGGCAGCGTGGCGAGCCACTGCTTGGCCTCGGCCGCCCGATCGGCGCCGACGCCGCCGCTCTGCCGCAGCCACTGGTTCACACGCTCGTGCAGCTGGCGGAGTTCGGCCTCGTCGGGGCTCGGCTGCCATCCGAGCGGCGGACGCCGGTACTGCGCGTAGGTCGCCAGCTGGTCGCCGATCTCTTGCATACGGTCGTCGATGTTCCGCCAGATCTCGATCCGGAACGGTATGTCGACCTCGCGCGTCAGACCGCCGACGATCAGCAGCTCGTTGTCGCTCAGAACCTGAGCCACCTCGTACTCGACGGCCTCCATCACCACGATGTCCGCGTCGCCCGCGTCGCGCATCCGCTCGCGGGTCTCGCGACCGAGCATGGCGAAGTACTTCACGGTGTCGCCCGACTCCACCTCGACGGACCTGAACCGTGCGTTCCGCCGCGGCACCCGCAGCAGGTTGGCCGGCGCGTTCAGCGGCACGCCCTCCGGCCGAAGGATGACTGCTTCGATGTCTTCGCCGTCTGTGCTGCGACGCGAATCGACGACCACCATCGGCGGCCTCAGGTCGGTCTGAACCGCCTCGGGCAGTGTTGCGAGCTGCGACGCGATGGATGAAAGCAGCGCGTCGGTCTGCGCGGCCGCCCGCTGCTTCGCCCGCCGTTCGGCCGCGGCGCGCGACGCCTCGGGGTCGCTCCGGGGCCCGCAGCCCGTCGTAACCACCGTGCCGCACACACCGGCGGCAGCGAGAACGCAAACGGTCGAAACGAAACTACGCACTCACACTTTCCGACAGGGACAGATCGTTGAATCGGCGGCAGGGACGTCCGGCGTCGCGCCGACCGTGACTGCTCATTCTAGGCCGATCGCCCGGCGGATGGCGATAAGCCGCTCGACGAGCGACGGGGCCGCGTCGAGCGGGATCATGTTCGCCCCGTCGCTCGGCGACGTGTCCGGGTCGGGGTGGGTCTCGATGAAGACGGCGTCGACGCCCATCGCCACGGCCGCTCCGGCAAGCGGTCCGGCCATCTCTCGGTTGCCGCCCGTCGCGCCGCCGCCCGGCGCCGCGCCCGGTTCTTGCACGCTGTGCGTGGCGTCGTACACGACCGGCGCGCCGAGCGCCTGCATCTGCGGAATCGCTCGCATGTCGTTCACCAACCGGCCGTAGCCGAAGAAGGTGCCGCGCTCGCACAAAAGCGTGTTCTCGCAGCCCGACGCCGCCAGCTTGCCTAACACGTGCTTCATGTCGCCGGGCGCCATGAACTGGCCCTTCTTCACGTTCACCGCGCGGCCCGTCTGTGCCGCGGCCACGAGCAGGTCGGTCTGCCTCGCAAGAAACGCGGGCACCTGCAGCAAGTCACAGACCTCGCCCACCGCCGCCGCCTGGTGCGGCTCGTGCAGGTCGGTCGTCACGGGCAGGCCGGTCGCCTCGCTGACCTCGGCGAGAATGCGTAGTCCCTCGTCGAGCCCCGGCCCGCGGTAGGCGTCGACACTGGTCCGATTCGCCTTGTCGAAAGACGCCTTGAACACCAGCGACACGCCAAGCGGCCCGACCATGTCGCGGAGCGATTCAGCGATCCGGAGTGTCAGGTCGCGGTTCTCGATCACGCACGGTCCGGCGATCACGAGTAGCCGCTCCCCACTACCGCAACGGATCGCCGGTTCGCCGGCGCCGATTTGTGCTAGCCGATCCGCCGCCATCCGCTGCCCTCCGTTGCGTATCGAGCCCCGCGTCTGCCAAGGGGGCCGCGCACGCTTGGTAAGGCGCCCCCGCCCGCGGATCAACCGGCGCCGCGGCGCCGCGTTGTCTCAATCCGGTACGGGTGCGCGACCGGAGGACGGGCTCTTCCGCAGATCGAGCGGTTCTGCCACGTGCGTAGCGATTCGCGGCAGCGGCGGCAGGCCGCACCCCGAACGATCCCGCGTTGAGACGCACTCCGACGCCCAAACTACCGGGGTTTCCGTGGCGCCGGGTTCCCGAATCGAGACGGCCCGCGGCAGGAGACTTCGGCACGCGGCGTGCCCTACAGAAGCACTGACTCGCGGGGGCCTCGGGTGAACGGTGCTGCGGCGGCTTTCTTGCCCCTGGTCGCTTCAGCGTGCCGGCAAGCGTCGGCTCATCCGAGGCCCCGCCATTTTTGGCGCTCTCGCCGACAGGTCGGTCACCGTCGGCAGCGGCTTAGCGACCACGTCAGGCCTAGCAGCAGGACACCGGCCGTGGGTTCAGGAACCGCCAGGCTCGTGGCCGCCGGCCAGGCGTCGCGCCAGATGGTGTAGTCCGCCAGATCGACCACGCCGTCGCGGTTGCCGTCGGCGTGCAACGCGGTCGTGGAACCCGCCAGCGTTTCCCACCACAGGTAGTCCGCCTCCGTGACGAGGCCGTCGCGGTTGTAGTCGCCCGCGACGATCGTCGGCGAGGCGCCCTGCCCCAGGTTCGCCTGCCAGACGGCGCGGTCGTCGGCGTCCACGTCGGCGTCTCCGTCCGCGTCGGCGGTCAGGTTAAGCGTCGCCGGCGGCGACTCGCCGTAGAGGTCACCCTGCCCCGCCTGCCACACGAGTTCGTCGGCGGCGTCGACGTACCCGTCTAGGTTGAAGTCGCCGGCGATCAGCGGGATCTCCACCGTCTCGCCCAGCACGATCGGCACGTACGCCTCGATGCTATTCACGTAGGCAAACGGCGTCGTCGCCTCGTACTGCCCCGTGAACGCCGCGTTGAGCGTCTGGAGCTGCGTGAGGTAGGGCACCTGATTGAACCACTCGTCGAAGCCCGTCGTGATCTGTCCGAACACGGTGTACGGACCGCCGTCGAAGCCGACGTTATCCGTGACGTTGAAGAACCACTGATTGGTGGCGCTGTCCGGATCGCCGGTTCGTGCCGCCGCTAGGCTGCCGGCCGTGTTCGACAGGTCGCCGAGCGGGTCGAACTCGTTGGCGATCGGCGCGTAAGACGGCAGAGGACTTGTCACGAGATTCTGCACCAAGAAAGGGTCAGGCACTGTGAACCCGCCGCCCTGCACGAATCGCGCAGAGCCAGATTGCACCCGGTGCACGAACGTATCGTCGTACAGATCGTCTGCGGCGTAGCGGAGGAAGTTGGCGACGTGTCGCGGCGTGTCGGCGCCGTACAGCTCGACCTCGATCTCGCCGAAGTTCCAGTACATCCGCACCTTGTGCGTCGGCGTCGCCGCCGACGCGGCCGAGCCGATCGCCAGACAAGCGACCGCCAAGGCGGACGCTCTCATCAAACGCGCAACAAGGCGCGACGCGAGGATGATCACTGCTGCTGTTCCGGGTGTCGTTCGCCAGGCGTGTCGCAGCCGTGCTTGCTGCCCACACCACGCCTTGGGGGTGCCTCTAGAGTCTACCAGCCCCTTTCGAGGCGGTCGAACAGGGCGCTCCGAGCGGGACAAAGCAGCGCCGTCCAGCGGCGGTCGCAAGCCGGCCCACCCGGCGATCCGTCACGACCCGGCGGCGATGGTCTCGATCTCGAGCCGCATCGACGACCGGAGCGTCTCGCTGCCGCCGCGGACGACGAGCTCGTTGCTCGGAAGCAACAGCCGGGTGACGTCGTACCGTGGCGGATCGCCCAACCGCTGGTCGTTCAGCGAGAGGTCGTTCAGCGAAAGGTCGCCTTCGCTATCGCCCTCGTCCGTGGCGAGGAACACACGGCAGGAGTCGTCCAGCCCAGTCGGCCGATGGAACCGCCGCCGGTGCACGCCCGCCTCGACTTCTTCCCACGCGTTACGCAGGCGGATGGTGTGCACGCCGCGGCTCACTCGGGGATGAACGACTCGCGGACGACCGTCTCGCGCACCTGCCGGCTATCGCGTTCGTAGACGCGGAGCTGCACCTGGATGCCACGCAGCGGGCGGTCGTAGGGCGGGCGGGTTTCGCGTTCGTTAAGATCGTCGGCACCGTTGCGCGTGAATATCACTCCGCCGTCAATATCCCCATCGTTGTCGACATCGGTCAAATAAACGGCGGGGGAGTCCTGACCATCCGTGCCCTCGTCGGGGACGCCGTCGCCGTCTTCGTCCTCGTTGTTGGTCTCGTAATGCACCGACCACGTGTCGTAGATCGAGAAGCCGGGAGTCAGAGATCGGCGTAGGAAAGGCGGTCCTGCGCTCAAGTTCCAGCTACGGATCTGTCCGACCCGTTGGAACCAGCTTCCTTCAATTCCGAGCTGCGTTGAGTACAGCTGCTCGTCCAGCTGCCGGCTAACAAACTGCGGGTCGAGCCCCTCCGGATTAGCGTGGTCAGCAAAACCGCGGACGCCCTCGCTGTCCTCAACATCGTTGAAGAATCGTCCGAAGTTAAGATCAACGTACGCGCCTACAGCCTGAAACGAGAACGGAACGCCGCCGGTCGCGGTTCGTGCGGCGCCCGGTAACGCGACGTCGGCCCCTGCGGTGTTGAGCGTACCGATGGTCGATCGCCCGTTCTCCGACCATTCGTCGTTGGTAGCGTCTTCCCCGTAACAGTATGTCCACGCTGCGTCACCTGGCTGTACGACGCGAGCGGGTGGATCGGCTTCGGTTAGGTCGGCCGGCACGCCACCGGGATAAAACGCGTAGGCAGGAGCTCCAGGGTCATAGACTCGCAGGTCGAAGCCTAGCGCGTCCGTCATCATGACGTCGTCGCCGCGTCGCTCGCCGGACAGCGGGGACATACCAAGTGTCACGGCGACAATCGCGCCGTCCTCATTGAGAACCGCCCGAACCGCCGCGGGGCGCCCGTCGGGCGCGGCTTGCCGAACGAAAGCAAGCGGACGGACCGCGCGACGGTTTGCATCCGACAACAGATCATCGGTCGTCGTCATGATGTCGGGCTCAACGCCCACTAATTGGTCGGGCCCGCTCGGGGTGGATTGAGTCACCACGGCTTCGAACCGCGGTTGAGTCGTGTTCGCCGTTTCGAAGAGCTCAGGGTCATGAGCGAACTGAATGCGTTCCGATCCGTTGTAGGCGCCACGCGAAACCGCGTTGAACGGATACACGCGGCCGAGGTCACTCTGGCTGTTCGCGAAGGCGAACCCGTGATGCTCGAACCGGTTCTCGCGTTTTGTCAGGTCCCCCAACGAGTTCGCGCGCAGCACCCAGCGGCCAAGTGTGAGGTCGCGCTCCAACCTCACCGACAAGTCGTACCGCTCTTGAAATGAGACGAGGCAAGCGAGCGCCAGATCCCAGTTTTCGGAGCCGATGCTCCCCGGCAGCACCCGCACTACGCCCGGCTCGGCGAACAGCGTGTTCCCACCGGTTCCGACGCGGATCTGGTAGTCCAGCATCGGCGCAATCAACAACGCTCGTCGGTAGATCGTCCGGTAGCCCGGCTCGCCGAAGGCGAACGTCTGGGCGTCTTCGCGCTCGGGCGGGTTCTCGAACGCGAACCACACCACCTCCGCAAGCGGCGACTCGTACTCCTCCACGCCCCACTCCGCGTAGGGGCCCGGGCTCAGATCATCGGTATCCGCTCGGCCGGGGCCGATCTGGTTCACCAGCGCCGGCCGCGGCGGAATGCGGCCCACGAACGGCAGCTGCTCGTTGCGGACCGTCAGCATCAGGATGTCGTCGCCATCGCCCAGCCCGCGGCCGTCGGTCGGCACGTCGTCCGGCAACAGGGCGTACGAGCCGACCATACGCCCGCGCCCCGGCTCGTCGGCGGCCTGGTTGTCGGCCCGCAGGTTGCTGCCCGGCAGCGACGAGACGGCCAGGTCGATCCCCGGGACCGTCCCCACGCCCTTCGTGTAGAGACCGCTCGCGTACGTCTCGGCTTCGACGGCAGCGCCGCTCTGGTTTGGCTCGTCGTTGTACAGCCAAACGCTGGGGTAGAGGTCCGTCTGCGGTCCCTCGATGATCTCGATGTACCCCTCGTTCGCTTCCGGCTCGCGCCACGGCAGCGCGGTGCAGGTGGCGCCCTCCAGGTCGCGGCTAAGCTGCTCGCGCACCGAACGAAGCTGGCCGCTCATCTCCAGAGTGGCCCGTCGGCGGGTAACACTGCTAGTCACGTTGGCGAAGACGGTAACCACCGCCGCCATCAGCAGCAGCGTCACGGCCAGGGCCGTGAGCATTTCCACCAGGGTCAGGCCAGCAATCGGCGGACGGGCCTTTCGCGCGTGCGAGTCCCCGACGCGGGAAACGAGCGAATCCGCGGCGCGGACCAATAACGGACGGTATGACACAGACGCTCCTGAAACCGACCGGGCCAAGGCCCCTTGGGGCCCGGTTCACACTCGATTGCATCACGCCGTAACAAGCGAGTCAAGAAAGAGTTACGTTTCGCAGCCCGGTGAGCACGGGGGCCAGCGTTTCGGCCATGATCTCCGCGATCCGACGGGCGATCTCCGCCGTCGGGTGCAGGCCGTCGGGAAAGGCGTCGCCCCGATCGGCCAGCGGCGTGAGCAGATCAACCAGCGGCGCGTCGATCGCCTCGGCGGCGGCGGCGATGGCCGGCCGCACCACGCTTTGCAGAGCGTCGAAGTCGATCTCCGGAACCGGCGGAAACGCGGGTGGACACTGCGTGAGCAGCACGTCGGCGGGCGGCTCGACCAGCCCGCGGAAGTGTTCGACCAGGTCCGCGAGGTCGCGGCCCGTCGTCGAACGCGCCGCCGCGTTGGCGAACTGGGCGTCGTTCGTGCCGAGCATGATCACCGTCACGTGCGGCTCGAACCGCGTGGCGGACAAGAAACTCGGCGTCTCCCAGTACGGCTCGTTGCCAGAGCGCGACGCCGTGGCTCCGCTGTAGCCGAAGTTTCGGACCCGGACGGCATGACCGGCGGCTTCCAGCAGTCGCTGGAGACCCGCGGGGTAGCAGTCTTGCCGACGGTTGGGCAGCCCGCGGCCGAAGGTCACGCTCGCTCCGACGCACGCGACTCGTACGGGGACAGGTTCGGGGACGCCGGCGGCGGATTCGTTGGGCTTGGTCATTGCCAGCAAGTGTAGTCTCGGCTACACTTCGGCGATAGAGTTTAGCCTTAGTTACAAATTGAACCCGCTATGACCAGATCCGAATCAACACGTCGCCCGCCGCAGAGAGCCGCGTCGCGGCGTGAGCGGCGGCGGGCCTTCACGCTCGTCGAGCTGCTGGTCGTCATCGCCATCATCGGCATCCTGGTCAGCCTGCTGCTGCCCGCCGTGCAGGCGGCACGCGAGGCGGCCCGTCGCACGCAGTGCGTGAACCGCCTCAAGCAGCTCGTGCTGGCGATGCACAACCACGAGGCCGCCCGCGGCGTGCTGCCGGCCGGCTACGCGTCGAACAGCCACCTGCCCGCCGGCCGCAACGCGGACACCTTCGACGCCCCGCCCGGCTGGGGCTGGGGCGCCCTGGTGCTGGAGTACCTCGAAGAGGGAGCGATCGCTGGCGCCATCGATCGGTCCGAGCCGCTCTGGAACGTCGAGTTCCAGCAGGCGATCCGCTCGTCGATCTCCACGTTCCAGTGCCCGAGCGTGTCGGGGCCCGTCGAGCCGTTCACCGTGCTGGACGAGGCGGGCGCCCCGGTCGACGCGGGCACGGGCCCGATCGTCGTCGGCCGCAGCCACTACGTCGCCAGCCACGGCCAGGAATCTTGCTGGGGCGATTGCGGCCAGCCGGGCGCGAAGGAGCACTTCATCAACATCTACCTGACCGGCGACGCCGCGAAGGCGCCCATCCTGGTGCCCGCCGACGGCGACATCTCCGAGATCTCCGACGGGCCGTTCTACCGGAACTCGGCGGTCCGCTTCGCCGACGTGACGGACGGCCTCAGCAACACGATCTTCTTAGGCGAGCACTCCTCGCTGCTGAGCGACAAGACGTGGGTCGGCGTCGTGCCCGGCGCGGGGACGACGCCCCAGTTCGAGTCGCCCGACAACGGGCCCGACTCCGCGGCCACGCTCGTGCTGGTGCACGCGGGCCCCGCGGGCGGCGAGCAGTACGCCTCCGGCCTGCCGATCATTCACCCGGTGAACTTCCCCACCTTTCACGTGGGGCAGATGTACTCGGAGCACCCCGGCGGCGGAAACATCGGGCTGGGCGACGCTTCCGTCCGGTTCGTTACCGACGACGTCGACCTGCTGCTGTTCGCCGAGTACAGCAGCATCAACGAAGAGGACGCGCTCTATGGCGAGTTGTGAGAAACGCGGCGGCTGGCCCCACCTCGCACAAGGCCACCTCACCCCTTGCTTGCTGCTGTCGCTGGTCATCGGCTGCGGCGGCTACGGCGTCGTGAGCCCCGCCGCGTACGAGCACGCCAAGTCGCTCTACACACTGGCGAACATGCGGGCGACCGATTCGCTGCCGGCGGTCGAGCAAGGCGTCTCGGCGGACGCCGAGAGCGGCGCCGTGTCCGCCAAGGAGGCTGCGTGGCTGCGAGCCATCGTCGATGACTGCCGCGCGGGCCGCTGGAAAGAAGCCCAGGCGGCCGCCCGCCAGATCATGGACGATCAGACCCAGCGGTAGACGTTGCTTTGGTGACGCGTCGCGACTCATCGCTCAATCGGCCTGTTCGCACGCGCTACTCGGCCGCGAACCGCAACCAAGGCGGACGCACTACCGGGTCCCGCGTGTACACGGCCTGGAATCCTCCGCCAACGATCGCCGCGTCGCCCCGCGGCGGCAAGCGATAGTCGAAGCCGGTGATCGCGTAACGCTCGCCGTCGCGTGCGCCGAACACCTCCTCGAAGTAAACGCTCGAGGGCGTCACCCAGATCAGACGACCGGGGCCGTCGTAGTACGCGACGAGCGGGAACACGCTCGCGATCGCCGTCGGGTCGCCGTGGGGGTCTTGATGATGGAGCATCTCGACGTAACCCAACACGACCTCTTCCAACGCGGCGGCTCGCGGCGCCCGCGGTGGGGCGAGGCTCACCGACCGATCGGTGCTCGGCGACCGGTACAGGTAGTTCCATCCCCAGCCGTCGCCGATCCACGCCTTCTGCGTTGCGATCAGGCCCGCATCGCTGCCGCTTGGTGGCGCTAGGCCCACGCCGCTCCAATGATGGTCGACCCGCTTGCCGTCCCACACGCCGAACCAGCGTCCGGCGAACGGCGCGAACGCCGCCTCGGGGTCAATCGCGTCGCCGCGCCGCAGCTGGTCGCTGAACGCGTCTGCCGTGACGGCGAACGCTTTGAGCGACGGGCGATTGCTCGACGGGCGCTCGCTGATCGGCGCCGCGTTCTGCTTGGCGAACCGTTCGATCAGCCGCCCCACGGCGTCGGCACGGCCGTCGGCCAGCAGCGCCGTGCGAAACGCCAGCGCGGCGTCCAGCCCGTCTTCGCGAGCGGACGCAACACCGGCGTAACAAGCCATGGTGGCCAGAAGCAGCAAAGCTCGTTGGAGCAACGCGAAGAGGTGCGGCATGCCCCCCAGCGTAAGCCAGCGGGCTAATCGCGGCGACGCCCGGCGCCGACGACGAACGTCGCCGCCAAGCCTATGAGCACGCCTGTCCCCGGCTCGGGTACGGCGGCGCCCGTGCCGAAGCCCCAGCCGTTGAGCAGGGCGTTCAGCTCGTCATTGTTCACCGGCGGCGTGAGGGCGGCGGTCCAGTCCGGATCGACCGTCTCTTCGCCCCAGTTGTTCAGCAGCAGGTTGAGGTCCGCGTTGTCGATGGCGCCGTCCGTGTTGAAGTCGCCCGGGAAAACATCTTCCACCAGCAGATCAGCAAGCGTGTCAACGCGGTCATTGACCCACGTCTGGGCCAACCCAAACGGAGCCGACAGCGACGCCTCTTGCGTGCGGAACATCACGAAGAACGGGTCGGTCTCGTCGAGCGTGTCTGCCCGCAGCCGCATCGACGTCAGGTAGATGCCAGGGTCCGGGTCGGACTGCCCGTCGAACGTGTCGGCCGTGCTATCCACGAGAAAAAACCCGTGCGTGTGGGTAGAACCGGCGGGCGTGCTAGAGAAGGCCACAGCGCCGGGGACGATCTGGTCGCTCGAGTCGGCGCGGGCGGTGAGGTTGTCCTTGCCCTGGAACACGATCGCGTAGTCGATGGTGGGAGGCGCTCCGAAATCGACCTCGGGGCCAAGCCCGTCCCAGTACAGCAGCGTGGAGGTGAGGCCGGCGCTGCTTCCGCTATCGACCGTCATGGGCATGAAGTCCCACGACACGTCGAGGCGGCCGGGCAGGTCGCCACCCAGTGCACGGAACCCAGGATTCCCGAGGCCGTTAAAGTCGCCCAGGGTGTTCGCGAAGACCCGCGCTTCGACTGGCTCGCCAGCGAGGCAGCCGTTGTCGGGGCATCCAAAGCCATTCGTCGTCAGAGCGCCGGACTGTTCCACAACGTAGACGTCCGTGTGCGCTTGCCCCCAGGCAGTGACCGCCAGACCGCTCAGCAGCAGTGTCGCAATGAGGTGAGTACGCATGTCTTTTCCGTTAGTGATAGAAGACCGCCCCCGGCCGCGATCGTGCGGCCGGGGGCGGTGGCTTGCAGGAATCAGGCTCAGCGGCGCCGCGAAGCGAACCCTACCGTGGCGACCAGCGCGATCAGCACGGCCGACGGCTCGGGGATCCCCTCGGCGAACTCGACCGCTTCCTCGTAGAACGTGTAGTCCACGCCGCCTACGATCGGGGCCGCGATGTTGCCCTCTTCAAACTCTTCCAGGGCTTCCTCGACCAGCTCCGCGTCGTCCTCCAGCGTGAGCGTGCTGTCGGCGAGGGCGACGAAGTAGATCGGCGCGCTGGCATCCAGGCCGTCTACCGTGACGGTGTAGCTCGACAGGTAAACGCCGTCCGCGGCGCCGCCGTCCAGACCAAACAACGGATGATTGTCGATCGAGCCGGCTCCGTCCGTCACAAGCGGCGTCAGGATGCCGGCCTCGAACGACACGCCCGGCTGAGCGGTCGAGAGCGCCTCGAAATCAACCGCGCCCGTGCCGTCCCAGTAGAACACCGTGTCGTTGCCCGAACCCAAGCCGATCGAGAAGGCCGACGGGGTCAACGTCAGACCGGCGTTCGCCGGCAGGGCGTCCCCGACAGGAACCGCGGGGGCCGAGAAGAAACCGGGCTCGTCTCGCTCGAAGTCGTACGAGAAAGCCAGGTTCGGAAGGGCCGGGTTGAGCAGAACGATCTCAAACGCCTTGGTCTCGAGATCGAAGAACGGACCGCCCTCCTCCGCGTCCAGGTCCTCGGCCGCGCCCAGCACCGTCTGCCCGCCGCTGGAGCGGACGAGCACGTCGCTGTGGGCCATCGCGGCCGACGAAACACAAACCATCGCGGCCAACGCCGCAAAACGAGTCAGCAAGCTAGTCATGGTGAAACTCTCTAAGCCGCGCGAGCGGCTTCCTTGGAGAAAAAAACGATTAAGAATGGTCACCGCCGGGGCGGCGCCATGAAGTCTTCGCCCGCGTCACACCACTCGGCGATCTGCTCGGAAGCGATCGTCTCGACGCGTCCGCAGGCATACAGGTAATTGGCGGTCGAACCACGATGTCGGGCAACGGCTAGCTCGCCGTTGCGCTCGTTCGCGGGGTCTTCGCCCGCCACCGTTTCCCACACCGCACGCAGCGGTGGCTCGTTGGACAGCAGGTTGGCGTTGCTGAACCAGAACGGCGAGCTCACGTGATCGTGACGAAACGCCAACACGTTCGTGGTGGCTTCGACCATCAACACCGTCTTGCACACCTCGGCAAGCTTGCCGAAACGATCCACGAGCAATTCGTTCTCCTGCCTCACGGCTAGCTTGCGCTCCTCAAACCAACCCGGGTTGATCGGCTCTTTGTTCCTCAAGTAGCCGTTCATCGCGTAGCTGGTGAGCAGTTCACTACGGTCATCACCGTCGTCGATGGGTTCGCCCGTGTCGTCCGTCTGCTCGAGCGTGGAACGGAACCGCCCCCCGAACCGATCGGCGTGCTCCGGGCAGAGCCGCACGGAGTCCACGTCCTCGGCGTACGGGGCCAGCTCTTCGATCCAGGAGAACTCCTCCTCGCGAACGATGCTGTCGTCGTCGATGTCGTAGACGTGCCCGTTTTGCCCGGGCCAACGCCCGTCGTGGGAGTCGACATAGCCGGTCATCGCCAAGCCGAGCTGCTTGAGGTTGTTCGCGCACTGCATCCGCCGCGCTGAGCTGCGGGCGGACTGAACCGCCGGCAACAACAGAGCGACCAAGATGCCGATGATGGCGATCACCACCAGCAGCTCAACAAGCGTGAACGCACTCCGGCGCATACCGATGCCTATAGCAAGAAGCTCCACGGAACCGGCGGCCCTCTAACGCACCAACGCGCTGGACGATCAGCCGGCGTGTGCTCTTGGCCCCAGTCTTCTGGCCAGAGCGAGCGGAATCACCAACCCAAAAAAGACGACTCAACCGCGGGTCGGCGGGCCGCGAGCAAGCGGCAGAAAGAGGTCGGACTGGCCGGCAACCGGCGCTACGCCGCGAAGGATCGACGCAACGCCGATCACTGAAATCAGCTTGGGGGTGGCGGCCCGGCCCGCGAGCCTGAGTTCCGCCAACAGAGCACAAGCAACACAGTCGCTGTGGTCGCCCGAGACCGCTTGCCCCGACGCGACCGTATCGACCGGCGGTTTGGCTGGCGGATCACAACCGTGAACACAGCAGCACGCTTCGCCCGGCGCCTCGCTCGGCCCGTGAACGTGCAACGCCTGTCCGGCCACCGCTACCAGAAGGTAGAGGCAAGCAAGCGTGCTCGCGACGGTTTGGCGTAATGAGGCGTTCACAGCCCCACCAGAATAGGCGGGTCTTGCGGGCCGGGCAACCATTAATGACGCCGTTTCTTTGGCCGACTAGTCATCACGCGTCTATGGTTCTGGCATGGCTAAACGCGAAGACCTCGGCGGCGTGATCCACACGTACCAAAAGTACGACCCGGTGCAGTTTCCGTCGCCCACCGAGCCGCCGCCGGACGTGGTTTCCGCCGCGTTTGAGCACGCGTTGATGTTCGGGGAGCGCCGCGAGCTGACCGAAGAAGAGCTCGCCCGCGCCGTGCGGCTCGACCCGAGCCAGATCGCCGGCCTGGGCCCGTCGATCGACGCCCTGCGGGCGATGCTCGAGGAACGCAAGCGAAAGATCCTCGCCACGTACGAGACGCGCAAGGCGATCAAGCGCGCCAAGAAGGCGCTCAGCAGCTCGGCGTCCGGCGCCAAGCCGCCCACCAAGCTGGCCGACCGGTTTCATAACGCCATCCGCACCGAGCAGCTCCGCGAGCTGGAGCGGGTGTGGTACGCCACGGGCGACGACCAGAGCCCCTTCGCCCAGCAGGTGGTCCAGATCCTCCAGCGGATGGGCGACAAGTATCAGGTCGACGAGCTCGACGCGAAGTACGACTTCACCGGCCGCGAGGCGATGACCGTCGAGAAGGCGCTCGAGGTCAAAGAAGAGCTCGAGAAGATCGACGAGCTGCTCAAGCAGCTGGAGGAAGCGGCCAAGACGGCGCAGATCGGCGTCATCGACATGGAGATGCTCAGCGAGTTCGCCGAGCCGGGCGACGTCGATCAGCTCTCCGCGTTGCAGCAGCAGGTGCAGGACTACCTGCGCGAGATCGCCGAGCAGCAAGGCCTCGTCGAGGGCAAGAATGGCGGCGCGTTCCAGCTGTCGCCCAAGGCGTACCGCATCTTCCAGGGCAAGCTGCTGGAACGGCTGTTCGGTCAGATGGAGGCGTCGCGCTCCGGCCGCCACGGCGGCGACATCACTGGCGAAGGCGCGGTCGAGACGCAACGCACCAAGCCGTTCGAGTTCGGCGATTCGATCGCGAACATGGACGTGGTGAGCACGTTTACGAACGCGCTGCTGCGCGACGCTGGAACTAACAACAGCGAGCCGTCGCCCGGCAAGCCGCGCCCGCTGCGTCTTCGTTCGGACGACATCGTCGTTCACAAGACACGCAACACGCCCAAGGCGGCCACGACGGTCGTCATGGATATGTCCGGCTCGATGCGCTACGACGGCCAGTACATGAACGTGAAACGGATGGCGCTCGCGCTGCAGGGGCTGCTGCGGAGCGAATACCCGGGAGACTTCTTGTCGTTCATCGAGAGCTACAGCTTCGCGAAGCCGGTGGAGCCGGGGAAGCTGATCAACCTGATGCCCAAGCCGGTCACGATCACCAACCCGGTGGTGCAGCTCCGGGCCGACATGAGCCGCGACGACATCTCCGAGCAGCAGGTGCCGCCGCACTTCACCAACC
Organism: Planctomycetota bacterium; assembly: GCA_039820945.1. Classification (GTDB taxonomy): domain Bacteria; phylum Planctomycetota; class Planctomycetia; order Pirellulales; family Lacipirellulaceae; genus Botrimarina. The sequence goes on from JBCBPC010000011.1 coordinate 42,013, forward strand.
TGCAGCACGGGCTGTCGCTGGCCCGCCGGCAGCTGAGCGTGCAAGACACGCCGAACCGCCAGATCGTGCTCATTACCGATGGCCTGCCGACCGCGCACTTCGAGGGCGAAACGCTCTACCTGCTGTACCCGCCCGACCCGCGGACCGAGTCGGCCACGCTCCGCGAGGGCCTGCTGTGCCACCGCGAGGGGATCACGATCAATCTCTTCTTGCTGCCGAGCTGGTCCCAAACGGAGGAAGACGTCCGCTTTGCCTACCGGCTGGCCGAGTCCACCCGGGGCCGCGTTTTCTTCACCGCCGGCCACGATCTGGATCGCTACGTCGTGTGGGACTACCTGGAGCGGCGTCGCGACGTGCTCGGCTAGCCGCAAGCCGTCGCCGGCCGAGCGATCCGTCGTGCTGTCACTTGGCTCTCCAGGCGGTGCGGGGGTTCTGGTATCATCCGCCCCCTGCCCAGACTACCGGGCCCAGCTTACCGGGCGCCCGCTTCCCACTGCCCGCTACGGGCGTGACGGACCGCACGACACGAAGGCCTGCACGGAGCCGCCACCGAAGATGTCCGACTCGTTGCGTACGCTGTTTGCTCCGCTGATGGTCGCGGGGCTGTTGGCCTTGGGCCCGCTCGCGCCCGCGGCGATCCCGGCCGCCGACACGCTGCTGCCGCCCGACACGGTCGGCCTGCTCTGGCTGCGAAGCGTGCCGGACTTCCGCGCGCGGTACAACAAAACCCAGCTGGGCGAGCTGACCGCCGACCCGAAGCTGGACGCTTTCTTCGATCAGCTGGGCGATCGCCTGGAGAAGAAACTGGGCGGCCTGGAAGGGCGCCTGGGCGTAACCATGAAGGACTTCAACGACGCCGCGTCGGGCCAGGCGGCGGTTGCGATGCTGGGCGTGGCGGCCGATCGCGAGCGGGCCGCCGTGGTGGCGCTCGTCGACGCCACCGGCCGCGACAAGCAGGCGGACGAACTCCTCGCGCGAATCGATGCCCGGCTGCTGGAGCGTGGCGGCAGCCGCGTTTCTGCCGAGGGGGCGACGATCACCGTCTACACGGTCCCGCCGTCGGAGGGCGATGACGACAAACGGACGCGGACCGTCGCCTGCTTTCACGAACGAGGGTGCGTGCTCGCCGCCGACAGCGAAGCCACCGCCAAGCTGCTGCTCAGCCGCATCGAGCAACGCGTGGCCACGCCGCAGCAGCTCGCCGGCTCACCCGCGTACAAGGCGACCCGGCGCAACGCCCGCAACGCGGCGCGAGGCGCCAGCGAGACGATCGTCTGGTACCTAGACCCGTTCGGTTACGACACGGCCATTCGCTCACTCGAGCCGGCCGACGCGTTGCCCGACAAGAAGGACCGGATCACGCTGCTCCGCGAGCAGGGGTTCGACGGCGTGCGGGGCGCCGGCGGCGTGATCACGGTGGCCGCAGACTCGCGCCGCGACTTCGTGCATCACACGTCAATCTTCGCGCCGCCCAAGCCGGGCGCGACCGGCGGTACAGCGGCCGAGCGGTACGACGGCTCGCTCCAGATGTTCGAGATGCCCAACACCGCTCAGCTAGACGTCGAGCCGTGGGCGCCGGACAAGCTGGCCAGCTACAAGACCGTGCGTCTCGACTTGGTGAACCTGTTCGACCACGTCGGCTCGCTGTTCAGCGCATTGGCCGGGTACGACAACGCGTTCGAGACCACGATGGAGTACTTCGAGAACGACCCCTACGGACCGAAGATCAATCTGCGGAACGACATCGTCGCGAACCTCGGCGACCGTATCGTCGTGATGACCGACTACACGCAGCCGATCACGCCCGAGAGCGAGCGTTACTTGATGGTGTTCGAGGTGACCGACGCCCAGGCGATCGAGGAGCCGTTGCGGAAGTGGATGACCAACGACGGCGCCGAGCTGAAGGCGATCGACGGCGTGCCGTACTGGGAGATCGTGCCGGAGGAGGAGCTCAACGGCGAGATCGAGCTGGACGGCCTGCTGCCGCTCGACGCGGAGCTCGAGGCGAAGCAGCGGGAGGAACGCGTCTTCCGCCGCGCCGCGGTCTGCCTGCACGACGACCAACTCGTGGTGGGGTCCGACGTGGAGTTCCTCAAGCAGGCGTTGTTCGGCGTCCAAGAAGGCTCGGCGTTGCAGGGGTCCGTCGACCTGGCGATCGCTCAGCGCGAGCTGAAGGCGATCGCCCCCAGCGCCCGATCCGCTTGGACGTTCAGCCGCACCGACCAGACCCTCGGCAGCGTTTACGAACTCGTGCGGCAGGGCAAGATGCCGGAGTCGCAGTCGTTCTTCGGACGGTTCCTGAACCGTCTACTCACGAGCGACGAGGATCGCGACGTCGGCGCCGTCCGCGACCAGCGGATCGACGGCTCGCAGCTGCCGCCCTTCGCGGAAGTGCAGAAGTACTTCGGCCCGTCGGCCCGTTCGGCCCGCACGGAGAAAGACGGCTGGACGATCAGCGGCGTGGTGCTGCGTCGCTAGAGCGGCGGGGCGCCAAGCCGTTGCTAGGCGCTGGTCGCTCGTCGCTTGTAACTTGCTCGCTTGCTGACGGCGGTAGCGACGCCGCGTAGGCCCGCCAGCGATGCACGAGCGCCCAGCGCCTCCCCAACCAGCGCCCCCCTCTCCCTCCATGCCCGACGTCTACGACAACCCGCTCATCAGCCGCTACGCCTCGCGCGCGATGGCGTCGCTGTGGGGCGCCCAGCGTAAGTTCTCCACCTGGCGCCGGCTGTGGGTGGCGCTCGCCGAGGCAGAGGCGGAGCTCGGGCTGCCGATCTCCGAGACGCAGCTCGCCGAGATGCGGGCCAAGGTCGACGACATCGACTTCGCCGCGGCGGCCGAGCACGAGAAGCGACTGCGGCACGACGTGATGGCCCACGTCCACACGTACAGCGACGCCTGCCCCGCCGCCAAGCCGATCATCCACCTCGGGGCGACCAGCAACTTCGTCGTCGACAACGCGGACCTCGTGCTCACGCGCGAGGCGCTCGGGCTGGTTGCCCGTCGGCTGGCCGAGGTGATCGACGCGTTGGGCCGGTTTATCGCCGAGCATCGCGACCTGCCGACCCTCGGGTTCACTCACCTGCAGCCCGCGCAGCCGACCACGGTCGGCAAGCGGGCCACGCTGTGGTGCTACGACCTAGCGCTCGACCTCACGGAGATCGAGCATCGGCTTGCGTGCCTGCGGGCCCGCAGCACCAAGGGCACCACCGGCACGCAGGCGAGCTTCCTCGCGCTGTTCAAGGGCGATCACGCCAAGGTCCGCGAGCTGGAACGACGCGTCGCCGCCAAGGTCGGCTTCGACGCCACCTACGCCGTCACCGGCCAAACCTACCCACGGAAGGTCGACGCCCAGGTGCTCGACTGCCTAGCCGGCGTCGCCGCCAGTGCGCACAAGGCGACGACCGACCTGCGTATTCTCGCCATGCGGAAGGAGGTCGAGGAGCCGTTCGAGAAGAGCCAGATCGGCTCGTCGGCGATGCCGTACAAGCGGAACCCCATGCGGAGCGAGCGGATCGGCGGGCTCGCCCGGTTCGTGATGAGCCTCGCCCAGAACGGCGCCGCCACGCACGCCACGCAGTGGATGGAACGAACGCTCGACGACTCGGCCAATCGTCGGCTGTCGCTGCCGCAGGCGTTCTTGGGCGTCGACGCGATCCTCGTCATCTACGCGAACGTGGCCCGGGGCCTGGTGGTCTACCCGGAGGTTGTCGCCAAAAACCTGGCTGCCGAGCTGCCGTTCATGATCACCGAGAACGTGCTCATGGAGGCGGTCAAAGCGGGCGGCGACCGCCAGGATCTGCACGAGCGGATCCGCCAGCACAGCCAGGCGGCCGGCGCCGTGGTCAAACAACAGGGCGGCGACAACGACCTGCTCGATCGCTTGCGGGCCGACGACGCCTTCGCCGCGGTCGACCTGGACGCCGTCGCCGACCCGGCGCAGCTGGTCGGCCGGGCGCCGGAGCAGGTGGACGAGTTCCTGGAGGAGGTCGTCGAGCCGATCCGCGGCCGTTACGCCGACAAGCCGCCGGAATCCGAAGAGCTCCACGTTTAACCCACCGAACCGCCATGAGCATCCGGCTGGAAGACGTCACCCGCGACAATTACCTGGCGGTGTTGAAGCTCAAGGTCCACCCAGACCAGCAGATGTTCGTTGCGACCAACTGTTGCTCGCTCGCCCAGGCGAAGTACGTGACCGAGTGCGTCCCTCGAGCGATCTATCGCGACGATGAGCCGGTCGGCTTCGCGATGTACCGCCCCGAGAAAGACGGCGCCGACTGCTGCATCACCCGACTGATGGTCGGCGCGGGCTATCAACGCGAGGGCATCGGCTCCGAGGCGCTCCGCCTCGTGATGGAAGAGGCCCGCGAGCGATTCCCAACCGCCCGCCTCATCATCTGCTACGAGCCTGAGAACGAGGTGGCCAAGCGGCTGTACGCTCGCTTCGGCTTCGTCGAGTGCGGAATGGAAGACGGCGAGATCGTCGCGGAGCAACGAGGCTGAGCGATCTGCAACCAACCGACACTTTAAGAATCACGCAGAGGCGTAAAGGCGCAGAGTGAGGCTAACGCTCAGGTGAATGGCCACGCCGATCGCGGTACGCGGTGTGACAGAACGCGAACCGCCCCGGTGGGGAATCACGAAATGGCCGACCCGACGCCGGAGCGGCAGCTCCCTCTGCGTCTTTGCGTCTCTGCGTGACACTTTCCCGTCCTGGTAAACGGTCACGCCGAGCGTCAGATCAGGTCCAGCGGCGAGCGGCGGCGGTGGCGTTTCGCGGCGCACTCGGGGCAGACACCCGTCAGGATCAGGCGGCGGCCGCCGGTTAGGCGAAAGCCGTGCTCGTCGGCCATCTGCTGGCAGAGCTCGTCCATCTTGTCGCTGCGAAACTCCACCAGCTGATCGCACTCCTCGCAGTGCAGGTGATCGTGCTGAGGGTAGCCGTAGTCGTGCTCGTACACGCTGCGACCGCCGAGGGTCATCTTGCGTAGCAGCCCCGCCTCGACCAGCTCATCGAGCGAGCGGTACACGGTCGCCCGGCTGACGGTCGCGGCGCCGCCCGCGGCGCCCTGGCGGTCGGCCTTGTGGTTGAGCTGCTCGATCAGCTCGTCCGCGTCGAAGTGCGAGTGCCGAGCGAACACGTGGTCGATCAACGCCCGCCGCTGCTGCGTGGTCCGCTTCCCCTTGCTCTGCAGGTACTCCTCGAACCGCTGCTGCGGCGTCATCGAGACCCGCACGTGGCCCAACGGTGTGGGGCCGAGGGGGTTCGTTGGTGCGGAGTCTTGGATCATGGCGAGGACGGGTACCGAGGTGGCGTGCGTCTCGATGATAAGCGGCCGCTCTTCGGCTCACAACGAGACAGAAACCGCCAAGACGCCCAGAACGCCACGGCCCGCCCAAGAAGGGCCTTGGCGAGCGTGGCGTTCTGGGCGTCTTGGCGTTCTGGGCGTCTTGGCGTCTTGGCGGTTTGGCGGTTTGGCCGTCCTAGCGGTTCAAAAAACCCCCGGGACTAGCCGAGCTCGTCGAGCAAGCGATCGAGGGCGGCGTCCATCCGCTCGGCCGTGTCGTACGTGCCGCCGGCAATCTGCGTGCGGAGCTGGTTCACCAGGTCGGTGCGGATCGGCTGTGAGGCCTTCTCCGCGGCGCGGGCCTCGGCGGCCTCGGCCAGCTGAGCCGCCTCCGCCGCGGCGGGCGAGATATCCACCTGGTCTGCCTGCTGGGTCGGCGCAGGGCCGGTGGCCGTGTTCTTGCGGAAATGCGGGCCGCTGAGGGACTGCGGGCCGTGTGCCTGGTTGGGGCCGTAAATCTGCATAGTGGGGGGACTCTCTCCTCGGAGCGCGATCACGCGGGCGCCACTCTCGCGGGCCGGCTGTGTCTTAGGTCGTGCGAATGGGTCTCGGTGACGGATCGTCGTCGGTGGGGCGTGCCGGCAGGCAACGCGCCGCGACTCTTCCGGGTGCGATCCGTCGTACCCGTCGCCCGTGCAGATGCTGGCGCCTTCGCGGTTCCAGCCGAGCGACCTCGCGCCTCCTTGTGACAGGTCGTCGGCGGGCCCCCGCTTGAGAGGCTTGTCCGATGACCTTCGCGATGAGTCATTCGTTGCATCGACCCACGATCGGCCGGCCCTGCAACGAATTGGGCGGCGGGCCGATCGTCCCATTGGCGGGCACTTTGCCGCACAGGGGGAATGATACGCCGGCGTGTTGACGGGCGGCAACGTCGGCTTGGGGCGGCGTGTCGCGGCGAGGCCTCATTGAGCCACTCCTGCGCCCGCAGGGCCGAGAAACCCGCGGCCTGTCTCGCGGCGAACCCGAACCGGGGCCGCGTGTCCTCCGTAATGCAAGCACCCGATCCGACCGGTCTCACCCGCACGGGCGACTCCCCCGCCGGATCCCCCGCCACCCAGGTCCGCGTCGTTCGCCCTGTCGAACGGGGGCCGAACGGAGAGAGGAGCCCCGCCGTGCCCAGCGACGCCACCACCGACAGCGTCTTCGTCGTCGATATCGCCAGCTACTTTCAGCCGATCCGGCTGCCCGCCGAAGGCTTCCAGCGGCTGCACGCCGAGAACGCCGAGCGGCTGGACGAGTTTGTCGAAGCTCACTGGGAGCGATTCCCGCAGCGGGCCCGCCACGCGGGGCGTCGCTAGGGCCCCGATCCGCTTGGTTCCGGCGGCGCCCAGTGCCGGCGTTGCGACGGGGGCTTAGAATCCGGTTGCTGTCACCAGACACCAATCGCTCAAGCCCCCCAGCCGCCAGCCGATGCCCGCGTCCCCGACGTCCGCGAACCCTACGCCCACGCCGCCGATGAAGGTCCTGCTCGCCAGCCCGCGTGGGTTCTGCGCCGGGGTAAATATGGCGATCGAGTCGCTCGAGCTCGCGCTGAAAGAGTTCGAGGCCCCGATCTACGTCTACCACGAGATCGTCCACAACCAGTACGTGGTGCGGTACTTCGAGTCGAAGGGTGTCACGTTCGTCGACGCGATCGACGAGGCGCCCGAGGGTTCGACGCTGTTGTTCTCAGCACACGGCGTGTCGCCGGAGATCCGCCAGCAGGCCAAGGAGCGGAAGCTGCGAGCCATCGACGCCACCTGCCCGCTGGTGACCAAGGTGCACCTGGAGGCGGTGAAGTACGCTAAAGAGGGCCGCACCATCGTGCTGATTGGCCATGAGGGGCACGACGAGGTGATCGGCACCATGGGCGAAGCGCCCGAGGCGATCGTCCTCGTCGAGTCACCCGACGACGTCGACGCGCTCGAGGTCAACGATCCGGCGAACCTCGCGTACCTGACGCAGACTACGCTCAGCGTGGACGACACGAGCCGCATCATTGCCCGGCTCAAGGAGCGATTCCCGCGAATCATCGGCCCGGCGAAGGCCGATATCTGCTACGCGACGCAGAACCGCCAGGAGGCCGTTTCATTGCTCTCGGACGAGGCCGACCTGACGCTCGTACTCGGCAGCCAGAACAGTTCGAACAGCCAACGCCTAGCGGAGCTCTCCAAGGAACGCGGCATCCCGGCATACCTGATCGACGGGGCCGAGGACTTGCAAGAAGCGTGGTTCGAGGGAGTCGAGACGGTGCTCGTCACGGCCGGCGCAAGCGCTCCGGAGACCGTGGTCGAAGCGGTGCTCAACCAGCTGCAAGAGACGTACGACGCGGTCGTCGAGCCCCGACTGGTGCGCGAAGAGAGCGTTTCGTTCCCGCTGCCGCGCGAGCTGCGACAGCTGACGGCTTAGGGCCGCACGCAGAGTCGCTCTGTGGTTCGTGGGCTAGGCGTCAGCTAGATCAGCGAAGTCATCACCTACTTGGATGAGCTTGTCGGTTTCATGGTCCCACCAATACACAGCGTGCTCAAGTAGCGCTGGATCGCTCGGATCGCGAACCAACACGAGCTTGTCGCCCGTTCCGTTACTGCCAATCGCGACCGCGCCTTCGGGGAAGCCAGCCCACTCTTTCGCTAAGGCGGTCTCGCGAACCACATCGTTACAAGTTCGACGAAGACGCTGCTTATCGCTGTCGTCGAAGATGGGGAACAGATACCAACAATCATCAGCGGCTTCCAAGGTCCCACCGTTCTGCCTGCACATACGAACTACGTACGACGCGGGGAACTTCGATCCAAGCTCCTCTTCGGCTCGGTGCACGTGCTCGACTGCGACTGGAAATGGCAAGTAGTGTCTCCTCTGCGACTCTGTGCGAGACCTTCTTAAGAACTCGCCGAGCGGTAGCTCTCGAGCGCCTTCTTGAAGAGCCAGCGGCTGAACACCAAGCCGCCGATCGTCGCGACGACGGCGTAACCGGCCAGCACAGCGCCGCCGCTCGACAGCGGCTTGGCCATCAATTGCGCCGGCACGTTGATCACCACCAGGATGGGGATCAGGTACGTGAACGCCATCCGCAGCCCGTCGCCCAGCGGTGAGCGGCTGTAGATCTCCATCGGGTACCGCGAGAAGCTCGTGATGTAGAACCAGAAGTCGTACAGCGACTGGTTCCGTCCGAGCCAGATGCTGGTGGCCGCCAGGGTCATCATCACGCTGTACAGCAGCAGCACCCCGGCGACCAAGTAGATGGGGTACAGCACGGCCCCCACGGCGGTCGGCTGCCCCGGCAGCTGCGTGAGCGAGATCACCAGCAGCACGATCGCCACCAAGAAATTGCCGCCGCTGGACCAGCTGATCCGCCGCAGCGAGAGCAGGAACTGCGTGTCGATCGGCTTGAGCAACGCGAAGTCGAGCCCGCCGGTCCGCACGAGCTCGCTCAGCTCCTGCATGTTCGGCATGAACACCGCCTGCACGGTGCTGTTCACCAGCATCGACGTGGCGATGAACACGAAGAACTCCCACTTCTCCCACCCGGCGATCGAGTCGGTGAACTGGTAGATCAGCAGGTAGAAGCCCAGGTTCATGAACACCCACACCGAGCCGGTGACCAGCTCGATGAGGAAGTTCGACCGGAACGACATGTCCCGGATCAGGCTGTTGCGGGCGAACGTGAGGAACAGCCGCGGATAACGGAATGCGGAATTCGGATTGCGGATTGCGGAATCAGACTTCATCAAGAACCTCGCTCGTAACGGTCGCCCTTATCATTCCGCATTCCGCCTTCGCCATTCCGCATTGGCGGCGTCAGCCGCCGTACCCGCTGTATCGCTTCATGCCGGCTCGCATGCTCCAGCGGCACGCGACGACGAAGAACACCACCCAGCACGCCTGGGCGATCAGGTGCTCGGTGATCTCCGCGGCCTCGAGCTTGCCCAGATAGGTAGCCGCGGGGAAGTACGCCAGGTACTGCAGCGGCTGGTACCGCAGGAGGGCCGCCAGCGGCCCGGGCAGCGACTCCGTCAGAAACTCCAGCGGGAACATGTGCCCGCTGAAGAAGAAGTTGAACAGCATGTAAACGAACAGCAGCGAGCTGACTTCCAGGAACCAGAAGCCGATCATGCCGAGCGTCGCCTCGAGGAAGAACCCCAGCGCGAAGCCCATCACCAGCGCGCACAAGAAGGCGACGAACCGCTGCGTGTCGGGCCAGTCGGGGAAGTAGTCGCCGCACAGCCAGAACACCAACGCGAACGGCCCGGCGGCCATCGCGTAGTACACCAGCTTGTGGGCCAGCCGCGCCGCCAGGAAGAAGCCGATCAGGTCGATCGGCTGGATCATGAACTTCTTGATCTCGCCCGAGCGGATCTGCCCCGCGATGCCCGACGCCAGCCCCGGCATGCTGCTGAACGCCCGGCCCAGCATCGTCAGCAGGTAGTACGCCACGACGTCGTTGCGGCTGTAGCCGCGGATCTGCCCGTCGGCGGTGTTGGCCGCGGCGAACACCGCCGTCCAGAGGAACACCTGCGTGATGATCGGCAGGAACCGCATGAGCGTGCCGAGCGCGAAGTCGCCCCGGTACACGAGGCGTTCCTCGATGCACGTGCGGAAGATCGTCCACCAAGCGGACCAACCCGTGGGCGTCGCGGCGGCGGCGATAGAAGCGTTGCTCATCGTGAGACTCAGCCGCCGGCGGCAGCCGGCGGAAATGCGTGTGAAGCGGGTGCGTGGTGCAGAAACGCTCGGGGCGGTCCTCCGGCTGCCGCCGGCGGCTGCGACCGAATCGCTATGGGGCCGTTTACGTGGCTGCTACGGGCGACAACAGGTCGCTCGACTCGGACACATCCTCCGCGGTGGCGAACATCTCGGCGATGACCTCCTCCAGCGGTGGGTCTTCCACGCTGACGTCCGCCACCGTGTACGTGCCCAGCACGCTGGCGAGCACGCCGGCGATGCCGTCCCGCTCGACCTTGATGCTCACCTTCGGCGGCTCGACCTTCAGCACGTCGCCGAAGCGGGCGAGGTCCGACGGCATGTGGTCGTCGGCGAACTGCAGCGTGAGCACCTTGTGGCCGCTGAATCGGTCGACGATCCCCGCGAGCGAGCCGTCGTACATCAGCCGGCCCTGAGCGATGATCACCACCCGCCGGCAGAGCGCGGCGATGTCCTTCATGTAGTGGCTCGTCAGCAAGATCGTGGTGTTCCGCTCGGTCTGATACTCCTTGAGGAACTGCTGGATATTGTGCTGCGCGATGACGTCGAGGCCGATCGTCGGCTCGTCGAGGAACAGCACCTCCGGCTCGTGCAGCAACGCGGCGATCAGCTCCATTTTCATCCGCTCGCCGAGCGAAAGCTCGCGCACCGGCTGGTTGAGCAGCCCGCCGACGTCCAGCAAGTCCGTCAGGCCGTCGCGGGTCTTGTCGAACCGCTCGGGCGGCAGGCGGTAGATCTGCTGGTGCAGGCGAAAAGACTCGGCCGCGGGCAAGTCCCACCACAGCTGGTTCTTTTGGCCCATCACCAGGGCGAACCGCCGGCGGTACTCGTTGGCCCGCTCCCAGGGAACAAAGCCCATGACCGACGCCTCGCCCGACGTGGGGCTGATGACCCCCGACAGCAGCTTGAGCGTGGTCGTCTTGCCGGCGCCGTTGGGCCCCAGGAACGCGACGAATTCGCCCTCGTCGACGGTCAGGTCGATCCCCTTCACCGCGTGCACCTCACGGTACTCGCGATGGAACAGGCCGCGGATCGACGCCCCGAGCCCCTCCTTCTTCTGGTAGACGCGGTACGACTTGCGGAGGTCGCGGATCTGGATGATAGCCATAGGCTCAGATTGTAGGCCGCCGCCGCGGGTGGGTTAGGGTCGAGCGGTCGGCGAGCCCGCTCCGCGGCGTGCGTTATCCGCCCAGCGGCTTGCGTTGTCCCGCCACAGGGGCTTGGGCCGATACGGCTTTTCCCCGGCAGAGACGCGGGCTACGCTTCGAGCAGTTGATACCCCCCTCCCACCGCGTCCCGCTCCGCCGCCATGCTCCCCAGCATCAAGGTCTCGCTGCCGATCCTCTTCGTACTCTGGTGCGCGGTCGCCTTCTGGAAGATGAACGGCTTGGTGATGCTGGCCTACCCGGCGATGTGGTTGAGCGTGGCCGCGTTGTTCTACGTGACTACGAAGCTGCTCGGCTCGGTCGACCCGGCCGACGCCGCTTGAGCCGCCACGCGTCGATCTCCGGGCGGGGCCGCGAATGAAGCTGCTCGATCGGCTAGAACGGCGGTTCGGCCGCTACGCCGTGCCGAACGTCACGCTGGTGATCGTGTCGGCGCAGGCGTTCTTGTACCTGGCGGCCCAGGGCCCAGGTGGCCAAGGGCTGATCGAGCGGGTGCAGCTCATCCCCGCGCGGGTGATGGAGGGCGAGGTCTGGCGGCTGCTGTTCTACCCGGCCGTGCCGCCGCTGATGTCGCCGCTGTGGCTGCTCATCTACCTGTTCGCGTTCTACTACTTCGGGTCGACCGTCGAATCGATCTGGGGATCGTTCCGCTACAACGTCTACCTGGCGCTCGGGTTTCTGCTGACGGCGGCGGCAGCCTTCGTGGCGCCCGAATGGCCGGCCTCCGGCTCGTACGTGCAGACGAGCGTCTTCCTGGCGTTCGCGGCGCTCGTGCCCGACGCGGTGATCCGGATCTACTTCATCCTGCCGGTGAAGGCCCGCTACCTGGCCGCGCTCACGTGGGCGCTCTACGCCTTCCAGATTTACGCGGGAACCCTGGCGACGCGGCTGACGATCTTGGCGGCGGTCGCCAACTTCTTCCTGTTCTTCGGCCCGAAGGCCTTCACGGCCTTCAAGCACGCGAAGCGCAAGCGGGCATTTCAGCAGAAGGTGCAGCACGCCCAGGCCGCCGTTGTGCACGAGTGCCGCGTGTGCGGCCTGACCAGCGAGATGGCGCCCCGCACACGGTTCCGCTACTGCTCGAAATGCGCCGGCCAGTGCTGCTACTGCCCGGATCACATCCAGAACCACGAGTGCGTCGAGGGGTGAGGAGGTGGAAAGCGGCTTGGGGCGTGAGGGGTTTGGCTGCCTCGATCACCCCAAGGTCAACGCGTTCACGCCGCGCGAGTCGCCGCCGCACGGTCCTGCGCCTCGTCGGCGCCCACGAGCTCGCCGATCAGGTCCACCGTCCTTGCCGTGGCGCCCAGCTGCGAGAGCACCACCGCCCTGCCCCGCCGGCCCAGCTCTCCCGCCGCGGCGGGCATCTCCAAGCAGCTCGTGACGAACGTCTCCAGCTCGGCCGCGTCACGCACCACGCGGGCCCCGTCGGCCGCCGTGAGCGTGGCGACGATGTCGCGGAAGTTGCGGGTGTTGGGCCCGAAGCACGTCGCCACGCCGTACGCGGCCGGCTCGATCATGTTCTGCCCGCCCCGGTCGCCGAAGCTGCCGCCGACGAAGCCGATGTCCGCCACGCCCCACCAGGCGGAAAGCTCGCCGACGGTATCGACCAGGAATGCGGAGGGCGGAAGGGCGAAGGCGGAGTTCGTTCGGCTGCGTCTTGCGTAGGGCACGCCGCTCGCGCGGAGCAGGTCGGCCACTTCGTCGAAACGCTCGGGGTGCCGCGGCACCAGGATCAGGCGCAGGTTCGGGTGCTCCTCGGCCAACTCTTGGAACACCTCCAGGCAGACCGCCTCCTCGGGGGCCTGCGTGCTGCCGACGAGCCACACCGTGTGCTCGGCGGTCCAGCCCGTAAGGTCGCGCAGCGCGACGGTCTTCGGATTCTCGCGGTCGATCGGGGCGCCGTCGTACTTGAGGGAGCCGGTCACGGCCACACGCTCTGGCGGTGCGCCGAGTTCGATGAATCGACCCGCCGTGGCGTCATCCTGTGCGGCGACACGATCGACCATCGCCAGCACGCGCCGCACCAGCGGCCGCAGCCGGCGGTAGCCGCGCAGGCTGCCGTCGCTCAATCGGCCGTTGACGATTGCTACCCGGGCGCCGTGTCGCTTGGCCGCGGCGATCAGGTTGGGCCACAGCTCCAGCTCGGCCAGCAGCAGCAGGTCGGGCCGGACGCGACGCATTGCCTCGTCGGTCGCCCACGTGAAGTCCAGCGGGCAGTAGAAGACCGTGTGCTCGGCGGCGTACTTCTTGGTCGCCAGTTCGTGACCGGTCTTGGTGGTGGTCGAAACGCACAACTCCCAATCGGGGTGGCGCTCGCGCAGCTCGGCGATCAGCACACCGAGCAGGTTCACCTCGCCGACGCTCACCGCGTGCAGCCACACGCAGAACCGTTCCCCCTCACGCCGTGGGGCGTGGCCACGCAGCTTGGCCGCCCATCCGTCGCGGTACTTGCCGGTCCGCCACGCCTGCCAGGCGATCCACGGCGACGCCACGAGCAACGCGCAGGCGTACGCGACGTTCAGCAGCCAAACGAGGCTTCGCGGCAGCGCGGGCGACAGCGTTACCGACGGCGATCGCGGCATGGGGAATCCTTTCCCGGGGCTGATTTAGGAGCCACAGATGAACACGGATAAACGCGGATGCGGTTCGGTGGGGCCGATCGGCTTCGGCGTGCCCAAGGTCATCGCACGACGTTGGAGGAGTTCATCTGCATCGCGCGATCGACGTCGAGCGGTACGCCGACACTCGAAAGCTTGACATCGAAGGGCCCGATCAGCCGCTGAGCCTCGAGATCAGCCAGCCGCGTGTCGAGTCGCCCGAGCTCTAAGTGAAGCATCGCGTTGTTGGCCGCCAAAGCCAACACCAACGCAAGCAAGCTGCCCCCCCAGAACACGCCCGCCAGCGAGACCCGTGTCGCCCCGCGAATGCCCCATCCGTGTTTATCCGTGTCCATCCGTGGTTCCCTGCTCTTAAACGGCGGAGCCCGCCCGGAGGCAGCAGTTCTTGTACTTCTTGCCGCTGCCGCACGGGCACGGGTCGTTGCGGCCGACCTTCTCGTCGCGGTTGCGGATCGGCTCCGGCTTGCGATCGGTCGGCTGGTCCGTGCTCTCGATCGCCTTCTCTTGCTCGGCCTGGATGCCCGAGGGAGCTGACTCGTGCTTGGCTTGGGCGTCGGCCCACGTGCTGCCGACGAACTGCTCGTCCAGCTGCTCCATGCGGAACACGAGGTCCGTCACGTACGCGCCGACCGAGTCCCACATGCGGTCGAACATCCGCATGCCCTCGCGCTTATACTCCACTTTCGGGTCGACCTGGGCGTAGCCCCGCAGGCCGATGCTGCTGCGCAGGTGGTCCATCGCCAGCAGGTGCTCTTTCCACCCCTGGTCGAGGATCTGCAGCAGCAGCTGCCGCTCCATGCGACGCATCTCGGGGCGGTAACGGTCTTCGACCGCCTGCGACACCTTGCGGAGCGCGGCCTCGTGATCGAGCCGCTTCAGCTCGTCGGTCGTGAGCTCGGCGCCCGTCGCGCCGTGGATCCAAGCGGCGAGGTCGTCGAGCTTGCCGTTCATGCCCGTCACCGAGCCGAGCGTCGCGCTCGCCCCGGCGTCGCCCGCGTCGCCGGCGAACAGCTTGTCGACGCGTTCGGCCGCCTCGGCCGCGACGTTCGCCGCCTTGGCGTTCGCGGCCTTGCTGTGGTCGATCAGCGTCTGGCGGATCTCTTCGCGTTGCTTGCTCTTGAACTCCTCGAGCGATAGCTCGACGCCGAACCGCCGGCTCGCCCAGTCGATGAGCCCCTCGCGGTCGAGCGCCTGCTTCTTGCCGCCGAAGCGGTACAGGCCGGCCAGCACCGGGTACTCCGCCTCGCGGGCGTCGTACGCCGCCTCGGCTCGCTCGTAGGCGAACTGCTTCACCTGCTGCGGCTCGAAGTCGGCGACCTCTTCGGGCGTGATCTCCACGCCGAACTTGTCTCGCAGATAGCCCAGGGCCGTGCGGAGGCCGAAGTCGGGCTCCAGGAACCGGTCGCCGTCGCTCAGGTCGATCTTTGCGATCGCCTCGTGAGCCTTGGCGATCAGGTGCTCCGACATGCCGTCGCGGCCGATCTTTTTGAGGTCGCGGTCGCGGGCGTTTAGGCCGAAGCGGGCGTTGGCCCACTTGGCCAGCGCACCCCAGTTCCACTCGGTCTCGTCGTCTTCGGGCAGGTTCTCTTCGACGGCGTCGAAGATCTGCGACTCCGCCATCCGCTCCGCCTCGTCGTGCGCCAGCCGGTCTGCCTCGGCGAAGTCGATGTTGCGGTAGTCACGCGGGTCGAGCGACACGCCGAGCGTCGATCCCGCCGCGGCGGCGAACGTCTCCACGCCGTAGCGCGGCTCCAGCAGCACGTCGAGGCGTTGGTCGATCTGCTCGCGGATCGCCTCGAGCAACAGCTCGCGACAGTTGACGCCGTCGAGGATCCGCTGGCGGTAGCCGTAGACACGCTTCCGCTGCTCGTCCATCACCTCGTCGTACTCGAGCAGGTTCTTACGCACCTCGAAGTTGCGCTCCTCGACCTTCTTCTGCGCGCCCTCGATGCGGCGGGTCACGACCGATGACTCGATGGCCTCGCCGTCCTTCATGCCCAGCCGCGCGAGAACGCCCTTCACCCACTCACCGGCGAAGATCCGCATCAGATCGTCTTCGAGCGACAGGTAAAATCGGCTCGAGCCGGGGTCGCCCTGTCGGCCCGACCGGCCGCGTAGCTGGAGGTCGATGCGGCGGGCCTCGTGCCGCTCGGTGCCGACGATGTAGAGCCCACCGATGGCCTTCATCGCTTCGCCCATCGGCTTCATATCGAACTCACGCTCGATCTTATCGACGAGCGTGTCCCACTCTTCGTTGGGCACGTCGAGGCGCGACTCGTACTTCTCTTGCAGCTGGGCCCAGGCCATCGTCTCTGGGTTGCCGCCCAGCACGATGTCCGTGCCGCGGCCGGCCATGTTGGTGGCGATGGTCACGGCGCCCTTGCGGCCCGCCTGGGCGACGATCTCTGCCTCGCGCTTGTGCTGCTTGGCGTTGAGCAGCTCGTGCTTGATACCGCGTTGCTCCAGCAGCCGCGAGAGCCGCTCGGACTTCTCGATAGAAACCGTTCCGACCAGGATCGGCCGACCCGGCTTCTGCAGCTCGCGGATCTTGTCACGCGGGATCGCCTTGCGTTCCTTCTTCCCTTCCAGCTCGATCTCGACTTCGGTGTCGGTCTCGCGGGTGAGCTGGCCGACGACCCACTCGCCCCCCTTGAGCTCGACGGTCGTGTGCTTCTGAAGGCGCTCGATCTCGTCGGCGATAGCGACGTACTTCTCTTTCTCCGTGCGGTAGATGACGTCCGTGTGCTCGATCCGTTGCATCGGGCGGTTGGTCGGCACGCCGATGACGTCCAGCTTGTAAATGCTCCAGAACTCGCCGGCCTCGGTGAGGGCCGTGCCCGTCATGCCACTAAGCTTGTCGTACAGCTTGAAGAAGTTCTGCAGCGTCACCGTGGCGAGCGTCTGGTTCTCTTGCTTGATCGGCACGCCCTCCTTCGCCTCCACCGCCTGATGCAGCCCGTCGGACCACTGACGGCCTTCCATCAGCCGACCGGTGTGCTCGTCGACGATCACCACGCGGCCGTCTTGAACCACGTAGTTCACGTCGCGTTTGTAGAGGTGATGGGCCTTGAGCGAGTTGTCGATCAGGTGCGGCCACTGCATGTTGCCGGCCGTGTAGAAGCTCTCGACGCCGGCCAGCTTCTCCGCCTCGCGCACGCCGTCTTCGGTCATGTGCGCGGTGTGCTCTTTCTCCTTGACCTCGAAGTGGGCGCCCTGCTTCAGCCCGCGGGCCACGCGGTCCGCCTTCTGGTACTTGCTGATGTCGTCCTGCGCGGGCCCCGAGATGATGAGCGGCGTGCGGGCCTCGTCGATGAGGATGTTGTCCACCTCGTCGACGATCGCGTAGACGAGCTTGCCCTGCGCCTGCTGCATCTGCTTCGGGAAGCGTTCGTCGTCGCGTGCCGCCAAACGCATGTTGTCGCGCAGATAGTCGAAGCCGAACTCGTTGTTCGTGCCGTAGGTGATGTCGCACGCGTACGAATGCTGGCGTTCGTCCGGCTCCATGCCGGCGTAGATGGCGCCGACGGTCAGCCCGAGGTTCGTGAACAGCGGGCCCATCCACTCCATGTCTCGGCGGGCCAGGTAGTCGTTCACCGTCACCACGTGGACGCTGCCGGCCAACGCGTTGAGGTACGCGGGCAGCGTGGCGGTGAGCGTCTTACCTTCGCCGGTGACCATCTCCGCGATATTGCCGTCGTGCAGTATCATGCCGCCGATCAGCTGCACGTCGTAATGCCGCATGCTGAGGAAGCGTCGGCCCGCCTCGCGGCAGACGGCGAAGCCCTCCACCAGCAGGTCGTCGAGCGTCTCGCCGGCGTCCAGCCGCTGGCGGAACAACGCGGTCTGCTCGCGCAGCTCGTCGTCGCTCATCGCCTCGTACTTGCCGGCCAGCGCGTTGATGGCCTCAACCCGCGGCTGCTGTCGCTTGATGTACCGAGCGTTCGCCGAGCCAAAGAGCCCCGTGATCGAGCGCTCGAAGTTGCCGAGCAACGCGTTGGCGAGCGCTCCGAGTATCTCCCAGAGGCGTTCGAGAATGGCCATGGTCGTCGATGCGGGATGGGGGGTTAGGCGGCCGCGGGCACGGGCCGCCCTGACGGGAGTCGGCAAGGCGCTGCCGTAACGGCAGCCTGGCAGTCTGACGAAGCCTCCGGAGCAGCCCTCTGAAGGCGACGCGTGCGAGTCAAGCACGCCGCATCGGCGGGAAAGCTGGCCCCTACGATCGTCAAATACGTAAGTGTCTATCTGATAGGAGCTTATAGCCGGTAGCGGAGCCGGTCAACGTCGGCGCGGGCCGTGCGTGCACGCCACGCGAGGCGCCGCCTTGCACGATCATCGGGGTCAACCTGCTGCCACCCTACGCAACGTCCGTACCACGGGCCTGCGACACCGACCGCATTGCGGTATGCTCGCCTCGCGGTCCGGGGGGAACTCGGGCCGCCATCGCAACGACCTATACTTGTGCGGCTTCGGTCGCAAGTCCTTCTCACATAACGGGCTACGTCGGACAGTGCCCCGCGGCCCCGACAAGCTCTAACGCCCCCCACAACGGTCTAACGACCAGGTCCTCGAGGAAACCATGAGCCGATTGTCGTCGCCGACTCGCCTGCTAGCCGCCGCCGTGGTGGCAGCCGCGTCTCTCGTCACTTCAACCGCCCACGCCCAGTCGTCCGGCAGTCTGACGCCCAAGAACCTGATCGGCGACAGCGTGTCCGCGCCCAACAACTCGAAGTACAGCGACGTGGCGGAGGCGATCAAGCGGTTCAGCAACCGCGATCAGCTCAGCGCCCGGACGTTCCTCGAGCGGGCCGTGCAGAAGAACCCGAAGCTTCCGCCCGTCGGGGTGCTGATGGCCAAGATGCAGGGTCTCGCCGGCAACGGCAACGCCGTGCGACCCGCGCTAGAGCAGGCCGTGCAGGACGACTCGGCGAACGACCCGGAGCCCTACCTGCTGCTGGCCGAAGACGCATTGAACGGATCACGCACGATCGAGGCGGAAGCGTTGTTCGACAAAGCGGCCCAGCTGATCGAGGGCTACGACGTCAATAAGAAGCGGAAGCGGCGGTTCATCATCCGCGCGTACCGCGGCCGGGCGGAGATCGCGCAGCGACGCCGCAACTGGGAGCAGGCCGAATCCGACTTGCAGAAGTGGCTCGAGCAAGACCCGGAAGACGCCGCCGCGCTCAACCGGCTCGGCCAGACGCTCTTCATGCTCGATCGCCCGCGTGAGGGCTACGAGTCCTTCGTCAAGGCGAAGGAGATCAACGACGAGGGTCCCAGTCCCTTCGTCTCGGCAGCGCTGATGTACGGCCGCCTCGACAAAGAATCCGAGGCGATGCAGTCGTTCAAGCGGGCGTTCGACGAATCGCCGAACGACGAGACCACGCTCGTGGCCTACGCGCAGGCCCTGGTGAAGGCGGGCAAGATGACCGAGGCGGCGTCGGTGCTCAAGACCGCCCGCGAGCAAGCGCCGAACTCGCTCAACGTCTGGCTGCTCAGCGGGGTCAGCGCCCGCATGAACAGCGACATGAGCACGGCCGAGCAGTACCTGATGCGTGCGATAAGTCTGGCGCCGTCGAACCGCGACGCGCTGAACCAGCTCGCGCAGCTGCTGATCGAATCGCCCGAGGCCGCCGACCGAGCACGCGCTCTGCAGTTCGCCAACGTCAACGCGCAGCTGCACAACAACAACCCGGACGTGAACATGACGCTCACCTGGGCGTTGCGGCAAAACGGCCAGGCGGAGCGGTCGCAGCAGGCGTTGCGAGCCGCGATCCAGGGCGGGTCGCTCAGCCCGGACGGGAGCTTCTTGCTCGCCAAGATCCTCGTCGCCGGCAACGACAAGGAGAACGCCCGCAAGGTGCTCGAGTCGGCCCTCAACAAGGACCAAGGCATCTTCGTGCAGAAGGCGCAGGCCGAGGCGTTGCTGGAATCCCTCTAGGAAATGGGATGGTCGCGCAGCGCGTGGGGCCCGGTTGCGGGTTCATGGGCGTTGTTGGGCGGTCTGCCTGACGCCGGAGAGATGGTGGGATGTCGCCTCTTCGGGGCGGCGGTGAGATGGCTACGCTCACCGTGTGTTCATGGACGTGAAGGACGGTGTCGCTCGTCTCGTAAGCGTTCTACACGCGCGATCACCGATGACCGAGGCCGAACGCCCCACAAGCCCGCCATCCCCCCATATCCTGAGGCCGGCGGCGTGGCTAGAAGCGAGGTAAGGAACCCTCGCCCGCGAACTGACTCAAACCCGAGCCATCCCCACATCTCCTAAAACAAAAGGTCATGGCAGGCCGATCCGTCGCCCTGCCATGACCTTTGTCCTGAAGCAAAACACGAACCGTGTTTCGCCCTCCCACTCTGGGAATCGGCGACCGGTGGCAGCGGCGTGCAGTGGAAATCTGAGATTGGCGATCTGCGGCCGTTAGAAGCCGAGCGCCGCGGCCGTCTCGCCCTGCTGCATGACCTGCTCGCCCAAGTTCTGCAGCGTGTCCAGCCACATGCTGCCCGCCGGCGCCGCGGGGGCCGCAACCGCAGTTGGCGCTGAGGCGCCCCCAGGCCCGAGGCCCAGCCGCGGTGCGTTGTCGGCGTCGAGCGGGATCTCTCCCAGCCGCTCCGCCTGAGCGACCTCCAGACCGTCGTGGGAGTGAACGCCGGTCATCGGCCGCTCGACCGGCACGGACGGGTTCGTCGTGCCGTACGGGAGCCGGTAGCCAACGCCGACGCGGTCGCCCGCGGTGCGCACCTCGTTGCGGCACGGGTCGTACATGCGGCCATCGCAATAGCCGCGGTGGCCCGGGTCGCACTGCCAGTAGACGTTGTGGCTCCGCTGCGACGTGGTCGATGGCAGACGCATGCCGTTGGTGTAGGTCACCACGGGGTCTTGCCAGAATCGAACCTCGCTGGCGCCAGCCACCCCGACAAGGGCGAGGCTGGCGAGAGCAACAAGCGTGCGTCGAGCGTCCATCGCGTGATCTCGCCTCCGAGGCGTCGGGCCAAGCGCGGCCTCCGCGCCACGCTCCACCACCAACCTGCCCGCGCAAGCAGCGCCCGGCGGTAGAACCAACGCAGGATCGTGGCGATTCGCCTCCGGCGTGCCGGGCGCCGGCGGCGCCATCGGAGCCGCTTCGCCGATCCGGCGTGCCTGCGTCACCCGCAGGGTTTCTCACGCGCCCCGTCGTTCGGCGGGCGAGCGGAGCACGGAGAGCAGCTCGTCCTTCGAGAGCCCTGCCGAAGTCGGGCTCGTATCCCCGGGGAAGACCGAGCTGAAGAGCTCGCGCTTCTCTTGCAGGATCGCGTCGATCCGCTCCTCGAGCGTTCCCGCGCATACCATCCGTGTGACCGTCACCGGCCCCGCAGCACCGATGCGATGCGCACGGTTGATCGCCTGGTCTTCGACGGCCGGGTTCCACCAGCGATCGAACAAGAACACGTACTGCGCGAACTGAAGGTTGAGCCCCACGCTGCCGGCGCCGTAGGTCATGAGCAACGTGTGGCACGCGGCGTCTTCCCGGAACCGCACGAGCTCCGCCTCGCGTGCTCGTACGCTCATGCGGCCGTCGTACCGCGACACGCCGTCGCCGATGAGCGTCTCCAGCCGATTGAGCGTGTCGACCCACTGGCTAAAGACGATCGCCTTACGGCCGCTTGCGCGGCACTCGGTTAGCTCCTCGCACAAGCGTTCGGCCTTGGCGCTCTCGCCGGTGGCCGGATCGAAGTTGCAGATCTGCTTCAGACGCAGCACGAGTTGGAACACGTGCTGGAGCGTCAGCTCATGCGTCGAGTCCAGCCCTTCGAGCCGGACAACGCCCTCCTTCTCGGCCCGCTCGTAGGCCTCGCGTTGGGCGGGCGCCAGGTCGATCGTCTCGTCGCGTATCAACTTCGGGGGCAGATCGGTCAGCACGCGTTCCTTGGTGCGGCGGATGACCGAGTCGCCGATCACCCGAGACGCGTCGCGGCGTGTCACCCCCGGCCGCAGCACGCCGGGCGACACGAAGCCGAACAGGCCGACGAGGTCCTCGAGCGAGTTCTCGATCGGCGTGCCGGTGAGCGCCCAACTGCGGCGCCGCGGCAGCGCGCACACCGCGGCGTGCGCCGCCCCGCTGCGGTTCTTGATCCGCTGCGCCTCGTCGATCACCACGATGTCGTAGGGGTTTTCACCGAGCTGGGACAACTCACCGTCACGCACGAGCGTTTCGTAGCCGACGAGGCGGACGATCGATGTCGCGTGCCGCCAGAGCCACGCACGCCGCTCCGGCGTCCCGGCGATGGTCGCGACGCTCAGTTCGGGCGCCCACGTGGCCAGCTCGCGACGCCAGTTCGGGATGAGCGGCTTCGGGCAGACCAGCAGCACCCGGCCGGCCTCGCCTTGCCTAGCCAGCAGCCGCAACGCGGTGATCGCCTGCATGGTCTTGCCGAGCCCCATCTCGTCGGCGACCACCGCCCGGCGGCGCGTGACGAGGAAGCCGACGCCGTCCATCTGATAGCCGAACGGCTCGAACGGCATCGCCAACGACTCGGTCGCCATCAGCGATTCGAGCGATGGCTGCAGCAGGCACGCCAGCCGATCCTCCAGCCGGACGGTCTCCCGCGCCGGCCGCAAACGCGTTTGGCGTCGATCGCCGGACCGGCTCGCCGGCTTCGGCGTTGCTCGAGGCGGCGTCCCCGACGGCTGGGCGAAACGCACGCTGGTGACGCTGGGCGTTGCCGCCGGCGCCCCGATCGACGCCACGGCCGGAGGCACGGACGCTAACGCGCCACCCAGCGAGACGCGGCGTGTTTCGATCTCGGGCACGACGCCGCACCGATCGAACGGACGATGAACCCCGACCTCAGGCGGCATCTTCGATCACCCGAGGTTGGAACCGCTGCGTCTCGGCGATCGCCTCGCGAACGCGTGTGAAAGGTTCTCGAACGTCGATCGCCTCGGCGAGCGAGGCCAGTTCGGCGGGCGTGGGGTCGCCCTCGCGGACCACGACCACCGGCGTCTGCGTGACCACGCCCGCCGCGACGCACGCACGGTCTTCGACAACCAGAACGGCAGGCCGCCGCGTCGCGGCTCGCAGCAGCGCGCCGCCGATCACCTCGCCCGCGAGATACGCCGGCAGGGTCGCGCCGAACAGAATCTGCTGGGCACGGGTCGGCGTAACCGCCTCCGTGCAGTGGAACTCGATCGGACGTCCGCGCGGACAAACGAGCAGGCAGCCCCCGACGAGGGCCCCCTCCGCGTGGGCGGAAACGAGCAGGTAGCCGAAGCACGGCGCGTCGGCGGCTTCTTCGCGAGTCAAAAGCGGTCTCTCAAGCTGCGTCATCGGGTCGAGCGGCGCCAGCCGACCGCGTGCACGGGGCATCGGGCGCTACCCGGAAGATCGACGCCGCCCGCAGGGTCGCTTTAGCCGGTGTAGCGTGTGGCTAGCGGCGCCAGCGGCGGGGTCCCGCCGCCAAAGTCGGTGGGGCCAGAAGCTGGAACCGCCCCTAGGCGGACGATATGCTGGAGCCTTCGTGTCGCGTGAGGTGTGGCGACCGCCGCTATCCGGCAGTCGTCGATCCGCCGAACGCCGCGAAGGAGCGTCGCCTCAAGTTTCACGTCTTCGCTATCGAAACGAGGCGATCCCCCCGCCCAAAACTATCGACGCCCGGCTGTGGGCGCCGTCAATCCAGAGTCCACCCCGAAGCACGAAAGACTCGTCGTCGGGGTACCACGAAGGAAGCATTGATGCCGGACAAGCCCTCCCTCGCCCCCCTCTTCTCGCAGGTTGATGTGACCACGAGCTCCGCCCCCAAAGCGACGGCCCCCCAAGGAGCCGATCAGGCGGACCTGCTGCGAGAGGTCCTCTCGGCCCAAGACCGGACCAACGAGCTGCTGGAGGAGATGGTCGGGCTGCTGACGGCCCAACGCCGGCAACGCAACGCTGAGCTCGCCAAGTGGCGGAAGGCGAACCCCGCCCTGGCCGACGACTGCCGCGAGGCGGCCGAGTCGCTCAGCGGGGTGCAGGTCGATTTCCTCCAGCGGCTGACCGAGGAAGTGGGCGACACGCACGAGGAGATGGCCTACGGCGACTTCATGCTCACCGAGTTCGTCGATCGGTACGGTCCGCGATTGGCGCACCTGAACGGCGTGATCCAGGCGCTCGCGCAGCTGGGCGGTGGCCCGGCCGCGGCGGACGATGCGGACGGCGAGGCCTGAGCGGCGTGCCCGAGCAGCGGTACGAGTACGACTTCGTTCGCGTCAAGCTCCGCAGCAAAACGTTCAGTCTGACGAAAGTCGCCGAGCGCGATTATCGCCAGATCATCGCGGAGCGTGCCGCCGAGGGCTGGCGTTTCGTCCAGGTCTTCGCTCCCGGCCTCTCGTTGTACGGCGACCCGTGGCACTTCGAGCTTATTTTCGAGCGGCCGGTCGGCGGCCAGAGCTAGGCCCGCGGCGTTAGTTGTCAGCGCTCTGCCGTGGCTCTAGAGTTCGGGCATCACACCTACCTCGAACTGTGCCGCCAGATGACCGCGACCGCGATCGCTTCTGATGTTCAAGCCGCCGCCGACGCGGCCCGCGCCGAGCTCGACGCCCACGCCGTGGAAACGGTGCAGTGGCACTTTCACGAGTCGACCGGCTGCCCCTTCTGGCTCGAAAAGAAGGGCGAGCTGAAGTTCGACCCGCTCACCGAGGTGAAGTCGTACGACGACCTCAAGAAGTTCCCCGAGTTTGAAGACGAGTGGCTCCGCGGGGGCCCGGTGCGGCGTTGGGTCCCCAAGGGCCTAGCCGACAAGCCGGTGTACGTCTTCGAAACGGGCGGCACCACCGGCGTGCCGAAGAGCCGCATCGCAATCGAGGACTTCCGCACGGACTACTCGCTGTTCAGCGACACGCTGCCCGACGAGTACTTCCCTCAGGGCGCCAACTGGTTGATGCTCGGCCCCAGCGGCCCGCGGCGGCTGCGGCTGGCGGTGGAGCACCTCGCCCAGCACCGGGGCGGCATCTCGTTCTGTATCGACCTCGATCCGCGGTGGGTCATCAAGCTCATCAAGAAGGGGTGGATGGACCACCTCAACGAGTACAAGAAGCACTGCATCGACCAGGCGATCACGATCCTCACCGCCGGGCACGACGTGAAGTGCATGTTCGGCACGCCGAAGCTGATCGAGTCGCTCTGCCTAGAGCTCGAAGAACGCGGCACGAGTTTGGCGGAAGTCGGTGTCACCGGCATCTTCTCCGGCGGCACGGAGTTCACGCCACAGTGGACCAAGTTCTGTGTCGAGGAGCTCTTCGGCGGCCCGCCGGAAGAGTCGGGCATCTACATGACGCCCACGTACGGCAACACGCTGATGGGCCTCGCCTGCAGCGCCCCGGTCACAGCCGAAGAGAAGTACAAGATCACCTACCATGCCCCGCAGCCGCGGGCGGTGCTGGAGTGCGTCGACTTCGACAACACGGACGAAGTGGTCGGCTACGGCGAGACGGGCCGCTCGAAACTCACGACGCTCACCAAAGAGTTCTTCGTCCCCGGCTTCTTGGAGCGCGACGAGGGCGAGCGCGAGCCGCCCCACGAGCTGTACCCCTGGGACGGCATCAGCGGCGTCCGGCCGTTCAGCCGTTTGGCGGAAGCGACGACTGTCGGTGTTTACTAACAGGAACCACAGATGGACACGGATGAACACAGATCTCACCCGGTCCACCTGAGTTCCGCGGCGAGTGAACGCTTGCTAAGTGTAGTTCCGCCGCCGTAGGTCGGCCCCGCGTCGCATCATCTGTGTTTATCCGTGTCCATCTGTGGTTCCTGACATAACGTGATCGAACTCAAAGCTATCCGCTGGGGCAAGCCTTACGAGTCGCTAGAGGTCGACGAGGTTTGCCACTTTCACACCGGCGAGCCCGTCGCGCGGATCCATACGGTCGGCGCCGGCATCATCCAGCGTGACGCCAAGAAGGCGAAGAACGCCCGCAAGGCGTTGCAAGCGATCCCCCCCGCCGAGCTGATCGACCGCTGCAAGAAGGCGGGCGAGCTGTTCGAGAGTGGCACGCTGGACGTGGGCGATAGCAAGCAGTCGCCTGAGGATTTCATCCAGCAGCAGTCGGCCACCACCGGCATGCCCATCAGCATGTGCCGGGCGAACGTCACGAAGAACGGCTTCGTGCTGAACAACATCGACAAGATCCTCGACTGCCTCACCCGCGGCGTGGACCTCGACATCTTCGCCCGCGGCTACGGCGAGGAAGGGCGCGGCGTCACGGTCAGCTATCAGGCCCAGTGCGACGCGCTCGGCGCGGTGCTCCCCAGCAACTCGCCCGGTGTTCACACGCTGTGGCTGCCGGTGGTCGCTCTGCAGATGGGCCTCGTGCTCAAGCCTGGCTCCAGCGAGCCGTGGACGCCCTACCGCGTGTACGCGGCGATGGTCGAGGCGGGCATCCCCGCCGAGGCGGTCTGCCTGTACCCGGGCGCCGGCGCGGAGATCGGCGGGGCGATCCTCTCCAGCTGCCGCCGCAGCATGATCTTCGGCGGCCCGCAAACCGTCGCTCAGTACGAGGGCAACCCGCGCGTGCAGGTGCACGGCCCCGGCTACTCGAAGATCCTGTTCGGCGACGACACGGTCGACGACTGGGAGCAGCACGTCGACATGATGGTCGACAGCGTCTACCGCAACGGCGGCCGCAGCTGCATCAACTGCACCAGCATCTACGCCTCGCGGCACACCAAGGAGATCGCCGAGGCGTTGGCGGCCAAGCTCGGCCCGATCGACGTGCTGCCGCCGGACCACCCGGAGTCGGGCCTCGCGGCGTTCACGATCCCCGGCGCGGCGCAGGCGATCCTCAAGTCGATCGAGCGCGACGCCGAGGCCGACGGCGTAACCGACATGACCGCCGGTTACGGCGATCGGCTCGTCGAGAACGACCCCGTGGCGTTCCTCCGCCCGGTGGTGCTGCATCACGCGTCGCCCGAGAGCGAGACGCGGAACAAGGAACAGATGTTCCCCATGGTAAACGTCGTCGAGTGCCCGCAGGCAAAGATGCTCTCGGCGATCGGCCCGACGCTCGTCGGCACGGCGATCACCGACGACGACGACTTCAAGTTCGACCTGATCTCGTCGATCGACATCGACCGGCTCAACCTCGGCCCGATCCCCACGCCGAAGCTCGATTGGCTCCAGCCGCACGAGGGGAACCTGATCGAGTTTCTGTACCGCAGCCGCGCGCTGCAGCTCGCGACCTAATCAAAGGAACCACGGATGAACACGGATGGACACAGATAAGTGCCATCCGTGTTCATCCGTGTTCATCTGTGGTTCCCCGATGAACTTCGATTTCAACTGCCCTACGCGGATCGTCTTTGGCCCCGGTCGCTTCGCGGAGCTCGGTGAGCTGACCGCGTCGGTCGTCGAAGGACGACGGGCGCTCGTGGTGTCCGACCCGGGTGTCGAGAAGGTCGGGCACACGCAGCGGGGCGTTGATGCGTTCGCCGCCGCGGGGTTCGACACGCTCGTCTTCGACGGCTTGCAGGAGAATCCGACGACCGACAACGTCGCCGCGGGCGTCGCCGTCGCCGAGGAATTCCGGCCGGACGTGCTGGTCGCCATAGGCGGCGGCAGCAGCATGGACTGCTGCAAGGGGATCAACTTCATCCACTCGTGCGGCGGTCGGATGCAGGACTACTGGGGCGTCGGCAAGGCGACCGGGCCGATGCTGCCGATGGTCGCGGCGCCCACCACGGCCGGCACCGGCAGCGAGGCGCAGTCGTTCGCCCTCATCTCGGACGCCCAAACCCACGCCAAGATGGCGTGCGGCGACAAACGGGCCGCGTTCCGCATTGCGGTGCTCGACCCCGAGCTGACGCTCACCCAGCCGCCGCGCGTAACGGCGCTCACGGGCATCGATGCAATCGCCCACACGGTCGAGACGCTCGTCTCGAAGAAGCGGAATCAGCTCTCCATGGCCCTCAGCCGCGAGGCATGGCGGCTTCTCGTGCAGGGCTTCCGCCGGGTGCTGGAAGACCCGGCCGACCTAACGGCCCGCGGCTGGGTGCAGCAGGGGGCGTGCTTCGCCGGCCTAGCGATCGAGAACTCGATGCTCGGCGCAGCCCACGCCCTGGCCAACCCGCTCACCGCCAGCTACGGCGTGGTCCACGGCGAGGCAGTCGGGCTGATGCTGCCGCATGTGGTCAGGCACAACGCGGCCAACGATACTGGGTCACAGATCGCGTACGGGGAGCTGCACGCGGAGATCGATCACTTCGACAACCCCGACCCCGAGTCGGTAATCGAGGAGCTGGCCGAGGTGCTCACGGGCGTCGCCCGCGAGGGCGGCCTGGCGAACCGGCTGGCCGACCTCAACGTACACCGCGACAGGCTCCCCGCCCTAGCCGCCGACGCCGCCCGCCAATGGACCGGCACGTTCAACCCGGTCGAGATGAGCGAGCATGACTATCTGGAGCTCTACGAAGCGGCGTACTAATCGTCTCGCGCAGAGACGCAGAGTCGCAGAGGGTGTGAGTCAGAGCGTTTTCTCTGCGTCTCTGCGTCTCTGCGCGATTCTGATCGCGACGGCGTCGACGGCCAACGCCGATTGGCCCTTCGCGAGAGGCGGGACGCAGTCTCAAGGCGTCGCGAGCTTCTCGATCGGCGACGAGCCCGAGCTGCTCTGGACGTACGAGCCCGAGGGCGAAGTTTCAGATGAGGTCGCCTTCGAGGGGGCGCCGGTCATCGCTGAGGGGACGATTTACCTGGCCGACGCCGACGGCGGTTTGCACGCCGTCTCGCTCGCATCCGGTGAAGCAGAATGGACCGCGACGTTGCCGGACACCATCGTCCTGGCGGCGCCGGCCGTAGCCGACGGCCGCTGGTTCGTCGGCGATTCGGACGGCGTTCTGCGCGCGATCTCGACCGAAGACGGTTCGGTGCTGTGGACCGTCAAGTGCGGGGGCGAGGTCTACGCGGGGCCGATCGTCTACACGCCCGAAGGCGGTGAGCCGCTGCTGCTGGTCACCACCGAACTCGGTCGGCTGTACGCCTTCGACCCGGCCACCGGCGAAGAGCGGTGGCGATTCGAGATTGCCGACCCGCTGCGTTGCGCGCCGACGGTCGTCAACGGCCATGCCCTGCTCGCCGGTTGCGACGGTCGGCTGCACGCCATCGATCTGTCCACCGGCGAGCAGGCCGGCTCGTGCGACATCGGCGGCCCCACCGGCTGCACCGCCGCGGTGCTCGACGACGTCGCATGCTTCGGCACGGAGTCAGGCGAGTTCTACGCGGTCAACGCGCAAGATCCGGCCACGCCGAGCGTCGCCTGGACCTACCGCGACCCCCGGCGTGGCCAAGGGATCCGCGCAGCCGCCGCCGTTTCCGAGTCCGCCGTGGTGTACGGCAACCTGGGCAAGGGGCTCTACGCACTGAACCCGGCCGACGGCGAGCTTCTGTGGAAGAAGTCGCTGCGGAGCCGGCTCGAGTCTTCGCCGTTGATCCTGAGCGCATCGGACGGAGCCTCACCGGACCGAGCCTCACCGGACCGAGCCTCACCGGATGGGGCCTCAACGGATGGGGCCTCGCCGGAACGGGGCGAACGCGTCCTCGTGGCCACGGGTCGCGGTAGGATCTATCTGTACGACCTCGCCACCGGCGACGAGACCTGGAGCTACGACGCCGGCGGCGGCTTCATCGCCGACCCCGCCGCGTCCGCCGGCCGCGTCGTCCTAGCGAGCACCGACGGCGTGGTTTACTGCTTCGGGAGAGAACCACAGATGAACACGGACGAACGCCGATGATCTCGGACAATGACATCACCGAGGCGATCATCGAAGCCGCCTCCGACGTTTCGAACACGCTCGGTGCGGGCTTTCTTGAGAAGGTCTACGAGAATGCCTTACGGCACGAATTGCGAAAGGGCGGCTGGCACGTCGAGCAGCAGCACGCCATCAAAGTCGTCTATGATGGGGTCGCCGTCGGCGAGTACGTGGCCGACCTGATCGTGGAGGGCGCCGTCTTGGTCGAGCTGAAAGCCGTGAGGGCCCTCGATGACGTGCACACCGCCCAGGTCCTCAACTACCTGAAGGCGACCGAGCTCAGTGTCGGGCTTCTGCTCAACTTCGGCACGCCCCGCGTGGAAGTCCGACGCCTACGAAACGACTAGCCGAACGCGGAGCGATCCGTGTTCATCCGTGTCCATCTGTGGTTCCATGCCAGACACCAAGACCGAAGTCGGCTCCTACTTCATCAGCAACTACCCGCCCTTCTCGCGGTGGTCGAAGGACGCGGTCGATGAGGCCCGCACGGCCTTCGCCGCGCCGCCGGTGGGCGACACGCCGCTGGGCCTGTACCTGCACCTGCCGTTCTGCCGGAAGCGTTGCAAGTTCTGCTACTTCAAGGTCTTCACTGACAAGAACGGCCAGGAAGTCGAGCGGTACCTCGCCGCGCTCTCCAAGGAGATCGAGCTGGTCAGCCAGCAGCCCGTGATGGGCGATCGGCCGTTCCGCTTCGTCTACTTCGGCGGCGGAACGCCTTCGTTCCTCTCGAGCCGACAGCTCACCCGGCTGGTGGATCGTCTGCGGGAGAACATCGACTGGTCGCTCGCCGAGGAGGTCACGTTCGAGTGCGAGCCCGGCACCCTGAGCGAGGCGAAGGTCGGCACGCTCCGCGAGATCGGCGTCACGCGGCTGTCGCTCGGCGTGGAGCACTTCGACGACAAGATCCTCCGCGACAACGGCCGAGCCCACGAGTCGATGGAGATCGACCGCGCGTGGCCGTGGATCACCGCCGCGGGGTTCGACAACGTGAACGTCGACCTGATCGCCGGCATGATGGGCGACACCACCGACAAGTGGCAGGCCGCCGTCCGGCGTGTCCTGGAGATGAGCCCGGACAGCGTGACGATCTACCAGATGGAGCTGCCGTACAACACGGTTATCTCGCAGGGTGTGCTGGCGGGCGAGGAGTCGCCCATCGCCGGCTGGGATCAGAAACGCGAGTGGGTCTCCTGGGCGTTCGACGAGTTCCTCGCCGCCGGGTACGAGCAATCTAGCGCGTATACGGTCGTGAAGCCGGGCGGCGTGTTCAGCTACCGCGACAACCTGTGGCGGGGCAGCGACTTGCTCGCGACCGGCATCGCCAGCTTCGGCCACGCCTCGGGCGTGCACTACCAGAACCTGCCCGAATGGGAACAGTACCTCGGCAAGCTCGAAGGGGGCCCCTCGCAGGAGAGCGGCCTGCCGCTAGGCCGAGCGCTACGAGTCACGCCCCACCAGGCGCTCGTGCGTGAGATGGTGCTGCAGCTGAAGAAGGGCTGGCTTGAGCCGGCCTACTTCCAGCAGAAGTTCGGCGTCGACATCGTCGACCATTGGCGAGCCGAATGGACCCAGCACGCCGAGGGCGGCTACGTCACCCTCGCCGACGACCGCATCGAGCTAACCCGCGCGGGCCTGCTGCAGGTCGACTCGCTGCTGCCGGTGTTCTTCGAAGAATCGCACCGCGGCGTGCGTTACACGTAGTTCGGTTCGAACCACGAAGGAACGAAGGACACCAAGGGAGCTGAAGCCCGAACCTTCGTGTCCTTCGTTCCTTTGTGGTTCCCCCTACTCTCGGTAGGGCATCGCGACGCGTGACGGTTTCCAGCCCAGGCGATGCGCGACGTAATGCATCGGCGGCATGGCGTCGTACGCGAACGGGCCGTTGTACACCCGCCACGTTTCCTCGCCGGGCAAGCGGTAGCCCAGGCTGGCGCCCGGCGTCTCGCAAGACATCGTCACCACGCGGCGTTGTCGGTCGTACTCGACTGTGGGCGGCGCCGTCGTCGGCTGCTCGCCCGCCGGCGGCCAGATGCGGGTCTTGATGACCTCCACCTCGTCGGTCGCGAGCGGGTCGCCCGTGCTCTCGATCCATCCGTCTAGCGCACGGCTCAGTTCCGTCAGCTTCGCCGCGTACGCCGGGTCGGTGGCGAGATTCACCACCTCGTCCGGGTCGGCTTCGGTGTCGTACAGCTCTTCGAGCGGCTTGGTCTCGGCGGCCAATTGCCACTGCTGCGGCGTGAGCTCGCCGGCGTCGCGGAGCCGATAAACCTCGCCCATCGTGGCAGCCCGATCGCGATAGGCGATCGGCAGCAAGTAGGGCTGCTCGGGCCGATAGTTGCGGACGTACCGGAAACGCTCTCCGCGGACGCTGCGGATCGTCTCGATCGCGGTGTCGTCCATCCGATCGCGGTGCATGAACACGTAGTCCGGCGCCGGTTCGGCGTCCGGGCCGCAGAACACCCGGCCCCGCAGGTAGTCGGGCCGCACCCGTTCGGCGAGGGCGAGCGCCGTGGGCGCCAGATCAACGAAGCTCATCAGCCGGTCATCCACCTCTCCCGCGCGGCGGCCGTCGGGCCAGCGAACGATGAGCGGCACGTGCGTCCCCGAGTCGTAGACCCAACGCTTGTGCCGTGGCAGGCCGTCGCCGTGGTCGGAGAAGAACAACACAACGGTTTCGTCGGCCACGCCCTCGGCTTCCAGCTCCGCGAGCTTCTCGCCGACCCACGCGTCGAGCGCGGCGATGTTGTCGTAGTGGCGGGCGAGGTCGTCACGCACCGCCGGCGTGTCCGGCAGGAAGCTCGGCACACGGACGTCGGCCGGATCGATCACCCGCGGGCTGCGGAGCTTCTCGCCGTGCACGCCCGACTCGTGCGTGACGGTGGCGTTGAACACCGCGAAGAACGGCTGCCCCGGCGCCCGATTGCGGTAGTGGGCCTGTTTCGACGAATCGTCCCACGCCGTGACGGGCGCCTTAAACTGATAGTCTTCTTTTGAGTTGTTCGTGCAGTAGTAGCCGCCCGCGCGGAGGGATTCGGTGAAGCAACGCACGCCCTCGGGCGGCGTCGCCTCGTACAGCGGTCGGGTTTGGTCGGCTTTCGCCGAGGCGCTGCTGTAGCTGCCTGTGCGCATGTACTGAGCGCCGCTCTGCGTCGGGTAGACGCCCGTGATGATCGTGTGGCGGCACGGGGCGCAGACGCCCGTCGCGGTGAACGCCCGCGTGTAGCGCACTCCCTGGCTCGCAAGCCGATCGATGTTGGGCGTCTGCGCGACGGCGTCGCCGTAGCACCCGAGCCGCGGCGACATGTCCTCGCAGCTAAGCCAGAGGATATTGGGCGGCCCCGCCTCCGCCGACGCCACACCAAGCACGATCGCGAGCAGCCCAACCAACCCACGTTGCATGTGTTTCACCCGATGAAGAGAGGCGATGAGCTGAGAAGCGGGGCGACCGGTCTAAACGCCGGCGCCCTCGTAGGTGCGGGCCTCGGCCTGGCCGGAGCGCACCTTGTCGAGCGCCACCTCGTACAGCCGCTGCCCGGCCCCCGTAGGATAATCCCCGGTGATGCAGGCTTGGCACAAGTCGCTCGGCGGCAGGTCGATCGCGCGGGCGATGGAATCCACCGGCAGGTAACGCAGCGAGTCGGCGCCCAGTTCGTCGGCCATGCGGACGTAGGCCGCCTCCATGTCGGCGCCGTCGCCCACAAAGCGGGGGGCGAACAGCTCGCCGATCGTCGACATGTCGATCCCGTAGAAGCACGGCGCCACGATCGGCGGGCACGCCACGCGGACGTGGATCTCCTTCACGTGGCCGATGTCGCGGAGCCGATCGATCAGCACCCGCATGGTGGTCGAGCGGACGATCGAGTCTTCGACGAGCAGGATCCGCTTGCCCTCCAAGACCTCGCGGAGCGGCGTGTACTTGCCGGCCACCTTCGCCAGGCGGGCGTCGCCCCCCTCGATGAACGTGCGGCCGGAGTAACGGTTCCGCATCAGTCCCTCGACACTCGGCACGCCCAGCTTGTAAGCCATCGCGTCCGCCGCGGCCTTGCTGGTGTCGGGCACGGGCACGACGACCGTGTCCTCCGCCGACGGATCGATGCTCAGCGGCTCCTGGGCCGCGAGTTCCTCGCCCAGCCGCTTGCGCGCCAGGTAGACGCTCCGCTCGTCGAGCGAGCTGGCCACGTTGGCGAAGTAGATCCACTCAAAGAAGCAGTGGGCGCGGCGCGGCGACTCGGCGAACCGATCGACGCTCAACCGCCCGCCGCTGATGGTGATCGCCTCTCCCGGACCAAGCGGGCGAATCGCCTCGGGCGAGAATCCGAGGTTCAGCAGCGCGACACTCTCGCTCGCCGCGGCGAACAGGCCGCCGTCGATCGCGTACGACACGGGCTTGATGCCCAGCGGATCGCGGGCCACGAGCATCTCGCCCTGGGCGTTCACCAGCGCGATGCTGTACGCCCCGTCCAGCCGTTGGCTGACGTTGCGCATGAGCTCCAG
The DNA here is from genome assembly GCA_039820945.1 of Planctomycetota bacterium. Classification (GTDB taxonomy): domain Bacteria; phylum Planctomycetota; class Planctomycetia; order Pirellulales; family Lacipirellulaceae; genus Botrimarina. The sequence goes on from JBCBPC010000011.1 coordinate 76,068, forward strand.
CAGCGTCGGCCGACGGTCGCCCGACATCTGCCGGGCGATCTCGTGCATGAGGATCTCGGTATCCGTGGCGAGCGCCACGTGGTGCTCGTCCTGCTCGAGGATCTCCGACCGCAGCTCCGGGTAATTGGCCAGCTGGCCGTTGAAGCCGAAAGCGAACCACTTTCGCTTCTGCAGATGACGGTGCTCAAACGGCTGGGCGAAGTTGATGTCTTCCTTGCCGCACGTCGCGTAACGCACGTGGCCGATCGCCGCGGGGCCGGCGTACCGCTTCATCAGCGACTCGGACTTCCCCTTGTGGTTCAGCCGGAACGCCTCGCTGACGCTGCCGAGCTCCTTGTAGGTCTCCAGCAGCAGGTCGCGGCCGGGCCGCCAAGTGGTCATGCCGGCGGACAATTGGCCGCGGTTTTGGATGTCCAGCAGCATGCGGGGCAGCAGCCGCGACGCCTCGCCGATGCCCTGCGACGGGCACAGCCGGCTCTCGTCGCCGGGGAGGTGATAGACCGCGGCGATGCCGCACTCGTGGCGCGGTTTGCTCATAAAGACCGGTGTCGCGGCGTGCAGAAACAGACGCGGCGCCCCACCGCGACGCCCAGATTGTACGGAATCCGCTCACCGCGTCGCCAGGACCGCCCGCGCAGAAGTGTCTCGGCGATTGGCGTCCGCGGACGCGTTCGCCCGTGATTGGCCGTCGTAGGCGACAACCTGCCGGTGAATTGGAAACGGCCAAGCCGCTTCGGTTATCATCCGATCGCTGGGAGCGAGCCCCCCTACCCCCCCCAGTTCGGACGGAGGCGCGACACGACCATGACAGCTCTTAACCACGATCGGCGTGCGTTCACCCTGGTCGAGCTGCTGGTGGTGATCGCCATCATCGGCGTGCTGGTGGCGTTGCTGCTGCCGGCCGTGCAAGCAGCCCGCGAGGCGGCTCGCAACTCGGAGTGCAAGAACCAGCTCCGCAACATCGTGCTGGCGTGCCTCAACTACGAGTCGGCCCGGCGGACGCTGCCGCCGGCGTCGACCAACGCCTCGATGGAGCTCGACAACAGCATCGGCTGGCAGGTGCGGATCCTGCCGTATCTGGAAGAGAACGCGATCACTGCTGAGGTTCAGGCGAATGAGGCCGAGGCGGCCGAGAATCTGGACTTCGCCAACACCGTGCAGCTGCCCACCTACCGCTGCCCGAGCGATCCAGAGATCGAAGCCGTGCGGGGCCGCAAGTACAACGTGGGCGTCATGTCGTACGCCGGTGTGCTCGGCTCGTACCACAGCCGCGCGGGCGTCGCCGATTGCGGCCCGGAGGACGAATGCGTGGGCGGCGAGAGTGTCGCGATCTTCGGGCCGGTGAACCTCGATGGTCTGATGGGCGTCGACTTCGCCGTGCCCACGCGTCGCGCGAGTGACGGGCTCAGCAACACCGCCATGATCGGCGAACGCTGGTATCAGCTGCGCACGTGGACCTTCGGCAGCTACTACCAATCGCGCGACGACGGCCAGACCGCTTCTCCGACGCCGCCGCGGGGGCCGCAGATGGCGACGGCCGTTAGCTCGGCCAAGAACATTTCGACGGCGGTCCCGCTGAACGCCAACCTCCGCAGCGTCGGCTTCTACGAGCTGCACCGGGACGAGGACCGCCCTGCGTACGCGGGCGAGCCAAAGACGATCGCCTACAACGACCTGCCCTTCGGCAGCTTCCACCCGGGCGGGGCCAACTTCGCCTTCGGCGACGGCAGTGTGCGGTTCCTCAACGACGACATCGCCGAAACCGCGTACCTGGCGATCGCCTCGCGAAACGGCGAAGAGGTCGTCACCGAGTGACGCGTCGCACGGGCCGCGAACGTCTCAGTGCCCGGGTCAGTGGTTGACGATCTCGATCGACCCGTCGCCGGCGGGCGGATGCGTGTGCGCCAACCGCTGGGCCGCCAGCGACACCGCGCGGGCGTTCGCCCGCAGGCGGTACGAGTGCAGACGGTGCTCTTCCGCGTAGACCTGCCGCAAGGTTTGCAGGCGTCGTTCTTCGCGGAGGATCGCCAGCCGCGTCTGTTCGGCGGTCACGTACAGCGGGTTACCGACCAGCCAGCGGGTCATCGGTTCGTACTCGCGGCTGCGGTCGCGTAGCAGACGTAGCCGTGCTTCGGCGAACTCGATCTCGCTCCGCAGCTCGCGGACGCGGGCCGGGTGCTCGATCTGTTGGTAGACGCGTTGCTGCAGAGCGGCCATCTCCCACACACGCTGCAAGTCGTCTGTGGAGGCTCCGAGGCAACCGCCGCACGCGCAGTTGGCGTGCGAGGAAGAGCCGATCGCAGCGAGGACAACAACAGCGGCCAGACGGGCGAGCATGACGGGCGACTCCTGCGTGCGGTTGGCCCCCGTGCCTGACGGCGGGGACTCGACCGGTTCACAGTAATCACACGCGGTTCGCCGCCAAAGAAACGGCGCGGAGGCGGCCGGGCGGGCGCTCGCTGGTGCGGCTGATGCGGGTTATCGGGGCTGCTTAGGCGACGATGCCACTGTCGGGAGCTCGACGAGATCCGCGACGTTGCCCGTGATCGGCGACGCGGTGAATCCGCCGTCTCCGCCCGCCGCGGCGTGCCGCTCGAAGACCATCGGCACGCCGAGCTTCGGGTTCAGCATCGTCGACTTCACCTCGGCGTCCACACGGGCGCCCGGCTCCACCGTCAATCGCCAGTCACGCAAGAAGATCGGCAGGCTGGTGCGTAGCACTTCCATCGCCAGCGGCCCGCCGATGCATCGTCGCGGCCCGGCGCCGAACGGGTGGTAGGCGTACGCGGACGGCTTCAGTGTCAGCCAGCGGTCGGGGTCAAACCTCCGCGGATCGTCGCACAGGGACTCCAGCCGATGCGTGACGAGCGGCGTGAAAACGATCGGCGTCCCACGCTGAACCTCGAACGGGCCGACCGACACCGTCTCTCCCGCAACGCGTTGCGAGTAAGCCGAGGCGGGAAGCACGCGCATGGCCTCTTTGATGACACGCTCCAGGAGCGACGGCCCGCCGGCCGGGTGCGGCTCGTCGGCCGTGCCGTCGTGGATCGCCTCCCAGAGCGTCTGCATGGTCTCCGGGTGCTGCGCGAGCAGCAGTGTGGTCCAGCTGAACGAGTGGGCGGTCGTCATGTGCGCCGCGGCGAAGAGAACGCAGCATTGGCCGACAAGCTCTTCGTCGCTGAGCCCGCCCTCCCCGTCGTGCGAACGCACCAGGATCGACAGCACGTCCGTTGCGGCCGGGTCGGGGTTGTCTCGCCGGCTGTGGATCAGCCGCAGGACGTTCGCCTCAAGCTCCTCGGCGAACGCGAGCAGCTCTTGGTAGCCATGATCAAAGCCGTCGAGCGGCGCCAGCGCATGGACCCCCAGGTCGTTGTTCAACGCCACCCACTGAGCGATCTGCTCGCCGAGCTGGTACGCGAGCTCCGGCTCGTCCAGCCCGAACAGGATCCGGCTGGTCACTTTGAGCATGTAGCGGATCATCCGCTCGTTGAAGTCGGCTTGCTCGCCGTCTTGCCACGTCGCTGCCTCCTGCTGAGCCAGCTCGGCGATCGTGGCGCGGTAGCCGGCGATCGCACGCGGGCCGAACGGCTCCTTCACCATCCGGCGGTTGCGTTTGTGTTGCTCGCCGTTCATCGCCAGAAGCCCGCACGTCACCCGCCGCTGACTCGAACGCTTGGGGCCGCGTAGCGCGAAGAAGTGCGCCCGGAACGTCTGGGCGTCGCTGAGCACCTGCCGGTTGTACTCGGGGTCGAACAGAAATAGCACGCGGCTGTCGCCGTCGTCCAGCGCCGCGATCGGGCCGTGCTCTTGGTGCAATCGGAACAGACCGCCCAACAGGTCCTTGCTCAGATCGACCAGGCTGCCACGAGTGACGGGCAGGCCGTCGCCGCCGGTGTCAGCCCCCGCCCCAGCAGCGGGGAGCGACCGTGGCGGCAACATCGACATCGAGGGGCAGCCGGTAGGGGAAAGGACGCTCATCGGCACTCCGTTTCGAGACTTCGCCCGGCCTCCCTAATCTGCCCGGCACCCCTAAGTTTACCTCTCGATTACCCCCCGAACCAGCGCGAGGTCGTTGCGATGCACCGCTTCTGCGTAGGGCATTCGTCCGAGGATCGATGCGATCTCTCCACTCGAACGTCCAGCAATCATCCTCAAGTCGTGGTCGTCGTAGTTCGTCAGCCCGCGGGCCAGCTCCTCGCCCGCGGCATCGACTAGTGACACGCAGTCGCCCTTGCCGAAGTCGCCGCGGACGTCGGTCAGCCCCACCGGCAGCAGGCTGGCCCCCTGATCCTCCACGGCCTCGACGGCCCCCGCGTCCAGCACCAGTACGCCCAGCGGCTGGGCCGCCCAGGCGATCCACCGCTTCCGCGACCGGACCTGCCCGCCGACCCCCGGCAGCAGCGTGCCGATCGGCTCGCCGGCCAGCAGGTCCACCAGCACGTTCGGCCGTCGGCCGTTGGCCAGGATGACGCTCTCGCCGGCGTCCACGGCGATCTGCGCCGCCTCGAGCTTGCTCGCCATGCCACCCTTGGACAGCGCGAGCCCCTGGTCGTGCAGGTTCTCGCAGACGACCTCGCCGGTCGATTCGTCCACGTCCTCCACCATGCCGATGAGGCTCGACGAAGAGTCGTTCGGGTCGCCGTCGTAGAGGCCCTCGACGTCGGTCAGCAGCACCATCAGCGGCGCCCGCAGCAGGTTCGTGAGCATCGCGGCCAGCCGATCGTTGTCGCCGACGTTACGCGAAAGCTCCTCCGTGCGGACCGTGTCGTTCTCGTTGACGATCGGGATGGCGCCGCAGTCGAACAGCGACCGGAGCGTGTTCCGCACGTTCAGGTAGCGCCGCCGGTCGTTGAAGTCGTCGGCGGTCAGCAAGACCTGGGCGGCGACACGGCCGTGCCGGGCGAACTCGTTGTGGTACGCCTCGATCAACGCGCTCTGCCCCACCGCCGCCGCGGCCTGCAAGCCGGCCAGATCGGTCGGACGCTCCGTGAGCCCTAGCCGGCCGATACCGGCCCCTACGGCGCCGCTGCTGACGAGCGCCACCTGCCGCGTCGCCCCGGCGCCGATCGCCACCAGTTGCTCGGCCAGCGACCTCACCTGGGACCGATCGAGCGATCCGTCCGGGTACGTCAACGCACGCGTTCCGACCTTCACGACCAGCGTGTCCGCGTCTTGCGCAAGGTCCAGCCGCGCGAGGTCGGGCGTGCTTTCGGATTCAAGAGAAGACAATTGGCGACTCCGTGCTGCGGCCGCGGACCGAACGGGCCCGCTCAGGCGGGGCTCAGGATCGACAGCTTCACGCCGCGGAGCATGTCGGCCACCGCCGCGCGAAACTCTTCCATGTGCGGCGCCGCGAGGTGCTTCTCCAACGCCTCGACGCTCTCCCACTTCTCCACAACGACCACGTGATCGTCGCCAACGGGCTGCTGGGCCTCGATGCCGGTCGTCGCGTCGACGGCGGCGCCGTACTCCTGGCAACCGTCCTCCGCTTCTACGAGGGGCTTCAGCTCAGCGAACCGGGCAAGGAACGCCTCTCGTTTCGCCGGATCGACTTGGAGGTAGGCGACAACGTGGATCATCGTTTTCCCGCTCGGGGGTGGCGCTTGAGGGTCTTCGCCACGCGGTGGCGACGCCCCAGTGTACGCGCCCGTCGAGGCAGCGCTCAGCCACCCGCGCCGGGACCGACGTTCCCCGTCGAGGGAGCGAGCTTCCCCGACATCAAGTCGACCAAGCGGCTCGCCAGTATCGGGGTCGGCACGGCGTAGCTCTCGGTGCGGCCGGCGCGAGCCAAGTTGAAGCCGACGACCACGCCGTCCAGATCGACGACCGGCCCGCCGCAGTCTCGCGGGGCGAGCACCGTGTCGTGCTGCATCGCGTTGGGAAAGCCGAACCGCCGTTCGCTCAGGGGCCCGCCGAGCCGGTTTTGATAGAGCGCGCGTCGCTCCGCCGGGTTGCGTTGATTCGCGGACAAGATCGCCCGCAGCTCGACCCGCTGACCGCCGCGGCGGAGGGTCAGATCGATCGCGTCGCCGGGGCTGCGACCGGACACCGCCTGCTTCAGCTCTTGCGGTGAGTTGGTCGGCTTGCCGTCGATCGCCTCGATCACGTCGCCGTCACGCACGCCAGCGTCTTTCGCCCCGCCGGACGGGAGCACCTGTTCCACGATCACGCCGCGGCCGTCGGCGGGTTCTTGCTCGACGCTCATCTGCACGCCCAGAAAACCGGGCCGCGCGGGAATCGCCCGCGGCGCCGCGCTGACCACCCCGACAGCGATCGGGTCGCGGCCGCGGCCCACGGTGACGAGCCAGTCGCCCAACTGGGGCGTAACGGCGGCCTTGCCGACGGCATCGCCGCTTGAGGCGTCTTCGCTGGCGCCCTCAGCCGAGGACGGGTTCGACTCGCCGACGTCCGTCGTCTTCACCGAAACCTGCAGCGTTTCGGGCACGGACGGGGTCGCGGCCAGATCGAGCGACGGCAGCCGCGACGCCTCAACCTTCAGCATCGCCAGATCGTACTCGCGGTCGATGCCCACCACGCGTGCTTCCCGGACGTCGCCGTCGGCGAGGCGGCATCGCGGCGCCGGATCGACCCCCACCGCACTCGCCTTGGTTAGAATCCAGCCGTCGGGACCCACCACGGCGCCCAACGCCACCTGGCGCCCGCCGCTGCGCACCTGCACCACGGTCCGCGCAGCCTCGGCTACCGCCGCGCGGAACAAGGGCCGCACCTGGGGCCCATCGACGTACCGCCGACGCGGCGCCCAGACCCGGTCGAAGACGTCACGCAACGCCTGCTGCACACCGCTCAGGTCGGGCGGGGGCTGAACCTCGTCCGACGTGGTTTGCGCCGGAGCCGGCCCGCTCGCGATCGCCAGCACGATGACGAGCAAGCCCCGCGTTCGTCGGCGTCCGATCAGCGGTCTTGTGGCCGTCTTGTTCATGGCGTTCCTCCGCCGTAAGAGTCGGCTCGCAACGGCGTCTCCATCGCCAAACCGGGGAAGCTGCGATCGACGCGTCCCAGCCACACGGTCTTCTCCAGAACCGACGGCTCGCTCGAATCGGCCTCGCGTTCGATGGTGAGCGTCAGCCGATCGTACGGCTCGACGCGTGACAGGACGCGGGCGAGCTGCGGGATGCTCGTGACCTCCGCGTCGCCAACACGGACCAAGCGGTCGCCGACCCGCAAACCCGCTTGCGCCGCTGGCGAGCGTGGGAACAGCTGCGTGACGTAGCAGCCCGCGGCACGCATCGCGACGGCAACGCCGATCGAGGGACGCCCCCGCGACGGGTCTTGCCCCTCGGGCGCGCCGGTCATCAGACCGCCTGCGAGCCGCGGCCAGTGCTCGGCGTAGCACTCGATCGGGACGTGGAAGTTGCTGGTGATCCGTTCGCCGATGCGGCTGTGGATGCCCACCACCTCGCCACGCAGGTTCAGCAGCGGCCCCCCTGAGTCGCCTCCGACGAGCGTCGCGTCGGTGCTCAGCGAGCCGTCTTCGTACATCAGCACCCGGCCTAGCCGCACGGGCGGGCGCCGACCTTCGACGTAGCCGTTGGGGTGCCCGAGCGCCACGACCCAGTCGCCCACCTCGGCCGCTTCGGTCGCGACCGGCGCAGCGGGCCAGACCTCGTCGGGAGCATCGGCGATGATCTTCACCAGCCCGCTGTCATCGCGATGGCTCAGCCCGAGCGAGCGACCGCGGAACCGGCGGCCGTCTGGCAAGCGCACCCAAAGACCGCGGTTCGGCTCGACCGTGACATGCCCCGCCGTCAGGACGAGGCCGTCGTCCGACACGATCACGCCTGAGCCGAGCGAGTCGTTCAGTTCGATGGCGACCGTCGCGAGTTGCGCCCTCCGAACCACCCGGCGGACCTGTTGCTGCATGGCTCGCAGATCGCTCGCCGACGCCAAACGCCCGGCCTCGACCGCCGCGGCGAGTGCGTCGCCCAGCTCGAGCGTTGTTGCCTGAGACGTCGGCGGGTACTGCCGGCTCACGCTGAGTAACCGGTCGAGACCGTCGTCGCCGAGCGCGGCGGCGCCGACGCCCGCGACAAATACCACGAGGGGAAGCGTGCGAATAAACCGTCGCCCGAAGTTTCGGCTCAAGCCAGGGATACTGTACATCCGCTATTGACAGTAGACAATTGTTTAGCACAATGCCCGCAGGTGCATCGCTCCTCACTATACGCACGCGGTCCGAATCGCGAACCGAATCGGGCCGCGTTGGTCGGGGAGCTTTCGCGAAACACGTCGCGTTTGGCCCGTTCGAGAGCACGGGTCCTACGCCCCGATAAGGAACCGGATTCATGGCGGATCGCGTCTCGATGGACTCACTCACCAGCCGTCAGCGCGACGTGCTGGACTTCATCCGTGAGAAGATCGACGGCCGTGGCTACGGTCCGACCGTCCGCGAGATCGGCGAGGCGTTTGAGATCGCGTCGCCCAACGGGGTGATGTGCCACCTCAAAGCGCTCGAAAAGAAGGGGCTGATCTCACGCGAGCCAAACCGCTCGCGGGCGATCCAGCTCGCGCCGGAAGCACAGACCGAGACGGGCATGCCGCTGGTCGGAGCGATCGCCGCCGGCAGCCTGACCGAAGCGATCGAAGACGCGGATCGGTTTCACTTCGAGGATTGGTTCCCCACCAAGAAGAACCACTTTGCGTTGCGTGTGAAGGGCGACTCGATGATCGAGGCATCGATCCAGGACGGCGACCTCGTCATCTGCCGCAAGACGAAGACGGCCCACAAAGGCGACATCGTCGCCGCGCTCACCGACGAGGGCGACGCGACCCTCAAGTACTGGTACCCCGAGGCCAACCGTGTCCGGCTGCAGCCGGCGAACAGCACGATGAAGCCGATCTTCTGTCGGAACGTCGAGGTGCTCGGGGTCGTCACCGGGGTAGTCCGGCGCCTCTGACAAGCGACTGCCGAGCACGAGCCGACTACGAAGCTTCCGGAGCGGTCATCGCGTCGATCCGTTGCTGGATTTCTTGCGGCGTGAGCGCTTCGACCGTGGACATCAGGCTCCAGCGGTGCCCGAACGGGTCGCGGAGTTTCGCGGACCGTTCGCCATAAAACATGTCGGTGGGCGGCTGCTCGGTGTGCATGCCCGCGGCCACGGCACGCTCGTACGCGGCGTCGCAGTCTTCGACCGGCAACACGAGCGAGACGGTCGGCCACTGATCATCCCGCACCTTCGCCACGTCCATGTCTGCCGTCGCCGCGGCGAGCATGAGCACGGAATCGCCGAGGCGGATCTCAGCGTGCATCACGGCGTTGTCGGGTCCCATGAGCCGCATGGTCTCGGCGCCGCCGAACGCCTCCGCGTAGAGCCGCAACGCCCGATCGCCGTCGTCGACGATCAGGTAGGGCGACAGATGTCGGTAACCGCCTCGCGGGGCTTCGCTCATCGCGGGTCTCTCGGTCGTCGGTTTTGGTTTCTCGGTTTCTAGGATTGCGCGGAGTAGGTCGGCCAGTCCGCGTAGCCTTTCTCACCGGGCGTGTACCACACCGACACATCGGCGTCTTCGGCGAGGGGCCAGCCGTTCTTGAACCGCTCCACGAGGTCCGGATTGCTGATGAAGGGTCGGCCGAACGAGATCATGTCGGCGTCTCCCACGGCGATCGCTGCCTCGGCGGTTTCTTGGGTGTAGCCGCAGTTGCCCATGAGCGGGCCCTCGAACACCCCGCGAAATTCCCGGAGGGTCATCGCGTCGCCAAGGCCGTGAAACCCAAACCCCAGACCGTCCATCACGTGCAGATAGGCGAGGCCAATCTTGTTGAGCTTGCGGGCCGCGTATAAGAACTGCTCCCGGTAGTCGGGCGAGCCCATGTCGTTGAACGCGCCGTTGGGCGAGAGACGCACGCCGACGCGGTTCGCCGGCCAGACCTCACTGACCGCGGTGACGACCTCCGCGAGAAGCCGATAGCGGTTCTCGACCGACCCGCCGTAGGCGTCTTCGCGGTGGTTGGTCTTTGACTGCAGGAAGGTGTCCAGTAGATAGCCGTTCGCGCTGTGTACCTCAACGCCGTCGAAGCCCGCCTGCTTCGCACGCTCGGCGGCAAGCTGGTAGTCCGCGACGACTCCGGAGAGCTCGTCGGTGTCCAGCGCGCGGGGCGTCTCGTGCGGCTTCTTCCCCTCAGGGGTGTGGATGTACTCCGCATTGATCGCGATCGCCGAGGGGGCCACCGCTTTCTCGCCGCCGTGAAACGCCGAGTGCGACGCGCGTCCGCAATGCCAGAGCTGCAAGAAGATCACCCCGCCGGCGTCATGGACGGCACGGACGACCTTCTCCCATCCTGTTGCCTGCTCGGCGGTGTAGATGCCGGCCGACTCGTTCCAGCCGTTGGCCTGCTCGGAGATGGTTGTCGCCTCGGTGAGCACCAGCCCGGCGGCTGCACGCTGCGCGTAGTACTCGGCCATACGGTCGGTCGGCACACGGTCCTTGCCGGCCCGCGCTCGGGTCATCGGCGCCAGCACTACGCGGTTCTTGATACCGAGATCACGCAGATCAAAAGGCTGCAGCAGGGGCGAGTCGGACATCGCTGGCTTCCGTGTGCGGGGCGGTCAATACGCGTCGTTGTGCGACGCGACACGAACCTACCCAAAGACAGCCGAGCCGACGAGCGTCTCGCCAGCCCACGCACACGGGTTCACGGTGTGTACAAGAAGCGAGCCAGCGGTCGCTGGTAAACGCCGCAATTCACGCACAACCGGCCGTGATGCAGCCGACGAGCGGTGTTGCCGTAGAAGTGACCGACGCGATTCGGCCGCTCCATCATCGGCTGGGAACGGACAATGGCCTCGCCGTCGACAATCGGGCGTTCGCGGGCCGGCGCGGCCGTTGCGGCGAGCAGAAGCACGACGACGGTGAGAATCGTAACGCGGTACATCGCTAAGACGTCACAAACAGAACGAACAGCGCCCCGACGGCGCCTCTGCGACAGCGTAGCTCACGCTCGCGAGGCCGGTGGCGAATCGCTTGGCCTTGAGCTAGCCTCCTGAAGCGTTGGAATCGGGAACCAAGCGTGCTCTCGCCGCACGCATCACGCTCTTCGCCGGGGTTACTCGCCGTGCTGTGCCGCTCGTTGATGCCTTGCCGATCGCTGCTCGCGTTCGTGCCTTTGTTGACGGTCGCCTTGGCGGCGGTCCCGGCGGCCGCGGAGCCGCTCGCCCACAGCGTGTTCTTCGAGCTGGCGGACGACACGCCGGCGAGTCGCGACGAGCTGATCGCCGCGTGCGAGCAGTATCTCGACCGGCACGAAGGCTGCGTCTTCTTCCGTGTCGGGGTGCTCGCGAGTGGGCTCGACCGAGAAGTGAACGACCAAGCGTTCGACGTGGCGGCGCATCTCTTCTTCGAAGACCGCGAAGCGCACGACCGCTACCAGACCCACCCGCGCCATCTACGGTTCATCGAGGTGGTCACGCCGTTGCTCGCGGGGGTACGGGTGTTCGACGCCGATCTTGTCGCGGCGGCTCGCTCGCCGGAGGACTCAGAATCGCCGTAAGGCGTATCACTGCTGAAGCCGCACGTCTTCCCTCAAACTCTTCCTGCAATCCCCCCGGGCCGATGGCCGAGACCAACCCCGCCCTCTCCGAGGACGAGATCCGCCAGCTCCGAGAAGAGCACTACAACTCCACCATCACCTGGATGGAGAAGCCCAACGATCGGCTGATGCGGGTGCGGGTGCGGCTGGACGACGGCGTGCGCGACAACGGCCCCGCGCTCGACTACGAGCCCGGGCAGTACACGACGCTCGGGCTTGGGTACTGGGAGTATCGCATGCCACTCGCCCAGGCCGAGAACCTGGACGAGAAGCTTGTCCGGCGTGTCGTCAAACGGGCGTACTCCATCAGCAGTCGCTTGGTCGATGACGACGGCGCCGTCGTCGCGGCGGGCCCCGAGGACGAGCCGGAGCTGTACGTTGCGCTGGTAACGGAGTCCGACAAGCCGCCGGCGTTCACGCCCCGGCTGTTCAGCCTCTCCGTCGGCGACCGGATCGCGATGGGCCCCCGTCCCAAGGGCGTGTTCACCCTGGGCGAGTACGAGCCGACGACCAACTTTGTGTTCGCCGGCACCGGCACCGGCGAGGCGCCGCACAACGCGATGATCTCCAAGCTGCTCGCGGCGGGGCACCAGGGCCGGATCGCGAACCTGTGCTGCGTACGCTTCGCTTCGGACCTGGCCTACCTGGAGACGCACCGGAAGATCGAGGAGCGTTTCGACAACTACCGGTATGTGCCGCTAACGACCCGCGAACCGGAGAATCGGCACAAGGAGCACCCCGGCTACGTGGGAGCCCGGTACGTGCAGGACGTCCTCGACGCCCCCGACGCCGCAGACCACCTAGGCTTCGCGCTCGACGCGGCCAACACGCGGGTGTTCCTTTGCGGCAACCCGGCGATGATCGGCATCCCCAACCGCTCGGACGACCCTGCGGGCCGCTATCCGACGCCGCGCGGCGCGGTGGAAGTGCTTGAGAGCAAAGGGTTTCGGGCCGACGAGCCCAAGTCGCCCGGCAACATCCATTTCGAGAAGTACTGGTGAGCCAGGGGCGTTTGGGCTTCCCGCGAAATCTGCGTGGAGGGGGTTGTCAATTTCACTCGGCCGCCCTTAACAGTTGACAATTCTGTCGATTCGTCCCGGTTTTTCTCCCGCAAGATTGGCGTCTCGCGGTAGGCTTCTGGCCTTGCGTTTGAGGGGAGTGCACCCCGTTGGTGCGCTGTAATTCCCTCGTAGAGTTTTGGACGACGAGACAAAGTGATGGCTGAAGGCACGATCAAGCGGCTGACTGACAAAGGTTTTGGGTTCATCAGCGTCGATGGACAAAAGGATTTGTTCTTCCACCACTCGGCCGTCGAGGGCATCGCCTACGACGACCTCCGCGAAGGCCAGATGGTGACCTACACCGCTGGTGAGGGCCCGAAGGGTCCGCGGGCCGAGAACGTCCGCATCGCGGACTGAGCCCGTCGAAGCGGCGCCGCCCCGGTGGCCGTCGCTCCGATGAACGATAGAAACGGAATCAACGCCAAGCCGTCGTAGGCGAAGCCTGCGGCGGTTTGTTTGCGCGCTCTTCCCCACATCGGGCCAACCCGCATCCCGCGCGTTGATCATGCGGGAAGGGTTCTCACGCAGAGAGGCAAAGGCCACGCAGAGACGCAGAGCGGCTGCGTTGATCTCGCCTCAGTGGGCGACGACGCTAAAGATGGCCGCCTTCCTGATGACTTTTCCTCGCGCGGCGTGCTCATCGCCTGACGTCGGCTGCCCATCGAACCTAGCCGTCGGTTCGCCTCTGCGTGAGCCGATCGGCCTCACCCAAGCCGCGCCGCGAACGCCGGACCGCCGTACTGAGCCGTCGCTCCGAGCTGCTCTTCGATCCGCAGCAGCTGGTTGTACTTCGCCATCCGGTCGGAGCGGCTCGCGCTGCCCGTCTTGATCTGGCCGGTCTCCAGCGCCACCGCCAGGTCGGCGATCGTGCTGTCCTCGGTCTCGCCCGAGCGGTGCGACGTGACCGAAGTGTAGCTCGCGCTGGTGGCCAGCTTGATGGCGTCGATCGTCTCGGTCAGCGAGCCGATCTGGTTCACCTTGATCAGGATGCTGTTACCGATACCTTCCTCAATGCCGCGGCCGAGCCGCTCCACGTTGGTGACGAACAGGTCATCTCCCACGAGCTGGCAGCGGTCGCCGATCTTGTCGGTCAGCTGCTTCCAGCCGTCCCAGTCGTCCTCGTCGCAGCCGTCCTCGATGCTGCAGATCGGGTGCTTGGCGACCCAGCCGGCCAGGAGGTCGACCATTCCGGCGGAGTCGATCTCCTTGCCGTCGATCTTGTAGACCTTCTTCTCCGAGTCGTAGAACTCACTGGCGGCGCAGTCCATGGCGAACCAGACCTGCTCGCCCGGCTTGTAGCCGGCCTTCTCGATCGCCGTGAGGATCACGTCGAACGCCTCGGCGTTGGCGCCCAGGTTGGGGGCGAAGCCGCCCTCGTCGCCGACGCTGGTCGACAGGCCCTTGTCGCTGAGCACCTTCTTCAGATGGTGGAAGATCTCGCAGCCGCACCGGAGCGCCTCGGCGAAGTTGTCGAAGCCGAGCGGCATCACCATGAACTCTTGGATATCGACCGAGTTGTCCGCGTGCTCGCCGCCGTTGAGGATGTTCATCATCGGTGCAGGCAGCAGCCGGGCGCTGGCTCCGCCCAGGTAGCGGAACAGCGGCAGCTCGCAGTACGCCGCGGCGGCGCGGGCCGTGGCCAGCGAGACGCCGAGGATGGCGTTGGCGCCAAGCGTCGCCTTGTTCGGCGTGCCGTCGATCTCCAGCATGCGGTGATCAACCGCCGCCTGATCGAGCGCGTCCATGCCGATCAGCTCGTCGGCGATCTTGTCGTTGACGTTCTGGACGGCCTTGAGCACGCCCTTGCCGAGGAAGACCGCCTTGTCGCCGTCGCGCATCTCCAGGGCCTCGTGGGCGCCGGTGCTGGCGCCCGAGGGCACGGCGGCGGTGCCGACCGAGCCGTCGGCGAGCGTCACGTCGACCTCAACGGTCGGGTTGCCGCGGCTGTCGAGAATCTGGCGGCCGTGGATATCGACGATCGTGCTCATGGCGTGACTCGGTTCTCTTGCTTCGAATTAGCGAATCCGCACGGCTCGTGGGCGACGCGCGGCAAGCGGTGAAATCGGCCGAGAGAGGGCGTAACGCTCGTTTCGGCGAGCCGCCATTCTAGGGGGGCGCCGCCGCGTGTCGAGCGTGCCAGACGCCCGATCACCCCGCACTGGGACCGGAAAACCGGTCCGCGGCCGCGGGCACGCCAGCCGCCGACCCGCTGCTAGTAATCCAATCCGGCAGCGTGACACCGGTTGGCGTTCCCCGGCCAATAGCTACAGATGTAATCAGTCGGTTCTCGCGTCCTTCGATAAGACCCCATCGGCGCCTCGGAACGCGCCGCGGAGTTGAACGAGGGCATCCCCTACCGCCAGCCGGTCCGCGCTTCAGGAGAAGAGGCATGAGGGAGTATCGCAGTCGTCCGCAGAGTGTCCGCCAGGCACGCGTCTCGCTGACAAGACGCACCGGGCCGAGGGCGCGCCGAGCCCCCCACGCTCATCGCCGCAACACGGCGCGGCGCCGTCTCGTTGGCGTGGCACTCGCCTGGCTTGCGTTGACGTCCACCGCCGGCGCCGGCGTGATCCGCGACGACGTACCCGACTCGCAGTACACCGGGCTCGCCGCGGCGCCTGAGTACGAGTCGGTCGGGCGGCTGACCTGGAACGAAACGAGCGGCTCGTTCCTAGGCTCCGGCACTCTGATCGCCGACGACTGGGTCCTCACCGCCGCGCACAATCTCGACGGGGCCGACGGCGCCGGCAGCGGCGTCTCGAACGTCACCTTCAACCTGGGGGGCGCCAACTACGGCATCGATCAATTCATCCTGGAACCGACGTGGGTTTCGCTCGGCGGCGACACCGTGCAGAGCAACTTCACCTCCGGCTGGGACCTGGCGTTGGTGAAGCTCTCCGAGCCGGTGGTCGGGATCGACCCGGCCGTGCTGTACACCGGCGAAGGCGAGCTCGGCCTCGTTGGCACGGCGGTGGGCTACGGCGCCACGGGGACCGGGTCCACCGGCTTCGACGCCGCCACCGCGGGCACGAAGCGCGCGGGCGACAACGTCATCGACGTCGTCGGAACGACCAAGACGCCCGGATCGGCGCGATTCCTCTTTAACGTCAACAACGAGCGGGTGCTCGGCGTCGACTTCGACGAGCCCGGCAACCCGGCCGCTGGCCGGCTCGGTTCCGACACGCCGCTTGACCTGGAATACCTGATCGCCCCCGGCGACAGCGGTGGCGGGCTGTTCGTCGAGGCCGATGGCCAGACCTTGCTCGCCGGCGTCACGTCGTTTGGCCAGAGCTTCGACGCCGACGGCGTGAACAGCGACTACGGCGACCTCGGCGGTTTCACCCGCGTTTCGCCATTCGTCGAGTGGATCGAGGAGACGATCTTCCTGGTCGATGGCGGCCCGCCCCACGACGCGGTCGTCTCAACCTTCCCGGGCGACTTCAACGGCGACGGGCTGGTGGACGACGGCGACTACGCCGTTTGGCTCGCGGAGTTCGGGCAGGCCGGCGACTCCCTAACGGCCGACGCCAACGGCGACGGCGTCGTCGATGGCGGCGACTACACGGTCTGGCGCGACCACATCGGTGTGGACTACGACGACGTCATCGCCGTCTTCGCCGTTCCCGAGCCCTCCGTCGCGGTTTGGATCATACTGGCGGTTTGCTTTCCGGCCCGCGGCCGCACCCGCCCGTCCCACACGCATGCGTCGCTTTCGCACCCCTAGCCTCTGCGTCGCCACGCTCGCGACCGCCCTGCTGCTCCCGGCCACCGCGACGGCTTTCGTCAGCGCCGGGTCCAACGCCAGCACGTCGCGTTGGCTCTCGACGGCTTCGGGCTCCGCGGGGGTTCCGGGGGATCCACTCACGCTGACGTGGAGCTTCCTGCCGGATGGAACGGAGCTGTTCAACCCGACCGTCGATCCGAACAACCCCGATCCGGGCGTGAGCTTCTTCTTGCCGAGCGATCTGCTCTCGCGGCTCGACTCGGAGTTCGGCTCCGGGGCCGGCCCCGGAGGCGGCGATGACCTGACCACCCGGCCGTGGTTCTCGATCTTCGAAGACTCGTTCGATCGCTGGACGGAACTGACCGGCGTGACGTTCGTCTACGAGCCGAACGACGATGGCCGGCGCCACAACTCGGCCGACGGCGTGCTCGGCGTGCGGGGCGACCTGCGGATCGGCGGCGCCGGCTTCGACGGCTCCGGGGGCACGCTCGCCTACAACTACTTCTCCTTCGACGGCGGCGATATGGGCATCGACACGGACGACTTCATCGACCTGCTCGCCAATCCCGCCGACGACTTCCGTTACCTCCGGAACACCATCATGCACGAGACGGGGCACGGCCTCGGGCTCGATCACATCGTCTCGAACGACGCGGACTTTCTGCTCGAGCCGACGATCAACGTCGGCTTCGACGGCCCGCAGCACGACGACCTCCGCGGCATCCACTGGCTGTACGGCGACGCGTTCGAAAAAGGTGTCGCCCGCAACGAGATCGCGCCGCTCGCGACCCCGCTAGGCGACCTCGCCGTCGGCGGCTCGCTGAGCATCGGCGCCGGCGGGACGGGCGCTGTGGTCGATCTGGGTGAGACGGACTTCGTCAGTATCAGCAACGAGAACGACACCGACTTCTTCTCGTTCACCATCGACTCGCCGATCTCTTTGGATGCGGTGATGACGCCACGCGGCGCGACCTACAACCAAGGATCGTTCTTCGACACCACACGCACCAGCGATCTGGAGCTCGCGATCTTCGATGCCGACGGCGTGTCGGTGCTGGCGGAGTCGGCCAGCGGCGCCGCGGGCGTCGCCGAGGGCGTGGCCGGCGTGGCGCTCGCCCAGCCGGGCGTCTACTACGCCCGTGTACAGAGCCAGTCCGACACGGCCGACCAGATCGTTCAGTTCTATCAGCTCGACGTGTCGGCCACGTCGCTCGGCCCCGCCCTGCCCGGCGACTTCGACGGCAGCGGCTTGGTCGATCTCGTCGACTACACGCTCTGGCGAGACACGCTCGGTCAGACGGTCCCGCGGTTCACGGCGGCCGATCACAACGGCGACGGCTCGATCGGCCTGGCGGACTACGACCTGTGGGTCGCCAACTTTGGGCAGACGCTCGGCGGCGGCTCGGCGGTCCCCGAGCCCGGCGGCCTGCTGGCGAGCGCAGTGCTCGCCGCATGCCCGGCTGCGAACGTTGGGCGCCGTCGCCGCCGCGTGTAGCGCGACTCGGCTTTTCGCCACCCGGCGACGATCGGTAGGCTGGCGCGTAGCAACGTGCTCGCGACCGCCCCCAACCGATCCCCCGAGCCGACAGACCGATCCCGATGAGCGCTCTGCGTCAACTCGCCAATCGTTGGTACCGCCAGGGCGTCGGCGGCGACGCCCGACCCGCGGTGTACGACATCGATACGGTGCGGCCGGAGCTTCGCACGCTAGAGACCGCCGACGGCCTTGCCGCGATCCGCGCGGAGTTGCTCGCCCTGCTGCCCGCCCGGGCGGACATCCCCAAGTACCACGACGTGGACCCCGGCCGGCTGCACATCAGCAGCGACGCCGACGGCGACGCGAGCTGGCGTGTGTTCATGCTGTACGCGATGGGCGCCAAGCCGGCCGACAATCGCGTCCGCTGCCCGCGTACGTGTCAGCTGATCGACGCGATCCCTGACCTGTTCCAGGCGTTCTTCTCGATTCTCGAGCCACGCAAGAGCGTGCCGCCGCACGAGGGGCCGTACTCCGGCTACCTGCGTTACCACCTGCCGCTGGTGGTGCCGACCGACCGACCGCCGCGGATGCGGATCAAGGACCACTGGCACACGTGGCGTGACGGTGAGGGTCTGCTGTTCGACGACCACTGGGAGCACGAGGTGGAGAACCACTCGGACCAGGTCCGCGTGGTGCTGATCGTCGACATCCTCCGCCCGATGCCGTGGCTCCGCGACCGCGTGAACCGGCTGGTGACCCGAACGCTGCTGCGGCGGCGGTACGGGCAACGCATCGCCGAGGGGAAGCCGCCGGCGTTGTGACAGCGGGGACGCTGAGAACCTGACGCCCTTCCTGGCTTCTGGCCATCTGCGTTGTGCCCAATCAGCGTGAGACCGTGATCTCATCTCAACGCTAGAGCAGCTTTCGCATCAATAACAACGCCCGGCTTAGCGAGATGCCGCTTGGCTCGCGAACATCGCAAGCCAAGCGGCACGGAGAGAGCTCAAGTCGGAAAGACTCCGCCAAGTCCTGGGTCAGGACTTGCGGGTCCACCCTGCACGACCGAGTCCGATCAAGGCAGCGATCAAGAGTCCGGCCGACGTCGGCTCGGGGATGGCGCCAAGCGGCGTGGGTTCGCCAAAGATGAAGTCGTCCATCACGACCCCATCGCTACCACCGAGCCCCGAGCCGAAGACGCCGTTAGAGAGGATCGGCAGATCTCCGGAGACGATGCTCACCTTCGCGATGACCGGCTCGTCGAAGGCGACGCCAAGGAACGAGAAGCCACCGTTGAACGCGTCGGGCGACTCTTGTGCGAGCAGGTTGCCGTCGATGTCGAAGAAGCTCATCGTCGTCAGGGCGGCTTCGTCGACGTCGGAGAAGATCACGCCCAGGCCACTGGTTAACGCGTTCTGCTCGGGGTTGGCCGGGTCGTAGAACACCACGTCGAAGGTGTTGCCACCCACCGGTGTAAAGAGCCGCTCGGGGCTAAACGGCTCGAACAGGTTGAAGCCGAAATCCGTTGGCTGACCAGACGCCTCCGTTGAGCTGAGCAGAAACCCGGTCGTGTCGCCGGTCTCCTTGAACTCGATGCCGCGGGCGCGGGGGCTGAAGTCGGCGTTGAAGAAGTCGCCGGGGAACGCGTTGGGGTCGGATACCGAGTCGGGCGCCGCGTCCCAGTTGATCTGGCGGCGACCGCCGTCGAAGTTCTCGGGGCTGTTGGCGTTCAAGCCGCCAAGCAGATTGCGGAAGGTGTCTACGCCATCCTGGATCCCCGAAGCGTCGGCTCCCGAGTCTCGGAAGATTTGTTGCGCGGACGCGGCGCTGCAGAACATCGGCGAAGCAACAGCCAAGAGGACCAGTACGTGATTCAATCGCATGATTGCAACTCTCTAAAGGTGGTCGGGAGCAAGGAAACCGCCACGGCCGGAACGTCGCCCCCGCCATGCAACCCGCGAAGCAAGCGGCTTCGTGGATCCGCGGGCTGGCGTGTGGGTGAGGACCGTGGCTTTCAACCGCGGATGTCGCTCTAAGAACCAGCCATTGCAGAAGAGCGCGAAAACTCTTCACGCGACCGACCCGCACGTTGAGACAGTGCGTGATCGTTATGGGGCGGAGGACTCGCGGCACGACGCAATCCTTTCCGCCGCCGCGGTGCAGGCGATCAATGGCTGGCCGATGCAACCATCAATCATCGCGTCGAGCTTCGCGCTGTTGCCGGCGCAATGACCGGTCGTGCGCCGCCCTCGTTGACACACCGACGCCAAACTCCGACCGCCGCGCCCGCCGGGGGAACCCCACCGGACGCCAACGCTTGCTTGTCCGGCAGTGCGAAGCGGTTACTCAGCGTCCGGTGCCGAACAACCCGGGCACTCGAACCCAGGCTCGCCTTGCCTCGGTCTCACGCGCTCGCTCCAAGACCGCGACGCCTGAGCGAGGCGCCTCACCCAACTGGCCTTCGACCTCTGGCTAGCTCGCCGACTTGTTGCGTTAACGAGCAAGCCGGGCTCAGCCGCCCCGCTTCGCCACACTCACCCGCTCCAGCCACGCCGCCGTCGGTGGACCGTACGGGCGGAACTTTTCGATCTGGCCCGTCTCGTCGTTGTAGAGCAACGCGCGGTGCATCCTCAGGTCGCTCGCCGCGGGGCTGTCGATCAGGTTGCTGCTGTCGGCGGCCGAGAGTTGCAACGCCACCCGCAACGCGAACTCACGCAGCGTCTGGCGGTCGAACAGACGGGTGACCGACTTGTAGCTGTCGCACCACACCAGCGTGTGGAGGCCGAATGCCGGGCCGCCGGTGAGCAACTCAGCCAGCTGCTTGTCCAGCTTGGGCGGCGCCTCAGTTTCAGCCCCGAAACCGCCGAAGCCGTAGTCGTCGTCGGTGCGTCGCAGGTCGCGGAATCGGCCGGCGTTGTGCAGCACCAGGTACACCGGCGGCGCGTCGGTCTGGCCGGCCGACTCGCGTCGCTTCAGCTCGTCGGTCAGCTCAGTGAGCGTGGTGGACAGTGCGCCGGCGTCGTCGGCCTCCACGCGGACGGCCTGGGGCTGCCCGAGCGCCGCAGCGACGTCGGGCCACACGCCGTGGCCCGCTTCTCCCCCGCGCGACGCATCGAGCACGACGAGGCGGGCCCCCTCGTCGGCAGCGACGAGTGAGACGGCCGTGGTGGTCGTCACGCCGATGATGTCCGCCTCTTGAGCGCCGACGGCGATCAGGTTCGCGCCGGGGCGGCGGGCGAACTCAGCCGCGGCGGGCGGCTTGATGGCCACCGCGGCGCCGAGCCAGGCGCGACGCGTGCCCGCCACGGCGGGCGCCGTCTCACCGTCGAGCACCGCGGCCAGCGGACGGTTCGTCAGCGGGTCGGCCGGGGCGTTGCCCTCGAACACCACCTGCTCAGGCGCCGGCAGCTCGAGCCGATGGCGTCGCTCGTCGAGCGCGTCGAGCCACAACCGCCGCTCGTTGTCAGGCAGCCACACCACCTGGAACGGTTCGTTCGCCGTGATCAGGCCGTTCTGGGCGTTGTAGATCGCCTCGCCCGGCCGGCTGAGGAACCGTGCCGCCGTGTTGCGTTCGTCGCTGAGAATCAGATGGGCGTCTGCCTCGCTGCACTCGAGCGCCACCCGCACGGCGACCTGGCCGAGCGTGCTGCGGGCGAGCGAGTAGGCGCCGGCGAGCGTCTGCGTGCCGAGCACCACGTGCATGCCGAACGCCCGGCCCTGCCGCACGAGGCGGTCCATCAGCAGCGACGACTCGGCGGCCAGCTTGTCGTCTTCGACGAACAGCTCTTGGAACTCGTCGATGATGAGCAGGATGCGGGGCGTGGACTCGTCGGGCCGGTTGGCCCGGTAGTCGGCCAAGTTCTGCACACCCTCGGCGCGGAACCGCTCTCCGCGGCGTTTGAGCTCTTCGTCGAGCCGCTCCAGCACGCTGAGACCGAACTCGCGTTCGCTCTCGATGGCGATCACCCGCGCATGCGGCATGCGGTGCGTGGCGTACGACTTGAACTCGACGCCCTTCTTGAAGTCGACCAGGTAGAACTCCAGCTCGTCGGGGCTGTAGTGCAGCGCGCCGCTCGTCACCAGCGCGTGCAAGAAGGTGCTCTTGCCCGAGCCGGTCTTGCCCGCCACGAGCAGGTGCTGCGACGTGCCCTTGCCCAATCGCACGTCCTGCACGCGGTTGGCGCCGGCGCGACCGACGGGCACGCGCAGCTCGTCGCCGCACGTCTTGTCCCAGTACTGCCCTTCGGGCGGCGCCACGACGGAGAACGGCACCTCGACCTTGACGGCCGCCTTCGCCGCGGCGCCCGCCTTCTTGAGCGTGTCGATCATCCGCTCGGCGGGCGGCTCCGCGTCGAGCCGCAGCGGCAGGCTCTCGAACGCCGGGTAACGCCACACGAACGGGCTGTCGCCGCGGGTGTCGGCGGCCGACGCGTCCAGCCACACCGCGTTGGCCTTCAGCTCATCGAGCGCGAAGTCGGTCGGAAGCCGGCGGGCCGTGTCGACGCCGATGAGCGTGTACACGCCGCACCGCGGGCCGCCGGTCACGAGGCTCACCAGCCGCCGCGCGGCCGACTCGGAGTAGTTCGTCGGGAACCCCGCCGCGACCAGCACCTGGAACGGCTCGGCTACCTCGCCGGCCATCGCGTTGTACTCGTGGATCGTCTCGTACTCGCTCCGCAGGTACTTCTGCAGCACGGTCTCCAGGTGGCTCGTGAGGCGGGCGAGCTGCTCTTCGATGTCGCGGCTCTCGCTCCAGATGCGGTGGGCGATCAGCTGCTCGTCCGCGTCGGCCAGATGCATGAACGACTGGAAGTTGTCGCCCAGGCCGACCGGATCAAAGATCGTGAACCGCACTTTGCCGGGCGGCATAGCGGTCAGGAAGCGGAGCATCGCGAGCCGCATGAGCTCGACGCCGCGGGCGCGGGCCTCGCCCTCGGCCGTGATCAGCATCGTCGGATGCTCGGCGAGCGACATCAGCAGCGGCGCGCCGAGCCGTGTCTCCGGCGGAGTGAGCCGATCGTCTTCCGACAGGCCGTGCTTGATCTTCGCCAGGTCGATCTCGGTCGAGCCGAAGGCGATCGCCGGGGCCGCCTCGCCGGGCTTGGGCCAGTCTGCGTAGTCGGTCGCGGCGAAGTCGGGGAACAGCCGGGCCGCCTCGGCACGCATGTCACGCAGCTCCGCACGGATGTCGTCGTAGTCGCGGAGCCAACGCTCGAACATCCGCTGCCAGGCCTCGGCCCGCTCGGCCTCGATCGTCTCGCACGCCGCGGCGTGCTCGGTGTCCGCGGCAACGACGGCCGCCTCACGCTTCTGCGTCAGCATGGCCACCCGAGCGTCGTGCTCCGTGTCGATCTGCGCGACCTGCGTCTCGTGCTCGTCGCGCATCTGTCCGAGCATGGCGGGGAACAGCTTGCTCGCTTCCTCGATCTGGTCGGCCGACTGGG
Source organism: Planctomycetota bacterium (assembly GCA_039820945.1). Lineage (GTDB taxonomy): Bacteria > Planctomycetota > Planctomycetia > Pirellulales > Lacipirellulaceae > Botrimarina. The sequence continues at coordinate 99,316 of JBCBPC010000011.1, forward strand.
CGGCCGCCTCGCCGACGAGTTGATCGAGCCGGAAGCCGAGCTCGCCGAGCTCGCGGTCGCGGGTGGTCCGCAGGCGTTCGGCGTGATCCTTCGCGTGCTGCTTGGCCAACCGGTCCGCGTGTGCGAGCGCGGCGAGCGCTTCGCTGCGGGCAGCGCGGAGCCGACCGAGCGCTTCCTGCGTGCGGCGGCGGCTCTCGGGGACGAGCCACGCGGCGACGACCGCGGCGCTCGCGCCGCCAAGCACCACACCGGCAACGGCGCCGATCCAAACGGTTTGGCTCAACCAGCCGACCAGCAGGCCGCCGGCCGCGGCGTCGACGACGAACGCCAGCGTGGCGCCGGGGCCGCCCGCCCACCAAGTGAGCGTGTCGTCCACCATCGCCTCGGATGCTTGCCGGTACGCGCCGACGCGTTCGTCGAGCCGCTTGACGGCCTCATCAACCTCCGTGGCTTCGACCGGTGCGGACGCCGTCTTCTGCGCGAGCGGCGTGGCGTCCGCGCCGCGTGACTTCGCCACTTCGGCGACGTCGGCGGTGAGGGTGTCGATCTCTCGCTTCCGCTTGCCGAGCCGCTCGCGGACCGTGTCGTACTCACGGCCCGGTTCGTTCTTGTTGGCGTCGAAGATCGTGAGGATCTGCCACGCGGCCTCGCGCCGCTCTTGGTCGGCCTCTTCGGCGGTCTTTGCGGCGTGGGTCTGTGCCTCGGTCCGCGCTTGCCGATAGTCGCCCTGCGCCGAGCGACGACGCCGCTCGTACCCGTCGACCACCGCGCCACGCCGCGCGTGGTGCTGAGTCTCTGCTTCTTCGCGGAGCCGCTCGTAGCCCGACTCGGCGTCTCGCCGTCGTTCATCACGCAGCTTGTCGGCGGCCGCACGCTGTTCGGCCGCGTGACGAGCGATCCGCTCCTCTTCTTCGTGCCGAGCGGTCGCGGCGCGTTGCAGGGCCCGCATGAGCTCGAGCTGGCGGCGGGTCGAGAAGGGCGGCGTCTCCAAGCGTGGTCCTGCGGCGGCGGGGCGGGTCGAGAGGCGGAATGAACGCGTCGGCGACGCTGGTGCGAGTTTATCCGCCCGCGGCGGCCCCCTACGAGTCCAGCTCCCGCTGCGCCTCATGCAGCAAGTGCCTCATGCGGCCGATCGCGTCCAGGGCGTTCTTCACGATCGGCGTGAGCGGCTCGAGGTGCTGCTCTCGGAACGCGGCCGACGCCTCGTCGGACCACTCCTCCGCGGCGTCTTCCCAGACACGCTCCAGGTCCTTCAACGCTAGCCGGATGCGGCCGGCGCCGGTCTCGAGATCGCACGGTTTCACGACGAGGGGCCCTCCGTGCCGGTCGGACTCGGCGTCGGGGTGTCGCCGCCAGCGCGACCGCGGGCGTACGACTCCAGCACATCGATCATCCGGCCGAGCGTGGCCGCCGCTTTGGGGCCCTCGGTCTCGATGGCGTCCTTGAGTGGCGAGGTGCGGCCGACGTACTCGTGCAGCTCGTGCCGCAACTGGTTGGCGATCGTGCGTACCAGCTCTTGCTTCTCGCGACAGTAAACGAGATGCGCCTCCGCCTTCTTGAGCGCCGCGCGTTCTTCGACGCACGAGGGCTGCTCGTCGTTGATGGGGTACATCAGGCAGCGGTGCAACGCCCCGCGGGCTTCGCCGACGGCGTCGTACGCGCGGCGGACGCGTTCTTTCCAATACAGCGGGCGGTCGTGCTCGACCCAGTCGATCATCCGCCGCACCTCGCCCTCCAGCTCCACGAGGCCATCGCCGACGCGATCGCCGAAGCGCTTCACCTCCGCCTGCACTCGCTGAATCGCCTCGAACGATCTGACGGAGGCGGGCATGGGGGCGGCGAGGGGGGTGAGGTTTTAGGTGGTTAGGGATGAGGGCTGTGGGGCGAAGCCTGGCGTAAGTCGCCGTTGGACTTAGCCGCCGTGGGGAGCCGGCGGAGGCGCCGCCCAAACAAGTCCGGCGTCGTCAGCGGCGGTGTTGCCCGCGAGGGTCCCTCGGCTACCAGCGGGGAAGTTGGCTGCAAGCGTCCGCCGGCTGCCGAGCCGTCAACGATCGCCTGCCTCGACCCCCACCCCTCCAGCCTCACGCCCGCAGCCAACGGCTGCTCTACCTCTGCTGCAAGTACTCTTCGATCCGTTCGGCCTTGCGGATGAGGAACGGGGCGTGCTCGTTCGTCGAGTCGATGAACCGCTTGATGACCTTCATCTGCTGCTCGAAGTCCTCGACGAACTTCTTGTTCTCTTGGTCGCGCCACGAGGCGCCCAACGCGTGCAGCTGGGCGGCGAGGGCGGTCATCCGCTCCTCGAGCTCGCCGTTGAACCGCCGCAGGTTGTTCGCGAAGCGACGCAACTCGATGGGATCGACAATCGCTTGCGACATCGCTGGCTCGCAGAGTCTTTAGGGGCGGGCTACAGCGCGGCGGGGGCGCCCGTCGAACGCCCGCCGTGGCCCGTCGCTAGTTTCGGTTCGCCCGCCGCTCCGGCCGCTATTCCCTCGGCCACGGGCGGCTCGGCGCCCTGCCCCGTAGCTTCTCGCCACGCGTCCGCGAGCACCTGCACGGTCTTGCGGACCTGCTCCTCGGTGTGCGTGCTGGTGATGAAGAACCGCAGCCGGGCGGCTTCCTCTTCCACGGCGGGGTGCATGATCGGCTGGACGTTCACGCCACGCTCGAACAGCTCTTGCGAGAGCCGCAACGCGAGAAGCGAGTTGCCGGTGATGATCGGCACGATGGCCGTGCCCGAGCTTTTGCCGGTGTTGAGCCCCGCCTCTTTAGCCAACCGAAGGAACAGCTCCGCGTTGCGATGCAGATGCTTGATCCGGCTCGGGTCGCGCCGCAGCTCGTTGATCGCGGCCAGGGCGGCCGCGGCGCTCGACGGCGGCAGGCCGCACGCGAACACAAAGCCGGGCGCCGTGTACTTGAGGTACTCGATCAGCTCCTTGGCGCCGGCAATGTAGCCGCCGCCGCTGCCGAGCGCCTTGCTGATCGTGCCCATCCAGATATCGACGTCGCCGGGCGCCACGTCGCAGACCTCCTGCATGCCGCGGCCGGTGGCGCCCATGGCGCCGACCGAGTGAGCCTCGTCCACCATCAGCCAGCAGCCGTGCTTCTTCCTTAGCTCTGCGAACCGCGCGACGTCGGCGTAGTCACCGTCCATGCTGTACACACCCTCAACCACCACCAGCACGCGGCGGTGCTCGGCGCTGTAGCGCTCCAGCAAGTCGCCGCACGCACGCCAGTCGTTGTGGGGGAACGCCCGCCGCAACGCGCCGGACAGCTTGCAGCCCTGCAGGATGCTGTTATGCGCGAGCGAGTCGTGCACGATCAGATCGCCGGGGCCGAGCAGGTGGCCGATGACCGTCTCGTTGGTCGCGTGCCCGCCGGTCATCACGATCGAGTCGTCCGTGCCGAGGAAGTCGGCGATCGCCAGCTCCAGCTCGCGGTGCACCGTCTTCTCGCCGGACACCACGCGGCTGGCCGACGTGCTGGTGCCGAACCGCGCGATCGCCTCGGTGGCGGCCACCTGAACCGCCGGGTCGCCCGACATGCCCAGGTAGTTGTAGCTGCACCAGTTGATGAACTCGCGTCCGTCGATGCTCGTGGTGTCGCGCGTGAGGCCCTCGTGCTGCGAGAAGAACGGGTTGCGTAGCCCCGCCTCGTCGGTCTGCCGCATCGTGGCGGCGAGCCGCCGATACTCGGCCGTGTCGGCGAAGCTGAGCGGCTCGATCACGCGTCGCGGCTCGGCGGGCGCCAGGCCGTTCGCGGCTGCGTCGTCTTCGTCGGCCAGGGCGAGCAGATTCACACGCACCTGATAAACCACGTCCCGGCACGTCTCCATCGCCAGGATCGCTTCTTCGGTGAAGCGGCCGCCGAAGTGCTTCTCCAGCTCCGCGACGATCTCCATCCGCTCGAGCGAGTCGAGCCCCATGCCCGCGATGTCGGTGTCGAGCGTCAGCCCTTCGGCGCGCTCCTGGGCGACGCCGCGGACGATCTCCATCACCTGCTCGACCACGACTTCCTCAGGCGCCGGCTCGGGCTTCGCCGCAAAAACCGGCGGCCGCAGACGCGGCTTGCCGGCCGCACCGTTGGCGCCGTTCTTCGCGGCCTGCCCCGCCGAGGCGTCGCTCAGCAGCTCGATCGCCGAATCGCTCGGCGCCGGGCGGCTGCGGCGGGCGTACACGCTGGTGCCGGCGCCCTGCTTCGACTCCGCGACCACGCGCAACATGTTCGCCTCGTAGGCGTCGCGGCACGCGTGCCGCTGGATCTTCCCACTGGATGTCTTTGGGATGGAGTGGGGGCGGATGAGCACCACGGCTTGCGGGTTCACCTCGTGCTTTTTGCCGAGTGAGCTCCGCACCGCGGCGATCACCGCGTCGTAGTCGATGTCTCGCTTGCGCACGACCTCTTGCACGACCACGAGCTTCTCGGCGCCGTCGTCACCGACCGCGAACGCGGCGCCCGCCGCCGGCCTGAGGTCGGGGTGCGCCTGCTCGACGGTGAGCTCGAGGTCCTGTGGGTAGTGGTTCACGCCACGCAGAATGATGAGGTCTTTCAGCCGCCCGTTGATGAAGAGCTCTCCGTCGACGAGCGAGCCCAGATCGCCGGTTCGGAGGAACGGCCCGCGGCCGTCGGTGAGGTGCGCTCCGAAGGTCTCGTCCGAGATCTCGCGGCGTCGCCAGTAACCCTGCGCTACGCTGGGTCCCTGCACCCAGATCTCGCCGATCTTCCCGGGCGGCTGCTCTTCGAGCGTCTCGGGGTCGGCGATGACGATCTTCTGCTGAAGCAGGCTCGAACCCGAGCTGACGAGGCGCACCGCCGCGGGCTCGCGGACGTCGATCGGCTCGGCTTCGCCTTCTTGCAGCCGCTCTCCGTGGAACGCCCGGATGGTGGACGACTTGCTGCGGTCGCCCCCGGACACCATCAGCGTCGCTTCGGCCAGGCCGTAGCACGGGTAGAACGCCTCGCGGCGGAACCCGCACTCGGCGAACGCTTCGCAGAAGCGGTCGATCGTCTCGGCGCGCACCGGCTCGGCGCCGTTGAACGCGACCTCCCACTGCGTGAGGTCGAGCCGACGCTTTTCTTCGTCGGTGATTCGCTCGACGCAGAGCTCGTACGCGAAGTTCGGCGCGCCGGAGATCAACGCCCCAGTGTCGGAGATCGCCTGCAGCCAGCGGAGCGGTTTCTGCAAGAAGTGCGTCGGCGTCATCACGGTGTTGGGCCGCGCGAAGTACACCGGCTGGATCACGCCGCCGATGAGTCCCATGTCGTGGTACAGCGGCAACCACGTCACCGCGCACGCCGCGTACGAAGGGCGGAACGCCTCGCTGATGATCGCGGTGTTGTGCAGCAGATTGCTGTGGCTCAGCATCACGCCCTTCGGCGACCCTGTGCTGCCGCTCGTGTACTGCAAGAACGCCAGGTCGCCCGGATGCACGTCGGGGTGGGTCCACTCGCCGGCGTCGCTGGTGGCGATGTCGCGGGTGCACTTCCACTCGACGGCGGCCAGGTCGGGCATCTCGCCCAGCACCGGCTCGATCCACTCGAACACATCCTGGGTGGTGAGCGCCACCTTGGGCCGCGCGTCGCCGACGATGGCCTGAATGCGATGCATGTTGGCGTTGCGTCGCGGCGGGTACGCCGGCACCGCCACCACGCCCGCGTACAAGCAGCCGAAGAAGGCCGCGATGTACTCCAGGCCGGACGGGAAGAGCAGCAGCGCCCGTTCACCCGCCAAACCCTCGCTCTGCAGGTACGCGGCGATGGCCCGAGCCCGCGCGTCGAGCTCCGCGTAGGTCGTGTGGACCCGCTCGTTCTCGCCATCGACCAGGAACGTGAACGCCCGCTGCCGCCCAAGGCGTTCGGCCCGCAGCCGCAAAAGCCCGACCAGATCGACGGTGTCGGCGGTGAGGCCGTACTGGCTGACTTGGCTCACGAACGCTCGTCTATCGTCCAGGGAGGCGAAGAGGGCGGCGCCCGGCAACTCGGCTGGACACGGCCTTCGCGCGGGCGGGGCGGGTATTAAACACCGCCCAATCTGCTCTTTCTACCGTTTCCGCAGCGGCTCGGATAACGCATTACGGGTCGCCGCTATCAATTCGTGCCGCCGCACGGCCCCTTGTCCGCGGTGCGCAGCGAACGAGCCGAGGACGTCTGCCCCGGCTCGTTGCGTCTCGTTTCACGCTCGCGCGGGCCATCGGATCAGCGGTTGATCTCGACACCCAGGGTCACACCGTTGACCAAGATGTCGCTCGAATCATCGGCGTAACCGAAGTCCGGCGCGTTGTAGAGCGTCGCACGGGACGCCCGGTGGATGTTCGCGATGTACTGGGCGTTGTAGCCGACCTTCACCGACAAGGCCTTGGTCAGCTTGTAGCGTGCTTCGACCCGGAGCTCGGCGACCGGCGAGAACTCGTCGAACCGCTCGCCGTAGACGCTGGTGGTCGTGCGGCCGACGGCCGGACGGTTGGCGGCGCCCGGAATCAGTTCCTCGCCGAACACGCCGTTCTGATCGAGGTCCGCCGCGTTGAAGCCGAACAAGCATCGGCCGTCGAACGTGAAGTCCCACTTGCCGCGATCCCGGGTGTAGCGGAGGCCGACCTGCGGGCCCACGATCTGGTTCTCGATGTCGGTACGCACCCCGGTGCGGCCCAGGATGCTGCCCAGGCCGAGGAACGAGAACTCGTCCTCGAGCCGCACGAACCGAACGCCGTAGCTAAACTCCAACGAGTCGCGGCGGCCTTGTTCCAGGCGATGGCTCTGGTCGATCTGGTGCGTGAGCATCCACTCGACACCGTCCATCTCGACACGGTTACGCAGCTCTACCTGATCGAAGAAGACGTTGAACGTGTAGGCGTCATCAAGGTCGAACGTGTAGCTGAGGATCTCGTCCTCATCGATCGTGCCGTCACCGTCGAGGTCGGCCACGATGAAGGTGAAGCCTCCGTCGAGGTCGCCGTCGATGTCGTCGATGATCTGGACAACCTCGTCGTCGTCAAAGTCATTGGAGTCAACGATCGCCCCGAAGCTGCCAATGAAGTTGATCGGGCCGTAGACCGTGACGTTCGGGTTGATGTTCTGCATGTAGTCGCGGAAGCCGGTGAGATACGTGTTGCCGACGACGTTGCCGTTTGCGTCCAGCACGTTGGTTTCGTCGGGCAGCTGGAAGTTGACCGCCACGCTGCCGAAGCCCAGCGCGAGGAACTCGTTCACTGGGCCGCCGCCCTGCACGTCATCGCTCGCCGGCGGCACTTGATAGAAGTTGTCCTGCCCGGCTCCGTTGCCGTCGGTGAGGCTGTCGAACGGATGATTCGTCCCCGCCCCGTAGACACCCTCGCTGCGAGTGACAGGGCCGTCGAGCACCCCGATCCGCCAGCCCCGCTCACCGTTGTTGTAGCCGAACTCGTAGCGGTCTCCCCAGCCAAGCGAGGCCTCGGGCACGGCGTCCTGGATGCCGTTCTGCACGTTGTAGGACTGGAACGCCTGATCGAACGTCGTTGCGCTCAGCTGCGGTGACTGGAAGGTGAACTGGTTGCCCTCGTCATCGAAACCGGTTCTCGTGATGAAGACGATGTCGCCCATGTCGTCGGTTACAAACTCGTAGCCGAAGATGGCGTTGAGGTCCTCGGGCGTGAATCCGACGAGCGTCAGCTCATCGACGCGGAACTGAGTTCGTCCGGTCTGCTCGTCGGCGTCGAACGGAAACGGGTTCTCCGAGTCCACTTCGAGCCCCGGTGAGCCGATCTCGATCCGCTCGGCGGTAAACGCCCAGGCGAGTTTCTCGTAGCTGAAGTAGTAGCCCCGTTTGGGTTCCATCCGACCGTCCAGGTCGAGCTCGTTGGGCTCGAACCAGTTCAGGTCGGTGTGGTCAACGAAGTCGGCCATCCCGTAGGCCTGGGCGTCCGCCTTGGAGGCGGGCGCCAGCAGGCAGCCAAGGGCGGCGGCAACGAGGCAAAAACGCGAAGCGGACATCGGCTTCCCCAGCACAGGTCAATCGCGGACGTACGGTCGGCGGCAACGCGCTTGCGCCGCTGCGCACGAACCGAGGGGGGTTGTTCTGTGCCTGTGGTATCGGTGGGGCCGATCGCTCTGGTTGAGCGGGAGTGGCAAACCTTGCCGGATTTTCCGCCCGCGCCGGTCGTGCGGGTCCTACGCCCCAGGGTTCGTGCGTCCGAGGGCTGCGGGGTGGCCGGCCCGGCGGTTCGTGCTAGAAGTGAGGCGGGGAAACGCCCCGCCCGTGCCCCGATCCGCGTGCCCCCGACCCGCACGCCAACGCAGCGAACCCAAGAATGCGACAATTCGCCCAAGCGGCCGCCACCGCGACGCTCGCCTTGCTGGCGACGCTGGCGCCCGCGAACGACCCCAACGCCGACGCCGACGGCGACTGGATCCGCATCCGCAAGACGGACGACGGAAAGCCGGCCGCCCTGCAGACCTCCGTCGGCAGCTATCAGGGCCGCACCGAAGCGGGCGAGCCGCTTGTGGTCGACCTAGTGGGCGCCGTCCACGTCGGCGACCGACGCTACTACCGAGAGCTGAACGCACGATTCCGGGACTACGACGTGGTGCTCTACGAGCTCGTGGCGCCGGAGGGGACACGCGTTGCTCGCGGCCAACGGGTGGGCAACGACAGCCCGCTCGGCGCGATGCAGAACGGCATGAAGTCCATGCTGGGCCTGGAGCACCAGCTGGAGTGGGTCGATTACACGCCGCGCAACTTCGTCCACGCCGACATGTCGGCTGAGCAGCTGTTCGCTTCGATGGGCGACCGAGGCGAGGGGTTCATGGAGATGTACTTCCGCCTGATGGGCCAGTCGATCGCCGAGCAGACCAAGCAGACCGCGGCCGGCGAGAGCCCCGAATTCGACCTGATCATGGCCCTGTTCTCGGGCGACCGCGAGCGACAGTTACGGATCGCCATGGCCAAGCAGATGGCCTCGCTCGAGGGAGTGCTGTCCGATTTCGGCGGCCCACGTGGCTCGACCATCATCCACGAGCGAAACGCGATTGCCCTGCGGGTACTCGCAAACGAGATCGATCGCGGCCAGCGGCGGATCGCCGTTTTCTACGGAGCGGGCCACCTCGAAGACATGGACGAGCGGCTTCGCCAGGACTTCGGGATGCGGCAGACCGGCAAGGAGTGGATCGACGCCTGGCGGCTGGACCGCTAACGGCGGCGGCCCCCCACCTCTCCAACAGGGGGGGGCTCCGTGCGGGTTGAGCGGCCCGACGCATCTGCTAAGCTTCGGGGCTACCGGCGACGGTATCGCGACCACAAGACACCCCGAGCCCCCACGAGCCCCTCTCATGGCAAAGCCATGCCGCAAGGTGAAGAAGGCCAACAAAGGCGCCCGCCCCGCGTGCAGCCGCCCGCGTAAGTCGCGTCGCCATAAGGTGAAGACCTGATCGGCCGCCCAACGAACGCCCGCTAGTATTCGCCGCTGCCGCTGCCGAATCGGCGCCCGCGGCGCGGTACGTGGCTGTCTCGTCTCCGGAGCCCTCCGTGCCCGCAAGCGACCTGATCCTCGATCCGGCGACGCTCACGCTCGACCCGCCACTCGTTTCGCTGGAAGAGATCCGCGAGCTCATCCCCCAACGGGGTCACATCGAGCAGCTCACGGCGATCGTGCACGACGACGTCGAGGCAGGCACCGTCGCCGGGTACAAGGACCTGACCGAGGACGAGTTCTGGGTCGCGGGCCACATGCCGGGGCTGCCGCTCATGCCGGGCGTGATGATGTGCGAAGCGGCCGCGCAGATTTGCTCCTACTTCGTCGCGAAGCACGACCTGCTTGGATGCGAGATGCTCGGCTTCGGCGGACTCGACGGGGTGCGCTTCCGCGGCGTGGTCCGCCCGGGCGACCGGCTGGTGGTCGTCGCCCAAAAAATCGCCGTCCGCCGCGGGGCGCTCATACGCTGCCGCTTCCAGTGCTTCGTGAAAGCGTCGCTCGTGTGCGAGGGCGAGCTCCGCGGCATCCCGATCCCGGTCGATGCGCTACGAGAAGCCGCCCCGTAGGGCTAGAGTAAGGGCATGCTGCTCCCGCTCTACGACAAGAACCCGCACCGCCGGTTCCCGTTTGTCACGGTCCTGCTGATCGCGGCCAACGTGTTCTTCTTCTGGCAGTCGGTCAGCGGGCCCGACCAGCCCACGGGCTTCATCCGCACGGTGCTCGAGTACGGCTTTGTGCCGGCTCGGCTGACGGAGATCGACTCCGGCGAGGCCGTTCAGATCCAGCAGCAGTTGCCCGACGGCAAGGCGGTCCAGGCCAAGCTGAGCACCGACTCGGCCGACGTCTACACGACGATCTTCACCATGATGTTCCTCCACGGGGGCATCCTGCACCTCGTGTCGAACGTGTGGATGCTGTGGGTGTTCGGCGACAACGTCGAGGACCGGCTCGGCCGGTTCATCTACTTGTTGTTCTACGTGCTTGGCGGTGTCGTCGCGATTCTCACGCAGTGGTACATCGACCCGACGAGCACCAAGCCGGTCATCGGCGCCAGCGGCGCGGTGGCGGCCGTGCTGGGGGCCTACGTGGTGACTTTCCCAGCGGCTAAGGTGAAGACGTTAGTCTTTATCGGGCTGCCGCTCGTCTTCGATCTGCCGTCGGTGGTCGTGCTGGGCGGATGGTTCCTGTTGCAGACCATCGCCGGCGTGGCGGCCATCGGCGTCGGCGCCCCGGCCGAGATGGAGGTCTCCGTGGCGTTCTGGGCGCACATCGGCGGATTCGTCGCTGGAGTGGTGCTCATGCCGCTGCTCACCATCGGCGTCACCCCGCCCGGCGAGCCGGACTGGCGGACCGAGAGTCGCGAGGCGTTCGAGTTCTGAGATGGGACGCCGCGCCGTCAAAGGCATCCACAAGTCGCTCGACCTCGCCGGCGTGCTCGTCACGTTCGACGAATTGCCCGATCCTTGGGACACCGCCGCGGTGTTCGGCGATGACCGCGCCGCGGCGCCGATCGAGGTCGAGATCGGCAGCGGCAAGGGGATGTTCGTGCGCCGGGCCGCCGCCCAGCGGCCCGAGCACAACTTCCTGGCGGTCGAGATCGCGCACAAGTACGCCCGTTTCTGCGCGGCGAACCTCGTCCGAGACGGCCGCGACAACGGCGTGGTCATGTCGGGCGATGGCGCCCGGCTCATGCAAGACCGACTGCCCGACGGCGCCCTGGAGGCCGTCCACGTCTACTTCCCCGACCCGTGGTGGAAAGCGCGGCACGCCAAGCGACGGCTGATGAACAATCCGGATTTTCTGGCCAACGTGGCGCGAACCCTGCGGACAGGCGGTGCGCTACACTTCTGGACCGATGTGCGTGAGTACTTCGAGGCGACCGTCGAGTTCATCGCCGCGGAGCGTGAAGCGAATGGCCTGCCGCTCTCGGGACCAGAAGACGTCGTAGAACGCCCCGCCGAGCACGACCTCGACTTCCACACGCACTTCGAACGCCGCACCCGGCTGAACGACCAACCGGTATTCCGGAGTCGTTTCGTCCGGCAGTGAGTTACGAAACGCAAAGCCGCCACGAGCGTTACGGATCGTTAGGTAACATGACGGCCCAAGCGATCGACAAAGCGGCCAGCGCGAGCCGCCGCGACGAGGCGATCGACCTCGCAAGCGGCTTCTTCGCCGAATTGGGCGAGATGACGCCGGTGGGCTACTCCGACCTGCCCGCCGAGTACCAGACACTGCTGGCCCACTCGGGCCACATGACGGTCACGCTCGAGGCCTGGCACGAATCGCTGGTGGACGTCCGCGTGGTGGCCGAGACCACGCAAGACGACCGCTACGCCCGCCACAGCTTGCTGGCGCGTCAATCGGATGGCCGGATCGTGCAGTCTGGCGTGATGCGGATCGACTTGGCGGGCTTGGCTTCGGAAGTACGTGAGCGAGTCGCGGCCGGCGGCTGCCCGCTGGGCCGTATCCTCATCCGCAGCAACGTGTTACGCGAAGTGGAGCTGCTCGCCCTGTGGCGGATCACGCCGGCGACGCAGCTCGCCGAAGAACTCGCCGTGCCGCCCGGGGACGTGATCTACGGCCGCTCGGCACGGATACTGGTAGAAGGCCGCCCGGCGGTCGAACTGTTGGAAATCGTCCAGCCTTAGCGAAGGAGAGTGACCACCAGGGACAGCAAGAAGAACAGACGGGCCTGTTTTGTGAGCCGTCGCGTCCTTCGCGTCCTTCGCGGTTCCATCTGCTGAATGAAACCGACTCAAAACGAGTACGACTGCATTGTCCTGGGGGCCGGGCCCGCCGGCTGCGCCGCCGCGACGCTCGTCGCCAAGGAAGGGTTCTCCACGCTGCTGGTCGAGCGTGAGCAGCTGCCGCGTGAGCACGTCGGCGAGTCGCTCATGCCGGAGAGCTACTGGACGTTCGAGAAGCTGGGTATTCTCGATAAGCTTCGCGAGAGCCGGTTCAGCAAGAAAGTGGGCGTGCAGTTCGTCGACGCGAGCGGCCGCGAGTCGAAGCCGTTCTTCTTCCGCAGCCACCACGACCACGAGTCGAGCGACTCGTGGCACGTCGAGCGGGCCGACTTCGACCGCATGCTGTTCGAGAACGCCGCGGAGCACGGCGCCGAGTGTGTCGAGCAGACCCGCGTGCTCGATGTCTTGTTCGACGGCGAACGGGCAACCGGCATCCGCCTCAAGAACGCCACGGCGGAGCGCGAGATCCGCAGCCGCGTGATCGTCGACGCCACGGGGCAGTCATCGATGATCGCCAACCGGCTCGGGCTGAAAGAGATGAACCCCGACCTGCGGAAGGCGGGCATCTGGCGCCACTACCGGGGCGGCGAGCGCGACGAGTCGGGCGGCGGCGTGAAGACGATCATCTCGCACACGCGCGACAAGCAGGCGTGGTTCTGGTACATCCCTCAGTCGGAAGACGTGGTCAGCATCGGCTGCGTGGGCGACGCCGACTATCTGCTCAAGGGCCGCGGGACGCCGGCGACGGTGCTCGACGAAGAGCTCGCCAAGTGCGACGGCGTCCGCCGCCGCCTGGAGGGCGCCGAGCCGATGGACGACCTCGCCGTCGCCAAGGAGTTCTCGTACACGACCAGCCGAGCCGCGGGCGACGGCTGGACGCTCGTGGGCGACGCGTGGGGGTTCATCGACCCCGTCTATTCGTCCGGCGTCTACTTCGCCGTGAAGAGCGCGGACATGGCGAGCGAGTGCGTCGTCGACGCCCTGCGTTCGGACGACTGCTCCGCCGAGCGGCTCGGCCGCTGGAGCGACGAGTTCAAGGCGGGCACCAAGTGGGTCCGCAAGCTGGTGCACGCCTTCTACTCGGGCGAGTTCCGCGTCGGCCAGTTCGTGAAGGAGTATCCGCACCACTCGGGCCCGCTGACCGACCTGTTGGTGGGCAAGATGTTCAGCCCCGACATGCCGGCGCTGTTCGCCGACCTCGACCCTTGGCTCGAGAAGGCGATCGCCGAGGGCGCTGGCGATGACGCAAGTGACGAGCCCGTGGCGGCGATGGCTTGACGCACCGCTCGGCACGCCAAGGACGCGAAGAGACGCTTCTGACAGGATGAACAGGATCGACAGGGAGCCTTTGGCTGCCCACCCTGCTGATCCGGCCGCCTCGTTAATGCCTTGGCCTGTCCGAGTCTTTCGCATTCTCCGCGACCTCCGCGGTGGCCCCTTCTCCGGGGCTCACTGGGTCTCGCTGATCTCCGCAGCTAGGATCAGTGGGCCGAAACACTGCGGAGGCTCGCGATGCAAAAGCTGGTTGGGGGGCTCGTGCTCCTGCTGCTGATCGTCCACCAAGACTTCTGGTGGTGGACCGACGACACGCTCGTCTTCGGCTTCTTGCCGATCGGGCTCTTCTTCCACGCGTGCATCAGCATCGCGGCGAGCGTCACGTGGTTCCTCGCCACCCGGCACTGCTGGCCCAGCGATTCGGAGTCGGTCAGCTAGGCGACTCGGCCGGACAAGAAGGAGATTGGGGGATGTTGGTGATAGGGGAGATGACCACGCGACTGCCCTCAATGGAGTCTTTGGCAGCAACTGCGACGACGTCGCTGATCGCTCCGCTTAGAAGGCGTCCGACGGCTTGGCGGGAGCCGATCTCTCCCCCTACCACCATCCCCGTATCCGCTCCCGCTGCCATCGACTCAGCCAGCCGCCCCGGAGACGCCGCGTGACGCCGCTGATCATCATCTCGTGCTACCTCGGGCTGCTGCTCGGGCTGGGGCTGTTCGCCAGCCGGCTCGCGCGGGGCACCGGGAGCGACTACCTGGTCGCCAGCCACTCGATCGGGCCGTTCTTGCTGTTGATGTCGCTGTTCGGGACGACGATGACCGCGTTCGCGCTCGTCGGCTCCACGGGCGAGGCGTTCAAAGAGGGCATCGGCGTCTACGGCATGCTCGCCAGCTCGAGCGGCATCCTGCACTCGCTCTGCTTCTTCGTGCTCGGCGTGCGGCTGTGGACGCTCGGGCAGCGGTACGGCTACCGCACGCAGATCCAGTACTTCCGCGATCGGCTCGACTCGAGCAGCATCGGTCTGGTGCTGTTCCCCGTGCTGGTCGGCCTGGTGGTGCCGTACTTGTTGATCGGGGTGATCTCCAGCGGCAGCGTCATCCAGGCGATGACTGCCGGCGCGTTCCCCGAGCTGTTCCCCAGCGACAACCGGGCCATCGCCGGCGGCCTGCCGAGCCCGATCGGCTCGTTGGTGATCTGCCTGGTGGTGCTCTGCTACGTCTTCTTCGGTGGCATGCGGGGCACGGCGTGGGCCAACGCCTTCCAGACGCTCGTGTTCATGGTGCTGGGCCTCGTCACGTTCAACGTGATCGCCTTCCGCCTGGGCGGCGAAGAAACCCTCTGGGAGAACCTCCGCGTGCTGGGCGAGGCGTTGCCCGAGGAGAAGGCGACGCGGAGCGACATGTCCTTCTCAAAGTTCACCACCTACCTGCTGGTGCCGCTGTCGGTGGGCATGTTCCCGCACCTGTTCCAGCACTGGCTCACGGCCAAGAGCGCGGCCAGCTTCAAGCTGCCGGTCGTGTGCCACCCGGTGTTCATCATGATCGTCTGGGTGCCGTGCGTGCTGATCGGCGTTTGGGCGACCACCGACCTCGTGCCCGCCACGCCGCCGCTGCCGGCCAACCCGAACACGATCCTGCCGTTTCTCGTGAAAACGCTGGCGGGCCCCGTGCTTGGCGGCTTCCTGGCGGCAGGCATCCTGGCGGCCATCATGTCGAGCCTCGACAGCCAGTTCCTTTGCCTAGGCACGATGTTCACGACCGACATCGTCAACCATTACGCCCCCAAGCCGGAACTCGACCAGCAGGCCCGCGACCGCCGCGACATCCGCTTGGCCCGCGGGTTCATCATCGGCATCGTCGCCGTGACTTACCTGCTGGGCTTGCTTAAGCCGCCCAGCGTGTTTGCGCTCGGCGTGTGGTGCTTCAGCGGGTTCGCGTCGCTGTTTCCGCTGGTGTTCGCCTCGCTCTACTGGCGGGGGCTGACCAAGGCGGGCGCCTACGCCTGCGTGCTGGCGGCGATCTCGGCGTGGACGTACTTCTTCGTCGATGCGGCGTCGGGCGGCGTGAAGGCGATACGCACCTACACGGTCGACGTCCCCCTCGGCGGCCAGACCTACGAAACGATGCCGGTGCTGTGGATCTTCCTCGCCTCGGCGACAGCGCTCATCGTCGTCTCGCTCGTCACGCCGAAGCCGAAGGCCGAGACGCTGGCGAAGTTTTTTCCTGAGTGATCCACCGCGAAGGACGCAAAGATCGCAAAGAGGTTCCACAGGATGAACAGGATCGACAGGAAAGCGGTAGCGGCGGTGATCCGGGCCATCCTCTAAATCCTGTCGAGTCGTCCTTCGCGATCTCCGCGCCCTCAGCGGTGAATCTTCTATGCGGATCGCCTATCTCGCCGCCGGGGCCGGTGGCATGTACTGCGGCAGTTGTCTGCACGACAACACGTTGGCCGCTGCGCTGATCGAGGCGGGCGAAGACGTCGCGCTCATCCCCACCTACACGCCGCTGCGGACCGACGAGCCGAATGTCGCGCGCGGCCGCGTCTTCTTCGGCGGGGTGAACGCCTACCTGCTGCAGGACGCCGCGTGGTTCCGCAGGGCGCCCAAATGGCTGCGGCGGCTGCTCGATAGCTCCGCGTTGCTGCGGCTGGCCACCCGCCACGCCGGCAGCGTCGACCCCAAGAAGCTCGGCCCGCTCACCGTCTCCACGCTCCGCGGAGCGGCGGGCAACCAGGCGTCTCAAGTTCGGGAGCTCACCGACTGGCTATCCGCCGAGCTGAAGCCGGACGTCGTGCACCTGAGCAACTCGATGCTGCTCGGCATGGCCGCGCCGATCGCCGCGGCGTGCGGCTGCCCCGTGGTGTGCAACCTGTCGGGCGAGGACTTGTTTCTCGAACAGCTCGACCCGCCGCACTACGACGACGCGAGGGAACTGCTACGCGAACACGCCGGCGGCGTCGCGGCGTTCACCGCGCTCAACGGTTACTACGCCGACCACATGGCTGAGTACCTGGGCGTCGAGCGTGAACGGATCCACGTCGTGCCGCACGGGCTGAAGCTCGACGCCGAAACCACGCCGGGCGAGGCGGAGGCCGAGGGCGTGCCGATCATCGGTTACTTGGCCCGCGTCTGCCCCGACAAAGGGCTGCACGTGCTGGTCGAAGCCGGCAGGCTACTCGCCGAGCGGCGGCCGGACCTCGACTTCGAGATCCACTCGGCCGGCTACCTGGGCGCCGCCGACTGCGGCTACCTGATCGACCTGCATCGGCAGGTCGACCAGAGCCACCTGGCCGGGCGGTTCCACTACCGGGGCGAGCTGAGCCGAACGGCGAAGTTCGACTTCCTCCGCTCGCTCACGCTGTTCGCCACCCCCACGATCTACGCGGAGGCCAAGGGCCTGCCCGCACTGGAGGCGATGGCGGTCGGCGTGCCGGCGGTGCTTCCCGACCACGGGTCGTTCCCCGAGATGATCGCCGACACCGGCGGCGGCGTTCTCCACGAGCCCGCGGACGCCGAATCGCTCGCCTCTCGGCTGGAGCGGCTCCTAGAAGACGCGGAGACGCGTCAGCGGCTCAGCACGGCGGCCGCCGCGGCGATCCGCGACCGGTACTCAGCCCGCCAGATGGCCGAGGCGACCCTGGCCGTCTACCGGGCCGTCGCCGAAGTCCGGCCCACGTAAGGGTTGCGGCGGACGGGCGATCCGGTATTCTACGGTGCTCGGAACCCGTCCACGAATTCTCGCAGTGTAGCCGTCCATGCCCGGTCCCCGTCGTCCCCGCCGCGCCCCGTCGAAGCGTCGCCCGAAGATCAAGACGCCGAAGAAGGACCCGCTGTACATTGACGGCGTGAAGCCGACCCCGATGTACGTCGACTACAAGGACGTCGAGCTGCTCGCGAAGCTCACCAACCGGCACGGCCGCATCGTGAGCCGCCGCAAGAGCGGCTGCCACGCCGCGAGCCAGCACGCGGTCGCCAAGGCGATCAAGCGTGCCCGCTTCATGGCCCTGATGCCGTACATCGCCGACTGACCGGTCGGCCGCAGAAAAACGCAACGCAAACCGCCCCTCCGGAAACCTTCCCGAGGGGCGTTTTCTTTTCCCCAGCGAGATCCTTCGCAAGAATGTCCGCCCCGTTTCATCACCGCCGGATGGTCGAGTTCTCCGACACCGACATGGCGGGCATCATGCACTTCGCCGCGTTCTTCCGCTTCATGGAGTCGGCCGAGCACGCGCTGCTGCGGAGTGTCGGGCTGACCGTGTTCCGCGAAGACGCGGACGGCACGGCGCTCAGCTTCCCCCGCGTGAGCGCCCGGTGCGACTACCACAGCCCCGCCCGGTGCGAGAACGACCTCGAGATCGAGGTCGTCGTGCACAAGCTGGGCACGTCGAGCGTCACGTACGGCTTCCGCTTCACGCACGGCGGGGCCGAGCTGGCGGTGGGCGAGATGACCAGCGTCTGCTGCCGACTGGCCGACGGCGAGGCGCCCAAGCCGACGCCCATCCCCGACGAGATCGCGACGCTCCTCCGGCCGTTTGTCGCGACGGGCTGATTGCGGCGCACCCCGCGCCGGCCGAAGATGTCCGAATGCCTGCCCTCGAAGTCACCGACCTCACGAAAAGCTATCCCACGCCCGGCGAACCGCTGGTCGTGCTCAACGGCGTGGAGCTTTCCGTCGATCGGGGCCAGACGGTCGCCCTGCTCGGCCCGAGCGGCTCCGGCAAGAGCACTCTGCTGTCGATCCTCGGAACGCTCGATCAGCCGACGAGCGGTTCCGTGCGGATCGACGGTGACGACCCGTTCGCGCTGGACGAGGACGCGCTCGCGGCGTTCCGAGCCGATCGGATCGGCTTCGTGTTTCAGGAGCACTACCTGCTGCCGCAGCTCTCGGCGATCGAGAACGTCCTGCTGCCGCTGATCGCGACGGGCCCCTCGACGACCGAGGGCGCCGCCCGGGCCGAGGCGCTACTCGAACGTGTGGGGCTGTCCGATCGCCGGACGCATCGGCCGGCGGAGCTGTCGGGCGGCGAACGGCAGCGAGTCGCGATCGCCCGCGCTTTGGTGCGGGACCCGCTGCTGCTGCTGGCCGACGAGCCGACGGGCAACCTCGACGCGCCGACGGCGGCGGCGGTAACCGAGCTGCTCGTCGAGCTTCAGAGCGAGCGCGACGGGGTGCTGATCGCCGTCACGCACAGCGAGTCGCTCGCGGAGCGGCTGGGCCGGCGTGTGCGGATCGAAAGCGGCAAGCTGCTCCGTGAGCACGCCCCCGGATAGACGGCCGGGCGGCGCGAATTCGCACCGGCTTGGTCGGGGCGTATGCTGGAGTCCAAAGACCGACTCGCTCCTTAAGCGTCACCCCCCTAGCGATGAGACCAAACGCCGACCCCACCGCCAATGAACCTCGCCTCGATCCCGCAGCTGTACCGCAACGCCCGCCGATGGCGTGAGGTGATCGGCGTGCTGAGCAAGCACGGACTAGCCGACTGGTTGAGCCGCATCAACGCGCCGCTCGCCGGCCGATTGCTGCAACGGGGTGGAAGCAACGGCGAGGTCCGCACCAAACGCGAAGAGCGGGTACGGCTCGCGTTCGAAGAGCTCGGCCCGGCGTTCATCAAGCTGGGGCAGGTGCTGGCGACGCGGCCCGACTTGGTCGGCGTTGAGATGGCCGACGAGCTGACCAAGCTGCAAACCGGGGCCCCGGCGAGCCCGCCCGAAGAGATCAGGCAGACCCTGGAGCGCGAGCTCGGCCGGCCGGTCGAAGACTGCTTCGCGTCTTTCGACGAAGCGCCCGTCGCGTCCGCATCGATCGGTCAGGTGCACCGGGCGACCCTTCAGGATGGCTCGGTGGTGGCCGTGAAGGTGCGTCACGAGGGGGTGAAGAAGCTGCTGCGGGCCGACCTGGAGATCCTGCTGGGGCTGGCCGACCTCGCAGAGCGGATCCCCGAGCTCGCCGTCTACCGGCCGCTGGCCACGGCGCGCGAGTTTGAGCGGCAGCTGCGGCACGAGTGCGACCTCGGCGACGAACTGCAGCGGCTCAAGCAGTTCGGAGACGCCTTCCGGGGCGACGAGCGGGTGCGGTTCCCCAAGCCGATCGACGAGCTGTCGACCGAGGCGGTGCTGACCGAGGAGTGGCTCGAGGGCGTCAAGCTCAGCGAGCCGGGCCTCGCCGCTCGGACCGGCGCCGACCTCGCGAAGATCGCCCGACACGGCGCCGAGGTGTATCTCGAGATGATCTTCGAGCACGGGCTCTACCACGCGGACCCGCACCCCGGCAACCTGATGGTGATGCCGGACGGCGTGATCGGCATCGTCGACTTCGGCATGGTCGGCCGGGTGACCGACACGCTGCGCGAGAACTTAGAAGACGTGCTGATCGCGGTCGCGGCCGAAGACCCGCCGCAGCTCACCGCGGCTCTGCTGCGGATCGGCGCCCCGCCGGAGGAACTGGACGAGACACGGTTCGCCGCGGAGATCGTCGACTTCGTCGACCACTACGGCCGGCAGGAGGTGGGCGAGTTCGACCTGCGGGGCGCTTTGACGGACCTCGTGCGAATCCTGCGAGAGCAGCAGATCGCGTTGCCCTCGCCCCTGGCGATGCTGCTCAAGCTGCTCATCATGCTCGAGGGAACGGCTCAGCGGCTGGCGCCCCGGTTCTCTCTGCTGGAGGTCCTGGCGCCGCTGCAGCGGCGGATGGTGCTCCGGAGGTTGTCTCCCACCCGGCAAGCGAAGAAGGCCCGCCGCTTGTACGGCGAGGTCGAGCAGCTCGCCGAGGAGATGCCTCGGCGGATCCGCGACCTGCTAAACCAGTTCCAGTCGGGTCGGTTCGAGGTGCAGCTCGAGCACGGCGGGCTGGAGCCATCGGTGAACCGACTCGTGCTCGGGCTGCTGACCAGCGCGTTGATCGTCGGCGGCTCACTGATGCTCAGCCGCGAGGTGCTGCCGCTCTACGGCGTCTCGGCCCCCGGCGTGCTGGCGTTTGCGCTGAGCGCGCTGCTCGGCCTGCGGCTGCTGTGGGCGATCGCCAAGTCCGGCTGGCTCGACAGCCACTGAGCCCCGCCGCAGCAGACGCCCCACGGAGCCGATGGCGGTAGCCGCGGGGGGTGCACCGAACGAGTAAGACGCTCCTCACGGCCGGAGCGGGGTGAACCGTAACCCGACGCCGGCACGGTCGGCTCAGTCACCCGAAACCGGCGCGTTGCGGGATGGGATGGCCCGCAAGGTCACACCTCTGCCGGGGGGCGCACCGCGGCGAGCGTCGCCTCGATCCGCTCGTTGAGCGAATCCAATTCGTCGAGCAGCCGTTCGTGCCGCTGATCGATCCGGGCGAGGCGATCGGTCGGCCGCTCGCCAGAGGCTGTCGCTGGGCTGTCGGTTGGGTTGCGGGCGTGGCTCACGCCTCCCTGCATCGACCGGCTCGGCCGCTGAGCCCCACCGGCAATCGGCCGCCTGCGGAGCGCTAAGCCCAACGGATGGCAAGGTTTGCGGGCCGGGGTGACCCCCTCGATCGGGGCGCCCACCTTCAAGCGGCTCGCAAGGCGTAGAACTGGGGCCGAATCGGTCTGATCGAGACCTCTGGAGGATCCCGCGGCTCCGTGCTACGCTGTGGGGCTACTCTTGGATCGCAAGCCTCAAGCACTCCCGCCCGGAGCACCCCCGAACGTGGTCAAGCTGACTCTCCGCGACAAAGAAACGGCTCAAGAGGCCGTCCGCCGCTTCCGCAAGCTCGTCGAGCGTAGCGGCATCAAGAAGGAGATGCGTATCCGGGAGTTCTACGAGAAGCCGAGCGCCACGAAGCGACGCGCCAAGATCCGGGCCGAACGCCGTGCCCGCCGCGATCGGATGATCACCAACCGCTGATCGTCGTCGAGAGACGCGTATCCATACAAAAAGCCCGCCGCGGCAGCTGCCGCGGCGGGCTTTTTTCGTTAGTCGCTTGATCGGCAGATCGATCAGAACGCCGCTTCGCCCCGGATGAACCAACCGTCGAGCGTCATCAGGTTGGCGTCGTCCATCGAAACGATCTGCGAGCCGGTGACGCCGTAATCGTACTCGGTGCGGTGGCCGAGATCGTGCCATACGGCGAGCAGGTAACCACCCGACACGCTGATGTTGCGGGTCAGCCACGAGGTCACACCGGCTTCGATCTCGGTGACCGGCACCACCTCGGTGCTGGAGAGCGTCGTGGTCGGGATCGTGGTGCCGCTGACCACGGTGTCGACCTCGCCGAGAAGCAGTGAGATGTCACCGCGAACGTAGGCGCTGATGATGCCCCGCTTGCCGAAGTAGCGACGGCCGATCAGGCCGGTGCGAAGGCCCACGCCATCGAAGGTTACCGAGCTCGTGGCGTTGCGATTCGCCTCGGTGCCCGGGGCGTTGTCGTTGAAGTAACGCAGCTGCGAATCAACGTTGGCGAACCGAACGCCACCGGTCCACACCAGGTCCCACGGAGCACACGCCGGGGCGCAGCCGCCGCAGGCGCTGCCGCACGCATCGCCGCACGGATCACAGCAAGCGGTGTCGCAGCAGAAGCCGCCGAGGGGGATCGTCTTGGCGAACCCGATGTCGTAGTTGTCGATCGAGACGTCCGCCTCACCGAACAAGCGATCGCCATCGGCGCCGGGCACGACCTCATACGGGGCCGCGAACGAGAATCCCGGGGTGGTCACGTCGGCGATGGCGCCCGTGTCGAACGAGCCGTCGCTGTCGATGCTGGTGAAGGCGAACGTGATGTCGCATCCGCACTCGCACAGGCGGTAGCCGCCGTAGAGGCGGTACGACTCGCCGTAGTTGAAGTCGAACTGCTCGAACGTCTCGGTGCCCGGAGGGCCCGGATCGATCACGCGGTAGGCGGTCGCCTCGCTGAAGTTAGCGCGGAGCGACAAGAATTCCGCCCCAACGAAGATCTGCCCGCCGCGGCCGCCCATGGCGGAGCCGAGGCCGAGGCCGCCCGTATTGCAGCTGTTGCAGCTGGCGGGCTCGACCGAGGCGTCGAAGATCACCTCGCCGGTGGCGGACTCAGCCTGCTGAGCTTCCGCCGAGACGCCGACGGCGAGAGCCGCGGCGAACGTGAGCGCGCACGCTCTGCGCCATTCAAAAGACATCGTATTGTTCCCCCCCACAAATTGGATTGTCCCGTCGGCGCCCGCCGCCGTACCGCCCGGGGGCGGTTCGATTGCGGCGTCTGCGTCTACAACGCGGGCGGTTTCCACTCCCTCCGCGGTTGTAGAGTCACCGACTCCGTTCCAATGATCGGAAGCGTCGCGACCGATCTTGCGGGCATTTGCAGAATGACCGTCGCTATGACGGCATCGCGCACGTCGGGAGAAGGCGGGACAACCCACACGCCGTGCACGACCGAGCGCGGCTCAGAGCTCGAACACAGCGGGTTCGGCTCGGGCAGGAGAGAGATCTCCCGCCAACAAAAAGAGGGCGGGGTGGCCCCCCTCATGGGAGCCACCCCGCCCTAGCGGTTGGTCTTCCTATCGCCGTTCCGCTGAGCCCCGCGACCCTCCGGCCGGTGCGGTCGGGCGCCGGCGCCTGATGGCGCCCGGCCGACTCGTCCAGCGTCGCGTTGCTCCTGGCGGCGCCCTCG
>JBCBPC010000012.1:0-121015 GCA_039820945.1 Planctomycetota bacterium
CCCAGCGCAGGTCGGCTCCGACGACTACGACACGTGGATCGCCAACTTCGGCCTCACTACGGCCGACATCACGCCGGAGCGACGAAATCGACAATCCGCTGCCCGTCGCCCACGCCGATACCGGCGGCGACGAGCTCAAGCTGCGGCGTGATGTCGGCCGTAGTGAGGCCGAAGTTGGCGATCCACGTGTCGTAGTCGTCGGAGCCGACCTGCGCTGGGGTCGGGTCGTTGGGCATAGGCGTCGCCGAGCCCATGCTGTCGTACATCACCGTGTAGTCGATGAGATCGACCACGCCGTCGGCGTTGAAGTCGCCCGGCAGCATGGCGGTATCGACGTAGAGCTCCACGAGCGGCGTTTCGGGGCCGTCGAGCGGTGTGACGACGGTCGTCGACGACTGGTCCTCGCTCAAGGAGAACCGGTACCAGTCTTCTTGGTCCGTCGGCCCGGCGAGCTCGCCCATCACGCCAGTCCGACGGATCGGCCCGACCGGCAGCGGGTCCACCGACGGCGACACGACGACGAATTCCAGATCCTCGGCCGCCCCCAGCAGGTCGTTCGCGACGCCTCCGAACGTCTCGCGTTCGAAGTCCGCGTTGAGCAACGCCGTGACGTCGTAGACACCTGAGAATTCAGGGTTCGCGAAGAGCTCGAGCGTGTACACGCCGTCCACGGTGGGCGCCGGCGTGGTGAGCAGCGCCGGCTCGCCCAGCAGAACGGCGGCGCCACCGGGCACGATCTCGCCGAACGGGTCGCGGAGCACGGCGGCGCCGGGCGTTTCGGTCTCGACGAGCACCGCGAGGTCCTGCCCCTGGGCGACGTCGATCGTGATCGTGTCGTCATCGCCGAGTGTTTCGAAGACCCCGCGGACCTCGGAGCCATACACGAGCGAGCCGAGCGGGTCGATCGGCTCGAAGTTCGGCAGCACGGGGTCCGTGGACGCTCGGCTGATCAGCGTGCTCTGGAGCGGGCCGACGAACTCGTTGGGGCCGGCGTTGACCGACGGAACGAGCTGGTCCACGAGCGCCGCGGTAGATCCGGCGTCCTTGATGCCCACCGTCGCCGAGGCGCCCTCGCTCCGCGAGTCCCCCACGGTCGTGATGTCCAGATAGTTGAACCGGACCGAGTCGTCGATCTCGGAGAGCACCGCCTGAAACGTGATGCGGTCGTCCGAGGCGTTATTGATATACGCAACGTTGTCCCACTGGATGATCAGCCGCTGATCGTCGGCGTCGCCGCGGACGTCCCAGTAGACGGCGCCGCCGTCGAACGTGACGAGGTCGTCCCAAAGCGGCGCGATGGCGGCCTGGCTTGGGAACGTCGTGAGGTCGGTGTTCGACCAGTCCGTTACGCCGGCGTCGAACGTGATGAGGCCGTTGCTGCTGTACGAGACCGACGTATAGTCCTGCTCGTAGAGGCTGAAGTCGAACCCTTCGAGCACTGCCGGCCCGAGCGTGACGAACGAATCGTCGATGCCGGAGAGTGTCGCGACGCCGGTGGCGCTGATGTCTTCGAAGTCGAAATCGATCGCCGTCGCCGTGTAGCCGAAGGCGTCGGGCCCGAAGAGCATCTCACGGCTCTCCAGCGTTTCGGCGCCCAGCTTGATACGCCCGCGATCGCGCCGTCGGGGGCCCTTGGACAACCGTCGCCCCGCTTTGCGGCAGGGCCAAAGAGATCGCACGGCGGCTCCGCCGCGACGGTATGGCAACGACATGAAGGGCATTCCGTTGGGGGTACGAATCAAGAGCTGCCGTAACGGCGCGCGACTGAAGCAACCACCGCGCACAAAAAACGTGCGGCTTGGCGGGTGCGTCTGCTGGTCACGCTGTCCGCCCGCGGGGGGCGAGTGGCTCGAGCGATGAGGGCCCGCGTCACGGCTTATTCCCACGACTGCGGAAAACTCGATCGCGATCGTATCGGGGTTAGAGAGGTATGCAACCTTTATGGGCGAGACTTGTGAGATTTGTGCGAAATAATAGGACGTCGAACCGGCCGTGATTACGCGTTCGAAGAAGCGCGGAATCGATGTTGACGGCGGCGCGCGAATACGCACAGCGCTCGACTTACGTTGAGCGGTTGTTTAAGGCGCGCTACGGATAAGCGGCGGCCGAGCGACTAATGAAAGTCGCGAGAGAAAACGCGTAGAGACTCGGCCGCCACCGCAGATTCCGACGACGGGGCGGCGCTCGGGAGAGGCCTGATCGTACGGACAAGCAAGTGGATAACTCCCTCGGCGTGCTGCAGCTCGCCGCAGGCGATCCACGCTCGGCTTCGCTTCGCGACGCGGTAGTAACGCTCCCAAATCTGCGGGCGGACAATCAGGTTGATGACGCCCGTCTCGTCTTCGAGCGTGACGAACGTGATGCCCTTGGCGGTGCCGGGGCGTTGCCGCAGCAGCACGATGCCCGCGACCGACAGCCGCTCGCCCTGACGACGCGTCTGCAGCGATTCGGCCGTGACGACACCCTGCCGCCGCAGCGTGTCGCGGTGGAAGGCGAGCGGGTGGTTCTTGAGCGAGAGCCCCAACGAGCGGTAGTCCTCGAACACCTCGGTTTGGTCGTTGGCCACGGGCAGGGTGTCGGGTAGCGTCTCGTCATCGTCGAGCGACTCGAACAGCGGCTGATCGGCTTCGGAGCCTTCTTGGCCCAGGGCGTGCCACACCGCCTGCCGACGGCTTAGCTGCAAAGAGCCGTAGGCGTCGGCGTCGGCCAGCGCCGACAGGCCGCGGCGGTCGATACAGGTGCGGCGCTGCAGATCGTCGGGCGAGCGGAACGGACCGTCCCGCCGCGCGGCCTGGATCCGGCAAGCGGCTTCGGCCCCCAGGCCGCTGATCATTCGCAAGCCCAGCCGCAGATCTAGCCGCTGGTCCAATCGTTGATCCGACTGCACCGCTTGGCCGTCCGTCGCCGGTTCCAGGGTACAGTCGTGGTCGCTGTGGTTGACGTCGACCGGCAGCACCCGCACGTCGTGCTCGCGGGCGTCGCGCACGAGTTGCGAGGGCGAGTAGAACCCGAGCGGCTGGCTGTTGAGCATCGCCGCACAAAACGCGGCCGGGTGATGGTGCTTCAGCCAGCACGAGGCGTAGACCAACAGCGCGAAGCTTGCGGCGTGCGACTCGGGGAAGCCGTACTCTCCGAAGCCCTGCAGCTGGCGGTAGCAACGCTCGGCGAAGTCGTCGTCCAGGCCGTTGGCCCGCATGCCGTCGAGCAGCTTCTCGCGGTACTTGTCGATCTTGCCGGGCGAACGCCAGGCCGCCATTGCGCGGCGGAGCTGGTCCGCCTCGCCGGGCGTGAAGCCCGCGGCCACCTCGGCGAGGCGCATCGCCTGCTCCTGGAAGATCGGCACGCCGAGCGTCCGTTCCAGCACCGCCCGGACGGCGTCGTTGGGGTAGGTCTCCGCCTCCTCGCCGCGGCGCCGCTTGAGGTACGGGTGGACCATGTCGCCCTGGATCGGCCCCGGGCGGACGATCGCGACCTCGATCACCAGGTCGTAGTAGCAACGCGGTCGGAGCCTCGGCAGCATCGACATCTGTGCGCGGCTCTCGATCTGGAACACGCCGAGTGTGTCCGCCCGGCAGATCATGTCGTAGACATCGGTGTCCTCGGGCGGCAGCGTCGTGAGGGCCCATCGCTTGCCGGTGTGCCGCTCGATCAGGTCGAAGCACTTGCGGATGGCGGTCAGCATGCCGAGCGCCAGGCAGTCGACCTTGAGGATGCCGAGCGCCTCCAGGTCGTCCTTGTCCCACTGGACGATGGTGCGGTCGTCCATCGCCGCGTTCTCGATGGGGACCATCTCGCAGAGCGGCCCGCGGGTCATCACCATGCCGCCCACGTGCTGCGACAGATGCCGCGGGAAGCCGATCAGCCGCTCGACGGTCCTCAGCAGCCGCTTGCCGGTGGGCGATTGTGGATCGACGCCTGCCTCGGCGAACCGCTGGGCGAGCTTCGGGTCACGCGTCCACCCGTCCACCTGCTTCGACAGCGCGGCCACCCGATCGAGCGACAGCCCGAGCGCCTTGCCGGCGTCGCGGATCGCCGATCGCATCTGGTACGAGATGACCGTCGCGGCGAGGCCGGCGCGCTCGCGGCCGTACTTGTTGTAGAGGTACTGCAGCACCACCTCGCGTCGCTCGTGCTCGAAGTCGACGTCGATGTCGGGCGGCTCGCCCCGTTCTTCACTGATGAACCGCTCGAAGAGCAGGTCGCTCTTCGCCGGATCGACCGACGTGACGCCGAGGCAGTAGCAGACCGCCGAGTTGGCGGCCGAACCGCGGCCCTGGCACAGGATGCCCCTGTCGCGGGCGAAACGCACGAGGTCCCAGACCGTGAGGAAGTACGCCTCGTAGCGGAGCCTGGCGATCAGCCGCAGCTCGTGAACCAGCACCGCTTCGACTTTCTCGGGCACGCCGTCCGGGTAACGCTCGGCGGCGCCCTGCCGGGTGAGCCGCGTGAGCCACTCCAGCGGTGAGCGATCATCGGGCGAGAGCTCGTCCGGGTACTCGTACCGCAGCTCGTCCAGAGAGAAGCCGCAGCGGTCGGCGATCTCCACGGTCCGCTCCAGGGCGCCCGGGTAATCGCGGAACAGGGTGGCGAGGTCGTCGCGCGGGCGGAGGTGTCGCTCGCCGTTGGCGAACAGCGACTGTCCGTCGGCCTCTTCGACAGTAACGCCGTGGCGGATGGCGGTTAGCACGTCGTGCAGCGGCCGACGCTCTGGCGTGTGGTAGTGCACGTCGCCGCACGCGACGAGGGGGACGCGTTGCTGCCGGGCCAACTCCGCGAACGCGGCGAGCCGGCGGCGGTCGTCGCCGCGGCGGTGGGCGTCGGCGAGCAGGTAGAGCCGATCGCCGAACACCTCTCTGATCGGGGCCAGATCGAGAGCCGGATTGAGAGACGCATCGGGCTCCGCCGACGCGACGCCGACGAGCAGCCCCGCGGCGTGCTCGGCGAGATCCTGAAAGCCGAGTTCGCACGCGCCCTTCTTCGTCCGCCGGCGCCCGCGGGTGAGCAATCGGCAGAGCCGGCCGTACGACGCCCTGTCGGTCGCCCAGGCGATCATGGTCGGAGCGTCACAGAGCGTCAGCTCGGCGCCGACAATCAGCTTGAGCTTTGCCTCCTTGGCGGCGACGTGCGCGCGAACCACCCCGGCGAGGCTGTTGCGGTCGGTGACCGCCAACGCCCGGTAGCGGAGCTCGGCCGCGCGTTTGACGAGCTCGTCCGCGTGCGACGCGCCTTCGAGGAACGAAAAATTCGTGCGGCAGCGGAGCTCGGCGTACGCGGGACCACGCGCCTTGGGCGGCGTCTCGATCGCCGCCGAGAGCGGCTGACGTTTCTCGTAGACGGCTGGGTCCGGCATCTTTACAAGAACTCCCCCGCGATCCGCCAACGCCCGGAGCGGAGCTCGCGGCAGAGCCACCAACGCGAGCCGTTTTGGAGCTCGACCCAGTAGGCGTCGCGGCGGACGCCACGGCCGCGCCACCAGCCGGTCTCGACGCGTTCGGGGCCCCACGAGCGGATCACACGCGTGTCGCCAACCGACGCCGGCGACGAATCGCGGTGCGTGGCGACACGTAGGGCTCTTGGGCCGTTGTCGCCCGAGCGATGCATGGCGAGCGGCAGGCGACGCAGCCGCCGTGTCTGATGCGGGCCGAGCGGGTAACGCTGCGGCGCCGTGTCGGTTGCGGCGACGCAGGCGTACGCACGCGTCGGATCCACGCTCGTGCGACGCTCGACGCGCGACACGTTCTCGTAGCCAACCCGGTTGGCGAGCCGATTGATGAGCTTGGTCTGCTCGTGCGCGTCGGTCTGCGTGTGGTCGTCGAAGAGCGTGCGTTGGCGGATGTCCAACGGCGCCGCGGAGCCGACGAGTACCCGCACACATGCGACCGCGTCGGCGAATCGGAGCGACTCGGTCTGCAGGTCCGCCAGTTCTTGTAGCTCGGTGGCGGACGAGGTGGGCCGGAACAAACGCAAAGCCACCGTCTGCTCTTCGCGGCGTGGGTTGTCGAGCCGGAAGCCGATGAGCACCCGCAGCGCGCCGCGTCCGCGTCGGCGTAGCTCTTGGCAGACCCGTTCGATCAGGCGGTGCAGGGTCGAGCCGAGCACCGCGGCGTTACGCACGGCGTGCTCGAAGGGCCAGCGCTCTTCGATCGGCGGGCGATCGCGCAACGCGACCAGCGGCCGCGAGGCCTCTCCGCACAGCCGGTCGAGGCTGGTGAGCAGCTCGGAGCCGAATCGGGCGGGCAGTGAGGCGCGAGGCAGCTTGAGCAGGTCGCTCACGGTCGCAAGACCGAGGCTCTGAAGCCGCTGGAGGGTTGGCTCGTCGGCGTCGAGCGAATCGATCGGCAGCCGCATCAAAGCTTGCCGCGGGTCTTCGACGATCGTCGGCGAATCGCGGTCCGCTGAAGCCGATGTGTGCTTGGCGACGGCCAGCGCAAGGCTCGGGTTGTGGGCGATGGCGGCGGCGGCCACGAGTCTTCGCGATTGCCACCAACGCCGCACCTCTTGCGCCAGGCGCGCCTCGCCCACGCGACTTGAGTCTGCCCACAGCGGCGCCAGGCCGTGGATGTCGAGCAGCAACGCCTCGGGCCACTCGGCGTCTTCGTGCGAGACCGTCGGGCTGAACCGCTCGCAATCGGCCGCTAGTTTGAGCAGCGCGCGACGATCGCCGGCGGGGTCGTGCGGCAGCACGCAGAGTCGTTGCGGCCCGGCGAGCGATTCGGCCTCGGGCGTCTGCATGCCAACGGCAACGCCCAGCCGACGGGATTCCGCCGAGCAGGCGATGACACGTTCGTTGCGCCCGTCGCCCGCCGAGAAGACCAGAGTGGCGCCGCGGAGCTTCGGGTCTTCAAGCCGAGCGCGCTGAACCGGCCAGTCGGGCAGCCAGATCGCCAGCGTGGTGCGTTGCTGGACTGCTCGCGGCGCTGCTTGCTGCGAGGTTTGGTTGGGGGGCTTCGACATCGGTGTCGCTCGACATCGGGCAGAGGGTTCCGGTGGTCCAATCGATCGCGAAGTTGACGCTGCCCCCCGCCGGACCGTGTCGGTTGCGGGTCTGTGAGGCACGCACCACGAGCGGCGCCTCCTCGCCTGCTTGGCTGGCGACCGGATCGAACCGCAGCTGCACGTCGGCCCAGCTTGGGTCGCCCACGTACCGATCGGTGCGTACCAAGGCCCCAAAGGCCGACGCCGCTTCGGTGGCGAGCAGCAGCCTGCGGAACTGCCGGCCGTCGATCCGCCCTAGCTGGGCCCAGACCGCGCTCGCAGCAGGGGACCGCAGGGCGATCTCGGCGGCCGCTAGCGCGTCGGCATCAGAACGGGCACGCACCACGAGCAAGCGCCGTGCGTCGACTCCCCAGGCGATCGCCGTGGGGGGATAGAACGCGCCGTCGCGGTCGATGACGACCAGCTCTCCCCGCTCGCGGCTGGCCTGCGTGCAGAGCCACAACGCCACCAAGCCGGCCCCGCTGCCGGGGCTTCCGGCCAAGCAGTCGATCAGCCGCCGGGGGCCGATCTCGCCCGTGAGCCGGCGCCACTCAGAGGTTGGCTCGGCTTGCAGTGGGGCGACGCCCCGCGGCTGGTTTGGCGTTTGGTTGCGCAGCAGCTCGCGTAGCGTGCGGAGCTTCTGCTCACGATCGCTGTGGGGGGGCGTTGTTGGCGGTTGCTCGGGCACACCGCGAGCGTAACAGTGAACATGCGTACATTCAAGCGAAGTCCGCCCGAAAAACGCCTTCGCCGATCAGGCCCGGCCCGCGTTGTCGGCCGCCGCCCGCAAAGGCGGCGTCTGTTGGTACCGCCGATACACCTCGTCCAACTCCCGCGACGCTTTCTTGTCGGGCTCGAACCGGGCCAGCCGCTCCGGCGCGTGGTCACGAAGAAAGGCGCCCCACGATTGCTCGTCGCCCGCGGCCGTTTGGCTCCGGTACTTGGCGAGCACCGCCGCGCCCCAGGCGCATCCTTCGTCGGCGCTCGCCAGCAGCACGACGGGCGTCTGCATCGCGTTGGCGATCACCTGCCCGAGGGCGGGCGTCTTTGCCAAGCCGCCCGAGAGGATGATCTCCGTCCGCGGGTAGCCCTGGGCGTCGAGCACCTCGACGCCGCTCCGCAGGTTGAACACCGTCGCCAGCAACGCGGCCTTCGCCATGCAGCCGGGGTTGGCGTTTGTGGCGTTCAGGTTCAGCAGCGCGGCCTGTCCGCCTTCCGTCACGCCGAGCCCCGGCTCGTCGTCCATGAACGGCGTGGCGAGCAGCCCACCGCAGTCGTTGGGCGCGTCGATGGCGGACGCCATGACGTCTGCGAAGGTGTCGTCGTCCGGCGCCATTGCCGTGAGCGCGCCGACCACGGTGTTCAAGAACGTCGTCCCGTTACGCAAGAATACCATGTTGATCGGCTTGCCGTCGGGCGCGCAGAAGTGGTCTACCGCGGGGCTCACGCCGGCGAACGGCCGATCGCCGACGGCGTTCGCGCAAACGGACGTGCCGAAGCTCGCCGCGATCATGCCCGCCTCGCCGATCAACGATCCGGCCAGGGACGCCGGCTGATCGCCCTCGGGCGGAGCGACGTGCACGCCGGCCGGCACGCCGAATCGCTCCGCCGCCGCTGGGGTCACCTCTCCGGCGGACTCTCCCGCGCGCCGAACCTTCGGCAGCATCTCCGCCAAACGCGCCGGGGCCGTATCGCCGACCAGCTCGTCGAACGCCGCGAGCATGCGGCGGTCGTAGTCGAGCGTGGACTGATCGATCGGGAACACGCCCGAGGCCTCGCCGACGCCGAGCGTCCAATCGCCGGCGAGCCGATGGGCGATCCAGCCCGCCGGCGTCGTGATGTGGCGGACGCGAGACGCGATGTCCGGCCGGTTGCGGAGGGTCCACAGCCAGCGGGCTACGGTGCAACGCCGCGGCACTTTGCAGCCGAAGAGTTCCGTCAGCTCGTCGCCCTCGGCTCGGTTGCGGGCGTCGCACCAGAGGCGCGCCGGGGCGAGCACCGCACCGTCGGCGTCGACGAGCACTTCGCCGTGCATCTGACCGGCGAGACCGATCGCGCCGATCTCGCCAGCGGCAAGCGGACCCGCGATGGAGGCGACCGCTTCGGCGAGCGCCGACTCCCAGTCCTCGGCCCGCTGCTCGTAGCACCCGTCGCCGAGGCCCCCGACCATGCCGTAGCCACCTTCACCCGCAGCGACGACGGTGAGGTCGTGCTCGGTCAGCACCACGGAAAGACCCTGGGTGCCCAGATCGATCCCGACAAAGCGACTCATATCTCTCACCCGACCGGCAGCGCGGAGCAGTTGCAGTGCGCCGTCGTCGGCGCGTCGGCGAGAGTCTCGCCGATCTGGGGCGCCGTGTCAGGTTGCCTGCCGTCTGCTCGATGCCTGTCAGGCCGAGGGCCCGGCGCCCTTTTGCGCGGGGGGCATCGAGAGGCTGATCGTGGCCGGCCGCGTATCGCACAGGGGCGTGGCGCCGGTCTCTTGCCGGAGCAGCCCGGCGATGGTTGTCGTCTGGAAGCGGTTCTGCAGATCGCCAATCGAGTCGTCCAGCATCCGGTGCAGCGGGCACAGCGTGCCCTCGTGGGCGGTGAGCCGCAGCGGGCACCGCTTGATGCGTTGGATCGGATCGACGCAGTTGACGATTTCCAGCACGTTCAGCTCTTCCGGATCGCGGTCGAGCGTGTACCCGCCGTTGACCCCGCGTTGGCTGGTCAAAATACCGGCCCGCCCGAGGGGCTGCAGCACCTTCGGCAGATAGCTGGCGGAGACGAGCGTGCCTTCGGCCAGTTGCTGCGTGGTCTGCGGAACGCCGGGGTTCTGGGCCAGCCAGACGACGGCTCGGAGGGCGTATTCAGCGGTCTGAGAGACGGACATTCCGTTGATTCCCGCGTAATTGGAGGAGTCGCGAAGGTCGGCCAATTGAAGATATGCCGCTCCGCCTGAAGCGAATATCGACTCGCCCCCCAAGAAAGTCAAGAGGATATCCTTGTCCGGAATAGTCTTTTTCGGGGTTTGCCCATCGTTGTGACGCATGAAACGTGCTCTGCCGTTCGCCTTCACGACGCAGGATTCGGGCACAGCGGAACCGCCCAAGGTCGCTACCGGGCGGCTCCCGATCGCGCCGGTTGAGCGAACTCCAAACGGACACCTAATGGCCGAGAGGAACTGAGAAGCGGGAAGTCCGCCGTCGGGTTCTCCCTTCCGCGTCGATTTTCCTCGCTCGCAACTCCGCGGCGGTCCGCTCGCCTTCGCACCCGGTTTGCCCGCGACTAGATTGGCGGTTCGGCACTTAAGCTGGCGAAACCACTCTGTACGAGCCGCTTCTTTCGACCCCCCCGACCGCTCGCGAGCGAACGTCCGGATGACCACGCTGCTGAACCAATCCACGAGCCACGCGGCTTCTGCTGAGCGGCTCAAGGCGATCTACGAGAAGCGGCTGATCCCGCCGGAGAAGAAGCCTTTCTTGATCGACCTGGCCGCGTCTTCGGGGCCTTACATGGCCGTGCAGGACGGCGGGCTGATCTGCGACGGCGCGTCGCAGATCGCGTCGCTCGGCTTGGGGTTCAACCCGGGGGCCCTGTTCGGCGCTGCTCAGCACCTGGAGAGCTGGACCAACCAAACGAGCACGCCCCACTACCAAGCCGTACGCGGGGCGTACGAGCAGCTGATGCAGGCCAAGCTGGGCTCAGATCGCTACCGGGCGTGCTTCGTCGCGTCGGGGGCCGAGGCCAACGAGACGGTGCTGGGCTACTTGTTCAACCAGCGGCCCGATCCCAAGCGGAGGCGGGTGATCGCCTTTGAGGGATCATTTCACGGCCGGATGATGATCTCGCTCGCCTCGACGTGGAATCCGGCGAAGCGCGAGCCGTTCACCTGGCCCGGCCACGAGTCGGTGTTCGCCCCGTACCCGATCATGGAGGGCGACGACGTTCACGCTCACGCCGAGCCCGAGGGCTGGCAAGAGCTATGGCTGGCCGAAGACGACGCGGAGTTCGCCGAGCGCCACGGGGCGATGGGCGCCGGGGCCGACGCGTTGCTGGCCGCGGAGATCGAGTCGCTCTCGGCCGTGCGGGCCGCGATCCGCTCGGGCGAAGCGCTCGCCATCCTCATCGAGCCCATGCAGTGCGAGGGGGGCGATCGCTACTCCTCGCGGCGGTTCCACCAAGGCCTCGCGCTCTTGAGCCAGGCGTTTGACACGCCGCTGGTGTATGACGAGATCCAGACGGGCTTCGGCCTGGGCGCCGAGTTCTTCTGGCACAAGAAGTTCTGTCTGCAGACGCCCGACGGCGGGCCGTTCTATCCGGCCGGCGTCGTGTGTGCGAAGAAGGCCCAGGCGGGCGTCGCGTTGGTGCTTGACCCCGACGGGCCGCTCCAGCCGGGCGCCGCGACCGACGTGGAGCAGACCAGCGCCGCCTCGGTGGCCCGCGGCTACATCCAAGCGGCGGTGATCGATCAGTTCCACGACGCGATCGTCGAGATGGAGCGAGACAACCGCGAACGGCTCAAGGCATTGGCGGCGCGGCACGGCGAGCGGATCAGCCGGCCACGCGTGCAGGGGCTGTCGTTCGCGTTTGACCTGGACTCCACGGATCAGGTCGGCAAGTTCGTTGCGCAGCGTTTCCAGCACGGGTTGCTCTACTACCCGGCCGGCAAGAAGACCGCGCGGTTCCGCATGAACCTGGGCTTCTCGGCCGCCGACATCGACCTGTTCTGGAAGCGGCTGGAAGAGGCGCTCGACTCATCGTTCGTAGAGAGCGACGACGCGGTGGAGGAGCCGATCGTGTCGCCGGCCCGCGGCGCGGAGCCGTATTACCGGTTCCACGAGCGGCTGATCGACGCGAAGCTCCGCCTGCTGCACGATCACACGCCGCCCACCGCCCAAGACGCCGTGGAGCTGCTCGAGGGGCATCTGGCCGCGGCGATGCCCGACCGCCAGTTCGACGTGGTTGTCGTCACGGCCGACAACTGGCCGGAGTACGCGGAGCGTGTGGTCGCCCTGCAGAAAGAGGTCTACGAGCCCGCACGGCAGTCGAAGCCGGGCGAGTTCGACAAGCTCTTCAACGCCGACGACCCGTTGTCGATCTTGGTGCTCGAGGGCGAGCGGATCGTCGCCAACACGTTCGCCGGACGGCTCGCCAACTTCGACTACATGCCGGGCGTTCCGCAGGACGCGTGGCACGACGACCCGACGGTGTATTACTCGATCGACCTCACGATCGCCGAGGGCTACCGGGGCGGCCTCGGCCGGGCGATGAAGCAGGCGATGACGCTGTTGGCGATGGCGTCCGGCGTGTCGGCTTTGCACGGCCGCAACCGCGATCGGCTGGCGGGCGGCATGCTGTCGATCAACCTGTCGCTGGGCGGGTACACGAGCCAGTGGCTGCGGCACGACTACCCGGACGAGGGGCCGTTCCGTGACTGCCTTTACTACCGCCAGCCGACCACGTGGCGCCGGCCGCCGATCGACCTGTCGTCGGGCATCGAGGCGCCGCTGGGGCCGGAGCACATCGACGCGGCGTTCGTCGGGCAGAACCTGCCGGTGCTGGTGAACAAGCTGACGCTGTCGAACTTCGTCACCGACGACTTCCTGACGCATCTGGAGGGCGTCGCCGAGGCGTTCCCGCCGGGGCTGCGACGGCTCTATACGGCCAGCGGCCTGTCCGAGGCGGTCGACAAGATCGTGAAGGTGCTTTGGCGCCATCGGCAGCCACGCACGGGGCTTCTGACGATCGTCGGCAGCGACTTCGGCGCCGGCAGCTTTATGGCCCGTTCGCTGTCCGGCGCGGGCGAGGCATACTTCCCGACCGACTACCTGCCGATGCCCGGCGGGGCCGACGACAAGGCGTTCTTCGACGATCTGTCCCAGCGGCTCGCGTCGAACGAGTTGCTCGGCGTGTTCGTCGAGCCGCTGATGCGGCGGACGATGCAGCGGGTTCCGGCGGACGTGCTCCGGCGGATCAATCAGCTGTGCCGCGAGCACGACGTGCCGCTCATCTACAACGACACGGCCGGCATGTTCTATCGCTACTCGCGCGAGGGCTTCGGCGCGTCGAGCGTCGAGGGCCTCGAGCCGCACGCGTCGATCACGTCGCTCGGTGGACAGACGGCGGTCGTCGCTGCGTGCGACGACCTGTTCATCGACGAGCCGCTGCTCTTGATCAGCACGTGGGACGGCGACGCGTTGTCGCTTGCCCAGTACGACCGGGCGATGCGGCACGTTCACGCGGATCGCGCGGTCTTCGAGTCCACGGTGGCGGCGTTCGAGAGCAAGTTTGCCGAGGCGACGGGCGCGACGCTCTCGCGTGGCGTGGGCGGTGTAAACGCCGCCGCGCTCTCGGGGCCGATCACCAAGCAGCTTCGCCAGAGCCCGGCAGGCGACTGGCTCGTGTGCCCGTCTTACTCAGAGATGCTCCGGTTCAACGCGGCCGACCTGTCGGCGGAGGCAGACAAGTGATTGACGCTGGTTTCCCCATCATCCAGTACCAACGCGGAGCGACGCCGCGAGAGTGGGGCCGCGCCCACGGCGAGGCGTACCGAGACGCCATCCGCGAGCTGTTCGAGATTCGCCTCGACCTGATACAGGAGAAGAACGCGGCGCTCGACGCGGAGGTGATCGAAGAGCTTGCCGCCGAGCAGTGGGCCGCCACCGAGCGGCTCGATCCGCTGCTGACCGACGAGCTGCAGGGCATTGGCGAGGGCGCCGGGCTGAGCGAGACGCAGCTCGTTGTGGTGAACAACTACACCGACTTCCGCGACATCCAGCCCGTGGTCGGCGGCCGGCTGCAGGACGAGGGCTGCTCGGCCGTGTTCGTGAACACGGGCTCCGGGCCGATCGCAGGGCAGACGTGGGACATGCACGGCTCCGCGAAGCGGTACGTGTGCGTGCTCGACGTGCCGGTCGGTCACACCGATGAGCGGATGATCGTGTTTAGCCTCGTCGGCTGCGTCGGCATGATGGGGTACACCACTTGGAAGACCGCGGTCGGCGTCAACAACATCAACACGGACGGCGCCCGGCCCGGAGTGGTCTGGCCGGCGCTGGTGCGGAAGACACTGCAGCAACGCACGCACGACGCGATGGTCCAGACGCTGACCACCGCCGAGGTCACGTCGGGGCACAACTACCTGGTGGCTTCTAGCCAGTCGGGCGAGGTCCGCGGCGAGATGTGGGAGGTCATGCCGGGGCTGTCCGACCGGGCGAGTCAGTGGTCGGCCGACACGCCGCGGGTGTACCACACCAACCACTGCATCGGCGCCGACGCGACCACGCGTGAAACGCCCACCGCGCTCAACTCCTCGACGCACCTCCGCTGGGAGCTGATCGAGAAGAAGATCGACGCGGTCGACACCTTCGAAGACGTCGACGCGTTGCTGAACGACCACGAGAACTACCCGCAGTCGATCTGCTCGAACCATCAGACGTCGGCGCAGGACCCTTCGGTCACGTGTGGCGGCGGCGTTGGCGATCTGGACACCGGCCGGGTCACTATGTGGCGGGGCGACGAGCTGCACGACGACAACTTCGTCCGACACGACTTCCGGCTCTGATCTCTCTGTGGGGGCGGTTTTGGGAGAAGGAGATTGGGGGATGTTGGGTGATAGGGGGGATGGCTGTCGCGTGAGTGCCGTTTGAGCTTCGGCGACGTCCGTCTCGCTTGGTCCGCTCCGTAGAGACTTGAGCAGGCTTCGTCGCGGAGAGCTTCCTGACTGCTTCGTTTCCCTTCCCCAACAACAAGATCCCCCTACCTCCTCAGCTGCGAACGACTCAGCAAAAGCAGAAAGATGGACCAGTTCCCGTACTACAAGACGTGGGCCCGGCAGACGGACCTCGACGCGTTCGCGGTGGCGACCGCCGAGCACGATGAGTTCGTCATGCAGGACGGGCGGCGGGTGTACGACTTTCTGTCGACCAGCTTCCAGACGAGCTTCGGCCACAGTCACCCGCTCATACGCGATCGGATCCACCAGCAGCTCGACGCGATGCCCATCACGTCGCCCAAGGCGTCGTTCGAGCTGAAGCACCGCGTGTCGCACCGTCTGCTGGAGCGGCTCGGCCTGCCGGCGGGCAAGCTCTTCTACACGAGCGGCGGTTCGGAGTCGGTCGAGAACGCGCTAAAGATGGCCCGCCAGATCCGCGGCGCCACCAAGGTGCTCGCCCGCCAAAAGTCGTACCACGGCGCCACGCTCGGCGCGCTCTCCGTGACCGGCGATTGGCGGAACGACCCGCACTGGACGCTCGACTCCGAGACTGTCCGTATCCCCGAACCAGCGGACGACCCCGACTTCGCCGAGGCCACACGCCGGCTGCACGCCGCGGGCGCCGACAGTGTGGCGGCCGTCATCTTGGAGACGGTCAGCGGCACCAACGGAGTCGCCATCCCCGAGCCCGAGTACCTCCACAACGCCCAGGCGGTGTGTCGCGAGACGGGCGTCATGCTGATCATCGACGAGGTGCTGTGCGGCTTCGGCCGGTGCGGCGGCGACTTCGCCTTTCAGGCGTACGGCGTCGAGCCCGACCTCGTGTGCCTGTCCAAGGGGATCACCGGCGGGTACATCCCGTTCGGCGCGGTGTACACGGCGCCGCGGATCGTCGACTTCTACGAGCGAGAGACGCTCGCCTGCGGGCTGACGACCTACGCCCACCCGCTCGGGTTGGCGGCGCTCGACGCGGTGCTCGACCTGCTGGCGGACGATGACTTCCTGGCGAACCGGCGGGCGGCGGAGCAAGCGTTGCGCGAGGAGCTCGACGCTTGGGCGGAAGAGCCGTGGGTCGAGGCCGTGCGTTGCCGGGGTTTGCTGGCCGCGATCGAGCTGTCGTACCCGGCGCCCACGTGGCAGATGTGTTTCGACGCGGGGCTGCATCTTTTCGCCAAGGCGAACATGCTGGTGATCGCGCCGCCGTTGGTCTCCACGCCCGAGCGGTTGCGGGCGGCGGTGGGGACCCTGCGAGAGGTCTCGGCCTCGGCCGTGGCGGCCCCGGTCTGAACAGTCTTCTAGCGACAAGCGAGCGGCGACGATGGCGGCGGCTTCGAAGGTTTACGAGAACGCCCAGGCGGCGTTGTTCGACGTGGCGGACGGCGCGGCGATCATGAGCGGCGGCTTCGGCCTGTGCGGCATCCCCGAGAACAGCATCCAAGAGCTGGCCCGCCGCGGCGTGAAGAACCTGCACGCCATCAGCAACAACATCGGCAACTCAGGCCGCGGCTTGGCCGTGCTGCTGAAGAACCGCCAGATCGCCGAGGCGACGTGCTCGTACGTCGGCGGCAACCCCGACCTGGAAGAGCAGATGCTCGCCGGCGAGGTGAAGGTGAACCTGGTGCCGCAGGGGACGTTCGCCGAGCGGATGCGGGCCGCGGGCATGGGCATCCGGGCGTTCTACACGCCAACGGGCTACGGCACGCCGGTGGCCGATGGCAAAGAGACGCGAGAGTTCGACAAGCCTTGCGTAATGGAATATCCGCTTAGCGCAGACTTTGCGATCATCAAGGCCCAGCGCGGCGACGTGTACGGGAATCTGTGGTTCAAAGAGACCGCGCGGAACTTTTCCCCCCTCCAAGCGATGGCCGCACGGACTACCATCGCGGAAGTGGAGGAACTCGTGGAGCTCGGCGAGCTACGCGGCGAGGACGTCCACCTGCCCGGCATCTTCGTCCAGCGGATCTACCGGGGGACCGACTACCAAAACACGATGGAGATACCGATCTACGCGGCTGGTTAACCGGCTCCTAACGATCGCAGTCTCAGAAGCTTACGGCGTCGTCTCGCTCTCCCACCCAACAGGGGCGGCGTCCTCTCCCACCTCCCTCGGCAGCCCTCGCGCTTACGCCCCCCAACCACGTGAGTGACGTTGTGATCCAGCCCATCAACACGCCGTCGACGCTGTCGCCGTCGCCCGCTCAGCTCGTGCAGCTCTCCGGCGGCGAGCAGAAGCAGGAGCACCGCGAGTATCGCTCGGACGACTTCTGGCGCGACATCCCCGCCTGGAACGACATCTCCGAGGCGGATTTCGGCAACCACTTGTGGCAGTCGAAGAACGCGGTCACGTCGCTGAAGAAGGTGAAGGAAGTGCTCGGCGACCGGGCGAGCGCCGACTTCTTCGAGGACGTCGAGGCGGGCCTCCGCGGCGCCCCGATGAACATCCGGATCACGCCGTACGTGTTCGCGCTCATCGACTGGGACAACCCGGTCGACGACCCGCTGCGGAAGCAGTTCTTGCCGCTGGGGTCGCAGCAGCTGCCGGACCATCCGTTTTACCTGGCTGACTCCTTGGCCGAGGACACGGACTCGCCGGTGCCGATGATCACGCACCGGTACCCGGACAAGGTGCTGTTCCTGCCGCTCACCACGTGCCCGGTCTACTGCGCATACTGCACGCGGAGCCGCATCATCGGCGGGTCCACGGAGACGGTGGAGAAGGACACCTACGGCGCCAACAAGGCGAAGTGGGAAGAGGCGTTCGAGTACCTGCGCAATAGCCCGCAAGTGGAAGACGTCGTGATCTCGGGCGGCGACGCGTTCAACATGACCGCGACGCACCTCGGGCATATCGCCGACAGCCTGCTGGCGATCCCGCACATCCGCCGGATGCGGGTGGCGACCAAGGGCATCGCGATCCTGCCGCAGAAGATCTTGACCGACGACAAGTGGATGGACGCCTTCTTGGGCTTCCACAAGCGGGCCCACGAGATGGGCAAGCAGGTGTACATCCACACGCACTTCTCCAACCCGAACGAGATCACCAAGTGGTCGAAGCTGGCGATGGAGCGGCTCTACTCGGAGCACGTGATCGTCCGCAACCAGGCGGTGCTGCAGCGGGGCGT
The DNA here is from genome assembly GCA_039820945.1 of Planctomycetota bacterium. Taxonomy (GTDB): domain Bacteria; phylum Planctomycetota; class Planctomycetia; order Pirellulales; family Lacipirellulaceae; genus Botrimarina. Next base: position 17,797 of record JBCBPC010000012.1, read on the forward strand.
GAACGACGACATCGACATCCTGCTGAAGCTCACCAAGCAGCTGTCTTACATGAACCTGCAGCCGTACTACGTTTACCAGCACGACATGGTGCCCGGCTGCGAGAACCTGCGGACGCCACTCGGCCAGGGCGTGGAGCTGGAGAAGCAGCTCCGCGGCTCGACGGCCGGCTTCCACGTGCCGACGTTCGTGTGCGACGCCCCCGGCGGCGGCGGCAAACGGCACATCGCCTCGAGCGAGTACTACGACGCGGAGACGGGCGTCTCCGTGTGGCGGGCGCCGCGTGTGAAGCCCGGGCAGCTGTTCCTGTACTTCGACCCGCTGCACTCGCTCTCTCCGGAGATCCAGAAGCGTTGGAGCGTGCAGGCCGAGCGCGAGGCGATGGTCCGCGACGCGATCGCCCACGCCGAGCCCAACCTCGACGCCTCGCAGGCCAAGAAGATCGAAGACCTGCTGCAGATCGCTGTCCACGCCTAAGCCCCCGCCGGTCGACGAGCCATGTCGCAAGCCGCGGCCACGAAAACCGGCTGGAACAAGCACCGGATGGCGGACGAGATCGTCGGCATGCTGGCCGACGGTTCGAGCCTGAACCTGGGCATCGGCATGCCGACGCTCATCGCCGAGCGGCTGCCCGCCGACAAGCAAGTGTTCATCCACTCGGAGAACGGCGTGCTGGGCGTCGAGGGCCGGCCGACGGCCGAGACGATGTCGCCCACGCTCATCAATGCCGGCAAGGAGAGCATCTCCGTGCGGCCGGGGGTCAGCTACTTCGACAGCGCGATGAGCTTCGGCATCATCCGCGGCGGCCACCTCGACTGCTGCGTGCTGGGCGGCATGCAGGTGGACGTCGAGGGGAGCCTCGCCAACTGGATGATCCCTGGCAAGAAGGTCGCCGGCATGGGCGGGGCGATGGACCTCGTGCACGGCGCCAAACGCGTGGTCGTGATGCTCACTCACTTCGCCAAAGACGGCACGTGCAAGCTCATGGAGCGGTGCACCTGGCCGCTCACCGGTGTGGGCGTGGTGACCACGGTCGTCACGGACCTCGGTGTGTTCGAGCCGACCGGCACAGCGTTCCGCGTGGCGAAGCTGGCCGAGGGCATCGAGCGGGGCGATCTGGGCCTGCCCGACACGCTGCTGGCTTGAGCGTCTAACTCGGGTTAGGTGGAACCGCGAATGACGCGAATCGGCGCGAACGAAGCGCTGCTCGCGGGCTTTCGGAAGCCCTTCCCATTAGCGATCATTCGCGCCAGTCGCGTTTTCTTCTTAGGCGTAAACGAAAAATGGCGAAGGCACTGTTCGTTGGCGGTTTACGGACGCCGTTCGGCCGCGCGTTCAAAGGCGGGCTGAAGGACGTTCGTCCGGACGACCTGCTGACCGATCTGCTCAAGGAACAGACGCGGCGGCTACCCGCGTTTGCCGAGGCGGGCGTGGACGACGTGATCGTCGGCTGCGCGTACCCCGAGGGGGAGCAGGGCTACAACCTCGCGCGGATGGCGGCGCTCGGCGCCGGGCTCGAAGCGCCCGGCCAGACGCTCAACCGGCTGTGCGCCAGCAGCCTGGAGGGCGCCGCGATCGCCGCGACGCGCGTCATGGCGGGCTGGGGCCGCAGCTACCTGGTGGGCGGCGTCGAGTCGATGAGCCGCGTACCGCGCCGTGGGGCGAACTTTTCGGAGTCGGACGCCATCAAAGCGGCGTGCGAGCTGGCGTACATCCCGATGGGTGAGACGGCCGAGGTCGTCGCGGGCCAGTACCCGCAGTTCCCCCGCGAGCGGCAAGAAGACCTGGCCGAGCGGAGCCACGAGCTGGCGTTCAAGGCGTACGAGCGGGGCGACTACGACCCGCAGCTGTTCAAGCACACGATCGACCGCGACGAGTTCATCCGTTACCCGGTCAACCGAGAGAAGATGGCGACGCTGCCGCCCGCGTTCGGCGAAGACGGCAGCGTGACGGCCGCGACCAGCTCGCCGCTGACCGACGGCGCCACCAGCGGCTGGGTCGTGGACGAGGCCTTGGCGAAGGAGGCCGGCGTGCGGTCGGCGCTGGAAATCGTCGACGCCACCGTCGCGCACGTGCCGCCGGAGGTGATGGGCATGGGCCCCGTGCCGGCGATGCGGCAGCTCTTCGAGCGGAACGATCTGAAGCCGGACGACGTGGCGGCCTACGAGATCAACGAGGCGTTCGCGATCCAGGTGCTCGCTTCGGCCGAGGAGCTGGGCCTGCCCGAGGATCGTATCAACGCGTGGGGCGGGGCGATGTCGCTCGGCCACCCGCTCGGCGCCAGCGGGCTGCGGCTGGTGATGACGGTGCACGACCGGCTTGCGAAGGCCAGCGAGCCGGGCACGCTGGGCGTGGCGAGCCTGTGCGTCGGCGGCGGCATGGGAATGGCCATGCTGCTGCGCTACGTCGAGCTAGGGTGAACCACCAAGGAACTAAGGAACGACGGGCAGGTGAACTTTACGAGCCCGTGTTCCCCGGGCGTCTTCGTTCCTTAGTTCCTTTGTGGTTCTCTTATCCAAGCCCCGGCGACTTGGCCGCCGGCAGCTTGAGCTCCGAGTTCTCGATCGACGCCACCGGGTACGCGCAGTAGTCGGCGGCGAAGTACGCGCTCGGGTTGTGGTTGCCGCTCAGGCCGACTCCGCCGAACGGGGCGTTGGACGCGGCGCCGGTGGTCGGCTGGTTCCAGTTCACGACGCCCGCGCGGCTGAGCGCGAAGAACTTGTCGAAGTCGTCGCGGCCGCGGCTCACCAGGCTCGCCGACAGGCCGTAACGCGTGTTGTTCGCCTCGGCGATCGCGAAGTCGAGGTCCTTGACCCACACCACCTGCAGCAGCGGGCCGAAGACCTCTTCGTCCGGCCGATCGGCGACGCCCGTCATGTCGATCACGCCGGGCGTGAGCGTCGCTTTCGAGCCGGCGACCCGCTCCACAGTGGCGAGTGACTTGCCGCCGAGCTTCTGCAGGGCGTCTTGTGCCTCGAGCACTTTGTCCGCGGCCCCGGCGGAGATGAGCGGGCCCATGAACGGCTCGGGGTCGCTCGTGTAGTGGCCGACGCGGACCTTCGGCAGTTCGGCCAGGAGCTTGTCGACGAGCGTGTGGTTGGCCTCGCTCTCGGTCAGGATCAGCCGACCCGCGCACACGCACCGCTGCCCGGCGGTGATGAACGACGATTGCAGGGTGAGGTACACCGCCGCGTCGATGTCGGCGTGGTCGTGGATCACCAGCGGGTTGTTGCCGCCCATTTCTAGGGCGAGCACCTTCTCGGGCGATCCGCCGTACTGCTGGTGCAGGATCTTGCCGGTCTGCGAGCTGCCGGTGAAGAACAGGCCGTCGAGCCCCTGTTGGCCGGCCAACGCCACGCCCGTGTTGCGGGCGCCCTGCACCAGGTTGATCACGCCCGGCGGCAGGCCGGCGGCGTCCCACAGCTCGATCGTTTTCTGCCCCACGGCGGGCGTCATCTCGCTGGGCTTGAATACCACGGTGTTGCCGGCCAGCAGCGCCGGCACGATGTGCCCGTTCGGCAGGTGCGCGGGGAAGTTGAACGGCCCGAACACGCCCACCACGCCGTGCGGCTTGTACCGTGTGTAGACCTTGGCGGCGCCCATCTCCGACTCGGCGACGCCGCACCGGTCTTCGAACGCGGTGATTGAGATGCCGATCTTCTTGTGCATGCCGACGGCTTCGGTCTTCGCCTCCCACAGCGGCTTGCCGACCTCGCGGCTGATCAGCTCGGCGATCGACGCCTGATGCTCGACGACCTGCGCCTCGAACGCCCGCAGCCGCTCGATCCGCTTGGCGAGCGACAACGCGGCCCACGCCGGAAAGGCCTGCCGAGCGGCGTCGACGGCCGCCGAGACGTCGTCGGCCGTGCTCTCGCGGCCTTCCCAAACGAGCGACTCGTCGTAGGGATCGGTCGAGGTGAACGGCTCTCCGCCTGCGGCCACCCACTGGCCGGCGATATAGTTGGTGCTCACGTGCGTGCGGTCGCTGTCGTCGAGGTTGGGAGGGGCGATGCGAAAGCGGCAGTATGGCCCACAGGACTCGGTGATTTTAGGCGCCGGGCCGTTCGCGGTTATTGGAGCCGTGACATCCGCCACGCCGGGCGGGGCAGGGTAGGCCGATCCGCGTGTCCGCGTTACGCTGCGGCCGCCGCGATGAGACCGCTTTTCTTCGAACCCGCTCGCTGCCGCATGCCCCTGCTGGCGAACAACGCTCCCGCGGCGAACCTCTCGGGTTTGGAGGCCATCCAAGCCGCCGACGGCTGGGCGATCGCGATTACCGGCACGGTGATCGTCTTCTCCGCGTTGGCGGCCATCAGCCTGTTCATCGGCGTGCTGCCGCGGCTGCTCGCGGCATGCGGGCCGTGGCTGCCGGAGATCGGCTCGCACCACGACGCTCCGGTTTCGGCGGCGAGCACCGGGCCCCCGGACGATCGGGCGAAGCGGGCGGCCGCCGCCGCGTGGGCCAAGCACCATGACGGCGGGGGCTGAGCGGACGCGTCGATGGACATCCTCTTCGAGTTCTTGCGGACGACCGGCTTCTACCAGATGACGCCGGGCAACCTGGCGATGATCGTCATCGGGCTGGTGTTCATCGCGCTGGCGATCCTGAAGGACTACGAGCCGCTGCTGCTGCTGCCGATCGGCTTCGGCACGATCGTTGGCAACATTCCCACGATCGAGAGCATGGCGCTGGGCGTGTACGACTCGGGGAGCGTGCTCAACTACATCTACTTCGGCGTCAGTCAGGGGATCTTCCCGCCGCTCATCTTCTTGGGCATCGGGGCGATGACGGATTTCTCGACGATGCTGTCGAACCCGAAGCTCGTGCTGCTGGGCGCCGCCGCGCAGGCGGGCATCTTCCTCACACTGCTCGGCGCGTTGTACATCGGCTTCACGCCGGAAGAGGCAGCCGCGATCGGCATCATCGGCGGGGCCGACGGTCCGACGGCCATCTTCCTGTCGTCGAAGCTGGCGCCGCACCTGCTGGGGGCGATCGCGATCGCCGCTTACTCGTACATGGCGTTGGTGCCGGTCATCCAGCCGCCCATCATGAAGCTGCTGACGACCAAAGAGGAACGCCTCATCCGCATGAAGCCGCCCCGCGCGGTCTCGCGGCACGAGCGGATCCTGTTCCCCATCGCGGCGTTCTTGATCTGTGCGCTCGTCGCGCCCGGGTCGCTGTCGCTCATCGGCATGCTGTTCTTCGGCAACCTGCTGAAGGAGAGCACCGTGACCGACCGCCTGGCGAACACCGCCCGCAACGCGATGATCGACATCGTGACGATCCTGCTGGGCTTTTCCGTTGGCGCGAGCACGGACGCGCAGCAGTTCCTCACACCGCAGTCGCTGATGATCTTTGGTTTGGGCGCGTTGTCGTTCGCCATCGCCACGGCGGCGGGCGTGCTGTTCGCCAAGCTGATGAACCTGGTCCTTCGCGAGAAGATCAACCCGCTGGTCGGGGCCGCGGGCGTGTCGGCCGTGCCGGATTCGGCCCGGGTGGTGCAGATGGTCGGCCAAGAGGCGGACCCCAACAACGCGCTGCTGATGCACGCGATGGCGCCGAACGTGGCGGGCGTGATCGGCTCGGCCGTCGCCGCCGGCGTGCTGTGGTCGGTGATGGTCGGATGAGCTTCGAAAACAAGAACCACAGAGACACCGAAGCACTGAGGGAGCCGTGTTGTTCGACGTACGCCGCCCACGCTCTTTGCGCGGTTCTCTGTGCCTCCGTGACTCTGTGGTTGGCTTCTTAAGATGACAAAGCGTGTCGATTTCATGTGCACGGCGTTCCGCGACGGGTTTCAGTCCGTCTACGGGGCCCGGGTGCAGACGCCCGACTTTCTGCCGGCGCTCGAGGCCGCGCGCGACGCGGGGATCTCGTATCTGGAGGCGGGCGGCGGGGCGCGGTTCCAATCGCTGTTCTTCTACTGCCAGGAGAACGCGTTCGACATGATGGACGCCTTCCGCACGACCGCCGGGCCGGAGGCTAACCTGCAGACGCTGTCGCGTGGCGTGAACGTCGTGGGCCTCGAGTCGCAGCCGAGCGACATCGTTCGCCTGCACGCCGAGCTGTTCAAGAAGCACGGCATGACGACCATCCGCAACTTCGACGCGCTGAACGACGTCGAGAACCTCGTCCACAGCGGGCGGTGCATCGTCGAAGCGGGCCTCAAGCATCAGGTGACGGTCACCATGATGGAGTTGCCGCCGGGGTGCGTGGGCGCGCACGACGCCGACTTCTACGAGCGCGTGCTCCGCGAGATCCTCGACGCGGACATCCCGTACGACGCGGTCTGCTTCAAAGACGCGTCGGGCACGGCCGTGCCGTCCAAGGTCCACGAAACGATCAAGCGGGCGCGCAAGCTGCTGCCGAAGGGCGCCTACATCCACTTTCACACGCACGACACGGCGGGTGTCGCCGTGCAGGCGAACCTAGCGGCGCTCGAGGCGGGCGCCGACGCCATCGACCTGTCGCTCGCGCCGGTTTCGGGCGGCACGAGCCAGCCGGACGTGCTGGTCATGTGGCACGCGTTGCGCGGCACGGGCTTCGCGCTCGACGTCGACATCGAGAAGGTCCGCGAGGCGGAGGCGGTCTTCAAGGACGGCATGAAGGACTACTACGTGCCGCCGGAGGCTTTGGCGGTGGAGCCGCTCATCCCCTGGAGCCCGATGCCCGGCGGCGCCCTGACCGCGAACACGCAGATGATGCGCGACAACGGCATCATGGACCGCTACGCCGAGGTGCTCGACGCCATGAGCGACGTCGTCCGCCGCGGCGGGTTCGGCACGAGCGTCACGCCGGTGTCGCAGTTCTACTTTCAGCAGGCGCTGAACAACGTGATGTTCGGCCCGTGGGAGAAGATCGCCGACCCGTACGGGCGGATGGTGCTGGGCTACTTCGGCAAGACGCCCACGGCGCCCGATCCGGAGGTCGTGAAGAAGGCGTCCGAGCAGCTCGGCCTCGAGCCGACGACCCGCGCCCCGCTGGCGATGAACGACGAGGACCCCACGAAGGGCGTGGCCGCGGCGAAGAAGACGCTCCAAGAGCACGGCCTGCCGGAGACCGACGAGAACGTGTTCATCGTCGCCACCTGCACCGACAAGGGCGTGGCGTTTCTCAAGGGCGAGGCGACCCTCGGCGTGCGGAAGAACGCCGCGGCGGACTCCGCGGGCAGTGACGGTTCGGCTGCGGGCAGCTACGCGGTCACGGTCGACGGCTCGCGCTTCGCGGTGCGGGTTGAGGGCGATCGGGTGACGGTGGACGGCAAGGCGTACGACGTCACGGCCGAGGAAGGCGCCCAGGAAGGCGTTAAGTCGGGCGATGCTGCGGCGCCGGCGACAGGCCCCACGACCGAGGTTCCCGCGCAGATGCCGGGCGTGGTGCTCCGCACGCTGGTCAGCTCGGGCGACACCGTGACCGAGGGCCAGGCGCTGCTGGTGCTCGAGGCGATGAAGATGGAGGTGACCGTCTCCTCGCCCGCGGCCGGCACCGTGGAGGAAGTGTGCGTGGCGAAGGGCCAGCAGGTGGCCAACGGGCAGACGCTGGCCAAGATCGGCTGACCGGCTCTTGGGCCGATCGCCGTTGGGACAAACGATCGAAGTGAAAGCTTGAAGGGGCGCCCCCGCGGTTTAGAATCGCCGGTGTGCGGCTCGGCCGACTCCTTCTTCGATCAGGCGTCCCATGCGATCTCTCGGCGTTGCCTTTGCGGTACTCGGTTGCGTTGCGACGCTGGGCGCGGCGCCGCAGCTCGATCAGGCGAACGAGATCGTGTCATCGGTCGGCGGGCGGACTGTCTACGCGGGCAACTCGCCCGGCCAGTCGTTCACCGCGGGCCTCGACGGGCTGCTCACCCAGGTCGACGTCATGCTGCGACGCGACGCGGGCGACATCGGCTCGCTCGCCTTGGAAGTCTGGCCGATGGTGGCCGGCGCCCCAGCGGGCCAGTCGCCGCTGTACTCCGCGCCCATCGACCCGGCCGACGTCCCGACCGGCTCGTTCGGCTACGTGCCGGTCGATGTTTCGGCGGGCGGGATCGGCGTGAACTACGGAGACGAGCTCACGATCGCCGTGAGCGGCTCGGCCGACCTCAGCGGCGACAACGCCGCCTGGAACCGCGGCAACTTCGATTACCCGGCAGGCCGGCGTTGGGATCGCTTCGGCGCCTGGGAGACGGACGGCGACACGTTTGACTACGGCTTCCGCACGTACGTCGATCCGGACGTCATCCCCGCGGGGCTCGTGGTCTTGCCCACCGGCGATTACAACGCCGACGCCCGTGTCGACCTGCGTGACTACACGGTGTGGCGCGACTCGGCCGGCCAGACGGGCCCCGGCCTGGCGGCAGACGGCAACCGCGACGGCGTCGTCAACGACGCGGACTACGCCGAATGGACGACCGCGTTCGGTTTGGGCCCGGACGAGGCGATCGCCGACGGCGGCTTCGAGTCCGGCGGCCTGGCGGCGTGGGACGTGATCGTCGATCCCAACACCAACCTGCAGCCCGGCTTTCCACGGGTCGAGGCCTTCGACGTGACCGGCGACGGCGTCCCGAGCGACGCGATGCGGGTGCGGCTCGGCCGCTTCGACACGGGCGAGCCGGGCGGCCTCGTCACGCTGCGTCAGCGGCTGCTGCTGGAGGAGGGCGACTACGCCTTCGCGGCCGACTTCGCCACGCAATCGCTCGATGACTTTTCGAACAGCGGCTCGGGCAACTACCTGCTCGAGCTCGACGGGCAGGTGATCGATCAGGCGGTGCTCAACGGCACGTTCATCGAAGCGGGCGGGGTGCTGCGTGGCAGCCTCGCCGCGACGGTCCCGGGCGTGACGGCCGGCTACCACACGGTGTCGATCACCGTCGCCCGCGGCGCGACACGCTTCGCCGACATCTACCACCTGGTCGACAACCTGCGGATGACCCGGCTGGGCTCGGCGGCGGCCGTTCCAGAGCCGGGCTGTCTCACGCTGTTGTTGGCCGGCGTCGGCCCGCTTGTTGGGCACAGGCGCCGCCGGCGCGATGTCTAGCAGCTTTCTGCCCGTCGGCGACGGCGTTGGGCTACCGCAGCGGTGAGCAGCAGCGAGGCCGTCGCCGGTTCGGGCACGCTCGTCGCGCCGGCGCCCCAGCTCACGAGCAACGCGTTGAGCTCGCCGTTGTCGACCGGGGCTTCGAAGCCGTTGACCCACTCGGGCGGAACTTCCTCCTCGCCCCAATTCACCAGCAGCAGGTTCAGGTCGGCGTTGTCGACGACGTCGTCGCCGTTGAAGTCGCCCGGGTTGGGCTCGGCGATGACCTGAAGGCTGTCGAAGAGCGAGAAGTACAGCGACTCCCCGATCGTCACGGACTCTTGCACCGCAAGCGTCGGCGTCGAGTAGACCTGGTACTCGATATCGGGCAGCGCATCGATCGCCTTGGCCATGGAGAACTCTTCAAGCTCAGCGCTGAGGCCGCGGATGAGTACCTGATCGCCGGCTCTAAGCACCACGGGGTCGAAGTCGACTCGGATGCGTTGCACGCCGGTCACCTGGAAGCCCGGCGCCGAGACTACCGCGGGGCCGAAGTCCGTCCGCTCGATGGCCTGGACGTTGACTGGCGTGGGGCCCAGCACGATCTCGAAGTCCGGCACACCGTCGCCTCCGAGGAACGACGACCACACTGTGTAGCCGTAGAATTCAAGCGAAAGGACGGTGAGTGGCGCGACGGGGTTGTGCTGGCCGAGTTGCAGGTTGATGTACTCACCGTTGGGGTCAAAGGTACCGTCGCTGCTGACGACGAAGCTCGACGCGCGCGACAGGTCGGGCAGCGTACCGCTGACAAAGACCTCGTTGGCGCTGACCGAGAGACACGCGGCGCTCGGCGCCAGCAGCAGAACAGCGAAGACGGGGAATCGCACGGTCGATACTCCTGTCGTTACGGACTGGGTTGAAGGATTCGATCTGGCGAAGGCCGCGTTTGTCGCTGTAAGAGTTCTTAGGGTCTTCTTCGAGTTACAAAGACCGCGGCAGTAAACAGCAACACGACGCCGGTCGCCGGCTCGGGGATCGGCGTTGCGGGCAGCGTGAACACGCCGCCGGCGCCGTCTGCGAAGATCAGCGAGACCGCCACCGTGCCGATGTCGCTGATCTGCGCGGGCGCATCGAAGCGTTGCGAGAAGACCTGCGGGCGATCGACGAAGAACTCATCTACCACCTTGGCGTCGAGCTGACCGTCGGGCGTGACGATCCCGGCGGTGTCGCCTTCGCGTAGCAGGATCTGGAGCTCGCCGTCGACGTACCCCATCAACGCCGTGTCGCGATCGGCGTCGATCGGATCGTTGTCGGCGTCGCGGAGGGACGCGAGGAACACGAGGTCCCCGTGGTTGTTGAGGTGCGGCGGCAGAAGGTTGCGGAGCCGGAGGCCTTCCGGCGACCCAGGAATCGGGTCTCCCGTCATCGCGATCACCCCGAGGCCGCCATACCCGTCGCCTGTCGGCGCGAACACGGCGGTGGCTTCCTCGGACGAGCCGTCCGGCCGTCTGAACGGGCCGGTGCCGAGGAAGGCGACGTGGCCGGCGTCGTTGAGCGACGGCCCTCGGAACGACAGGTCGCTCAACGTGCCGCCCGCTAGGGGGAACGAGTCGATTCCGGACACAAGCTGCCCCACGGGGGAGCCGGCGCCGGCTGTGGGGCCGAACACAGCCCAGTAGTCGTCTTGCGTCGGGCCGAACACCGTCGAGTAGTCGTCTTGGGTCGGGTCGGCCGGCTGCACCTGGGCCAAGAACGCGATGTCGCCCTCGTTGTTTAGGTCCGGGACGTTCACCAAACCCAGCTGAGAGAAGTCTGCGAACGTGGCGCCCGCGGCGGCGCCCGGCGCCGGCTGTCCTGAGGTCCAGAGCAAGCCACGTGGGGACCCGGCGCCGGCCGTCGGTCCGACGATCGCCGTCACGGCCGCGGGTGACGCCGGATCGGGGAGATTGATGGACGCGATGAACGCTACGTCGGCCGCCGCGTTGATCGACGGGGCTCCGATCGCAAGGTTCGGGTCGAAGGTCCCGTCGGCGGTCGAACCGCTGACGGGTCCTCCCGCCTGCGCGATCACGCCGAGCGGCGAGCCCGGCCCGTCGGTCGGTCCGACCAGCACCCGCCGGCCGCCGAACGTCGAGGATTCGAACGCGACGTCGCCAGCGTCGCTTAGCGCCGGTTTGGAGAAGATGCCATAAGTGACGTCGCCCGTCGCGCCCGGCACGGGCTCGAGTCGCCGAGCGAGCACGCCGACCGGGCTATTGACGCCCGCGGACGGCCCGACGACCGCCAGGGTCCCTAACCCCGCGTTGCCCAGGTCTGCCCGGAACGCGACGTCGCCCGTTGCGTTGATCACGGGCTCGAGCAGCCGATCGTACTCGGCGCCGGTCGCGCCGGCGGCCGCCTCACCGACGAGGGCCACGGGCGTGAGCACCGTGCGGGCGGACGCCCCCGAAGCGGCTCCAGCAAGCATCGCGGGAACGATCACCAGGACGCGGACGACAACAGCAGTACGACGGCTCATGCGACACTCGACGGATCGCGGAGAGGAGGGAGACTCGTAACGCCGCCTATTCTAGCCAAGCGTTAGGTGAAGAGCGTTGGATATCTCTCGTGGGACTCCGAACCGCTCCGGCGAGGCCTCTCACTCGAGCCATCGAGGCTGCTGGGGCGCCGTAATGTGCCGACGCCCCGGTCGCCTCCCGCCGAGACTTCGCTAAAACCGAAAGCCTTGCGGATGTTTCCTGTGCCCGATGCCGCCCATGCTACTCTTCGTCGTCGGGAAGCTTGAATAGGGGAATCCCGCCGACCTCGACGAGACGATTGCTCCCGTTTCTGTAGTCGTCGAGGGCAGCCGTCCTAACAAGAGAAACGTATCGGACGAGAGCGAGTAGCGCTATCGTGTAGAACGTGATCGCCGCTGCGTCATCGGCCTGCCATTCCAGCTTTCGGTTGAAAGGGAACGGCAGCTCTTTCACGTAGAATGGTATCAAAACGATCGGAAGCACGGCGATGAGCAGCGACAGTGTGACGGCGCAGCCAGCCTGAACTTCAATGCGACGCGTTCTGCTGCCGGGGTTCTCCCTAGTAAGCGAGCGACCACCTCCGCCTCCCGGCGGTGGAGAGCGAAGCTTGGTGAGCCAAAGCCAAGTAAGGTGGAGCACGCCGCAGCCGAGTGTCACTGCAGGATGCGGCGCCTGCGAAGGGATTTCGAACTCGAATAGCCGATCAACGGTGATCCGTACCGCCGGTAAGGTGACAAAGCAGTTGTGAAAGAAGCCGAGTCCAAACAAGTTATCCCAAAGCCATCTTCTATAGACTAGCCAAAGAACGAACAGCATCACTCCGACAGAGAAGATGGCTGTCCAGTAGACCCAGTTCTCAGCGATGAAGTCCGACATAGCGCAAACTCTGTTCCACACGGCTTGAAGCCGGCGAGCCGATACGCCCCTTGCGTGAAGAGGCGTGGCCTGTCGGCAAGGCAACCGAAAGCTAGTGTGCTCTACGTGAGCAAACCGACTTCCTAGTCGGGGTCGCTGCGGCAACCGGTAACGATGCGGACGTTACTCGAAGTCAGACATACGGGCAAGCGATGAGACGTCTGCGTCGGACAACACGGATCGTGTCGCCGCCGGACTTGCCTTTAGACGTGTGAGAACTTCACGCCGGCCGCTTCACCGCCCGGTGCGCCACACCGGGTCGAGGTGGTCGTCGTCCACGCGTGGCCAGCGGGTGAGGCTGACCTTCTGGCGGGTGTAGAACTGGATCCCTTCGCGGCCCTGGATGTGCAGGTCGCCGAAGAACGAGCCGTTCCAGCCGGTGAACGGGAACCACGCCATGGGCGCCGGCACGCCGACGTTAACGCCGATCATGCCCGCGTTGAAACGTCGCTTGAACTCGCGGGCCGCGTAGCCGTCGCGCGTGAAGATCACCGCGCCGTTGCCGTAGTCGCACGTGTCGCCCAGGGCGAGGGCCTCTTCGAGCGTCGCCACGCGCGACACGCTGAGCACCGGGCCGAAGATCTCTTCCTTGGCCACCCGCATGGCGGGAGCGACGTGGTCCACCACGCTAGGGCCGAGCACGAAGCCGTCGTGCGCGGCGCCCGCCTCGCGGCCGTCCAGAGCGACCGTGGCGCCGTCTTCGGCGGCGATGTCGAGGTACGAAGCGACACGCGAGCGGTGCTCGTCGCTGATGAGCGGGCCCATGCCGAGGGTGTCGGCGGAGTCGGAGATCGCCGGGTCGCTGGCGCCGACGCTCATGGCGCCGCCCAGGTCGACGAGGCCCTGGACGAGCGGATCGCCCGCCGAACCGACGGCCACCGCCACGCTGCCCGCCATGCAGCGCTGTCCGGCGCAGCCGTAGGCGCTCGCGGCGAGCTGCTTGACCGTCTGGCCCATGTCTGCGTCGGGCATGATGACCAGATGATTCTTCGCTCCGCCGGCGGCCTGCACGCGCTTGCCGTGGGCCGTGCCGGTTTCGTACACGATCTTTGCCACCGGCGTGGAGCCGACGAACGAGATCGCGGCGACGTCGTTGTGTGTGCACAGCGCCTCGACGCACGCCCGGCCGCCGTGCACGATGTTCAGCACACCGTCCGGCAGCCCCGCCTCAGCGAGCAGCTCGCCCAGCAGATTGGCCGACAGCGGCGTCTTCTCCGACGGCTTGAGCACGAAGGTGTTGCCGCAGGTGATGGCCACCGGCAGCATCCACAGCGGCACCATGTTGGGGAAGTTATACGGCGTGATGCCGACGCACACGCCCACCGGGTGGCGGACGCACTCCGCGTCGACGCCTGAGGCGATGTCCGGCAACGCCTCGCCCGTGATGATCGCCGGGATGCTGGCCGAGTACTCGACCATCTCGACGCCGCGGTTCACCTCGGCGCGGGCCTCGGCGAGCGTCTTTCCGTGCTCACGGGTGACGAGCGTAGCGATTTGTTCGAACCGCTCTTCCATGAGCGTCCGCAGGCGGAACATCACGCGGGCGCGCTCGACGACCGGCGTGTCGGCCCAGGCGGGCAGGGCGCTCTTGGCGGCGCTCACGGCGGCGTCGACCTCCGCGGCGCCGGCGAGCGGCGTGCGCGCGATCACCTGACCGGTGGACGGATTGTGCACGCGTTCGTAGGCGTCGGCATCGACCTCGGTCCACTTGCCGCCGAGCAGCATCGGAACGGTTTGAGCATCGATCGACGGGGTGGGGGCGGCGGCGGTGGCCATGCGGAAAACCTCGGAGGACGACCGTAGGAGGCGTGTGAAGATTGGGTTAAGGTAGCTGCCTACAGGCGCAACCAGCAACCGATCATCGGAGTCGGCCGACCGAGCGTACGACGGAGCCACAAAGCAGCCAAGGAACCAAGCGGCCCGCGGACGGGCCCTTCGTTCCTTGGTTTCTTTGTGGTTCTATGCGTTCTGCGAAGACCGATCTTGTCCGACCCTTCCTTGCGGAGCCCCTGATGCCCCGACCTGTCCGCGGCGCCCTGATCCAAGCGACCACCTGCGAGCCCAGCACGTCGCCGGTCGCGAAGATCAAGCAGGCGATGATCGACAAGCACGTGGCGATGATCGAGCAGGCCGCCGGCGACGGCGCCCAGGTCGTCTGCCTGCAGGAGCTCTTCTACGGGCCCTACTTCTGCGCCGAGCAAGAGACCAAGTGGTACGACCTCACCGAGCGGGTGCCGGACGGGCCGACGATCAAGCTCATGCAAGAGCTGGCCAAGAAGCACGAGATGGTGATCGTGGCGCCGGTGTACGAGGAAGAGATCACCGGCGTGTACTACAACACGGCCGCGGTGATCGACGCGGACGGCTCGTACCTGGGCAAGTTCCGCAAGATCCACATCCCGCAGTGCAACCCGGGCTTCTGGGAGAAGTTCTACTTCCGTCCGGGCAATCTCGGGTACCCGGTGTTCGACACGGCCGTCGGCAAGGTGGGCGTCTACATTTGCTACGACCGCCACTTCCCCGATGGCGCCCGCTGCCTGGGGCTGAACGGCGCCGAGATCGTCTTCAACCCGTCGGCCACGGTAGCCGGTCTCAGCGAGTACCTCTGGAAGATCGAGCAGCCCGCGCACGCGGTGGCGAACCAGTACTTCGTCGGCGCCATCAACCGGCCCGGTTGGGAAGAGCCGTGGCGGATTGGCGAGTTCTACGGCCAGAGCTACTTCGTCGACCCCCGCGGGCAATTCATCGCCCAGAGCGACAAGCGCGACGAGGACGACATCGTCATCGTCGACATGGACCTCGACCTGATCCGCGAGGTGCGGAACACGTGGCAGTTCTTCCGCGACCGCCGGCCGGAGACGTACGGCGCGATCACCGATCTTTGATTGACGGGATCACAGGATTCGGGCGGATCGACCGGATGATCGGTTTTCCCATCGATGTGGCCGAGACCGCCATCCGGTCAGTCACCCCTCGGGGTCGTCCAGCAGACCTTTCAATCGCTCCGCGAGTTCCGGTTGCATGCCGTTGAGCCAACCATCATCGATCAGCCCGACGCCGATAAGATCACGCAAGTGCGTACGGTCTTTGTCGCGGAACGACGTGAGCTTCATCGTGACCAACTGTTTCAGCTCCAACAGCCGGTAGGCGCCGTGCGAATCATGCACCGAGATGTCCGGCGCCGAGGCGGCGTAGGTCGCCTTGACCTTCTCGCCGGCGAACAGCAGGTGCACCGCGTCGCGCGGGCTGCCGTCGGGACCGTCGAGGAACATGGGCACGTCCATCAGCTCGTAGTGAACGAACCCCGCCGACTCGAGGGCCACCTTCGCGGCCGGGAAGTCGGGGCGGTTGATCATCAGGTCGACGTCGACCGTGTTCCGCGCGGCGCCCGGGTCGACCTTCGACACCCAGGCGGCCACGGCGTTGCCGCCGATGACGGCGTACGGCACGCCCGCGGCGTCGAGGGCGGCGGCCGAACGTTTGAGCCTCTCGCGTACCTTCTCCACGGCGAGCACCATCCGATCGAGCAGGTCGTCGCCGAAGCCAACGGTGGTGGGCGAGCTGGGGGGATTCATACCCGTCACTTTACCAGCGCTTCACCGATTACCAGCGATTCATCGACCGGATAGCACGATCGGCCGGATCGAGGAAATGATCCGGCGTTGCTGCTATCGCTATCTCGTTGATCCGGTCCCTCCTGTCATCCCGTCCATCGGCTTTGTCGAACTCAACGGTCATCTACGGTCTCGACGACAAGCCGCCCTTCCTGCGGGCGGTGGTTCTCGCGGTGCAGCACGTGCTGACGATGTTCGGCTCGACGGTCGCGGTGCCGCTGTTGATGGCCCCCGCCATGGGGATGGATGCGACGCAGACAGCGCTGCTGATCTCGAGCGTCATGCTCTGTAGCGGCGTGGCGACGCTGCTCCAATCGACGGTCGGCTCGCGGCTGCCGATCATTCAGGGCGTCAGCTTCTCGTTCCTCGCGGCGTTCTCGGGGGTGATCATCCCCACGGTGCTGGCCGACCCCGCGGACGGCGGTCTCGGCGGCGACGGCGGCGACTGCATGCGGTACATCGCCGGCGCCGTGATCGTCGGCGCCATCGTCGAAGCGGTGCTCGGCTTCTCGGGCGCGGTCGGCGCGTTGCGACAGTTTCTATCGCCGGTGGTCGTGGGGCCGGTGATCATGCTGATCGGCCTGGCGCTCTATCAGGCGGGGGCGCCCGTCGCGGCGTCTTACTGGCCCATCAGCATCCTGACCATGGTGTTCATCATCAGCTTCTCGCTGGTGCTGTCTCAGCGGAGCGTGGTGTTCCGGCTGTTCCCCATGCTGCTGGCCATTCTCGGCGCCGTGGGCATCTGCCATCTGTTCACAGCGATCGGCTGGTTCGGCCCCGATCATCCGGCGACGGTCAGCTTCGACGCGATTGAGCGGAGCGAGTGGTTCCGCACCTCGACGGTGTTCTTCCCGTGGGGGCTGCCGGCTTTCTCGACGGCGTTCGTCGCGGCGGTGCTGGCCGGGTACTTGGCGTCGATGATCGAATCGTTTGGCGACTACCACGCGTGCAGCCACATGGCTGGCGGCGGCGATCCGACCGCCAAGCAGATCTCCCGCGGCATCGGCTTCGAGGGCGTCGGCTGTGCGCTTACGGGCGTGCTGGGCGGCTTCAGCTCCACGAGCTATTCAGAAAACGTCGGCCTGATTGGCCTCACCAAGGTGGGCAGCCGATACGTCGTGCAGATCGCCGCGGTGCTGCTGATCTTGCTCGGACTGTTTGGCAAGTTCGGCGCAGTGGCGGCGGCTATCCCGCAGCCGGTCGTCGGCGGGCTGTACTGCGTGCTGTTCGGCCTGATCGCCGCGGTCGGCGTGCGGCAGTTCTCGAAGGCGGACCTCGATAGCAACCGCAACCTGCTCATCGGCGGCTTCGCGTTGTTCATGGGCCTGAGCGTGCCGGCCTACTTCAACAGCGACGCGGGCGCCGCGCTGATCGAGGCGACACCTTGGGGCCTCGGGCCGATCCTCGGCGCGGTCGGCAAGACCGGCATGGCCGTGGCGGCGCTGCTGGGCATGCTGCTAGACAACTTGATCCCCGGCACGCCGCTGGAGCGCGGCCTCACCGAGGAAGAAGGCCCGGGCGTGCTGGTGCCCGAAGCCGCGGACATCGACGCGGTTGAACTTGCGCGCTAAACCAATCCGTTTACGAAGAGGGGATGGGGGAGTGTTGGTGATAGGGGGGATGGCTGCCGCTGAGGTAGAGCCACAAGGGCTTGAAGATCAAACCTATCACCGGTGTCCGGTTTCACCTTGAGTAGTAAGACCAAGTCTTTTATCTCCCCTATCACCAAAATCCCCTCATCTCCTTTCGTCGAGAACGACTGAGTCAAGAAATGGCGACCGACCTCAAGCTGCAACTGCCGATCTGCGATCACACGCCGACGCCCTACGACGGGCCGTCGCGTGACGAGGTGATTGCGCTACGCACGCAGTACGTGTCGCCAGGGGTGATCACGTACTACCGCGAGCCTTTGATGGTCGTCGAAGGCAACATGCAGTATGTGTGGGACGAGACCGGCCGGCGGTACCTGGACGCCTTCGCGGGGATCGTCACCGTGAGCGTCGGCCACTGCCATCCGAAGATTATCGACAAGGTCCGCGCGCAGACCGGCAAGCTGCAGCACACCACCACGATCTACCTGCACCCGACGATCGCCAACTTCGCCGAGAAGCTGGCCGAGAAGATGCCCGAAGGGCTGTCGAGGACCTACTTCACCAACTCCGGCAGCGAGGCGAACGAGGTCGCCATCCTGTCGGCCCGCGAGCACACCGGCAACACCGACGTCATCGCCCTCCGTAACGCCTACCACGGCGGCACGGCCGTCACGATGGGCCTGACCGCGCAGGGCACGTGGCGGTTTAAGAGCAACCAGGCGCCCGGAGTGCTGCACACCCACGCGGGCTACTGCTACCGGTGCCCGTACGGCCTCACCTACCCGTCGTGCGACCTGAAGTGCGCCCACGACGTGAAGGAGGTGATCGAGTACCAGACGTGCGGCGAGGTCGCGTGCTTCATCGGCGAGCCGATCCAGGGCGTCGGCGGCGCCGTCACCCCGCCCAAGGAGTTCTTCAAGGTCGTTTACGAAATTGTCCGCGAGCACGGCGGGCTGTGCATCGCCGACGAGGTGCAGGGGGGCTTCGGCCGCACCGGCGAGCACTACTGGGCTCACCAAAACTACGACGTCGTGCCCGACGGCATCACGATGGCCAAGGGCATCGGCAACGGCGCCCCGCTCGGCGCGTTCACCACCACCGAGCCGATCTCCGAGGTGATGCGCAACCGCATCCACTTCAACACGTACGGCGGCAACCCGATCAGCATGACCCAGGGTCTCGCGACGCTCGAGGTCATCGACGAGGACGGCATCCAAGAGAACGCCCGCGTGGTGGGCGGCCATCTGCAGGAGCGCCTCTTCGAGCTGCAGGACAAGCACGCGCTCATCGGCGAGGTCCGCGGCATGGGCCTGATGCTGGGCGTCGAGCTGGTGCGCGACCGCAAGACCAAGGAGCCCGCGAACACCGAGGCGGCCGACGTCATGGAGGCGATGCGTCACCACGGCGTGCTGCTGGGCAAGGGCGGCCTGTACGGCAACACCCTCCGCATCAAGCCACCGATGTGCATCACGAAAGACGACGCCGACTACCTGGTCGACTGCCTCGACCTCGTCCTCACCGAACTCAAATGAACCACAAAGGAACGAAGGAACGAAGCAGACTCACTGACGCTCTTTGTTCCTTTGTTCCTTCGTGGTTCCTCTCACTACGGAGCCAAAATGCCCACGCTAGAAACCACCGTCGACGGCCTCAAGCTGCCCAACCCGTTCGTCATCGGCTCGGGCCCTCCCGGGACCAACGGCAAGGTCATCGGCCGGGCGTTCGACGACGGCTGGGGCGCCGTCATCTGCAAGACCGTGTCGCTCGACGCGTCGAAGGTCATCAACGTCCAGCCGAGGTACGGCCGGCTCCGCAGCCGCCAGACGCTGCAGGACGGCGCCAAGGAGATCTACGGCTGGGAGAACATCGAGCTGATCAGCGACCGGTCGTTCGACACCTGGCTGGACGAGTTCAAGGCGCTCAAGGACTCGCACCCCGAGGGCGTGCTGATCGCCTCGATCATGGAGGAGTACAACAAGGACGCCTGGCAAGAGATCGTCGGCCGGTGCGAGGAGGCGGGCGTCGACGCGTTCGAGCTCAACATGAGCTGCCCGCACGGCATGCCGGAGCGCCGCATGGGCGCCGCGGTGGGCGAGAACCCCGAGCTGCTGGAAGAGGTGTGCGGCTGGGTCATGGAGGTGGCCAACGCGCCGGTGTGGGCCAAGATGACGCCCAACGTCACGCGGATCGAGGACCCGACGTCCGCCGCGCTCCGCGCCGGCTGCCAGGGCGTGTCGGCCATCAACACCATCCGCAGCGTCATCGGCGTCGACCTCGACACGCTCAAGCCGGAGCCCAACGTGGAGGGCTACACCACGCCGGGCGGGTACTCGTCGATCGCCGTGCGGCCGATCGCCCTGCGGATGTGCATGGAGGTGTCGACGCTCATCAACAACGAGTTCCCCGGCCGCACGCTCAGCGGGCTGGGCGGCGTGGAGACGGGCGAGGACGCGGCTCAGTTCATCCTGTTGGGCAGCCACACGGTGCAGGTCTGCACGGGCGTGATGAAGCTGGGCTACCGCTGCGTGCAGCCGATGTGCGAGGAGCTGCTGGCGTTCATGGAGAAGCACGGCTTCGAGACGCTCGACGACTTCCGGGGCAAGAGCCTGCCGTTCTTCACTACCCACTCCGACCTGGTGCGCCGCCAAGCCGAGGCCCGCGCGGCAAAGAAGGCCGCCGCCGAAGCGAAGAAGATGATCAAGGGCGACGAGGAATGGACCGGCGACGACTTCGTCGACCAGAGCGACGCACTGGCGCGGGGGTAGGCTTTACCCACCCGCGTGCCACTGGCGTCCCGCCAGTGAGGCGTCCGGCTTCAGTCCGTACCCACGGCCGCACTGGCCGCACGTCCGCGGCGCCCGCCGGTGAAGGCGCCACGCAGGCCGACAGTTGGTGTCGTGCGGAATCGTCTGCTACGGTGTCACCGCAGCGATCGGCTGCCTTCAGGGCAAACTGCGACTATAGTGGCGGCTAGGGCCGCTTATCGGCTCGCCCAGCCCGAGCATCGGCGGGCCGATCTTCGCAAGCTGGAATCGCCGCTGGTTTGGTTCAATGAAAGACTCAGCGAGCGACCCGAAGGCGAACGCGAAACGCAACGCGGAGAGCGAGCTGGACACCCTCAGCTTGTCGCCCGCGACGCCGCCCGAGACGATCCCCAGCCTTGGCCTGACCGTCCGCTGTCCGCACTGTCGCGAGGCGGTCGTGCTGGCATGCGACGCCGAGCTGGACGACGTGGTCTGCCCGGCGTGCGGTAGCGGCTTCAGTCTCGTCGCCGACGGCTTGTCGACGCGTGTCTCCCAACCGGTAACGAGTATCGGGCAGTTCCGATTGATCGAGCGCGTGGGCATGGGGGCCTTCGGCGCGGTCTGGAAGGCGTACGACACAAGCCTCGACAGAACCGTAGCGGTGAAGATCCCGCGAAACGGACAGTTCGACGCGGCGCAAGAGAAGGCGTTTCTCCGCGAGGCGCAGAACACCGCCCAGCTCAACGACCCGGGTATCGTGCCGGTCTTCGAGGTCGGGCGCGACGGCGACAACCTGTTCATTGTGAGCGAGTTCGTCCGCGGCATAACGCTCGCCGATTGGATGCTCGACCAGCGTCCGACGCCGCGGGAAGCGGCCGATCTCTGCGCCCGCGTCGCGGACGCTTTGAATCACGCTCACGAGCGTGGGGTGATTCATCGCGATCTCAAGCCCGGCAACGTGATGATCGGGCCCAACGGCACACCGCGGCTGATGGACTTCGGCCTCGCCAAGCGTGAGACGGCCGACGTCACCATGACGATCCAGGGGCAGGTGCTCGGGACACCCGCGTACATGTCGCCCGAGCAAGCGCGTGGCGACGGCTGCGACGCCGATCGGCGCAGCGACATTTACTCTCTGGGCGTTGTCCTCTTTCAACTGCTGACCGGCGAGCTGCCGTTCCGCGGGAACGCGAGGATGCTCATCCACCAGGTCGTCCACGACGAGCCGCCCCGGCCGCGGCGTCTGGACGCGAGCGTGCCCCGGGAACTCGAGACCATCGCGTTGAAGTGCATGGAGAAAAACCCCGCACAGCGGTATAGCACCGCCGCGGACCTCGCCGCGGATCTGAAAAGGTACCTGCGCGGCGAGCCGATCGTTGGGCAATCGCCGGGGCTGTTCCGCAGGATCTACCGTGTGTTCCGGCACCACCCGCTCGCGTCCCGATTGACCGCCGGCGGGCTGACGATCTGCTACGCAACGTCGTTCGCGATCTGGACCCTGATCGGGATCGTTGCGTACAGCGTCGGATCGGCCGAGACCGAGAACCTGCGGACGGTGATCGCTCAACTCGGCGGTTCGGGCGTCTTGATCACGATCCCGCTCTACTTTGTTGGTGTGCAAACGCTCCAAGGATCTCGTCGAGCCCTCTGGATCGGGCTCGCGTTGATGGTGACGCTGTGGCTGGCCTCGCTGGCCGGGTTGTTCGGTTTGCTCGACTATGAGATCTCGCAGAGCGGGGGCAGGGATGCGACTATCAAGACCAATGGGCTCTTCCTGGCGTTTACTACGGTCGCCACGCTGATCTACGCATGCTGCATCGCGATCCAGCCGGTCGCCGATACCGACGATCGTTCGACTCGCCGCTAGTCGGATCGCGGGTTCGGGCAAGCGGTACTTTCCCGCATCCGGAGAACGCGGGTAAGCAGTTACCGCGGGTGGCCCCGGTTCTTGAACCGGGGTGGCGTCGCCACAGGAGGCCTTCTCGCCAATCTACTTGTCGAAGTGGGCCTCTTGTCGCCTGCGGCGACCCAGGTTCGAGAACCTGGGCTACCCCTTCGGTCGGTGCGTTGCCCGCTTCTGGAACTGACCTTGGCCTAGCTCACCAACGAACTCGCCGTTGCGGACCATCGTCCTGCCCGGCACGGTTGCGAGGTCGCAGCCGCCTTGGATCTGCCAGCCCTCGAAGGCGTCGTAGTCGGTGTCCTTCAGACGCATCTCGGCCGAAAGGGTCGCGATGACTTCCGGGTTGCTGACGACTAGGTCGGCGTCGACGGGTGGCTGGGGACTCAGCGAAGCGGAGCCCCCAGCGAATAACGCTTGTCGCCACCGCGCTGCGCTCGCGATCCTGGCAGGCAGCTACTCGTTGCCGGCGTCGCTTGGTAGCGTTCCGTGCCGTGTGGGCTCTTCCAGCTCTGCGTGGAACCCGACGTTCTGTCGTGTTGCGATCTCGACGGTGTCGTTGGTAAAGCGGCACGTTAGATCGATGGAGAACGGCGTCTCGTACAGGCAGAGGCGGACGTGGTACGTGTCGTCGTCGGTCCAGGCGTCGCTCGCCGCAATCGCGACCGTGCCGGACGGTGGCTTGACCAGCTCGTTGCCCGTGCGGGTGAGGCCCGCGATCGAGTCGACCCGTGTGCGGCGCCAGTCGCCGTGGCCGATCGGCACGCGTTGCGCACCCTCATCGTTTGTGAACGTGAGTTCGGGCCGCTCGTCGTCAAAGGTAAGAGCGATCGCCCGCAGGTGGAGTGGGTTGTCGTCGAGTGTGTACGTCTGTCCGGAGACCGCTGCTGCGCGGGGCGAGCGGGCCTTGCCCGGCGGCGTGCGGACGGTGAGGCCCGCGAGTCGGCTCGCCAGTTCGGCCTGGGCGGTGGGGTTTGGCGGAAGCGGCTCGGGGTGCAGCCCCGGCAGCAGCTCGTCCCACACGAGCCGCATTGTGGGGCCCATTTCACGCACGCCGCTGGTGATGGCGACGACGGCGTCCTGCTCGGGCAGCACTAAGCAGTACTGCCCGAAGGCGCCGTCGCCCCGATAGCCATCGGTGCTCTGCCAGAACTGAAAGCCGTACCCCTGCGACCAGTCACCCCCCGGGTCGCTGCCCGTGGAGGTCTGGCGGGAGGTCGCTTGGTCGATCCAAGCCGCTGGAACGAGTTGCCGGCCGTCCCAACGGCCGCGCTGGAGCAGCAGCTGGCCGAACTTGGCGATGTCCTCGGTGCGGAGGTTGAAGCCCGTGCCGCCCATCGCGACGCCGTCGCCCGTCTGAGCCCACCACGATCCCTCGATTCCTAGCGGTTCGAAGAGGCGTGGCGTTAGGTAGTCGTGCAGCGGCTGACCGGTCGCCTGCTCGACGACCGCGGCGGCGGTGTAGCTGGCCGGGGTGTTGTAAGTGAAGTGCGTGCCCGGCCGGTGGGTGACGGGGCACGCGAGCGCGTCGGCAACGGTGGGGTCGTCCTGCCAGCGGAAGCCGGCGAGGTCGCCCGCCACGTGCCCGGTCGTCATCCGCAGGAGGTCGCGGACCCGTACTGCGCGGAGGTTGTCGCTCGGCTCTGGCGGAAGGCGCTCGGGGAACCAATCGACCACGCGATCATCGAGGCTCAGCTTGCCTTCGGCGATCGCGATGCCGGCGGCGATCGACGTGAAGCTCTTGCTCAGCGAGTAGAGCTGGTGCGGGTCCCCCGCCTCGTACGGCGCCCACCAGGCCTCGGCGACCACCGCGCCGTGACGCACCAGCATGAAGCTGTTCATCGTCTCGATCTGGGTGTCAGCCCGCTCGACGAACCGCAGTACGTTGGCCGGGTCGACGCCCTGTGACGCGGGCGGCTTACGCGGCAGGTCCTGGCCGCGCGCCACATACACCAGAAAGCCGAGCAGCAGGGCTCCGACGAGTGAGAGCCGCATGATTCACCTCGGGGGTAGGTTGGGCGTTTGCGATCCGTCGGCGTCGAGAGCTACGTGTTGCGTCGGCGTCGGCGAGTTGCGGTCGCGATGAGCACCAGCAACGCCCCGCTCGCGGGTTCCGGCACGCTTGTGCCCGTGCCCGCTCCCCAATTGTTGAGCAGGTCGTTGAGTTCGTCGTTATCAACCGCGGCGCCTTCTGGGGGCGTGCCGCCCCAGCCGGCCGGAAGGGGCGACGCCGGCGCTCCCCAGTTGTTCAGCAGCAGATTGAGGTCGTCGTTGTCAACCGCGCCGTCGCCCGAGAAGTCGCCCGCCTGCTGTGCGGCGAGCGTCGCGAGGAACGCCTCCTCGTTGCCGCTCGGATTGATCGCGGTGCCGACGACCGTTGTGCCGTCGGCGGAGATCGCGGCGGCGGTCACGAGGTTCCAGTTGGTAAGGTCGACGCCGGCGTCTTCGAGCACCGTCTGCACGCTCCGGATGCCGGCCTGGGCGTCCCAGATGAACGCGGCGCCGCTGCTTCCGCCGACGACCCGCGTGCCGTCGCCAGAGACCCCCGTGGCAAACGAGAAGCGGTTGGATCCGGGCAGCGTGCCGAGGCCCTGCATGCCGTCGGCGGCGTTCCAGAGGAAGGCTTCAAGCCCGTCGGCGGTGCTCGCACGGCCGACGACCACCGACCCATCCGCGGACACGGACTCGGCGATGGAGGAGAAGGCGCCGCCGGGCAGGTCGCCAAGGCCCTGCATGCCGTCGCCCGCGGTCCAGCGGAAGGCCTCCGTGCCGCTGGACGAGGCGCCGAAGCCGACGACGACCGACCCGTCGGACGAGAGGTCGCGGGCGCCCGAGTCGAACGCGCCGCCCGGCAGGTCGCCGAGGCCCTGGATGCCGCCACCCGGCGTCCAGCGATACGCCTCCTGTCCCGGCGTGCTACGCGACTTGCCCACCACCACCGAGCCGTCGGCTGACGCGGCCTCGGCGTCGGAAGTGTTGAGTCCGCCCGGAAGATCGCCCACGGACAAGAGACTCCCGCCGTCGACGGCTCGGAACCCGAAGAACTGGAACGACTGCGCGAGTTGGCCAACGGTCGTTGAGCCATCGTCCGAGACGCCACGCCCGGTCGAGAAGTTGTTGGCCACCACCCGCTGCATGCCGGTCGCGGCGGTCCAGCGGAAGGCGTCCGAGTCGCCGTCGGCGGTGGCGTTGCCAACGACGACGGAGCCGTCCGCCGAGACGTCCAGGGCGTTGGACTTGAACGAGCCACCGGCCAAGTCCCCCAGCGGCGTAAAGCTCGCGCCGTCAGCCAATGGGGCCAAGGTTAATGAAACAACGGCGATAACCTGCAAATGAACTAAGAGCGACGGCATGGCTTGGTCTCATCAAAAGAGGTGTTGGCGCCGGGTTCGTCTCGGCAGCCGCGCGGGTCGTGGCCCATGGTAGTCAACGCGGGCGCCCCCTAACGAGTTGCGCGTTTCTGGAACTTGCCGTGGCCTAGCTCGCCGACGAACTCGCCGTCGCGGACCATCGTCTTTCCGCGGACCGTGACGAGGTCGCAGCGGCCTTGGACGTGCCAGCCCTCGAAGGCGTCGTAGTCGGTGTCCATCAGGTGCGTCTCGGCCGACAGCGTCTCGGTGACGGTTGGGTTGTAAACGACGAGGTCGGCGTCGGCGCCCGGCTGGATCGTTCCCTTGCGGGGCCACATGCCAAACAGCTTGGCGGCTTGGGTGCTCGCGCAGTCGACGAACCGGCAGCGGTCGATGCGGCCGGTCGCCACGCCGTGCGTGTATAGGAGCCGCACGCGGTGTTCGACGCTCGGGATGCCGTTGGGGATCTTGGTGAAGTCATCGCGACCCATCTCCTTCTGCCCGGTCCCGTCGCCGTTGCCGAAGTCGAACGGCGCGTGGTCGGTCGCCACGGTGCTGATGACGCCCGACTTGATCGCGTCCCAGAGGAACGGCTGATGCCGCGCGGCGCGGATCGGCGGCGACATGACGTATTTGGCGCCTTCAAAGTTCGGCTGCTGGGCGGCCGTGTCGTCCAGAACCAGGTAGGGGATGACCGTCTCGATGTGGGCGTCGACGCCCCGCATCCGCGCCTCTTGGGCGGCGTGCACCGCGCCCTTGCAACTGGTGTGAACGACGTAGACGCTGGCCCCGGTCAGCTCGGCGAACGTCATCAGGTGCTGCACGCCCTCTTGCTCGACCTGCACGGGGCGCGAGGGCTCGTGCCACTCGGGGCCCGTCTTGCCCTCGGCCAGCAGGTCGGCCTGCAGCCGCGCGACGAGCGACTCGTTTTCGCAGTGGGCCGTGACGATCACACCCAGCTCCTTCGCCAGCTTGAGCGTTTGGTAGAGCTCGTCGTCGTCGACGCCCAGCGCGCCCTTGTAGGCCAAAAAGACCTTGAAGCTGGTGGTGCCATCTTCGACGATCTCACGCAGCTTGGCGGGCGTTGATTCGTCGAATCGGGTGACGCCCATGTGGAACGCGAAGTCGCACGCCGACAGGCCCTCCGCCTTCGACTTCCACAGCTGGTACGCCTCGACCGGGTCCTCGTCGCGGCCCGGGCAGACCATCTCGATGAGCGTCGTCGTGCCGCCGACCAGCGCGGCGCGGCTCGCGGAGTCGTACGTATCCTTGGCGTGCGTGCCCATGAACGGCAGATGGATGTGCACGTGCGGGTCGATGAACCCGGGGAAGACGTACTTGCCGGTGGCGTCGACGGTGTCGGCCCCCTCGGGCGCCGTCAGGCCCTTGCCGACGGCGACGATGGTCTCGCCCTCGCACTGCACGTCGCCCACGAACGAGTCGGTGGCGGTGACGATCTGACCGTTCTTGATAAGCAGGGACATGGCGACTCGCTGCGTCGAGGGAAACGGATTCGGCGTGTGGCACGCGGATGAGGAGTTTAACGGATCGGGCGCCGGGGCGTGCGGCGCTCGGGTACACTCATCGCGTGATGCACGAGCCGACGCCTTCTACCAACCTCTCGCCGCAAGACGCGGTTGCGCTGCTCGCCGAGCGCGTCGCGCCGATCGAACCGGAGACGCTCCGGCTGACCGCTACCAGCGATGCGGCGGGCCGTGTGCTGGCGGCGCCGGTCACACTCGATCGCGACAGCCCCGCGTGCGACGTGAGCGCCATGGATGGTTTCGCCGTGCGGATGGCGGAACTCGCTGCCGGACCGATGCCGATCGCCGGCGAGTGCCGGATCGGCGAGGCGCCCCCCGAACTGACGCCGGGCGTGGCGTTGCGGATCTACACGGGCAGCCCAATCCCGCAGGGCGCGGATACCGTCGTCCCGCTCGAGCAGGTCGACGAGCGTGACGACTCGATTCGATTGAACGACACGGCGAAGACCCGCCCGGGTGGCAGCATCCGTCGGCGGGGCGAGAACGCGAAAGTGGGCGACGTGGTGCTTAACGCCGGCCGCGTGCTGACGCCGGCCGGCATGACCGCGTTGGCGTCGATCGGCCCCGCCGAGATCACGGCGCATCGCCGCCTTCGCGTCGCCATCATCACGACGGGCGACGAGCTGGAGACGGCGTGGGCCGCCGAATCGCATACCGAGCCGCACACCGAACCGGGCGCCGCCGGGCTGGCGCCGTGGCGGCTACGCGACAGCAACGGGCCGACGCTCGAAGCGTTGCTCGGCGCGCCGCCGTGGATCGACCGTGTGGAACGGACGCACTCGGCGGACGACCTCGACGGGCTCACCCGTGTGATCGCGGATCGCTTGGCGACGGCCGACGCGATGGTGCTCACCGGTGGCGTGTCGAAGGGCGCGTACGACTTCGTTCCCGAAGCCGTGGCCCGGGCCGGCGGCGAGCGGCTGTTCCATCGGATCAACGCCCGACCGGGCCGGCCGACGTTCGCCGCCGTGGCGGGCGGCAAGCCGATCCTCGGTCTGCCGGGCAACCCGGTCGCCGTGCTGACGGCGGGCGTTCGGTTGCTGGGCGCAGCGTTGCGTCGGCGGGCCGGCCTGGCCGCCGTCGCGGCGCCGACGGCGAGCGTGGAGCTCGACGCGTGGCGTGGCAAGACAGTCGCGCTCACGTGGTGGCGGCCGGCGACGCTGGACGACGGCGGCCGGGCGACGCTGGTGGATCTGCGTGGCTCGGGCGACACTTGCTCCGCCGCGATGAGCGACGGATTCATCGAGTGTCCGCCGGGCTCGGACGCGGGCGGCGTGTACCCGTTCTACCCCTGGGCGATCTGACGTGACGACCTCACCGTCCAACGAGCCCGAGCGGCGGCTGTCGCACGTCGACGAAGCCGGCCACGCGCGGATGGTCGACGTCGGCGCCAAGCCGGTGACCGACCGTCGCGCCGTCGCCGAGGGCCGCGTCCGCGTGGGCGCCGAGGTTGCCGCGGCGATCCGTGCGAACACCCTCGCGAAGGGCGACCTGCTGCAGGTGGCGCGGCTGGGCGGCGTGCAGGCGGCCAAGCGGGCGTCGGACCTGATCCTGCTATGCCACCCGCTGCCGCTGAGCCACGTCGATGTGGAAGCGACACTCGAGGGCGACGAAGTGCTGCTCCGCGCGAAGACACGGACCGCGGCCCAAACGGGCGTCGAGATGGAGGCGTTGGCCGCAGTGATGGGCGCCGCGCTGAACGTGGTCGACATGGGCAAGGCGTTGAACCCGGCCATCGAGATCCACGGCGTGCGGGTCGTCGAGAAACGGGGCGGAAAGTCGGCGCCGAAGGCCGCGACCGCCAGCGGTCCCAAGGTGGCGATTCTGACGGTCAGCGATTCCCGCTCGGCCGGCACGGCGGAAGACAAGGCAACGCCCCTCCTACGCGAAGCCGCCGAGCAGCTGCTGGGCGCCAGCGGGTGTGAGGCAGCCCTCGTGCCCGACGACGCGGAGGCGATCACCCGTCAGCTGCGGGCGTGGATCGACGGAGCCGACGCGCCGCGGTTGGTGCTCACCACCGGCGGCACCGGCGTCGGTCCGCGCGACGTGACGCCGGAGGCGACTGCCGCGGTGATCGAGAAGCCGCACCCGGGCCTGCTCGAACTGGCCCGCGCGCGTTGCTTGCCGGGCAAGCCACACGCGTTCCTTTCCAGAGCGGTTGCCGGCGTGGCGAAGCGCTCGCTCATCATCAACCTGCCCGGCTCGCCGCGTGGAGCGGTCGACACGCTCCGCCAGATGGCCGACGTCCTGCCGCACGCGTTCGAGACGCTCGCCGGGGAAGAGCAGGATCACCCGACCGGTTGATCCGTGCGTCCGTCGTCGGTGCTGGCGCTGTCCGAATCAGCGTCCGAATCGGCGTCCGCGTCCGCCCACACGGGCAGTTTCCACAGCGGCACGTGCTGCTTCATGCGGGCGATGAACGCGTCGCACGCGGCGATCGCCTCGGCCCGGTGTTTGCCAAGGATGATTAGCCGGAACGACACGCCGCCCACCGGGACCGTGCCGACGCTGTGCTCGACGTGAACGCCCAGCACGCCGTGCTCTATCGCGACCTCCTCGGCGAGCCGCCGCAGCTCACGCGTCGTCATCGGCTCGTACGCTTGGTAAGCGAGCGCTCGCAATTCGCGGCCGGCTTCTTGCCCCCGCACGACGCCTTCGAACACCAACCGAGCCCCGCCGCCGAGCGAGGACCGCTGCGACGGTTGCTGTGAAGACAGCGACAACGGACCGCTGTGGAGCGACACGGTGACCTGTGCGTTCATCCGCCCGACACCATGCCGATGAGCGCGATCTCGTCGCCCGGTTCGATGACGCTCGCCGAGTCGGCGAATTCGTGATTCACAGCCACGCGGCTGGCGCCGAGTGAATCGGCCAGCGATGGGTGCTGCGTCGAGAGTGCAGCAAGCAGGTCCGTGGGGGTCGGGGCGTCGGCGACGGTGACGTCCAGCGCGCTCGCTCCGGCGAGCGCTGCCTGCGGGCCGAACAGCAGCACACGAACCGTCACTCGCTCAGCCCCCGATTGCCGACATGGTGCGCGCGGGCTGTACGAACTCGGGCAGGTTGACCAAGTGTCCGGCCGCCTTCGCGCGGATCGACGCCGCCATCCGCTCGGCGATCGCCTCGTCGGTGGCCCCGCTCCGTATCGCCGCGCGGAGATCGGTCTCCTCGGTCGAGAACAGGCAGTTCCGGAGCTGGCCGTCGGCGGTCAGCCGGAACCGATCGCACGCGTTGCAGAACGGTTCGCTCACGGTGGGGATAAAGCCGATGCGGCCCACACCGTCCGCGAACTCGTACTCGGTCGCCGGGCTGCCCGTGGGCTCCTTGGTCGGAACGAGCGGCACGAAGGCTTCGCTGAGTGTGCGACGGATCTCCTCGGCGAACAGCACCTTGGCCCGCTCCCAGTCTTGCGACGCGTCCAGCGGCATGTACTCGATGAACCGCACCTCGTGGCCCGAGTCGCGGGCGAACCGGCCGAAGGGGATCACCTCGTCGTCCGTGACTCCGCGGAGCGAGACGACGTTGATCTTGATCGGGTCGAAGCCGACGCGCTCGGCCGCGGCGATGCCGCCCAGCACCCGGTCGTAGTCGTCGCGGCGGGTGAGTTCGCGGAACGCTTCGGGCGTGAGGGCGTCGAGGCTAATGTTGACCCGCTTCACGCCGGCGTCGCGCAGCGGTTGCGCTTGCTCGTCCAGCAGCACCGCGTTGGTGGTGAGCGAGATGTCGTCGAGCCCGTCGATCGCGGCGAGCTGGGTGACGAGCGTCGGCAGGTCGCGACGCACGAGCGGCTCGCCCCCGGTCAGCCGCACCTGGGTGATACCGTTCGCGACCGCGATGCGGACGACGCGTGCGATCTCCTCGAACGTCAGCAGCTCGTCGCGGGGCACGACGGGGATTCCCTCGGCCGGCATGCAGTACCGGCACCGCAGGTTGCACCGATCGGTGACGCTCACACGCAGCTTCGTGTGGCGACGCCCGAACCGATCGATGAGCACGCTGTCGTTCATCAGCGATGCGATCTCTGACGGTGAAAACAGGAAGAATCTGCCGGACGGCGTGCGACGGGCGCCGTGCGTCCTCGTCTTCTTGCAGGCGGGTCGCGCGCCGTTTACGTTGACCGCATTGTACTCGTATTCGGGCTTGGTCGGACCGGCACTCAACGCGGTCCACAGGGAGGAGCAGGTGGCGGGAACCGTGGTTCGGTACGGCTTGGTGGGCTTGTTTGGCGTCGGCGCCGTCTTCGGCCCCGCCGTTGCGTCTGCGGCGACGCCGGCGGCACCCGGTGCGCCGCCCGACTGGGAGAACCCGGGCGTCTTTGAGCGCAACCGCCTGGAGCCCCGTGCGTCGTTCTGGCACTTCCCGACGGCCGACGCGGCTCGCGCTTCGCTCTCCACGCCCAACCGCCGCGATGCGTCTCCGTACGTGCGGCTCTTGAACGGGCAGTGGAAGTTCCACTACGCGGCGGACATCGACGAGCGTCCGACCGACTTCTACGCGATCGAGTACGACGACACGGACTGGCCCACGATCGCCGTGCCTTCCAATTGGGAGCTGCAGGGCTTCGGCCAGCCGATCTACTCAAACATCACCTACCCGTTCGACAAGAATCCGCCGCAGATCGCGGGCGCGAACGGCCGGCCGGTCGGCTCTTACCGCACGAAGTTCCGCGTGCCGGGGTCGTGGCTCAAGCGACGCGTGGAGGTCTGCTTCGACGGTGTCGAGAGCGCGTTCTACCTATGGGTGAATGGGCAGCGGGTGGGCTACTCCGAGGGCAGCCGCACGCCGGCCCGGTTTGACCTGACCGATTACCTGCAAGAAGGCGACAACCTGCTCGCGGTGGAGGTGTACCGTTGGAGCGACGGTTCGTACCTGGAAGACCAAGACTTCTGGCGCCTCAGCGGCGTCTTCCGCGACGTCTACCTGGAGCGTCTGCCGGACGCGCGAATCGACGACTTGGAGGTGGTTCCCGCCTTCGACGACGAGACCCAGACCGAGGGGTTCATGGTCCGCTCCAAGCTCCACGCGCCGGTGCGTACCGTGCAAGTGATCGCGGAGCTGTTTGACGCCGACGGTGTCCGCGTCGCACAGGGCCGCGGAGCCACCGGACGGGGCGCCGCAGTGAGCATCGGCTACGGGCTGCGTGTGCCCGAGCCCAAGCGATGGACCGCCGAAACTCCCTATCTCTACAGCCTGGTGGTGAGCGTCGTCGACGCGGAGCGAGGCGTGACTTACGACGCGACCGCTGTGAACGTCGGCCTGCGCAAGTCGGCGATCGACGAAGGCGTGCTGAAGATCAACGACCGATACGTCACCCTGAGCGGCGTGAACCGGCACGAGCACGACCCCATAACGGGGCACTACGTCTCACGCGAGTCGATGGTGCGCGACATCCTGCTGATGAAGCAACACAACATCAACGCTGTCCGCACGAGCCACTACCCGTGCACACCACTGTGGTACGACCTGTGCGACGAGTACGGCCTGTACGTGGTCGACGAAGCCAACATCGAGTCGCACGGCATGGGGTACGGCCCGGAATCGTTGGCCAAGGACCCCGCGTGGGGCGACGCCCACATGGAGCGGTTCCAGGCGGTCGTGGAGCGCGACAAGAATCACCCGTCGGTCATTATCTGGTCGCTGGGCAACGAGGCGGGCAACGGCGTGAACTTCATGGCCGGCTACGACTGGATCAAAGAGCGCGACCCGACGCGGCCGGTGCAGTACGAGCAGGCCTACTACAAGGACCGGAACACCGACATCCGCTGCCCGATGTACGACAGCGTCGACAAGATCGTGTCTTACGCCGAGGGGCGCATGCCGAGCGTCGAGGTCGACCGGCCGCTGATCCTGTGCGAGTACTCGCACGCGATGGGCAACAGCTGCGGCGGGCTGGCCGAGTACTGGGACGCCATCCGCGCCCACCGCCCGCTGCAGGGCGGCTTCATCTGGGACTGGGTCGATCAGGGCTTTCTCAAGACCGACGACGACGGCACGGAGTTCTATGCCTACGGCGGCGACTTCGGCGACAAGCCGAACGACGCCAACTTCTGCTTCAACGGGTTGGTGCAGGCCGATCGGAGTCCCAACCCGTCGCTGATGGAGGTGAAGAAGGTCTACCAACGGATTGAGACGGCCCACGCCGGCGGCCGGTCGAACTCCGTGACCGTGACCAACAGGCACGACTTCCGCTCGCTGCAGGGCGTCCGACTGCGTTGGGAGGTGCTCGCCGACGGCGCGGTCCGGATCGAGGGCGTCGAGGATCTGCCGGCGATCGCCGCGGGCGACTCGGCCGACATCTCGCTCGGCTTCCCACCGGAGATGACAGGGCCCCCGGCGGAAGCGGTGCTGACGCTCCGTTTCGTGCTCGCCGAAGAGACGCCGTGGGTGCCGGCTGGGCACGAGATCGCGTGGACGCAGCACGTGCTGACACAGAAAGCCGTTCCGGCGATCGCCGAACTGCCGCTGGACGCCGTCAGCGAGAGCGACGCCGGCCTCACGCTCGCAGCGGGTGTGGTGATGGCGAAGGTGGACGGCGAAACCGGCTTGCTCACTTCGTTCGTTGGAGAAGACGGCGAACTGCTCGCAGCGCCGCTGACGTCCAACTACTGGCGGGCCCCGACCGACAACGACCGCGGCAACAATATGCCCCGGCGCCAGGGCGTTTGGCGAGGCGCGGCCGCGTCTCGGTCGAACATCTCGGTTAAACACACGAATGGTGTCGTCACCGTTACCGCGGAGCTGCTCGACGGCCAAGCGCAAGAGACGCTCACCTACGCGCTGATGAACGGCGGACGGCTGCGGGTGTCGCACCGCATCGAGCGCGACGAGGCGTTGCCGGACTTGGTCCGCGTCGGCATGACAGCGCGGGTCCCGATGGCGATGACCGACGCAGCTTGGTACGGCTTCGGGCCTCACGAGACTTACCCGGACCGCAAGGCCAGCGGCCTGCTCGCGGTGCACCGTGCGAAGTCTGACGCGTTGATCCACGACTACCTGCGGCCGCAAGAGAACGGCAACCGCTCCGACGCGCGTTGGCTCGCGTTGGTCGATGACGCGGGCGCCGGGCTCATGGTGACGGGGTCGCCGCGGTTCGACTTCTCCGTGTGGCCGTACACGACCGCGATGCTCGAGCCCGCCACCCACCCGCACCGCATTGGTCGTGCCGACACACTGACGCTGCAGATCGACCATCGGCAGATGGGCCTGGCCGGTGACAACTCGTGGGGCGCCCAGCCGCTGCCGAAGTATCGGCTCACCGACGGCTCGTACGCCTACGCGTTCTCGCTCGCTCCCTACCGGGCGAGCGACGGAAACGTCGCACTCCGGCGATAGAATGGACACGAGCAGATATGGGTCTTGAAGCGTCGGCGCCCCTCGCGGACCTCGTGGCGAGCGTTCGCGCAGAGTTCGAGCAACGGTTCGGCCGGCCGGCCGGCCTTGTCGTCGCGGCGCCGGGGCGCGTGAACGTCATCGGCGAGCACACCGACTACAACGGTGGCTTCGTGCTGCCGATGGCGATCGATCGGTACACGGTCGTCGCCGCCGCGATGGCGGACCACAACACGGTGTGTCTGCGTAGCGCGACCATGGGCGACGAGGCAACGCTCTCGCTGTCGGGCGCCGACGATAGCGACCGGCAACAGACCGGCTGGGCGAAGTACGCCCGCGGCGTGATCGACGCCTTCGCCGACCGCGGATTGGCGGCGCCGGCGATGGACGCGGTGATCGGCTCGACCGTCCCCCTAGGCGGCGGGCTCTCGAGCAGCGCGGCGCTGGAGGTCGCCCTTGCCACGGCCATGGGGCTGCTCGCCGGCTGGGAGATCGACGGCCAGGCCCTCGCGCTCGCTTGCCAAGACGCCGAGCACCGCGCGGGCACGCCGTGCGGCATCATGGATCAGTTCGCCTCGACGTTGTGCGAGGCAGACCATCTGATGCTGCTCGACTGCCGCGATCGGTCGGTCAAGATGCAGCCGATGGACGACCCCGACGTGGTGGTGCTGATCGCCAACAGCAACGTGAAGCACGAGCTGACCGGCGGCGAGTACGCGGAGCGGCGCGACCAGTGCGAGACGGCCGCTCGCACGCTCGGCGTCGAGACGCTGCGGGACGCCACGCTCGCCGCCGCCCAAAACGCGGGCCTGGAAGACACGGTGTTCCGCCGGGCCCGGCACGTGATCGGCGAGATCGCCCGCACGCCCGACGCCGCCGCGGCGATCGCCGCTCGGGACTGGAGCGAGGCCGGCCGGCTGATGTACGCCAGCCACGCGTCGTTGCGCGACGACTTCGCAGTCAGCTGCCCGGAGCTCGACGCGCTCGTCGACGCCGCCGAGGAGATCGGCCCGTCCGGCGGGGTGATCGGCTCGCGGATGACCGGCGGCGGGTTCGGCGGTTGCACGGTGTCGCTGGTCGATGCGGCACGAGCCAACGAGGTGGCCGAGCGGCTGGGCGAGGCGTATGCCGCACGGACCGGGAAACAGGCCACCCTGTTCGTTACCCGACCGGCACGCGGCGCCCACGTGGTGGGCGAGTAGCCGACAATCCGCCGGTGTGCGGTAGCGTCGCCGATAGGCCGTGGGCATAATCGCGGCCGCGTCGCGACGGCCCTCGGACGGATCGGGCCGGCCCGCGGTAACGCGTTTCTCTTTTCTAGCAGGGGCTTGCGCTCGGTGAACGCTCTGGATATCGCGGTCTTCGTCGGCTTCATCGCCGCGGTGGTGTTTGTCGGCCTCTGGAAGAGCCGCGAGGCGGACGGCGAGAAGGACGCGCAGGACTACTTCCTGGCCGGCCGCGGCCTGACGTGGTGGCTGGTCGGCTTCTCGCTGATCGCCGCGAACATCAGCACCGAGCAGTTCGTCGGCATGAGCGGCGCCGCGGCGAGCCACGTCGGCTTGGCGATCGCCAGCTACGAGTGGATGGCGGCCGTGACGCTCGTGATCGTCGCGTTCTGCTTCTTACCGTACTTCCTGCGGGCGGGTATCTACACGATCCCCGAGTTCCTGGAGTACCGGTTCAACAGCAGCGCGCGGTTCATCATGGCCGCGGCCACGGTGCTCATCTATCTGCTGCTGCTCGGCGCGG
Organism: Planctomycetota bacterium; assembly: GCA_039820945.1. Taxonomy (GTDB): domain Bacteria; phylum Planctomycetota; class Planctomycetia; order Pirellulales; family Lacipirellulaceae; genus Botrimarina. Next base: position 54,046 of record JBCBPC010000012.1, read on the forward strand.
TGACCTACTCAGGCGCCTTCACCGTGCAGACGCTGGGCAAGACCTACGGGTACACGGTGGAGCTGTGGCAGCCGAGCCTCGTGATCGCCCTGATCGCGATGGTGTACGTCGTAGCGGGTGGGCTGAACGCCTCGGTCTGGGCCGATCTGCTGCAGGGGTCGGCGCTCATCCTGGGCGGCGCGCTGATCATGTGGCTGGCCTTCGGCCAGCTGGCCGAGGTGGAGCAAGCGGCCGCGGTGACCGACGCCGCGACCGGCGCCGTGGAGATCGTGACGCTCGACCCCGAGGCGGGCGCGTTCGAGCGGTTCATGGAGCTCAACCGCCCGCGGCTGAACATGTTCCTGCCGGCGGACGACAACGTGCTGCCGTGGACCGCGCTGCTGCTCGGCCTCTGGATCCCCAACTTCTACTACTGGGGTCTGAACCAGTACATCACGCAGCGAACACTCGGCTCGTCGAGCCTCTCGCAGGGGCAGAAGGGCATCGTCTTCGCCTCGTACCTGAAGCTGGTGATCCCTTTCGTGGTAGTCATCCCCGGCCTGATCGCTTTCAACCTGTTCCACGACGAGATGCGGCTGGAGGCCCGCGGCGACGCGGCAAAGGCCGTCGCCCTGTACGCCAAGGCGAACCCGCAGACGGGTTTCGTAGCGGTCGTCGAAGGGGCGGATGACGCGGCGATCGCCACGCACACCGGGCCCGGCTACCTGGTGGTCGTTGCCGATGAAGACCTGCCGGAGTCCGCCGAGACGAACCCGCTGGTGGTCGCCATCGGCGCCGAGGACCACGCGGAACTGGCGCCGGCCGAGCATCAGGTCTTCAGCTACAAGGAAGACAAGGCGTGGGCCCACCTCAACGCCGGCTTCGCCGAGGAAGTGGATGCGTACAACGCGGAGGTCGAAGCCGCGGCCGAGTCTGCCGGACTGGCGACCGCGTCGCAGGCTCTCGTGGCTTACAAGTACGATACGGCGCTCGGCTTGCTGCTCGCGATGCTGCCGCAGAACACCGGGATGCTCGGGTTCGTGCTGGCGGCGCTCTTGGGGGCGGTGGTGAGCTCCCTGGCGGCGATGCTCAACGCGGCGTCCAGTATCTTCACACTGGACCTCTATCAGAAGTACGTGGCGCCGGAGGCGTCGCAAGCGTCGGTCGTGCTGACCGGGCGGATCGCGGTGGTGGTGTTCGCCGTGGTGGCGTTCGTGCTCGCGCCGCTGCTGGGCGATCCGAATATCTCGAACAGCATCTTCACGATCATCCAAGAGTCGCAGGGGCTCATCTCGCCGGGCATCCTGGCGGTGTTCGTCACCGGGCTGCTGCTGCGGCGTTGCCCGCGATGGGCCGGCACGATGGGCCTGCTCATGAGCATCGTCTGCTACGCCGGGCTCAAGATCGCCGCGCCCGAGATTCAGTTCCTCAACCGCATGGCGATCGTGTTTGGCATCTGCGTCGCGGTGATGTTCGCCGCGTCGCGGTTGGCGCCGCTCGCGGAGCCGATCACCTTCGAGGCGAAGACCGACCTCAACCTCGACGAGTCGAAGGGCGCCAAGACCGCGGGCTACATCTGCGTGGTGCTGACGCTGCTGCTGTACGTCGTGTTCAGCCCGCTGGGCGTCGCGGGCTGAGCGGCCGGTGACGCACGGCTCATGGGTTCGGCGCCAGCTCGAACTTGATGCCGCTGTCCTGTGCCTGCGTGATCCAGCCGGTGGTCAGGACACCGTCGTCGAACGTGTTGTCGATCAGCAGGCGGAGACCGTTGTCCAATGGTCCGCGGATCGCGACCCCGTAAATCGGCGCCGACGTGCCCGGACCGTTCCAGTCGTAGACCCCGCCCAGGGGCGTGCCGCCGCTGAATACCCGCGCGTCGATCAGGCCGACGAACTCGGTCGGAAGCACCCCTCGTATCTCGTCGTTCGCTAGCCCGCCCGCGCGGGCCGCGTGAACCTCCGCCGCGGTGAAGATCGCCTCCACGTCTGTGATGACCGCCTGCGCAATGGCCCGATCGGCCGTTCCGAGCAGCCGCGGCGCAGCGATCCCCGCCAGGATGCCGAGGATCATGACGACCACGACGAGCTCGACGAGCGTGAACGCTTCTCGGCGATCGGATCGAAGCCGGCCTCACGGGTTCGCGATCTCCTGCCACTGAACGATCCGCAGGCCGAGCACAGAGTCTCCGTAATACAGCGCGCGGGCCTCGGTGTCGCTGATCGGGCGGTTGAACACACGGACGTCGTCCAGCCGGCCGGTGAAGTCGTAGTTGGGCTTGTTGGTCCCGTGCGTGCCGAGGGTGATCGTCGTCGCGAGCGACTCGATGTCGAGCGGGCTGGACATCGTCCTGCGGAAGATCAGCACGCCGTCCAGATACAGGATCAGCTCGTTGGTGTCGTCGCGGAACGAGGCGGCCACGTGGCGCCAGCCGGTGTCTTCCACGCTGCGGCTGGAGTCGACGAACTCCCAGCTGCCGCCGTTGTAGCCGAAGGCCCGGACGCCGGCGCCGCCCTGGTCGAGACGGATGGCGAGCGAGTCGCCCAACGAGACGACGTCGCTGCCGGAGCTGTCCGGCTCGGTCAGCTTGACCCACGCGGCGATGGCGGCGCCGGGGCCGCCGGCGGGCAGATCGGGCGCCTGGATGTAGTTGGAGCCGTCCAGCTCGATCGAGCCCGTGCCCTCTTTCGCGTCGACCGGCCATGTGGGCGACGCGCCGATGACCGCGGCGTGGTTGGCGACGCCGCTGGAGTCGGCCACCACGGCGCCGGCCATGTCTTCCATGCGGTACCAGCCGACCAGGCCGTGCAGCTCGGCGACCTCCCACGCGTTGAGCGCCCGGCGGTAGACGCGGAAGTCGTCGATCGAGACGTCGCTCCGCCACGTCGAGCCGCGGACGCCCAGGTGCGTGTCGCCGTTGTTGCCGTAGGTCGAGCCGTTGAGCGTCATCGCTCGGTCCAAGACGCCGTCGACGTAGAACTTGAGTTGACTCCCCTCTTTCACGTACGCGAGGTGGCGCCACACGCCAACGTTGAACGTTTCTAGGGAGTCGAACCCCTCGTTCCAGCTGTGCGTGGTGGAGATGCGGACGTGCATGCGGTTGTCCGACGGGCGGAGCCACATGCCAAAGGTCCGCTGCCGGCCGTCGTGGTGCTTCTTGATGGTCTCGCGCCACTGGCCGCCGCCGTTGCGGTTGTTCTTGAGCCAGCACGCGACGCTGAAGTCGGCGTTGTCGTCGCCCACACGGAGGTGGTCGGCGTGCGAGATGCTGACGTACTGGCCGGGCTCGCAGCGCACGCCGGTCTGCACGGCGGGGCTCGGGTAGGCGGCCTCCTCGCCCTGCGTGGGGGTGTTGATGTACTCGCCGTCTTGGGCGAAGACGGTCTCGTCCGTTGCCACGGTTTCGTCGGCCAGCTCGTCGAAACGCCAGTGGCCGACGAGGCCGTGCAGCTCGGCGACTTCCTCCGGCGACAGCACCCGGCCGTAGATGCGGAAGTCATCGAGGTCGCCGACGAGCGACTGGGCGGTGATGAACCCGCCTCCGAGGCTGTCTTGCTCCTCGCCGATGATGAGTCCCCCGTCGGCGACGTTGAAGCCTCCAGACTTCGGGGTCATCGTCTTGCGTTCGACGAGCTCGCCGTCGATGTACAGCTCGTGCCAGCCGCCGGCGCGGTCGCAGTTGAACACGAAGTGGCGCCAGCGATTGTCCGAGATCGGGTCGATCGAGTAGACACTGGCGGTCGACTGGTCGATCCATGGGTTGAAGGTGTTGTCGCGGCGGAAGTAAAGCAGGAACGAGTTTGCGGCGTTGCCGCCGGACGACGCGGCGCCGCTGATGACGGTCGACTCGCCGGTCTTGTCGGTACGCATCCACCACGCGATGGCGAGCTTCTCCATGCCATCCACGGCGTCGGCGGGGACCTCGACGCGATCAAAGTCGGCGCCGTCGTCGAGCGTGATCGCTGTTCCGATAATTCCTTCTTGCGCGAGCAGCGGGTTGTCTTCGTAAGCCGCGTTGAAGCTGAACGACGAGCTGTCGGCCGCCAGCGTGCCGGCGGTTTCGTCGAGCTTCAAGTGCAGCCGCAGCCCGCTGCCGCCGAGCTCGAAGAGCTCGTCGCTGGATAGGGCGCGGCGGTAGAGCCGCACGTCGCGGATCTGCCCGTTGAAGGCGTCTCCGCCGGAGGGATTGGCCCCGACACCCAAGGCGTTGTTGTTCGGCACGAGCTGGTCGAAGTTGTCGACGGCCATCGTCGTTGGGTTGGCGCTCCACGCCGTGACGTCCGTGGTCCGCTCGGCCCCGTCGACATAGAGCCGACCGTGGTACTTTCCGTTACCCACGCTCGTGAGTGTCGCGGCCACGTGGTGCCAGTTGCTGCTCAGGTTCACGTTGAACGCGGCGATCTGTTGGCGGTCCTTGCCGCCGAACGTCAGCCGATTGAGCGACGGGTTGTACTCCAGCTCGTAGCCCTCGGTGGACGTCCAAGACGTCTTGCGAGACACGAGCCGCGCGTAGGTGTTCTGGTCGGGATCGGCGACCTTGACCCAGGCGGCGAGGGTGACCTCCGAATCCAGGTCGTACTGATCGCCGGACGGAGCCGTCACGTAGTCGCCCGTGCCGTCGAGCTCCAGGGCGCCGTCGGCGGGGACCCACGCAGGATCGCCGTTCAGAGCCGCTGTGTTGTCGTACACGCTGCTATCGACGGCTTGCGTGCCGCTGCCGTCGGCAAGCTGATAGTGAGCGACCAGGCTGGTGTAGAGTTCGACCGCGTCTTGGTCGCTGATCGCGTAGTCGTAGATGCGGACGTCGTCGAGGTCTGCGTCCGGCGTTCCCCACCAGCTTTCTTGGCCGATCCGCAGGTGGCCGGCGGAGGCGTACGACTCGCCGTTGATCACATTCGCGTTGACGAACTCGCCATCGACGTACCACAAGAGGTAGCCGCCCGACTTGACTAGCACGTAGTGCTGCCAGAGGTTGTAGTCGACATGCTGCGAGCACCAGCCGCCCGTGCCGCTGGCGATGGTCGTCGTGCTCATCCAGCAGTGGAAACGGTCGTTGGTGGGGTGCAGCATGATGAGCGGGCCGCGATCGTTAGCGTCGGCGCCGCCGATGTGGACGACGTTCCGCCAGTTCGTGTGCATGGCGTCGGTCGGGCGGATCCAGAAGGCGATGCTCCAGTCGCCGTCGTTGGCGCCCAGGTTCTGGAAGTCGGCGTTCGGCGGGGCGTAGACGTGCTCGCCCGTGGCGTCGAACTTCGCGGCCAACGCCCGGGGCGCTGGCGAGACGTTCTGCGTGACGCCGCCCTTGTACTCGCCGTCGTAGTTGTTGGCGGAGCTTTCCGCGGCGGTCGTGCCGCTCGTCTCGTCCAGCCGATAGTGCGCGATCAGTGTGCCGGTGTCGCTGCCCGCGGCCCACTGCAGCGAGCGCTCCAAGAGCTGTGAGCCGTGGTTCCAGCTCACCATGTAGGTGATGTCGAGCGTTGGGTCGCACCACGGCATCCGCACGCGGCGGCCGGCGGCCGTGTTGTTGCTCCCCACGGTGTTGGCGAGCTGGTCTCCCGTGTCGACGGTGGCCAGCACGGGGTCGCTCCACTGCTCGCAGATGACCTTCAGGTCGGGCGCCAGCGTGCCCCGCATCCGCGCGAGCGGCTGCGCCTGGCCGGGCCAGTTGTTGTTGGTGTAGTTGAAGTAGTGGAAGCAGCCGAGGCTCTGGTTGTCGAGATAGATCGCCGTGATCGGGTGCGAGCGGTCCCTGACGCGGACGCCACCGGCGTTGGTGATCGTGGAGTCGATCGTCGCCAGGCCCATCTCGTCGTCGAAGTCGGACCGCTCGTAGACAACGCCGCACGTCGCTTCGCGGAGCTTGTCGCCGATGTCGGTGGCCGACACCAGCGGCGTGACGTACACCACGTCGGCCGTGGCGAGGGCAGCGGTGTAGTCTGTGGCGCTAGCGCCGTCGTGCAGCAGCACGACCTGCCAGCCCCAGTAGGTGAGGCGTCGCACGCGCCACGTCTCTTGATGGCTCAGCGTGCCGTTCTGCTCGGTGAGGAGCACGCACACGCCGAGCGTGCTCGTGGGCGTATAGGTGTTGGCGGTGGCCCACAGCACGGACTGCTCCATCAGCCGCACGCCCGCGGCGTTCAGCTCGCGCCAGTCGATCGACGGATCGCCGAACGGCAGCCGCACCAGCCGGGTGACGGCGGTGCTGTTGGTTCCGATGGTGTTTGCCAACGCGCCGCCCGCCTCGATAGCCGCTAGGCTCGGCTGGCCGCTGCTGGTGGCCAAGTTCGCCAGCGACGCCGCTTGGGCGCCCTGCAGGTACGAGAGCGGCTGCGTCGAGTTGAAAATGGCCGTCGGGCCGACCGACAGGCCGGTCGTGATCGGGTGGGCGGCTGTCTGCACGTCGACCGTCGCGCCGCTGCCCAGCACGCCCGGCGACGCGGCGAAGCCGAGGTTGTCGTCCAGCGCCGGGCTCTCGGAGATGATCGGCGTCACGTAGCCGCGGAGCTTGTCGGCCAACGCGTCCGCGTCGACATTGGCGGTGAGGTAGACGACGTCGAAGAGCGACGTCCCGCCGTAGGTGTTCCACCACGACTGGCTGTTCTGCGGGCGATCCCACCGGGTGGGGAAGCCGAGCCGCTCGAACATCTCGCGGCGAGAGTTGTCGTCCGATGTCAGGGGGACCGAGCTGTTGCCGTTCCTCACGAGTGTGACCCGCTGCGCGGAGCAGGGGGCAGCCGCGCTCATGATGAGCGTGAACAGGGCGGTCGCTACGAGCGCGAACGTCGGGCAGATTCGCCGCGCCGTAGCGGAGTGCGCGTTGCGGGGAGGTTCAGTGGCCGGAGAGCACATCGCGTGGTTTCTGCTGGTGAGGGATCTCAACTCAGTAGAAAACTACGCCAAGGGCAGTCGCGCGGCGGGCGAGCCGTGGCGACCTCGACCGTCGGGCAACAAGCGGCTGTGACGAATGCGCCAGTCGTGCCGCGGACGGCAGCCGTCACTGCGGCACGCGTCGCCAGCTGTACGGCAACGCTCTGGCGCCGGAGCCGGCGCTGAACCCGGGCGGCGGGTAGTAGAAGGCGTACGGGCGATGGTTTGCCGTGAGCGTCTCGCCGCCGTTGACGACCACGTTATTCGCGATCAGCGAGCCGCGGATAATCGAGTCGTCTTCGACGGTCACGGTGCCGGTGACGTAGACGATTCCGTCGAGCGTCGCCGGACGGTTGTCGTTCTTGTCGTTGTCCTCGACGCCCTCGTAGGGCATTCCGGGCGGGTTGTAGTTGAAGATCCACTGCTCGCGGAGCTCCTGCTGGGTGATGAAGCTCCGCATGTCGATCTTGAGATCGCCCTGCACGATGAGACTGGGGTAGTTCAGCGGGCTGGCTTGCATGATCGCCACGTCGCTGAACTCCGTGCCAGCACCCGCGTTCAGAAGCACTAGAGTCCCGAGTGTGCGGCACCACTTCAGGTCGGCCGACTCGCCGGCCAGGTCGATCCAATAGACGCCGTGTGGGTTGATATCGCCCAGGTCGTTGAACCATCGGCTCATCATCTTGAGATCGAGCCGACGTTGTCCGAATGAATTCGGGACGCTCGAGAGCGGGATCTCCGTGCCAAACTTCAGATACCAGTCGAGCACGTGCTCACCGGGGACCTCGCGGTAGCTGACGTCCTCGGTCTCGTTGGCGTTGTAGGCGTTGCCTAAGCACTTGCCCGACGCGGACGCGTCGAGATCGATGTCACCGCCCGTTACTTGGATGTCGTCGTTCGACCCGACGATGCCATCGCCGGCGACACGCCCGCCGTTGCCGACGGTGACGCCGGTTTCACCAAACACCGCGCACTCCAGGCACGTCAGCCCGCGGGCGGCGGGCTCGATGTCCACCTCCAGGTACGAGTAGCTGTCGTCCACGTTCGCCTCCACGCGGAGCATGCCGTGGTCCCGGCGGTCGTCGGCCAGGTCGCCGTCCACGTCGGTCACGCGGAAACGAAACCGGCCGGACCACGTCCTGTGCCAGCCGGTGTCGATGTCGTTGGTGAGGTCCGTGCGCCAGTCGGGGGTTCGGTTGAGCCAGTTCAGCGCGTACTCGGCCCCGCTGCGGGCGGTCATCTCCGCGCGGAACGACTCTTGGGTCCCCCGCGACGCGGCCAGGTCGACCCGTGCGAGCTCGCTGGTGGTGAGCGCCATGGCGGCCACCATCATCGCGACGCCCATCACCATCAGGTACAGGCTCGCGCCGCGTCGCGCCCGTGATCGGCGGGAGGGGCAAACAGGACGGATGGCGTAGCTGCTAAGGAGGTTCCTGCGCATGGCGTTACGGCGCCTCCGGATCGTTCACGAGCGCGACGGCTTTGGTGTAGGGACCGGCGCCCGTGTCGATCGACACGCCGACGGCAGTTGCTCGTGTTGCATCGAAGGGGATCGTGCCCGCGGCGACGCCGTGCCGGCTGCGGATGGCGTACAGCGTCGTCATCTGCCCGGACGGGCTGATGGCCTCCACGCAGATCCGCTTCACGCCCTGATCGTCGCTGACGTTGGAGATGGCCGCGCCGACCATGATCGCCTCGACGTAGTGGACGCGGGCCTGCCGCTTCCACCCGGTGGCGCTGGTAATCGGGGCGCCGTCGGGCGTTACGGGCGGCACGTTCATCAGGCCGTCGTAGTCGTCCACGTCGTCGAACGCCAAGCGGTCGGCGGGCGGATCGGGCTCGTCCGACTCGATGCCGAGCCCCGCGGGAGCGCCGTCTGGGTCTTCGTACGGCTGGGCGAGGATCTCGGCCATGAGCTGCTCGGCCAGCGTGGCGCCGTCGACCGCGTCGGACCCCTCGCGGCCGCTGCGGACGCCGATGCTGAGCGTCTCCATCGCGGTGACCAGCACGAAGCCGACCAGCACCGTGGAGATGGCGACCTCCACGAGCGTGGCGCCGCGGCGTGTGATGAGGAGACGGTTACGGCTCATCGGTCAGTTGGTCTTCGGGGCGATGATGAGCGTGGCGGTGCAGTACTCTTCGTTCTTGTCCAGCTCGAACGACGCGGCGCCAACGTTGGCCGGCGCCGTTTGAATGCGGTATCCGGCGCCGAGCGAGACGTGCTTCTCTCCGCTTTCCATGAAGATCGACGTGTGCGAGGCGAGGCCCGTGACGCCGCTGGCCGTGATCTCGTCGCCGTCGAAACCGCCCAGCCGCAGCACCATCGAGTGGTCCAGCGTGCTCGACGTGGCCGGGCAGGGGGGCGTGTCCGACGTCCCTTTGTCGACCGCGAACGCCGTCAGCGGGTTGCCGGCGTACTGGTTGGAGATGTGCAGGATCAGGCCAACGGGCTGCTCCATGTCGGCCCACTGCCAGCGATAAGTCGCCGGTTCCGAGGCGCCCACCACGCGCCACCAAACGCCGAACGTGACTTTGTTGCTGGCCTGGTCCATGTTGATCGGCGTCCATGCGGCCGGTCCGGAAAACGTCGGCAGCACGTTGTTCTCCACCGCGACGCAGCCGATGAGCAGGTCTCCCGGCTGCACCCCGGCGGGCGGCGCCAGCTCCAACTGGGTCATGTCGTGGTTGTGCTCGTAGAACGACGAGTAACCCTTGAGCACCGGCCACGGCGGAGCCGGCGCTACGGTCACGTCGGTCGCCGTCACCGTGCGGTCGAGGTACGCGAAACTCAGCGACTGCACCGCGGTAAGGTACTTCTGCGGCGTCCCGTTGTTCAGCGTGTACAGCAGCGGGTCGCCCGCCGCGCCGCTCCACTGGTAGCAGACCGTGTCGACGGCGCCATCGCCCGTGATGTCGGGCACGGTGAACTTGAGCGCCTCGGCGGTGCGTTGCTTGAACTCCAGCGCCTGCGACACATCGTCCAGCATCCGCTTGGTGAGCAGATCGTTGGTCGTCCGGGTTGAGACGGCGCCCCGATCGATGTTGACCCCCTGCGACGCCACGTACATCGACGCGCTCAAGCCGACCATCAGGATCGACGCGCTCGCCGTCGCGGCCAGCAGCTCGACGAGCGTGTAGCCGGGCGTGCGACGCGGCGATACGGGCGGCGGTGTGGAGCGAGACGCGTGCATCAGAAGGAGGAAGGCGGAATTGGGAAGGCGGAAAAGGGGAAGGCGGAACTGGGAGGGCGGCTCGCGTTAGTTCTGGACGATCAGCCCGGCGGCCGTCACCTGGATCGTCCGGCTGGCGCCGCCGTGGGAGAGGGTGACCGTACGGCTGCGGCTTTCTCCCCGATGGTTGAACGCGATCGCCGTGGGCGGCGGGCCGGCCCACGCGACGCTGATCTGGTAACCGCCCTGATCGAGACTCACGTTCAGCGGCTCGCTTTTGTGGGTCAACGACGACAGGTCGGGGCAGCTGTAGCTACGGGCGCTCAGGTCGAGCGTGATCGTGCACGTCGTCGCTTGGTGCAGTGCCTGGGCCCGTGCCCGGCGGAGGTCCATCGCCAGACGCTTGGCGGCGTGTTCTAGGTAGGTGCGGCCCATCGCTTGGGCGTACTTGGGCGCCGCGATGCCGGCCAGGATGCCCAACAGCATGACGACCACCACGAGCTCCACGAGCGTGAACGCAGCGGCCCTCGGCCTGAAGGCGGCCGGCGGAAGGCGGAAGGCGGGTCGGTGGCGTCGGCTGGGGCGCATAGCGCGAAAAGCCTACGTCGGGCGCCGGGCCCAGGGCGGAGCGCGGGGCGGGCGTCGTGCGTCGGAACGTCGCCGCGCGACCGTCGGAACCCGCACAACCGGCGCCGGGAGCTGGCCTACGGCGCTGGAGGGTCGGCGCGGCAGCGCTCGTTAGAGCACATTGTCTTCCCCGCCGGCGGTGGCGTGATACACTGCCAGTAACGTAGGGGCTGTAGCTCAGTTGGGAGAGCGCTAGCTTTGCAAGCTGGATGTCGCAGGTTCGATCCCTGTCAGCTCCACTTTCGATAAGTAGTTTGGGCGTCGGACCTTAGGCCGAACCCCGCGACGGACGCGGGAGCTGCCAGCGGACCAAAACGGGAGTAGTCACTACTCCTGCGAGGTACCTCGGCATGCCCCGGAAGAACGATCGCACCCCTCGGCCCCCACGGGTCCCGTCTTACTGCCTCCACCGGGCAACCGGTCAGGCCTACGTAAAAATCCGGGGCAAGGTGAGCTACCTCGGCGTCTACGGCAGCGAAGCCAGCCGCACCGCCTACGCCGCGGTGGTGGCCGACGTTCTAGCCGGCCGCGAAGTCTCCACCCCTGCCGACAGCGGATCGCCACGGCGTCACCGTCCGCGAAGTCGGCGATCGGTTCGTCGCCTACGCCAAGCGGTACTACGTCAAAGCGGGCAAGGTGACCGCCGAGGCAAATATGGTCGAGACCGCGTGCTGTCGCGCGGCCGCACTTTGCGGCGACCAACCGGCGGCCGACTTCGGCCCGCTCGCCTTGAAGGCGGTACGCGAGCGGATGGTCGCAGAGGGCTTATCGCGTTCGTACATCAACCAGAGCGTCAACCGCATCCGCCGGGCGTTCCGCTGGGCCGCCGGTGAGGAGTTGATCGACGCCGCGATCCCTGCTGCTCTGGCGACCGTGCCGGGTCTGAGCGCGGGACGAACCTCGGCCCGCGAGCCCGCCCCCGTCATGCCGGTCGACGACAGCGTTGTCGGCGCGACGGTTGAGGCGTTGCCGGAGGTTGTCGGCGATATGGTCCGCCTTCAGCGGCTCACCGGCATGCGGCCCGGGCTTGGTTTGCCTCCGACGGCAACGGCAAGCTACTTATCCAGTCAACGACCTTGGAACCCAACCGTTCCAGGTGCCCAGCCGCACAGCGTTTTCAAGCCGAACGACCCGTTCTCGGGCGTTCCCGGCTCTCCCCAGTTCAACGATCCGACAGGTTTCTCGAACCCGGCTTCGGTTGGATTCGGGCCTCAGCCTTGATAAGCAAGGATTTCCGCATGGCTCCGAAGCAACTCGTGATTGGCGTCTTCGCTCTAGCGATTCTGGGATTCGCTGCGGAAGAGGCTTCGGCTTACTACGCCCCACATTTAGGGCGGTTCTTGAGCCGCGATCCGGCTGGCTCGAACAACGTCAGCCGTATCGGTTTGGCTGCTGGCTCGGCAATCACACATAGCGGCGGCCGCTTGTTCAAGCGATACAAACCCAACGACGACCCGATGGCGATGGCCCCATACCACGATGGGATGAATATGTACCAGTACGTAAAGAGCGCTCCTACCAATTACTTCGACCCTTCTGGAATGTATCTTTGGGGCGGCGTTGGAACTCCTCATGTGCACAATGATCCGCCGAAACACCCGCGAGACGGCACGTGTCTGTCGAATTGCCTATTCGCAAACGGCGTTCCAGCCGCGGTTGGCGTCGGCATTGGTGTTTCACCAACGGTCTCTTTGCCACTCAAGCCGCCGGGACGACCGCTAGGAGCTCCGACGCCTGACTACAGCACTTTGTTGAGAAAATACGGCGGAAAGTCTTGCCGTGTGATTAGCCGGAGGCTCAACCCCGCTTCTAACATAATTGCCGCAGCTACGTTGCCCTACTCGGCTGCTGCGACAATGAGCTGCTCAGCAATTTGCTCGAGTAATCCGTTCGCCTACTAGAACAATAGCAACCCCCTCGACACCACCGTGTACATCATTGTTGCCATAGTGCTCGGTCTTCTCGGTTGCCTCAGCCTTTGGAAGGTCGAACAACATCGGCGTAGTGTGAAGTGCCGGAGGCTAGCTGATCGTGCAAAGCTGTCGGTTGCAGATCTTGTCAGGAAGTCTTTTCCGAACCAGCGAGACATTAGTGATGATCTCGAGCATTGGTGGGTAAAGTCTGCTTCAATCCTCCGACTAGACCCCGGGCTCTTGCGAAGTGAGGATAGATTTGATGGAGTGCTTAGTCCCGTGGACGGCTACCTAGGGGAAGACGAGATAGAGGAGCTTGGGGCCATCGTTGAAGAGCAAGCACCAGGGTCGATAACGCTAGTCGATCGTACGCTTGATACTTTTGGCGATTACGTGCTGCACATGGCGACCTACTCGAAAAACTAGTGAACACGACGATCACTGAGTCTGGGCCGCCCTCCTGCGGTCGATGGAACTTACGCCCGGCGGCTGTCAGCATGTCAATGGGGGAACGTTAGTGCTTGTTGTCTGTTGGCTGGATACTAAGCGTCGCTTTCGCTCTTCTTGCAGGGGTTTCGGTGTTGGTGCAGCGTGCCGGACTGCACGAGTCGGCTTAGCGTGAAAAATCACGCCGATCTGGGCGGTACCCTTACGAAGGCGAACCAAGACCGCGACAACCTTCCTGTCGAGTTCGATCACGAAACGTGCCATCGACGCAACAACGGCGAGTACCTGTTCGGCTGGCTCGATGAGAGCCAGCGCGTCCACACCCGCTTCAAGTCATGCAATCGACGCCACTTTCAGTTCATGACCTTCGGTGCTCACATAGTGTCTTGAGGGCCGTCGCAACTCCGCTTCTTGCTTCGCCGGATAGAAGGTCGCTGTCCGCACTCCACGCGAACAGCCAAAGCCCTAATCTGTAGAGCCGAAACAATCCAGAGTTGCTGCCAAGCTGGAATTCACGGAGGCAACGGGTGAACTACTTGACCGCGTCAGCCAAGCCGGCGTTGATCGAGCGCAACTCTTTACGCAGTTCCTCAAGTGAGTTTCGAAACAGATCGCTCTTCGCGGCCTCGGCGTCGCGTACCCGTTGGCTACATCCATCCATAACGACCGCATGCTGCTCCGAACGAGCGGTAAGCTCGCTGAGCTGAGTCTCTAGCCGCCCGCGGGCGAGTTCGATCAGTTCTGTCGCAACGACCGCGGACGGCTCTTCAAGCTGATCAACGTACCCGGCGGCCAGCGAGAGACTGGCGATGGCCGCTTCGACGCTATCGACTTGCGCGATGAGCTGCTCGTGTGCGGCTCGTGCCTGGGATAGTTCCTCTTCTAATGCGACCAACTCGTTCGGCGTCGTTTGCCGCTGAGCTTCCGCTCGATACTTCTTCAGCCGATCACTCGCCACGCGCGTTCGATCCAGCAGCGAACTCAACCTTCGCTGCGTTTTGCCGAAGTCTACCACCAGGTTTTCGAGGTCCGACACGATAGGCCCTTCCGTCGCTTGTCGAATACCTTTGTCTCCGTCGTTACGCATCGGGCTCCGGATGGCGATAGCCAGCGTCATTGGTTCGAGGCTGGCCGCGACGAGCGCGGGCGACTTCAACCCGGCCTCCGCAGCAATCGTGCTCGGCGTCAGCCGCGACCACTTGGTATCGTCCCGACCACGCAGGTGCACATTGCCGTCGAAGTCGCCGACAGCTAAGCCGCGAGAGCTGGTGAGCACGATCGAAGTCGGGGCGGCCTCCACTTTGATACGAATGACAGCTTCCGACGACGATGGATCCACACACGCGATGCTGCCCTCGCGGGACGCCGCCGCCAAGCGGTCGCCGGCGGCGCAAACACCGACGATCGCTTGGTCCTGCCGCCAAACCTGGCGAGCCATCTCGCCGGTGTGCATGTCCCATTCGATAACCTGCCCATCGTCGCTGGCCGAAACGCAGCGGTCACCACCGTTGAGCCACACCAGCGATGTGATGCGACTCTTGTGGCCGCGCAACGTATGCAGGTGGGCGCCACTATTAGACTCCCACACGTAGAGGCCACCGCCACGATCGCCCGAGGCGAACAGGATGCCGTCAGGGCTGTAGGCCACGGCGGTCACCCAATCCGAGTGCTTGTCGATCGATAGGCGCTGCTCACGCGTCAGCGTGTCGACTACTGTCAATCGACGGGAAGTCCCTCCGTGAACCAACGCAGTTCTGCTTGGATGAAGCGACGCGGCGAGCACGGCGTCGGCCGTCGGCTCACTCTGCCAAGCCATAGCTCCGCTTGTCGTTTCGTAGACGCACACACGCCCGTCTTGTCCGTGGAGTCCACCCGCAGCGGTTAAGTACTTTCCATCCTCGCTGAAGGCGAGTTCAACGGGTTGCCCCGTTGGGAATTGTAGGTGTTGATCCGCTTTGCCGTTCGACGTATCCAGTAGTAAGATGCCTTCGGGTATGCCGATCGCCACCAAAGTCTCGGCGGGGTGCGCCGCCATCGCGACGATCGGAGCCGATCTATTGATCGATGGTGTTGCGACGGACGTTGCGACCTCGCGGATTGAGGTTCCATCGCCCGGCGAATCGCCGGCCTCAACTGACTCTTCTGGCGCCGTGCTTGACGCCCAACCCTCCTCGATGACCTTGGCGGTCTTAGGCAAGCCCGATTCAATCCATCGGCGAAGCAGATCGAGCTCCCCCTCGGGGATCATGTGGCCGCCGGGCGGCATTACGGGCTCCTCGAGGTGAGCGGTCACCAGGTACAGGTAGCTATCTTCTGGGGCGCCGGCGACGACGACCTCTCCCGAGGCGGAGCCCTCGAGAACGCCTTCGTAAGTCGAAAGATCAAGGCCTGCGCTGATGTCGTCGGGACGGTGGCAGGCGACGCATCGCTTCTTGAGGACCTTGCGAGGCCCGTCTTCGAACGCAACGATGTCTGCCCACGCTGGCAAGCTCACGCCAAGCGCGGTGGCGGCCAAACACAAGGTCGCGATCGACCCCGGCGTCATACGGCATCGGGACAGTGCGGAAGAGAATATGCCCACGCGTGCGCTAGTGGTTGAAGATGAACTCTTTCGAGTTGAGCAACGCCCAGAAGATGTCATTAAGCGAGCCTTCAATGTCGTCGGGATCGACGCTGTCCAAAAGCTGTCCGCCCTCGGACGGTGTTGGCCGGCGAGAGTAGCAACGCAAGTAGAGGTGCTCGATAACCACGGCCACGTCAGCGCCGTCGTCGAGCAGTCGTCGGACGACACCGCCTTCGGATACCTTCTTGTTCGTGGTCTCTCCGTTGAGAAGGTGGAAAGTCTGAGACAGGTTCGGCTCCATATCGACCTCGCATGCGCATACGGTCTCGCGGGGCGCTCGGCCGAACGTCGTGAGGAAGTAATTGCTCGCCGCGCCGTCGGCGATCTGCACCGCTCGCGCTCCCGCTGGCAGCCGCGGGAAGCGGTTGGAGGTCTCGGTCACCTGCGAGATGCTGTCCAGCAGAGTTTCCGCTCGTAATCGACGGACTTGAGCACGTGAAAAGTACGCGAGGTCGTTCTCGTTTGTCGGGTTCGCCCGCGTCGAGAGCTGATAGGTGCGGGAGTTGCAGATGGTGCTTACCAGCTCGCGCAGGTCGTAACCGCAGTCAATCAGCACGTCGGTCAACAACTCGAGCAGCGGACCGTTTGACGGCGGATTACTGATACGAACGTCATCGACAGGCTCGACCACTCCGCGGCCGAAGTGATGAGACCAGACGATGTTCGCCACGTTGCGGGCGAAAGCACGGTTTTCGTTCGAGACAATCCAAGCGGCGAGCGCCTCTCGGCGGTTGCGATCGGAGAGATCCGCCTTGCCGCCGCCCAAGTAGGTGGGCTCCGCCGGCTCGCCAGTAACGATGTGGTCCAGCTCTCCCTTGCCGCTGTCGTAGACGATGAACTCACGCGGGTCTGTCGACTGCTTAAACGATACTTGGCTGAAGAACGAGGCGAATCCGTAGTAGTCGTCCACGGTCCAGCGATCGAACGGGTGGTTGTGGCACTGCGCGCATTGAATCCGCATGCCCACGTAACTCTGCGCCACGTTCTCGGCGATCTGGATCGTGTTGGCTTCCATCTGGAAGTAGTTGGTCGGCGGCGTGTCGAACGTCCCTCCGCTGGACGAAAGCACGTCGGCGAACAGCCGATCAAGCGGCTGGTTTTCGGCGACTTGCTCGCGCACCCAGTTGTGGAAGCCAAGCAAGGCCTTGTAGCTCACCTGGTTCGAGGTGCGAATTTTGAACAGCTCGCCGAGCCGCATCGTCCAAACGTCGGTGAACGCCTCGGTCTCGAGCAGTTCGTCGATGAGGTCGCTGCGCCGGGTCGGCGACGCGCTCGCTAGGAACCGCTCCCGCTCATCCACCGTTGGTGTGAGGCCGGTCAGATCGAGGTACACGCGTCGCAAGAACTCTTCGTCGTCGCAGATGGCCGAAGGCGCGATGCGGAGTTTACGCAGCTTTTTGTGCACCGCGAGGTCGACCTCCCCGTGCGGCTCCGGCATCTCGGGCGACGCCGACACATCGCTAGGTAGCACGATCACCGGGACACCCTCGGTGAACGTCGCGAACCGCGCCATTACAAACGCCTCTCCGCGATTTGCCGCCACAAGCTTGCCGGTCTCGCTCACTTCGGCCGCGTTATCGTTGTTGCTGAGGTAGACCGCCCAGTCGGTGACATCGCGTGTCGAGCCATCGTCGTAAGTCGCAACGACCACGAGCTGTTGGGCCGCCTCTTCGCCGACGAGAACGGCTTCCGTTGGCAGCACAGCGATGCCGACCGGCTGCGGTGTGCCAGCCGCATCGTCTTCGGTGCCTTCTTCGATCCACCGACGCAAGATGGCATACGACTTGGAATCATCAGTGAAGCGCTCGCCGCCCCCGTGTGGTGACTCGCCGAGAGCCTTGGTGAGCAGCAAGCTTTGCTTGGGCGATCCGAGGTCGATGCGGCGCCCCGGCAGCTCTCGCGTCAGATTGAAGTGATCTCCCGCGGGATCGAATCCGAACAGTGAGAGGCGGAAGCCCTCCTGCCCGCGAGCGGCGCCGTGGCAACGGCCCGAGTTGCAGCCGGCTTTCATGAAGATCGGCATCACATCTCGGCGGAGGCTGAGCGTTGGGTCGTCCGTCGCTCCTTGTACCCGCACTGGTAGTTCAAACTCGTACGACTCGAACCGGAGGCCGAGAGCCGTCTCGCCGTCGGAAAGCGGAAGGATCACGTTGCCCTCGCTGGCTGCGATCGCGGCGTCCTTTGGCTCAATCGCGCAGCGGGCGGTGACGTCCCGCGTTTCGCCGCTTGGCAGCACCTGCTGCACCACGACCCGCTGGTAGTCACGCGAACCCGTGAGATCGACGACCTGCGGATAGACCCGCAACTCGCTGTTGGCTAGCACGTGCGACACGCCGGCCGGCAGGGCGATCGCAAGCAGCCCAAGGCGCATCCAAAGGAACGGGCACATCGGCAGGTCCAACCGGTTAATGAAAGAGTGAGAACTTCGTGTTCAGCCGCCGCTGCTGCGTCGTGATTCTGCCTGACGTCGCAGGATTGTCAGCCGGCTCTCGGTCTCACGAGCCGAGGCGCCGGGCTCTAACACCTCGAGAACACCGCCGCGGCCGAGGTACTGACGGACAACACCAGCGCCCTCGGGGACCGCAAGTTCGACGTAGAGCGTGTTGTGAATCGAGATCGGCGTGTCGTCGCCAACAGAGATAGGGATCTCGAACGTCGCGTCGGTGGCGGACACTTCGACTTCAGGAGCGGTCGCATGCTTAGGCAGACCGAGCAAGCGGACCGACGCGTTGCTCGCTAGTTCTTCGTACCATTCGATGCGACACTTCGCGCGGACCGACTGGCCCTGTTCGGAGGCTATGGATTCAATCGCCACCTCCGCGTAGGGATCCCGGACCCTCAACGGGGCTGCCTGCGATGCGGCGGTGAAGCGACCACCACTCAGGTCGGCCTCGCCCACAACGATCACCTGGGCTTCTCCGGGAATCGCGCGATCGCCTGCGTAGATAGGGAACACAGCGCTAGTCTCGCCCGGTGCGATCGCGACGATCTCCTCGGTACGCTCAACCCATGCCGGCAAACGCGGCACAGACAGCCTCACTTCACCGACGAAGCCCGGCGCGCGCTCGAGAGAGACCTGCAAGTCGAGAGCGCCATCGCGGGCGATCGGTGCTCGCGGCGGGGTCGCGGTCAAACGGAACGGCGCTTTGGGAACCACCGCGAGCGGCAGTCGATCCGCCTCAACCTTGTGATAGACCGTTTGCCGCGGCTCGCCTGTCACCACCGCCAGTTCTTGACTCAGCGTGCTGTTGATCGATCGACCGGCTGGTTTCGCTGACGCGACAATCTGTGCGAAGCCTGAACGCAGTTTCGCTCCCTGTTCGGCCTCGAATAGCAGCACTGCCAGATGCTCATTCGGCGTGATG
Organism: Planctomycetota bacterium; assembly: GCA_039820945.1. Taxonomy (GTDB): domain Bacteria; phylum Planctomycetota; class Planctomycetia; order Pirellulales; family Lacipirellulaceae; genus Botrimarina. Next base: position 73,034 of record JBCBPC010000012.1, read on the forward strand.
GTTGCTGACCCGCAAGTGACGCGGTCGGGCAACCCGGTCGCCTCGACGACCACATTTGCGTCGTTGAACCCGACGCGACGCACCGTGACGGGCAACGCGAAGCGGCCTCCGGGCGAAAGCACGATCGATTGCCCGGCCGTCGGACGCAGCGGATCAGGCACTGGAACCGTCAGGTCAATGCGTTGCTCCGGCTCGCGTATTTCCAACCGGTAGGCGGCGGTAGGTCCGCCACGATCGAGGTGCTCCGAAACGCGGACGACATGCCGCCCGGACTCGTTCGCAATAAGCTCAAGCTTCGGGTCGTGAACCACGCCATCGTCGTTGTACGTCAGCACGGCGCCGCTAGGCCCGAACACCTCGAGACGAACGTCAACACCCGAGCCGAGACGCTCCGCGAACACCTCTGCGTGCCACGGCTTTCCAGCAATCACATCGACGAAGAAATGATCCACATCGCCCGGCGGGTCGAGCACACCATGTATCGCGACCGGCGCGGCGCCAGCGTCGCTGCAGTCCGACCTTTCGTTGTTGGGCTCTACTTCATCGACGCAGGTCAGATCGTTGACCCGGATGCGCACGGGTGACGGCGTCGCCAGGCCAGCCGGCCGGCGTGGCGAGACGGTGAGCCAACCGTTTTCACGCTCAGCTAGAAGACGCGACGCTTCGTCGATGTGGACTGTGAGTAGTCCCGCCGCGCTTCCTATGAGGTCGATGTGGCCTCCTGCTCTCGTGTTGACTCCGCCAGGCAACGGCACGACGGGGGCAGGGAAGTCGCCCAGATGCATGACATAACGTGATTCGTAATCGCCGCCGAACGCCGCCTCGCGAAGGTTGATCGTGTAGTCGCCCGCCTGCTCGGCAACGAACGAAAGCATCGGGTCCTGTCGCCCGATTTCCGAGTCATCGTTCGACGCGATCACCCGGCCGACCGGATCGAGCACTTCCACGTAAGCGTCAAAGAACGAACCGCCAAGCCGCATCGAGTTGACTTCGATGCCGAGGTGCTGGCCCGCGGGGAGCGACACCACGAACGAGTCGAAATCTCCCGTTTCGACCCCGCCACGCACACTGAGACCCGAGCCGAGCAACCCGTCTGTATCGAGTCGTTGGGCGTCGCTTTGATCGTTGTTCGGCTCGACCTCGTCCAACACGGGAAACGCTCCGAGGTGCATCACCGCCACGCCAGAGATGCCGGCGTCTCCGACGAGCCAGAAGAGCTTTTCTCCTAAGCTGGTGTTGCCGTCGGATCGAATACACAGCGTTGCTGCGTCCTCGTCTGTCGCCTCGTAGCTCTCGAACGAAAGCGAATCGTCTGCGATTAGAACGCTCGACACGCGGTCGAGCCGCTCGCCAACAATGCGGATGCTATGCACACCGCCGACCTGAAACCAACGCGGCTCGATGGTTTCGATCGACGGCGCTACGGCGCCCGAGCGGACGCATGCGGCAAGAGCAAAAAGTACGAGAGCGGCTGATCGCATGGAAAACTTTCGGGTCACGCAATGATCCCGCGGATGGGCGCTCCGCCATCGACGATGTCGAGTGGCCGGTCGCCGGGCGCCATGAGTTCCTTCGTGTAGTCGACGCCCAGCTGGCGATAGATCGTGCTCGCTAGGTCTTCGGGCGAGACCGGGTCGTTGGCGGGCTCAGCCGCGAGCGCGTCGGAGGCGCCGTGGATGTAGCCACGCTTTAGGCCGCCGCCGGCCATCACCACGCTGAAAACTCGCGGCCAGTGGTCGCGGCCGGCGCCGGCGTTAACCATGGGCGTACGACCGAACTCCGAGCAGACCACAACCATGGTTCGCTCCAGCATGCCACGCTCGTCCAGATCGGAGATCAAGGCGCCGAGGGCCTTATCAAAGGGCGGTAGGATCCGTCGGGTCGTGCGGAAGTGGTACGTGTGCGTATCCCACGCTCCGTAGGTCAGTGAGACAAACCGCACGCCCGCCTCGATCAGCCGGCGGGCCATCAGCATGCGTGCGCCCGCTTGTCCCTTGCCGTAGCGGGCGAGCGTCTCCTTCGACTCTGCGCGGAGGTTGAACGCCTCGCGCGCCGACGGCGACGCCAGCACGCTGTAGGCCCGTTGGTAGAACGCGTCCATCGCGTCGATACCGTCCGCCTGCTCGATGCTGGTGAAGTGGGCATCGACGGTGTCCAGCAACGACTGCCGCTTGGCGAACCGCTCGTGATCGACCGACTCGGGCAACGAGAGGTCGCGTACCTTGAAGCTACGACGCGCTGGGTCGGAGCCGAGCGAGAACGGCCCGAACGCGCTGCTTAGGTAGCCGCTTCCGGCGTACTCGCTGGTCGGGTTCGGGACGCACACGTACGGGGGCATCTCGTTCCGCGGGCCGAGCTCCGAAGCGACGACGCTACCGATGCTCGGGTAGATGATCGCCGGGCTGGGTCGGTAGCCCGTGATCATGTTGTGAGCGCCGCGTTCATGCGCGGCCTCGGTGTGCGTCATCGAGCGGATGATCGTTAGCCGATCCGCGACCTTCGCCGTCTCCGACATCAGCTCATTAAAGCGTTCACCCGCCAGCGTTGTGGGGATGGAATCCATCTCGCCGCGGTATTCCACCGGGGCGCCTGGCTTTGGATCGACAAACTCTTGGTGGGCGACGCCCCCCGGCAGATAGATCTGGATTACGGAGTCGCAAGCAGCCTGGCTGTTGCGTCGTACCGGCGCCGCCGCGGCCTCTGCTTTGAGTAGGTCGCCGAGGGTAACCCCTAGCGTGGCAAGCGATCCGACTTGGAGAAACTCGCGGCGCCCGAACGGCATCCGCGGTCCGGGGCAGCGATCGGGTCGTGGCGTCATGCCCACTCCTCACTAAGACTAGAGTTAAGTCGTCTTACCCGCCAACGAGAACCAACCGCCGGCGGTGAACTAGCCACTGCCCTCAGCGCAGTGCGTACTCGATGCGTAGCGTGGGTCGGAGCTCTTGCTCGATCCAGTCGCTCGAATAGAAGTCCCACCCGTTGCCGCCCGTGTTGATGAAGAGCCACCCGTAGTTCGGTTGGCCGTCCGCCCACTTCTGAACGGTTTGCGTGACGTCGAACTCGACTGTCTGCCGATCCATCGTGATCTCGCCAAAGCTAAAGCCATCGCGGACGGTGCTCGCTTCGATGTCATCCACGCTGACACCGTATGCCATCGCGTCCCACGTCGCCCACGCGTGCCATGGGACGAGCACCTGGTGCAGGTACACGGTAGAGCCTGGATCGAACACCACGACCTGCAGCGTCGCAGAAACGATTCGGCTGCCGAGCGGCGCCCGCTCTTCGTCGTCGCCGAATACCTCATCAAAGCGCATAAGCACTTGACTCTCGGCGCCGCCGTTGTTGCTGTCGGCGGTCATCGTGCCCTGACGATCGAGCGGCTTAGTCGGAGCGATGCCCCAGATCTCCGTGTCGACGGCGCCCTCGTAACCTTCAGAACCGTTTTGGAACACAACGGTCACCGAGGAGCGATCGACTTTCACTTCATTGGCAGCGGTCGCATTAGCAGCAGTCGCGACTGACACCGGCATATCTGCTGCGCGCGTTGCTGTCGTCTCCATCGCGGCGTTGCCGCCATCGTTGATGCGTGTCGCTTCGAACTCGTAGGACCGAGCGCTGGAGCCGTACTCGAAGTCGACATCGCCGACCATGCGATCGGCGATCAACTCGAACGCGAATGCACCGCTCGCCGGCATCCCCGAGCGCCGCGTAGCGACCTCTACGACAAAGAACTCTTTGTCGCGTCGCACGTCGGTGACCCGGCCACGTCGCCCATCGGACGAGTACTTGCCAACCACGCTCGGTTCACCCTCGTCGCCCGCCTTCAGCGATAGAGTCGCCGAATAGATCTCGCCGCCGCCATCGATGCGGATGGCCCAATCGCCATGCAATGCGTCGAGGTCTTTCGCTCCGCTCGTAGTACAGCACCCGACAGCAACGAGCGCGGACGCCAAACAACGAAAAGACTCTCTATCGGGCTTCATTGCCAGTACTTTCCTCGCGCTCTGGTTTGGTGGCGCACAACCTTTGGTCCCCGTGCCTCACGGCATCGCTCGGATTTCGTCAACTGCGTCGGGCTTCTCGACGAGCGTCGAGACGCCGTCGTCCGACTTTTGCAGCTCGAACGCGTCGTACAACTCACCCGAGGCCAACCGAGCCTCGTAGCGAATCTGGTCGGCATCGACGTGGATGACTTGGAACAGCTGCACGCCGGACGCTACCCGCTCGACATCCCACTTCTCTTGCAAGGGGTACATCTTGGGGCCGCTCACGCTGACCACGTACACCGTATTGCTGCTCTTCCGCGTGACGCCCTCCGTGACATTGACGTTGCCGACCGCAGCCGCCTCGGCGGGACCGCCTAGACCTGAACGTGCGTAGGCATGGTCGTGTCCTTGAAGCACCAGATCGACGCCGTGCTCTTCGAGCAACGGCCGCCAAGCCGCACGCAAGGTCGGATTGTCGCGTTCTTTTGCAGCCGAGAAGATTGGATGGTGGAACGTGACGACGGTCCACTTCGGCCGACCCGGATCGGAGAGCACGCTCTCGAGCCACGTTGTCTGCCGATCGATCTGCTCGTTTGAATTAAGCGAGATGATCCGCGTGCCTTGGTAGTCGACCCAGTAGACGGTTTCTTCGAGGCCTTCGGGCCCGTTCATGGGAAACGAGAAGCTGGGCCGCCAATGCCGTGAAAGGCCATCGCGGTACTCGTGGTTCCCGGGCGACGCGACGCTCGGAATCATCCCGTTCAGCCATCCGCCTGCGTCGAACCACTCGCCCCATTCGGCGTCGCGGTTCGCTCGGTTTACCAAGTCTCCGGCGTGCAAAAAGAACGCGCAGCGCGGAGCGTGCTGATTGGCTTCTCTGATCACACGCGACCACAGCGATCGCACGGCGTTCTGCGCGTCACCGAAGTAAAGGAAGGTGAATGGCTCGCTTTCGTCGCTCGCGGTGCGGAACTGGTGCCATTCGCTCCAATGCTCGCCATCGCCAACGCGATAGGCGTACATCGTCGCCGGCTCGAGGTCACGCAGCCGAGCCGAGTGAACGAGGCAAACGCCCAGGTCGGACGAGAACGTCTCGCTAGTTCCGCCGGAAGTCTTGCAGCCAGGAAAATCACCCGACCGAAGATTCCCCCGCATGTCGGCTGCTATCGCGTACTCGATGGTTGCGTCGCCAACGGTTCGATCGGTTCGCCACGTAACATCGACAGACGTTGTAGGGTCGTCCGACCAAGTCAAAACAACACGATCCGGAAGTGGGGCCGGTGCGTGTTGGACCTTCTCCGTAAAGGTTGACGGAGCCGCCCTGTGCGAACCCTCGTGAGCGAAGCAAAGGCTTGCAGTACAAACCGTTAACGCGATGCGCAGCGAGCACAACGCGTTGCGACGACGGTTCGACGACAAGCAGGCGGAGTGCCGACTGCTCAGGCGCTGGTGCATCTCGACTCGCTGGGGATTACGGCTCCTGTTCACGGCCTGCGGATGAACACCGCTGCCGCTACGACAACTGTGAGCCCGTTGTATTGCTACAAGCCTGGCACTGCGAGTGCGTTCGCGAAGTCTTAACAGAAACATCACTTAGGTCATCTGATTCAGTCGATGTCGGTGCGCTCCACATCAAACTCCGTGCGAAGCGTAAGCGGTAGTTCAGTCGATTTGAGGTCCGCATGCTGGACGAAGCGAAGTTGGTCGTCATCATGGCGGCCGTTTCGGAGACTCGTTCGTCATTCTCGAGGTCATCACCTTGATGCTGCGCTTGCTCGCCCGTGTTGCCACGATCGTCGTCTTCGCGTCCGCGGTCTTGACGTGCTCGTCGCATGCGCAGTCGATCGACTGGCCTTGCTGGCGTGGACCCAACTGCGACGGCATTGCAGCCTCCGCCGATCCGCCTGTTCGATGGTCGGCAAACGAGAACATCCGATGGCGTACGCCAGTTGTGGGCACAGGTCATTCCTCGCCAATCGTCGTCGGCGATCGGGTGTTTCTCACCACCTACGACGCGTCGACCGAGGCGCGCGTCGTCCTTGCGTTCGCCGCAGAAACGGGAGAACAGCTATGGTCGACTGAGGTGCTCAGAGCACCCGAAGAACCGATGCACCCCAATAACACACCGGCGTCTTCAACGCCGGCGTGCGATGGGGAAACAATCGTCGTAACCTTCTGCGAGCATGCCACTTACGTCGTGGCTGGGGTGTCCGTTGATGGCGAACTGCGGTGGCGGCGAGAGCTCGGCCCTTTTGTCTCGCGGCATGGCCTCCACAGCCCTCCGGTCATCGACGAGGGTTCCGTCTACCTCGCCGGTCTGCAAGACGATCCGGCGTCATTCGTCGCCAAGCTCGAAGTAGCAACGGGCGAGGTGATCTGGCAAACCATTACCGGCACAGCGGTGCGTTCTTTCTCGCCCCCGCACCTAACGACCATGGCCGGGATGCGATGCGTTGTGGTCTCCGGTGCGTCGACGACCACAGCGTTCAACGCCGAGTCGGGCGAGCAGCTGTGGCGGGTTCCAGGACCGGCGGAGAAGACCGTTAGCGCAATCTGCGAAGACGGCGACACGCTGCTTGTCGCTGGTGGTCGCGACGCGCAACTGCTGGCGATCAACTGCGATTCCCTCGACGGTGACATTCGGTGGACGTCATCCACTGGCGTGCCTTACATCTCTTCACCGATCGCGCACGACGGCTCTCTGCACATGATGTCCGACCGCGGGGTCTACACGCGGCTCGACACCTCGACTGGCGAGCTGCTCGAGAAAAAACGCTTGTGCGGCCCGGTAAGCGCCTCGCCGATTCTTGCGGGCGGCAGACTCTACGTCTTCGATGAACGCGGCAAAGCCGTCGTCGCGGAACCGGGCGAGCGTCTCCGCGTCATCGCGGAGAACCAGTTCGACGAAGACGTCTACGCGACACCGGCGCCGCTAGGACGGTCGCTTTACGTGCGCACGGCGTCTGGTCTGATGCGCCTGGAAGCAAACTGATTGTCGCGCACTTCAAATCTTAACGTGACCCCAGAGCGCCTACTGTTCCGCGCAACGCGGGTTTCGCGACACGCGCGGTGACTGTGTGAGCGCCACGTTTGGGTTCCATGAAGATTCATTAAATGACTGGTCTCGCGTGTAGACACGGTGGGAAGCGTTCGTAGTCTATCGGCGGTTGCTCATAGCAGCGGCGCGTGAATGCCGCTCTGAGCATGCTTCAGCATTGATCCATCGACTTCGAGGGGAAACGCGTGCTCCACCGATTCGCAAAACGAGCGGCTAAGGCCGCGCTGCTCGGCGGTTTTGTCCTGGTAGGGACGGCCGCTAACGCACAGGTACTTACGTTCCAGGACGGCGCCAATGGTTACAACGGCACCGTTGACACGGAGTTCCGCGACACCGACCCGACCAACGCTTTTCTGCTGCAAGAGACCGGCCGTGTCCGCGGTAACGAGATTCGCATCAGCGTTGACCAGGCGGACAGCGACATCCCCGGCCAGCCGGGTCGTACGCAGGGCGCCATCCGCTTTGACAACGTCATCGGCAACGGCGCCGGGCAAGTCGCTCCTGGTTCGGAAGTCCTCTTCGCGGACGTGATCTTCTACGTCCGCAGCGTCACTGCCCCCGATGCCCGCGTCACACTCGACCGCGTGCTCGGCGCCGACCAGGGCACGCCTTGCTCCGATCCGTCGATCGGCGGCGACGCCTCGCTCTGCGACCCGCAAGAAGACTTTGATCGCGGCCGAGCCCCGGGCGTTTGGCGTGAGGACGACTCTTGGCAGTCGCTTGGCGGCACGGTTTTTGGCGTTGCCAACCCGATTGAGCCGACGCAGGCGATCATCCCGTTCGACCCGATCGTCACAAGCAACAACAGCGCGGTGCTCGGCCCGCTTGCCGAGGCGACGACGTCCTCGGAGGACCCGTCCAATCCGACCGACGGATTGCTGCTGGAGGAGTTCAACACCGTAGCGAACGACTTCGTCTCGATCGAGGTGACCGACTCGCTCCGCAAGTATCTGGCCGGTGAGCCCAACGCGGGCTGGGCGATCAACAGCACTTCGGGCAACGGTTGGGACGTCTACAGCTCGGACTACTCGTTCGCAACCGCTGGTGATTTCAGCGAAGCCGAGGGCGCCCTTGTAGCCGAGTACCAAGATGCGAACGGTCTCAACCTGACCGAGGTTGAGCTTCGCCCGCAGCTCCGCGTGGTGCTCGGCGCCAATGGCGACATCAACTTCGACGGCAGCATTGACGCCCTCGACTTCGAGACGCTCCGCAGCCGGCTCGGCTCGCGTAACCCGTCGCGTGAGCGAGGTCTGAACGGCGACCTCAACTTCGACTTTGACGTCGACCTGAAGGACTTCGCCCTGTTCAAGGACGCCTTCGAGACGGCCAACGGCGCCGGCTCGTTCGCCCTGATGGTTGCCGGGGTACCTGAGCCGACCACGGCTCTGCTTGCTCTGGCTAGCGTCGCTCTGCTGCCGCGTCGCCGTTCCTAGCAGCAGGCCTCAACCCGTTGGGGCCAACGCTCAGTCTCAGTGATAGATAGCCGGCCGGGAAAGGCCGGATCTCAAGAAGCCAACATCCGCCCACGAGGTACACACCGTGTTGAACAAGAAGCTTCTCGCGTTGATCGCCCTGGCGGCTACGCCGCAGGCGTTCGCGCAAACGACCAGCTACGTCTTTCAGAACGGGACACCCGTCCGAGGCTTTCAGGGCGGCGTTCAGACGTTTACTGGCGCCGAGTACACAGGCACCGACGACACTGAGTTCACGTCGGCCGACCTGACGTCGTCAGGCGGCACGCTCGGCGAAAATACGACGATGACGGTTGACGGCAGCGACGGCGGCAACGTCGCACAAGGCGCCATCCGCTTCAACGACCTGCTCGCCGGCTTGCCGCAGGCGGTCGCCACGGGCGTCCAGGGCGGCCAGCTCACGATCGCCAACGCTCGCCTCGAGTACTGGAAAGCGAGCGGCACCACCGGCGACGCACAGATCGCTTTCCACCAGGTGATCCGCGAGGACAACAAGACCGGTGAGTTCTGGAAAGAGGACGACTCCTGGGGCGACACCGTCAACGAGCTTGGCGACATCGGCATCAACAACACGTTTGTCGAGTGGCCGTTCGGCCCCGCCGATGGGCCGCAGTTCTCGCCGGAGGGCTTCACGCTGACCGACCAGTTCGGCACGTTCGTCTACCCGGACGAGATCATCGATCCGGCCGGTCCGTTCAACGACCCGTTCGGCTACCAAGACGAGGTCGCGACGACGGAGATCAACCCCAGCACCAATCGTCGTCAGATCTACTTCGAGAGCACCGAGGGCGCAGAGGTCACGTTCAGCACCTTCGGCGGTGGCACGACCACGATCGCGATCGCCGACGAAGAGGACACGATCACGGACCAGGACTCCGAGAACATCCTCGACATTCTTGATGACTCGGTGATCGCCAACGAGATCTCGTTCGTCGACGCGTTCAACGCCTCCTTCATCTCCACGGAAGTCACCGACACCGTCATCGATTGGCTTGTCGATGGCGCCCCGGCTCAGGGATGGTCGATCAGCAACAACACGACCGACGGCTGGGACATCTTCACGTCGGAGGCCGAAGGCCAAGAAACGGGGCAAAACGGTGGCAGCGGTCTGTTCGAGGGCGATCTTGATCTCACAGGCGACAACCTCGCTCTGTTCGATTCGCTGATCGCCGGAGACGGGCTGCCCCTCGGATTGAAGCAGCTGCAAGACGCCCAAGGCACGATCATCCCCAACCGCATCGCGCTCGATGGCATCGGCTTGCGTCCGAAGTTGATCATCGACATTGCAGGCCCCGGTGGTCCGGCCGACTTCAACCTGAGCGGCGCCACCGACCTAGCCGACTACGAGCTGTTCTTGCAGGCGTTCGGCGGGCAGATCGACGGCCCAGTAGGCGTCGGCAGCACCGGCGATCTCGACTTCGATGGCGACGTCGACTCGGCAGACTTCCTTCGCTTCAAGGAGCTCTTCGTCGACGCTCAAAACATGTCGCTCGCCGAGGCGCTCGCGGTTCCTGAACCGACGACCGCCGTGCTGACCTTTGTTGCCGCAGCGGGCTTCGCCGCCCGTCGTCGCCGCAACGGCTGAGTTCACGACGAGCCTCCGCGTCGCACAGGCGACGCGGAGGCCCAGCAATCCCTTCCGCGATAAACCTAGGCGACGTCAAGCCGGCGTCGCTCTCCGATAAGCACAACGCCTTGCCCGAGGACACCAACATCATGCGTTTCACCCTGGCTAGCATGCTCTGCGGAATGTTGACGGCGGCGACGGCGCTGCCGGCCGACGCCGCCTCCGACGCTGACCTGAGCGTCGTGATCAACCCCCGCACCGGAGCCACACAGCTGCGCAACGACAGCGGCTCCGCCCTAACAATCGACGGTTACCTGTTTGACGCCGCGGCCGATCTCTTTGAACGGTCAACGTGGTCGAGCCTCACCGGCGCCTCGACTCCGGGGTGGGTGGAAGGCGGCACGCCGAACGCCGATCCGATGATCACCGTCGACAACGTCCTATCCGAGGTCGCTCTCGAAGACAGCTTGACGCTTCCCGAAGGCGGCACCATCGATCTCGGCGCCGCCTACGTCCCCTTCGCTCCGACGGCATTCGCCGAGGAAGAGCCGACGTTCGATTTCACCTACAGCTCGCCCGGCAATGGCGTGTTCACCGGTGACGTCGAGTTTTCGATCGCGAACAACATCACGCTGATCGTCGATCGCGGCACCGGCTCCGCCGAACTGGTCAATCAGTCCGAGTTCGACGTGACCATCGACTCGTACCTTATCCTTTCGAACCCCGGCGACATCGAGGGGGGTGTGCTCGATGAGAACGGTTGGGTTCCGCTGGAGGTTTCGCAGGGCGTTGGTGGCGGCTGGCAGGCTTCGCCGGGCTCCACAACCCGCATCGGTGAGGGCAACCTGCTCGGTTCGGCCTTCTTGGCGAAAGACGGCGGCAGCCTCGATATCGGCGAGGCGATCGACCCGGCCAAGCTAGTCGATGAAACCGACCTGTCGCTTGAATTCTCGCTCATCGGCCAGGAGTCCGTGCAGGGCAATGTGCTGTTCGTGGGAGCAGACGTAGAGCTGTTCGCGGGCGACTTCGACGCCAGCGGCGAAGTGAACAACACCGATCTCAACCTGCTGCTCGACAACTGGGGCGAGGGCTCAGTTCCCGCCGAGTGGGTTAACAACTTCACCGAGCCGTTCGTTAACAACGACGAGTTGAACTTCTTGCTCGACACCTGGGGTGATGGAACCGGTTCCAGCTCGTCCGCCGTTCCCGAGCCGTCGGCCGGGATTCTGATTCTTGTTGGTGGTCTGATCGCTCGCCGTCGTGGCTGAGCGAATCGTCGTCTCACCGACTCCTTCCGCAACGAGTGCAAAGGAAGCAATGTTCCGGGGCAAACATATCGGTGTCCGAAGTGGTTTCACTTTGGTCGAGCTTCTGGTGGTCATCGCCATCATCGGCATCTTGGTCGCGTTGCTGCTGCCTGCCGTTCAAGCCGCCCGCGAGGCGGCCCGACGGTCGCAGTGCAAGAGCAATCTTCGGAACGATGCGTTGGCGATGATCTCGTACGTCGACGTGAAGGGGCAGTACCCGATCGGGGTTGCCGGTGGTGACCCCGAGCAGTTCGACTCGTCAGCATCGCCAGACGGCGAGAGCGGCGTGAACTTCTGCCAAAATGGCTTTGGGTGGGTCACCTACATCTTGCCGTATCTCGAGGAACAGGCGCTCTACGACATCGTTTGGGATAAGTCTCAGTTAAGTCGGCGGTGGCAGGCAATGTTCCCGACGCCCAACATCCTCCGAGTCGGACCAGCTCAATTGGGGGTTAGTGTATGGCCGGGCGGCGACCAGTTGTTGCCAACGTTCCGCTGCCCATCGTCGCAGCTGCTCGATAAGGCCGAGGGGTATGAAGACACGCCCGAAGACTTTGCCAACGGCTACGCCACTGCGGACTACAAATGCTCATCCGGCTGGAACGACCGCGGTATCTGCATGCATCGGTGCGACAACGCCAACTCGTTAGACGACTACACCAACGGCGTTGGCAATCGGGAAGAGGGTGAGGTCGCGTCCAAAGTGTTTGAGGTCAAGCCGGCGAACGTAATCGACGGACTCTCAAATACGATTATGCTCGGCGAATCTTCATACTACTTGATCGAGCAACTCGGCTCGGAGGAGAAGCCGGACAAGTGGCCGGTCTGGATTGGGGCCGCTCTAAGCGACGAATCGACGTTGTTCAAAACAGACGAAGACGCCCCCATCGGGTGCAACATCTCGCCGAAGTCCGAGGTGGGCTTCCGCGATTTCATCGTCCCTGGTCAGTACACCGGCGCTAACCAGCCCAAGGACGACGACTGTGCGTTCAGCTGGCACAGCGGCGGCGCCAACTTCGCTCTTTGCGACGGCAGTGTTCAGTGGCTCAACGAAGACATCGACATGGAAGTCTACATCGCGCTGGGCACACGGAATGGCGAAGAGATCATCGACGACACCGCGTTCTGAGTGGGCGGCAAGATCAGACAGTGGGCTAGAAAGCGGAACGAAGAAAAGGCAATCAGACCATCAACGGAGTGGCTACTGTTAACGATCGCGACCGTCTCGCTCGGTTTATGCGATCTGCAACTTGATCATCAACCGAGGTAGAGACCTATGCTTTCCCGAGTGTTCGCGCTGGCAACCGCCACAGTGGCATTGCTCGCGCTTTCTTCGTCCAGCGCCGTGGCGCAGGACATCTACGAAAACGGCGCCGTTAACTCGATCGACATTCCCTCGATCGACATCTTGGTCCAGGACAGCGTCGACCCGCTGCCGACGACTGTCAACATCGGCGCCAACGGCCAGGTCGGCTGGCAGCTGAACCCGGACGGCACCATCGTGATGACGCCGGTGCTCGACGACGACGGCAACCCGGTGCCGGAGCTCGATGACATGGATATGCCGGTCCTCGACGGGATGGGCAATCCGGTGTTCGAGATGGAGCCAGTGCCTGTTGACGCGCCGAGTATCGTCGTGACGGGTAACTCGATCGTTAACATGGCGGATGGCTCGCTCACCACCGACTCGATCGTTGCCAGCGGCGACGCGACGGTCGACATCGCCGGTTTCGTCGGCAACGACCTGGAGATTTCCGGCAACGCCCGCGTCCTCATGAACGGCGGCCGCATCGATGACGACGCCTTCTTCGAAAGCACGTCGCGCCTTGAGGTGACCTCGGGGCGTTTCGACGATGAACTCCAGTTCTTCGACGACACGACCGCGCTGTTCACGGGTGGTGAGGTGCGCGACGACTTGGTTGTCGCGGACAACGCTCAGGTGGTGATCGAGCAGTTCTCGGTAAGCGATGCCATCGAGGCGTCTGGTACGTCGACCACCACGATCACGAATGGGTCGTTCGGGGCTATCGAAGCGGTGGACGGCGCTGTGGTGAACGCAGCGGCCGCCGAGGTGGAAGAGGCGCTCGGCGCGGCTACCGGCTCCACCATCACCATCGGCGATCTGACAACTAGCACCGCAACCGACGCCGAATTCGAGATCACCGCCAACAATAGTGGTGTCGTGGAATTCACTGAGACAGCACGGTTCGGCGACCTGACCGTGAACGCTCGCATTGGCGGTGAGGTCCGATTCAAGAGTCTCGTCGCCGACGACCTCGTCGTGAACGTCGACGGGGGTGAGATGTTGTTGTCACCGGCTACCGCCGAAACACTCGACGTCAACGCCGCCTTGGGCGGTGTCGTTCGGATTGAGCGGGGGCGTTATGGCTCCGCCAGCCTGCAGGCTCTCTCGAACAGCATCATCGAGATCGTCGGCAAGGACTTCGTGATCAACGGCATCCCCTTCGGTCCCGGCGACGTCCCGTTCTCGGCGGGCACCATCAGTGCGACGCTGGCCGACGGCCAAGACTTCTTCGCGTTGTTCCAGCGTCAGTTCTCGCCGCTGCCGTCGGTCGCCACGATCCGTTTGATCCTGGTACCGGAGCCGACGACCGCTGTGTTGGTGATGCTCGGCCTCGCCGGGATCGCTTGCCGCCGGCGTGGCTGAATGACGCGGATGCATTCGACCTGAGTTTTCCACGCGGTCTCTCTCGGCGTTGAGAGAGACCGCGTTTGTTTTCTTTGCCCGCTGCTACTACGGACTCGCTATGTCTGACGATGGTCGCTTCGGCTTGATGACCCGTGCTGGCGTTCAATGCGCGACCGTGCTGGTGGTCGTGTTCGCGTCGACCGGCGTTGGCGCGGCCGAACTCATCCGCGGCCCCTACCTGCAGCTATCGACGCCCACGTCGATAACCGTTGTTTGGCGGACAGTCGGCGAATCCAGGCCGGTACTCCGCTACGGCGACACGGTAAGCCGGCTCGATCAAGTGGTGAATACCGACGCCATCGTCACGCGCGTGTCAGCCGACGTTGCGGCCCTGTCGTCTCGCGGCTTCGAGCGAGAGCAGCTGCTTTACGACGAGCCGTTCGCAATTGCGGCGGAGCGTTCGCCGACCGATCCGGAGCCTTCGACACCCGGTGACACCTATCAGTTCGAAGCAACGATTGAAGGCCTGAAGCCCGGCTCCAAGTACTACTACGCCGTGTACGACGGCGACCGCCGGATCGCCGGCGGCGACGCCGACCACTACATCGCGACGCATCCGCCCCAAGGCTCGAAGGCGGACGCTCGGATCTGGGTCGTCGGCGACTCCGGCACCGGTGGCGGCGATCAACGCCGTGTCTTCGAAGCGATGGAGAGGTACGTCGCCGAAACAGAGCGCCCGCTCGATCTGTACCTACACTTGGGCGACATGGCCTACGGCGACGGCGCCGATCGAGAGTTTCAACGGAATTTCTTCGACGTCTACCAGCGGACGCTTCGCAACACGGTTTGCTGGCCGACGATGGGCAACCACGAGGGCCACACCTCGCGTGGCATCTCGCAGTTCGGTCCTTACTACGACGCCTACGTTCTTCCCAAGTCGGCTGAGGCGGGCGGGCTGCCATCCGGCACCGAAGCGTACTACTCGTTCGATGTCGGAGACATGCACTTTGTCTGCCTCGAGTCGCACGACCTCGACCGCACGCCGCAGGGAGCGATGGCCCAATGGCTGGTCGCTGATCTCGAGGAAACGGACGCGAACTGGCTCATCGCCTTTTGGCATCATCCGCCATACACCAAAGGTTCTCACGACAGCGATCGCGAGCGTCAGCTCATTGAGATGCGCACGTACCTGATGCCAATCCTCGAGGCGGGAGGCGTTGACCTAGTGCTCGGCGGGCACTCCCACATCTACGAGCGCAGCATGTTTATCGACGGTGCCTACACTACTCCGACAACGGCCGACGGCGTGGTGCTCGATGACGGGGACGGCCGCCCTGACGGCGACGGCGCCTACCGCAAGAGCGCCGGCCTCACGCCGCACAGCGGCACCGTAGCCATCGTGGCGGGTCACGGAGGTGCCGGCGTGAGCCGCAAAGGGACAATGCCGATCATGCGTGAGATCATTGTTGAGAATGGCTCGCTCGTGCTCGACGTCGATGGTGACACGCTCAACGGGACGATGATCAACAAGTCGGGCGAAGTGCGAGACACGTTCACCGTGGTGAAACGCGGTGCCGTCGAGCTGACGCCGCTGGCTGACCCATGGCAACCTAAGCACGATCCTGACGCCATCACTGAGCTCCGCGTTTTCTGGGACACCGCCGATGCGGGCAAGCCGCCCGCAGACTGGACCGTGACACCCACCGACCGCGAGATGCGGATCGAGCAGCGCGCCGGCGAGTCATGGAGCCACGCGGAACTTGCCGCGTCGGCCAGCACGCCGACGATGGCTGTCTATAAAGGTTTTGACGGTCGGGTAAGCGAGTGTGAGACGTGGCTCGAGTTCCCAGCCGGCGACCGCTCGCCCGCGGGTTTGGTGTTGGCTTACGACGCCGAGGGGAGCCACTACTGCTACGAGATTGATCCGATTGCAAGCACGGCGTCGCTCCGTCGGGTGGAGAGCAACGGCGAATCGGAGGTCATCACCAGCCGCAAGGTCGAGCTGAACTTCGATCACCCCATCAAGATCGAGCTCGAGCCGGTGGCGCGAATTATCGAAGTGCAGCTGAACGACGAGCTGGAATACACGATCAACCTGCCGAGTGGGCTCCCCGCCGGACGCCTCGGCGTTACCACCTCGCCGGGTGGTGCGGTGCGATTCGCCGGCCTAGTCATCGAGAAACAGCGATGATTCGCTGTTCGACTAGCCGATACTGTGGCGTCTTTCGCGCGGCCGCCAGCGCGGTGTTGTTGCTTACAAGCACGGCAGCCGCACACGACTCCCCTGAGCACCGCGTCGAGGCGTTGACGCTGCAGCTGGCTCGCAAAGGTGCGCGGGCGGAGCTTCTTGCCAAACGGGGTGACGAGCACCTCGCCCTCGCCGAGGTCGATGCGGCCGTGAGCGACTTCCGCGCGGCGGTCGCTCTCGACCCGAAGGATGTCGCAGCGAGGTACGGATTGTGCCGAGCCCTCCTGAACGCCGGGGACTTCGACGCGGTCGTCACGGCGTCGCGAGCCGCCGCCGAGTTGACCAACGACGATCACGCCAGCGCCGCGTTCGACGCGATGCTGGGTCGTGCTCAGGCAGAGCTGGGGCAGATCGCCGCAGCCTGCAACGCCTACGCGCGAGCATGCCATACCGGTAGGCCAGAGGCCGATTGGGTGCTGCAGCACGCGCGCCTCTTGAGTCGCCAAGAGCGGCATGCGGAAGCAATCGCCGCGCTAGAAAGCGCCCTAAAGCTTCAGCCCAATGCGGCGCTCGAGCGCCGATGGGTTGAAGCATTGATCGCCGCTGGCCGTCACACGCAGGCTGAGATCGCGATCGAAGCAGGGTTGGCTCGGGCGCCATCCGCCGTCGGCTGGCGGTTGCTTAGCGCCGAACTGAACCTCGCCCGCGGCGCGTACGCGGATGCCCTGGAGGCAGCAACCAACGTGCTCCGCCGCCTCGAGGCCAGGAGTCTCACGGCCGCTAGTAATCGGCTGAACGCGACTCGTACGAACGAGGCCAGGCGTATTGCCGCCAACGCGAACGCCGCCCTCGCCAAATCAGAATCGACACCATCACTCTGAACGACCTATCGGCGCTCCCACCATGCGTACCACGCTAACACTAGCAATCGCGGTCCTTGCCTGCGGACAAACGAGTGCAATGGGGCAATCTTTCACGGTGGTCGCCCTGCCAGATACACAAAACTACGTGAACAGCAGCAGCAATGCCCCGCTGTTCACGCAACAGACTCAGTGGGTCGCTGATCAGATCCAGATCGATGGCAACCCCCGCAACATCCAGTTCGTGACTCACCTTGGCGACATGGTGAGCACGGGCACGAACTTGACGCAGTGGAACCGTGCCGACACGTCGATGGACGTGCTGGATGACGTGGTCAAGTACTCTGTGCTTCCCGGCAACCACGACTACGCCCAGACCGGCCAGAAGACGACGGACACGGCGAACTACGTCAGCTTCTTTGGGCCGCAGCGGTTCGCCTCGTACGACTGGTACGGCGGCGCCGACCCGAGCGGAAACAACAGCTTTCAACGCTTCAGCGCGGGCGGGTACGACTTCCTGCACCTGGCACTCGAGTGGCAGCCGACAATCAACGCACCATTCCGCTCGCCTTCGCCCGTCGATTGGGCTCAGTCGGTCATCAACGCGAATCCGGACACGCCGATCATTCTCAGCACGCACGACTACATCGACGACTCGCCCAACCCCGGGCGCAGCAGCGCCGGCGAAGCCTTATGGGATCAGTTGATCCGACGCAACGACCAGGTGTTCTTGGTTCTCAATGGACACAATCACGGCGCTGGCGGCTTCAACGACGGCGAGTATCACCAGGTGAGCACGAACGACGCGGGCCGGCCTGTGTTCGAGGTGCTTCAGGACTACCAGGACTACGCCAACGGCGGGAACGGCTGGCTGCGGTTGATCGAGTTCGATATCGCCGCAGACCGATTGCGATTCGAGACCTACTCGCCGGTGCTCGACCAGTTCCAGACAGAACGCATCGACACGGTAGGCGGCTTCGCCAGTGAGTTCGAGTTTGCCATCGACTACGCGGATCGGTTGGCGCCGATCATTCTTCCGCCGGATCCGAACGCAGACAACAGGCCGCCGGACTTCCTCTTCCAAGAAGGGGTGGCGGGTTATATGGGCACGTCCGACAAAGAACTCCGCGGTAGCGGCGGCGACTCGGGCAACGGACAGGCTGACTCGATTAGCATCGACGGGTCGGACAGCGGTTTCCCCAACCACGTGCTGATCCGCTTCGACGATATCATTGGCGACGGACCTGGCCAGTTGCCCGTCGGCGCCAGTATCGAGTCGGCCACGCTGG
This sequence comes from Planctomycetota bacterium, assembly GCA_039820945.1. GTDB lineage: Bacteria > Planctomycetota > Planctomycetia > Pirellulales > Lacipirellulaceae > Botrimarina. The sequence goes on from JBCBPC010000012.1 coordinate 91,411, forward strand.
CGATCGAGGTCACGAACCCCGGCAGCGGGTTCACAGTGCACGACATGCTCGTCGGCTGGAATGAGTTCAGCACGTGGGCGAGTCTCGGCGGCGGCGTTCAAGCGAACGACGTCGAGGCCGGCTCCGAGGCGGTCGATACTATTGGGGCCAACAATAGCAGTTCCTCCAACGTGCCGATCGGCACGTTGGAGATCGACGTCACAAGCACTGTCGAGAAGTACCTCGACGGGTCGCTCGTTAACCGTGGATGGGCTCTACTTCCCTTCACCAATGGCACTAACGGCATCGACTTTTTTACGAGTGAGTTTGCCGACCTGAACGCCCGGCCCGCGTTGATCATCGACACGCGCGATGGCGACTACGACCTCGACGGCGACGTCGATGAAGCGGACTACGACCGGTGGGTAGCTGACTTCGGCCGCACTGACGGATCATTCGCCGACGGCAACCGCGATGGCGTCGTAGATCTCGCCGACTACACGATCTGGCGCGACGCCCTGGCGGCTTCAGTCGATGCGATCCCAGAGCCTTCGTCGAGTGTCGTGCTTGTCGTCGCAATCACGGTTGCCCAGCGACGCCTCCACCACGCCAATCGCCTGAGATAGGCCTCTTCTCTCGCCACACGAATCGCCGATGAACGAAGCCCACCCCGACGTTGAGCGGCTTCTCGCCGTACTGCCAAGGATCGTAGGCCAACACGCTGGCGAGTGGGGGAGGTTCGTTCGGCTCCTATACGCGACGGGCTTGCGGGTGGAGGAGCTAATGCGTCTTTCGACGCACCACGAGCCCGGATGCATTTTCACCCGAGTTGATGCCTCGCTACGTGTCGCCTTTGTTGGCGGCACTAGCAGGACATCGCCGCTGGCGATTCCACTTCAAAGCGATGCGACGTCGCTGTTGAAACAAGTGGGGCACAAGGGCGGTTGGATCGTTGGGCCACTATGCATCGCGAGTAGAACCCAACCGCTCGGCAAAGCCTCCGTCGTACGCGTTTTGCATTGAGCTGCGAAAGAAAGCGGGATCGAGTTCGATAGGCGTCGCGGCAAGCCGCACGGCGCACCCGACTTGCGTCGCGACTTCAATGGAAAGATGCGGAACGCCCTTCGCTTACGAAGTTCGGTGCGGTCCGAAGGTGCGTAGTGCTGGAGTCTTCCACGGTGATGATTGCCGACACGGCGATCACTGGTTCGTCCGCAGCGGGGGCGGCCGAGCTGGTCGAGGCGGGACAGATTTTCGGCGACCTCTCAGTCGGCGGGGACGTCCCGTCGCCCGGCGTCGACGCAGACGGGCTGAGCGTATCCGTCGAACACATTCGCCCCTTGATTGCGGTAACGCGTGTCAAGCTAAAGGCCGACTGGCAGCGCCGGATCAGCGACGACCGACAGCGTGCTCGAGATTCTCGGCGGCGAAGGCTTCTCCGCCAGCGTGCTGATGTATCGGCCGCATACGGCTCGAAGATCGAAAGGAGACGCGCGAGACGCCGCTCCGTGCAAGTTACTTCCTCGTTTTCTGGGCCGCTTTGACCGAATGCGATTGGCAACTCGCTCGAAGCGCGTGGACAATGCGGCGTCGCAAGTAAGCCCGGTCACCAACAAGGCGCACCCCGATGTCACGGCAACGAATCTTTGGCTGCCTCGCGATCTTCGGCTTGGCGATGCCGGGCGTGGCGCCGGCCGCGGACCTCACCTGGAAGGGGACCTCTGGCTTGCTGGTCTTCGACACCGCCAGCAACTGGGACCCCGAGCAGACGCCCACCGGCGCCGACGACCTGTTCTTCGACATCGACACGGGCGCTAGCCCGATCTTGGCCAACGCGGCGAGCGCCTTCTCCGACATGCGTTTCAGCGACTTCGATTGGGAGATCTCGGGCATCACCGGCGGCACGCTCACCAGCACCACCGGCTCGATTCGCATCGACGACCCGGTGGGCGTCGACCTCGCCGCTGGCACGAACGTCGCGATGACCGACGGGCTGGTGCTGGACACGTCCGGCGACTTCTACGTCGGCCAGCAGGGGTTCGGCGGGCTGAGCGTCGAGAGGAGCGCCCAGATGCGGGTGCGCGACGTGTTCATCGGCGAAGACGCCGGCTCGACCGGCTCGGTCACGGTCACCGGCGCCGGTTCGACGCTCGTCACCGACGGAACCGGCAGCGGCAATGGTTACTTCATCGGCAACGCCGGCGTCGGCACGCTCAACGTGACCGATGGTGGTCTGGCCCGCATCCTCAACGACACGTCGGGCGCGATCGCGGACCTTGAGCTCGGCGTCCTCGCCACCGGCGACGGCACGCTCAACATCGACGGAGCCGGCTCGCAGTTCATCGCCGAAGACAGCGTCATCGGCAACGCGGGCGCCGGCGTCGTGAACCTGACCAGCGGCGGGCAACTCATCCAGAACACTTTCACCAATCCCGACGCCTTCGTAGCGCAGCAGGCCGGCAGCACCGGCGACGTCACCGTCAACGGCGCGGGCTCGGAGTGGCAGGCCCGCCGCATCGAGATCGGCAACGCGGGCGCCGCGACCCTGTCGGTCGAGGCGGGTGGGCTGGTCCGCAGCAGCGCGGGCAACCTGGTGCTGGGCGACGCCGCAAGCGGCACGGGCCGCGTCGCGGTCTTCGGCGACACGGGAGCTGGCGAACCGACGCCTTCCACCTTGGAAGTCGTCACGGGCACGCTCTTCGTCGGAGGCGCCGGGACAGGCGATCTGGGTGTCGGGATCGACCTGGACGGCAACGAAGTGGGCGGCGGGCTCGTTGCAGCCCCCAACATCGTGGTGGGGGACCTCAACGCGGCCACCAGCAGCCTCGTCGTCGCGGGGGCCGGCGCCGAGGTGCGTTCGCTCGGGAACCTCACCATCGCCGAAGCGGGCAAAGGCTACCTCGAAGCCCGCAGCGGCGGGCAGGTGAACGTCGCCGGCTCGTTCAACCTCGGCACCCTCGACAACGGCGACGGCGAAGCGCTCATCACCGGCGTCGGAACCAAGCTCACCGCCGATACGCTGTTCGCCACCAACGACACGAGTGGATCCTCGCCGCCCGGCGTTGCTCTGATCACGGTCAGCGGCGGCGGCGAGATCGAGATCACCGGCATCGGCACCGACGCCAACAGCACGGGGAACGACGCGATCGTGCTGGGCGACAGCGGCGGCGCCACGGCCGAGCTCCGCATTCAGGGCGCCGGCTCGAAGGTTGAGACCACCAACGCAGGCGGCGGCTGGTTCATCGGAGGCTCGGATGGCGAGTCGGGCGGCGTCGGCACGGTCATGATCGACACGGGCGGCGCCGCGGCGTCGGCTGACAGCGTCATCCTGGGCATCGGAACCGGCGCCCAGGGCGCCCTGAACATCGACGGCGCCGGCTCCACGTTCGACGCCGACGCCGACGAAGACTCGATCGTGGTCGGTTTGTCTGGCTCGGGCGAGGTGAACGTCACCGACGGGGGCGCCCTCAACGTCGCGAACCGCCTGCTCGTGGGCGACGCGGCCCTTGGCACGCTCACCGTGGAGAGCGGCGGCGTGGTCAGGGTCGCCACCGACGCGACCGGGGGCGCCAGCGACCGCTTGCTGGTCGGCTCGGGAGCCGCCGCGGACGGCTCGCGGCTCACCGTCACCGGAGCGGGCAGCCTGGTCGATTACTTCGGCAACGAACGGATCAGCGCCGGCCTCAGCGGCGGCTCGCCCACCGACCGAGCGACGATCGAGGTGCTCGACGGCGGCCGGATCAACGCCGTGCAACTCGACACGGACAACAACGTCGTCAGCAGCGGCTTCCTGATGGTCGCCGACGAATCGGGCAGTCATGGGCAGGTCACCGTCGATGGCGTCGGCTCGCGGATCGACGTCCGCTACATGCAGGTTGGCGACGGCCCCAGCAGCGGCGCCACGGGGATCGTTGACATCACGGGCGGCGGCCTCATCACGACGCTCCAGCACGTCGAGGCGGGCTCCAACGGATCGGGCGTCGGCACGATCAACGTGATGGGCGCCGGCTCTCGCCTCGAGGTAGGCGGCTATCTGTCGCTCGGCGACGACTTGCCGGGGAACGGCGCCGCCACCGGGACGATGAACGTCTCCGACGGCGGCGTCGTGACGACCGCCGGCTTCGGATACGTCGGCAGGTACACGGGGAGCTTCGGTACCGCCACAGTGGGCGGCGGCGGTCAGCAGGCTGAGTGGCGGCTCGACAGCGACCTCTTCATCGCCGGCACAGAGGTCCTCTCCGTGAGCGGCAGCCAAGCAAGCAGCGGCTCGGGCACGCTGAACGCCGAAGCGAACGGCACGATCGACGTCGCCGGCACGATGGTGCTCAAGGACCGCGGCGTCATCAACCTCAACGGCGGAGAGGTTGCCGCCAACGACTTCGTCTTCCAAGACTTCGGCGAGCGGCCGGGCAACCCCACCGTCAACTTCAACAGCGGCACGCTCCGCTACACCGACCCCGCCGGCAGCACGATCTCCGACGCGGAACTCGCCGTCATCTTCGGGGGCGGTCCCCAGGTCTTGAACGCCGGCCAGCACTTGGCCGTCGATGGCTTCGCCTCGCTGCAGGTTGACGGCGATCCGGACACGGTCCGCCTGCGTGTGAACGGGGGCGAGCTGAGCGTCGGCTCGATCTTGGCGTCCAGCTTCGCCGAGATCGACTTCGACGCCGGCACGCTGAACTTCACCAACGCGAGCGTCCAGGTGAGCCCGACCGGTCTGTTCGGCTCGACGCTGGTGATCGATGCGGACCAGACGATCAACGTCTCCGACCAGCTGAATGTCAACGCGGGCGGCGTGTTGAGCGTCACACGGGGCGGTATCTCAGCGAGCATCAGCGTGAACTCGGGCACGACGGTCATCACCGAGGCGACGGCCGCCATCGACGTGATCGATAACCGTGGTGATCTGATCCTGATCGACGCTGTCGTCGGCGGGCAGGTCAACAACAACGGCGGTGAGCTAACCGTCGTCAACGCCGCGACGATCGACGAGGTGCAATTCTCCTCGACCGGCTTGGTGAACCTGCAGGTGGCGTCCGCCTCGGGCGCCCCCGCCCTGACGGTCGAGGGAGGGGCCTTCCTCAACGGCGCCCTGAGCGTCACGGCCGGCGACCTGGCCGGCGTCACCGCCGGCGACGAGTTTGACCTGATCAACGCGGTCGGCGGCGTGACCGGCGTGTTCGCGACCGAAGCCCTGCCGACGATCGGCGGCGGACTCGCACTCGACGTGATCTACGAGGCGAACCGCGTCGCGCTGTTCGTCGCGGGCGTCGCTGGCGACTACAACGGAGACGGCGTTGTCGATGCGGCCGACTACACGGTCTACCGAGACAACCTCGGTTCGACCACGAACCTCGCTGCGGACGGCGACCTCGACGGCGTCATCGATTCCGACGACTACGGAGTTTGGGTCGCTAACTTCGGGGCCACGGCCGTCACCGCGTCAGTCGCCATCCCCGAGCCGTCGGCGGTGACGCTTCTGTTGCTGGCCGGCACGTCGGCGTCAGTACGCCGCCGACACGGTTAGCGCGACAGTCGAGTTCACCGTGAACCGCATTCGCGTCACCAGGTTCTCGTCCACCAGTTGCTGGCGTCCATCGCCTAGGCGGCCCTTCGAGTCTGCCGAAGTTGCTTGGTCCTTGCAGACTTCGACCCGCCGCTAACCCGCCGAGGTTGCCTCACTTGCGGCGGGTTGCAGCCTTGTCTAACTCGCGTCGGTGCCCGTCACCTCAGCTAGTTCGCTGGTCAGTCGCCCGGCGGGAATCCGACCATCAAGACCGGATCGACCTCGGCGGTGTCGTCTCCGGCGTCTTGGAGGAACAGCTGTTTGACCCGGGCGCCTTCCGGATAGCCGAGGTCCGACAGATCGACGGCCACCGCCAGGGCTTTGAACGCCACCTCGGCGGGCTGCGATCGGCCCTCGAGCGCGCGAATATCACGCAGTGAGCGGACCGGCCGCTCGAACAGATGCTGATAGAACGGCGCCACCTGGAGGGCGTGCGGCGAGTCGTACGTGATGTCGTAAGCGCCGACCGTGTGACAGCGGAGCGAATCGCTCAGATCGAGCGGCCGGAGCACGAACGAGTCGCCCATCGACCCCTGCACGGCCGATTGGATGTCGAACACCGCGAGGTCGGGGCCCGGCAGATTGACGACAGGCTCGCAAAACTCGAACGTGATGCCCGGCGTGTCGGCCGTCGCCCGAGGGGGCTGGATCAGCAAGCCGTGCTGCATCGTCGGCCTTCCCGCGTTGATGACGCCCGTGACCAGCGACATGTCGTCGCTTGTCGCCGCTTCGACGGCGGCCTCGCGTGCCTTGGGGCCGACAATGTAACCGCCGGACGCGAGCACGCCGGGCGTGCATTGGAACGAAGTGACCGAGGCCCGGATCAATCGATCCGCGTCGTACTCAACACTCTGGCCGCCACGCTGAACGGTGAGCGAGGCCAACCGCGTGTCGTCTTCGGCGGGCTGGCGGCACTTGTAAGACACCAGCCTGTCGGGCAGCTGCCCGCGGAACATCGTGGCGTCGTGCGGCACCGTCTCAGGGTTCGAGGAGGCGCTGAACGCCGTGGCGGCCGTGCCCTCGCCGAGGATCGTCTCGTGGTCGGGGAGGTCGGCCGCCCGGAGCGTCGCCTTGCCTTCCACCACGTGGAGCGTTGTGTCGCCTGCCTCGCCGACACGAACCGCCATGCGGGTTCCGAGGTCGGTCACGACGCCGCTCGGCCCGTGCACCTGAAACCCCTCCGCGCCCGGCGGCACGTCGACCGAGACGGCCCCCATGAGCAGGTCGAGCCGACCGCTCGACGGTATCTGGAACGTCGACGGGGCTTCGAGGACGCACTGCACGCCGCTCTCGTAGCTCAACTCGATGAAGCCGTGAACGAGCGTGAGCTGATCACCCGCGTTGACCTGGTCTCCCTCGTGAGGGCGGAGTCCGCTGTCCGAGAATCGCGCCTTGGCCTGCCGGCTCAGCACCGCGAACGAAAGATCGTTGTCGCTGTCAGTCGGAAACACGACCAGCATCACCAGCGCCGCGGCCACCGCGCCGAGGAGCAGAAGCGCCGAGCCCCGCGCGGCCCGCGACGCCACCGGGGCCGTCCCCATTCGCTTGCGATCCGCGGCCAACTGGGCGAGCGGGCCGATCGAGAACGCGGCTTGGGTGCTCGCCCACTCGGCAACGACCCCCTCATCGATGGCCGCGAGCGACAGACGATCCAGCAGCTCGGGGTCCTGGAGGAGACGCGCCTCAAGGTCGCCCCGCTCGTCGGACGAAAGGCCGACGTCGAGGTAGAGGTGGAGCAGATCGTAGTCCCCCGGCGACGGTTTCATGGGCGACATCACCAAGCCAAATCGTCAGTCATGAATCAGGTCGGAAGCCTTGGCCCGTACAGGGCAGGGGGGTCGCAACACTCGAGCGAGGCCTTCTAGCTCCCGTCGAGTCCGCGGGTCTTTCGTTCCACACAATCGCGAAGGGCTTTTCGAATGCGTTTGAGCATACCGTAGGTGGCCGAACGGGTTCTGCCGATCTGGCTGGCCAAGTCGGAAACGTCCGCCACGCTCCCATCGTACCGCTTCGCGATCAGCTCCTGGGCGTGCTGCGACAGGTCGCTTAAGCACTCGCGTAACGCGATCGTCCGTTCGTTGAGGCTTACCCTCGTTTCGAGGCGAAACGACGACTCATACAGGGCGTCGACAAGCTCGGGCGGCATGGCGTCCGCACGGCGGCTCCGCTCGAAATGGGCGAGGACCCGACGCCGCGCGATCTCACGGGACCACGGCAGGAACTCTTCGTCGTTACGCAGGGCGTCGATCGACTGCGTCACGGCGAGTGCGACGTCTTGCAGCACATCGTCAGAATCCGAGTGGTTGCGGAGACACGAAAATATGAATCCGTAGAGCGGGGCGCGGTGTTTCAGCAGCAGCCGGGACACCCTTTCCGAGCGGTTATCGCGATCCCCCATGGCGGCTAGGTTAGCGTCGAGCGAGTGAACCGCGGAGGAGAGGGGCGCGGGCGAGATCGCGTGGGGACTACGCGGACGCCGCGCGATGGTCTCGACGACCCGCACGCGGCGTCGCGTAATCTCCCCGCATGTAGAAGGCGCCGTGGCCGCGGGATTGGTCGCGCATTCCGCCCGAATCGGTCGGATTGCTCCCGACGGGCTTCTGCCGGCCACGAGCGTGCCCGCCCGAGTCTCTCGTGCCACGGATCTCGTTAACACGGTGACCTTTTACGGCTCGATCCGGCTACTTCCGATAGCCGAGGACGCGGAAGCCATGAACGGCGCGCGCTGCGTCACTCGGGGCCGATGCACGCGCCGCAATCGGCCCGAACCGGAAATCATCAGACTTTCCGCGCCCAAAATCGGAGTGACGGGGCCTCTTCTCGTAAGACACGATTCGACAGCGGTGCTGTGCACGCCACAGGCTGCACAGTCGGCGCCGTGTCGTCTGACAACGCTCGTCTCCTAACTCTGCCTTCTCTCCAAGACGAAAAGACTTCGCCCGTCGGTGGTCTAGCCGCCGAATTTGCCCCGTCCACTGAGCGGCGGGGGCGCCACTGTGTCTTCTGTGCCTGACCCTGACTTTACCTGCCTAAGAGCTGACTGCTGATGCTCTCCTCACGAGCCCCTTATCGGTGTGCCCTGGCGTGCCTCGCGGCGACCCTTTGTTTAGGGCAGCGGCATGCCGAGGCAGGTGATCGGTTGGCGACGCCCGCCGGCCCCGCCGCGGGCGCCGTGGAGGCTCAGGTGAAGAGCGTGCAGTCGCTCGGCGAGTTGGCCGCGTTCTGGACGTTCGACGAGGCGTCCGGCGAAACTCGGCAATCCAAGGGCACGAAGCACCCACACCCGCTCACCAACGGCGGCAGCGTGGCGGCCGAGCACACCAGCGAAGGACCGTTCGGCGGCGCCGCGGTGCTGACCGGCAAAGAGTACCTCTACATCCCGCACGAAGACACGCACGACCTCAACATCACCGGGCCCGACGCCCGGGTCAGCATGATCGCCTGGATCAAGCTGGCGAAGATGGGCCGCGGTGTGAGCGTTGCCGGCAAGTGGTACGAGGGGCAGGGCCGCGGCGACAACACCGGCGCGCGGCAGTACTCGCTCCTGCTCAACATCCCGGCCTACGGAGGCCGCAACGCAGTCTGCCCGCATATCTCGGCCGAGGGCGGAGTGACGGTTCGGGCCGATGGCACGCGGTTCCCGTGGTGTGTCGACTACGCCGTCACCCCGCCGATCGTCGAGACCCACCGCTGGGTGTCCGTCGGCTTCACGTACGACAGCGACTATCTTTCCGCCTACTACAACGGCCGGCTCGCTCGGCGTGAGCCCAACCCTGTGGACGATCGCAGGACCGACCCGTACTTCACCGAGCAGGGTCGTGGCTACGTGGCCGACGATCCAACAACCTACGTAAACCGCGGAATGAACCCGTTCTACCACGGCCGGGGGATCTATGACGTGCAGGCGACCGATTATCGAGCGGACTTAGGGATCGAGGTCGCCAGTCCCTCCGACTTCACCATCGGCACCCGATACGTGTCAGGTAACCTCATGGGCGAGCCGTTCGTCGGCCTCTTCGGCGGCCTTGCGGTCTTTACCCGGGCGTTGAGCGAGCAAGAGATGCTCTTCCTCCACACGACCGCGGAGCTCGAAGCGATGAACGTTCTTCAATCTCAGCGTGAAGCCGGGTCACCAGTAGGTCCCGCTTCCGCCGCCCGTAACCACACCCAGCGGCCGGCCCTGGCGGCACAGCCGTAAACCTTGTCCCACGACGTCCTCGCCTTCTCGGCCCGGCGAAGACTATCGTCTTCCGCTTCTCTTCCCCCCAATCTCGAACACGTGTCAGCAATGCCCACGAGCCGCCGCAACGCGTTCACGTTGGTAGAGCTTCTCGTTGTGATCGCAATCATCGGGATCCTGGTGGCGATGCTGCTGCCCGCGGTCCAAAGCGCACGCGAAGCAGCCCGACGGTCGCAATGCACGAACAAACAGAAGCAGATCGCGTTGGCGTTCCACAACTACGCCAGCGCCTACGAGAGTTTCCCCGCTTCGAACGGGGAAGACGCCGGCACGCCCGGCTGGTACGCCACGATCCTTCCGTACATGGAGGAGCAGCAGCTCTTCGACACGCTCGATCTCGATCGGGCGTACACCCGCGACGACGACGAGTGGTATCAGGCACTGGAGAGCTACGTCTGCCCGTCGTTCCCGCACGAAACCGTCTTCTTCGAGCCGAACTACAACTGGCAGAAGGGGGCGGTCGCCACCTACAACGGGGTCGGCGGCGCCCTCTACGACCCCGAGGTGCTCGTCGGTGAGGTCACTGTCTCTCCGTTCGGCGACCTGCCCGACAACGGCTTCCTCTCCGTGCTCGAAGCCCGTGGCCCTCGCAACATTACCGACGGGCTGAGCCACACGCTCGCGATCGGCGAGTTCGTGCACCACGACCTCTTCGTCGACGTGCAGGACTACACGCAGCCGCCGGGCAACATGCGGGGCTGGCTCCGGGGGTACGATCCCGACCCGTCGCGGCGCGAGGCGTACCTGTACAAGGTTTGCCAGTACACGCCCAACTCGCAGCTCGATCGGATCGCGGACGGCGTTCCCTACAACCATCTGCCGATGGGCAGCCACCATCCGGGTGTCACGGTGTTCAGCATGGCCGACGGCGCCGTGCGAAACGTCGCGGACGGTGTCGCCATCGACGTCTACCAAGCGGCGGCGACCATCGACGAAGGAGAGGTCCTCAGTGATGCGATGTAACGCCCGAACGCTTCGTTGCTGGTTGTGGCTCGGCGTCTCGCTCGCGTTGGTCGGGTGCAGCCGCGGACCCGAGCTGGCGCCGGTCCAGGGACTGGTGACGTACAACGGCCAGCCGCTCAGCTTCGGCAGCGTGATGTTCCAGGGGCCGTCGGGGCCGCCGGCGACCGGCCGAATCGGCGAGGGCGGGGCCTTCCAGCTCGAGGTTCGGGGCCTGGGCCCGGGCGCGATGGTCGGCCTGAACCGCGTGCGGATCAGCTGCTACGAGACTCAGAGCCCCGACTTCCAGCCGTCGGGCGAGGCCGAGATGTCGCTCGGCCGCTCCCTCATCCCGCTCAAGTACACCAACCCCCGGACCAGTCCCCTGAGCGTGACCGTCACGCCCGGAGACAACCAAGTCAGTCTCGAGTTGACCGACGGCTCGGACGTCTAAGCTCGCGACCCCACGGCTCTTCACACGTCTACCGAAAAGGCATCTGATGATCGACCGAATGACGAACGGCCTTGGGCCGATAGCGATCGCCCTCGTCGCCCTCGCGTGCTCGTCAGCACAAGCGCAGTCGGCACGAAGCCAATTGTTCAACGGCAGCTTTGATTCATGGGCGCTGTCGTCCGAGTTGCCCGACGGGTGGGAGCGGGTGAACGGCGCGCCGCTCACCCAGGTCGAGGGATTCGGTGGCGTTGAGTCCGCAATGCAGCTCGACCCAGGCGGGCTCGCTAGCAACGCCACGGCCCGTCAGCTCGTCAGCTCGCAGCCGGGCACGCCGTTCAGCGCGTCGTTCGAATTCATCCAATCGCCCGGCCCCGACCGCGGGCTGAACTTCGAACTCCGCAAGCCGGACACGCTCGGGCTGATCAACCTTCGAGTTCAGGACGCCGGCGGCAGTGTGAACGACCTCGACCTCTTCGACGGGCCCCCCGGCTTCGGGTCCGGCTGGACCACGATCGGCAACAACGCCGTGGTGGACGGGACGCGGTACCGCCTAACGATCACCGGCGACCTGTGGGAAGCCGGCGCGTTGGGTTCTTACGACCTGCTGCTGGAAGACCTCGACGCCGCGACGACGGTCGTCGACGCGACCGGGCTGCAGCACTTCTTCCAATTCGACAGTCTCGAGAACATCCCCGTCCCCGTTTCGGATACGACCGAGGTTGGCGTGTTCCAGTTCAACACGGGACGGTCCTCCACTCAGTACACCGTCGATAACGCCACCTTCGTGGGCGTTCCGAACGTCAAGCCCGGGGACTACAACGGCGACGGAGCGGTCAACGTTGCCGACTATACCGTGTGGCGTGACAACCTTGGATCGGACCCCGCGGCGCTCGCCCCGGAGTCGCGCGACCCGAACCTCACCGACCCGACGGTCGTGAACGCGGACTACACCTTCTGGGTGGACAGCTTCGGACCGCCTGCGCCGGAGGCGGCGGCTATTCCCGAGCCCGCCACTCTCAGCGGATTGGCGATCTGCGGGGTGGCGTTGCTGCTCGGACGCTCCTGCTCAGGCACTGCTCACCGTCGTTAGTCACCATATCGCTAGTCAACTTGTCGCTAGCTCACCGTCGCTAGTGAAGAGGCCCCGGCGATCGGTGGCCTTTGCACACGCGGGGCGGAGGGTGCGGGGTGGGCCCCTCCTCCCGCGTGACGGTTTTTTCTGATCCGCGGACGTTTGTGACACCTCGGGGCGGAGGCCGCCCCTTGTCTTCTCTGCCTTTGACTCTCTGACTTCTGGGAATCGTTCTAATGAGTTTGCATCTTCGGCTTGTTTTCACGCTTACAGCGTGTGGTTTGATGAGCGTGCTTTCCGCTCCATCGCACGCAGGTCTCGTCAACCCGAGCTTCGACACCTGGAGCCAGCCCGATCTGCCCGACAGCTGGGAACGCGTGAGCGAGGCGCCGCTGACCGAGGTGCCCGGATTCGGCGGGGTGGGCTCGGCGATGCAGCTCGACCCCGGCGGCACGGCGAACAACGCGTCCGTTAACCAGCAAGTGGACTCCACCCTCGGGGCACCCTTCTCGGTTTCGTTCGAGTTCATCCAGGCGGCCGGTTCAGGCCGCGGGCTCAACTTTGAGGTGCGTCAGCCGGACACGCTCGGGCTGATCGTGCTGCGTGTGCAGGACGACGGCGGAAGCGTGAACGACATCGACCTCTTCGACGGCCCTCCGGGTGTGGGCGCTGGCTGGACGACGATCGGCGACAAGGCGGTGGTCGATGGCACACGTTACCGTCTCACGATCAACGGCGACCTGTGGGAGGCCGGAGCTCTTGGTTCGTACGACCTGCTGCTTGAGGACCTCGACAACGCCCAAACCGTCGTCAACGCAACGGGTCTGCAAAACTTCTTCCAGCCCAGCGGGCAAGCCGTGACCGCTCTCACGGAGATCGGCGGCATTCAGTTCAACACCGGGCGTTCTAACAGCAGTTACACGGTCGACAACGCCTTCTTCTTTAGCGTGCCCGAGCCCGGGGCATTGATTACGCTGGCGATAGCGAGCAGCGGACTGTTGTGCGTTCGCCGGCGGACCGCGTAATCGGTTCCCCTGCGAGTGCTATCGCTACCGTTCGCAATGCCTACGGGGCCGTGCTGTATCCATCAACCGCGTTGTGAACGGTGTTGGGGTGCGGGGATCGCGGCAAGGAAGCCGCAGTAGCCGTGGCACAATCGGGTTAGAGCGGCGGGCGGGCCGACTGATCGCCCTGGGCCCCGGGTTCGTTGAATCACACGGATTGTTTGACAACGCGGTGTTAGGCGCAGTCTGGTTGATCCAAGTCTGGTCGAGATACGAGGGGAGATCGCGGCTTTGAACACTTGTGTAGCGAGAGTTCCATTCCGGACGCGCACCGGAAGGAAGCCGAGACGATGCCCCGGCGCCGTTCTGGTTGTGCTGCTCATCGTCTTCTTGGGCGTTGGCGGACGGCTGGATGCGCAGGTGGTCGGACCGATCGCTTGGGACTCGGTTCAGGGCGTGAGCTCGCCTCGGCTGTTCGGCATCAACGTTTGGGACGGCACGGACCCCAACGTCTCGGCGCAGCCGGGCTACGCGAGCAAGCTGGCGGCGGTCTCGCCGGGACCGGTGCGGATCCACTCCGTGGAGACGCTCATACCCGGCAACCAGAAGGCGTGGGTCGACAGCTCCTTCGAGTGGCAGCCCCAGACCATCGACGCCGTGCTTTCGAACGTGTCGCCGGTCGTCGGGGAGCTCATGCTCAACGTGCCTCGCTGGCCGTCGATGTGGAACGAGTCGGGCAGCTCACGCCTCGATCCAAGCCGGTACACGGACTACGCCGACTTCGTCGCCGAGCTCCTGGACATCGCGAACAACCAGCTCGGCCACGACGTTGGATGGATCGAGCCGTTCAACGAGGTCGACCCGCTGTACGACGGCAACACGGCAGAACTGGCCACCATCCACAACGCCGTGGTGGCGGCCGCCCGCGCAGTCGACCCGGACATCAAGATCGGCGCGGGCGCCTGGCTGCAACCGTTCGACGACACGGACATCCGGCAGTTCGTCAACGCGGTGGGGGCGGCCAACATGGACGCCTTCACCTACCACCACTACGCCACTTCCAGCGTCTCGACCGACCGGAACTTTCTGTACGACCGCGCGGCGTCGGGCTCGTCGTCGGTGGCGGGCCGCGGCCGCGCGGTGCGTGACATCCTCGACGACCTGCCGGGGGGAGACTCGGTCGAGCTGTGGTTGTCCGAGACGAACGTCTACAGTTCCTTCGACAAGGACACGACGGGGCTGATGGCCGGCGGGGCCGGCGCGGTCTGGGACGCCTTGCTCCACGCCTCGGCCATCCGGCGGGGCGACGTCGATGTGATCCAGCCGTGGAACGACTCCGACGGGACGTACGGCAAGTTCACGCCCGACGCGAGCCAGCTCCGCCCGGCGGGTCACGTGCGTGAGCTCATGGCGTCGCTCATGGTCGGCGAGTGGGTCACGGCGTTCAGCTTCGCCCCGGACGATCTGCAGGTGTTCGCGGTCGTCGAGGGGGACCGCCACGCGGCGATGCTCATCAACCGATCGGGCGCGCCGTTGGATGTCGAGCTGTCGGGTTTCTCGACCAACGGGTTCATGGACCAGTTCGAGGTGCACACCGTCGACGACAGTGGGCTGTCGATCGACAACGAGAGCATCTCGAGCCACGGCGGGTTGTCGTTCGCACTCGGGGCGGACTCTGTGCAGTTCGTTGTGTTTACCGAACGTCTGGCGGGCGACTACAACGGAGACGGCCTTGTCGGCGCCATCGACTACACCATCTGGCGCGACACGCTCGGCTCCGTCACCGAACTGGCCGCGGACGGCGACAACGACGGAGAGGTGACGCTAGCTGACTACGACGTCTGGCGAGACAACTTCGGCGCGTCGGCCTCCGGAGAGTCGGTCACGATTCCCGAGCCCACCGCGTTGATCCAGCTACTCGCTGTTGCGCTTGTCGCCGCCTTTGCCTATCGGGTCTGTCGTGCTCAAGGCAGAGCCAATGGCTAGCTCGCTGCCTACGCGAGCGAAGCACATCGTGCAGCAGGCCACCTGGGCGGTGAGGCGGCTTCGCGTTGACGTTCTGGCGGTACCAGATCAAGTCGTCATAAGCCCCCGTCACCGAGCCTTCCCGGCGGGACGGACCGTGCGATAGGCGTCGGTCGAGCGAGGCCTCGGCAATCGAGATATGGCGGCAGAACGCCGGCTACGCGCACGCCCAGCCGCGTTCAGAAGTGACCAGAGCGTATCTCATAACCGTCGGACGGCCATGACGAGGCAGGCGAGCTTGGCGAAGCCGTGGTAGATCGACGAGTAGAACTCGTGTCGAACGACGAGGCGGCGGAAGTCGTGCAGCCAGCTGACGGTGCGTTCGATCTTCCAACGCCGACGGTAGCGGCGGAGCTTCCGGCCGTCCTGTTTCTTCTGCCGGACGCGGTTCCTGCGGTGCGGGCTGATGAGATCGACGCCCCGCTCAGCGAGCCGGTCCCGCAACGCGTCGCAGTCGGCCGCCTTGTCGTCGATCAGCTTGGCCGGGACGTAGGTCGTCGCCGAAAGGTCAAGCAAGGGCTCGATCAGGTCACCTCGGCCTCGCCGGCCGAAGCGATGTCGATCGACCATGGCAGACCGATCGCGTCGGCGAGGACTATGACCTTGGTCCCCTTGCCCCGCTTGGTCTTGCAGACGTGTTCGCCCCCTTTTTAGCAGGGGCGAACGTCCCGTCGGCGAAGCCCTCCCACCAGTCGATCTGGCCCTCGCAATCGAGTTTCCGCATCAGGCGTTTCCACGCCCGATCGAGCACGCCGCCGCCGACCCACTCGACGAACCGGCGGTGCACGGTCGAGCGAGAGGGGAACCGCGGCGGCAGATCCTTCCAACGAGCGCCGCTGCGGGCCATCCACAGCATGCCCTCGAAGCAGGCCCGCGGGTCGGCCATCGGGCGGCCGCCCTTGGGGCTCGGATCGGGGTTGGTGAACAGGTGGGCGATCAGCAGCCAGTGCTCGTCGCTGAGTTCGGCCTACAGGTCTTCAGCTTCGGGCTCCATCCTGGAACCCGCATTCATGCGGGATCGGTCGTCCATCGAAAAAGTCCTCCTTGGGACCTCTTCTACGGAACGCCCGATAGCCGGTTCAGCTAACAGATCGGCGTTCTGAGATACGCTCTAGAAACCGGTGGAGCTGACACAGATCGAATCGACGACATCGAGCTTGGGACGCAGCAGCGAGTAAGGAACTCGTGTGAGCCGTTGCAATGTTTAGCCACTGCAGATAACCCGTGTCGTTCCTTCGCTCGATTGCCTACCGGATTGCATCACCGTGCAGCCGGTTGGGCCCACAGCGGTGTCGACCGACACCTGTCCAATCCGAGCCGCGTTGCTCACACAATGAGGGAACGCAGGAGCTGGCGCTGGGCGGAGCGTCCCCAGAGAACGCCACGCGTTGTTTTGATTCTACAATCCGTTCACCTCTACACGACGTCCGCTTCCAAACACCGCGGCGGCCGTCGCCGTGGGGTTTCGTATTGCCGACCCTAACGCTGCAGCGCGGCGAGTTTCCGGGCCGCCATCACTCCGACTTGGTAGTTGTCGGTCGCCACGTAGCTCACTTTAGCCGGAGCCCCTTCGTAGAGGGGTTCGTCGCTTAGGTTGCTGTCGAACACGACGACCGGCACCCCACGCGACTTGGCCTCGACCACCACCGGCACGAGCTTCTGCGAGTCGATCGGCGAGAGACAGATCCCGCTCACGCCGTCTTCAACGAGGCGCCGCACGATCTCTATCTGCCTGTCTAGGTCCTGCTCGAGCGTTGGAGCTTCGAAGCGGATCCGCACATTGCCCGCTTCGCTGGCCGCTAGGTCGGCCCCGGCGCGCACCGACTGCCAGAACTCGTGTGTCAGGCCCTTGGTCACCACGCCGATGGTCCACTCAGCCTCCTGGGGATCGAAAGGCTGACCGGTGAACCGCTCGGGGTACAGCAGTGTCCGGATCTCTTCACTGTCCGCGTTGTTCGCTGTGGCGAGGGTTTGCCCGGTTCCGATCCGGGACGCCACGTGCTCTCCGCCCAGGTGCGCCACCATCGTCTTGACCGCGGTCCGGCCCATGTTCACCGGGTCTTGCAGCACGATGCCGTCGAGCTTCTTGCTCTTGAGCCCGGCGATCATCGCGGCGTTCGCGTCGCAGGTGACGAACGGCACTTTGCCGGCGAGCTTTCGCTCTTCGAGGACCTGCAGCATGCCGTCGCCGTTGGGCTCACAAACGCAGAACACTCCCCGGACGTTGTCGCCGTAGGTGTCGAGCAGCTGCCTGGCACGCCTGACCGAAGTCTCTTTCGTGGTGCCGAGGTACTGGCTCGTGGTGAGGATTGGCACGTTGGGGAACTCGCTCTGCATGGTCTCCAAGAAGCCACGCTCGCGCTGTTCGGTGCTCTCGCTGAAATCGTTGTAGCGGCAGAGCACGACGCCCGGCCGGACGTCGGCCACCGGCCGCGTTTCGGGGATGACCGTCCAGGCGTAGATGCCCGCGACGCCCAGGGCCACAAGCACGAGCAGCACCGAGACGGGGAGCTTCGCCGCCTTGCGTTTCTTTGCGGACATGGGTCTCAGCAGGAGAGAAGCGGGGGCGACCAAAAAAGCGGACGACGCGACTACGGGTGCGAGACCCCGCCGCTATCGGGCGAGCGGCGGATCGTGGGCGATGCGCCCATCGCGGCGGAAGGCGTTCCCTATCAGTTGGCGCGGCCGCCCACCTCGCCGCCCTGGCTCGTGCCCAGAGCGCGCCAGATAAGAATATCCACGTCGTCCGTGTAGAACTGGACGGAGCCGTCGCACAGCGCCGCGTTCACCCCGCCCGCGTGCTTGCTGCGGGCGGCCTGGTGTTGGTTGTCAGGGTAGTAGGTGTTGCCGGTCGGCTCGTCCATCGCGTCGAAGCATGGCAGGAGCGGCTCGTTGGACGGGCAGACCGCATCGACGACGTCGAGCCGCGGCGTGTTGGGCCCGCTCCACGTTTGAAACCCCTGCCCGCCGCGGGCGATGGTGCAGTCGCCGAGGGGGCCCTCGTAGTCGTTGATGCTGTCCTTGGCGGTGATCTTCTCGGCGATCATCAGCGTCTTGCTGGTGCCGTCGACGATCTTGCGGAAGCCGATGCCCTCGCCAAAGGTGAACGGGGCTCCGCCGAACGTGGCGTCGGGCAGCAGCGTGTTGACGGTCTCGTTGCCGAACGCTTGGTCGGTGCGCGTCTCTTGCTGCGATGTGCTCGTGTTGCCCCAGTTGACCGCGTAGTTGTACCGCCAGCGAGACCACTGGAAGCTGTCCCACTCGTTCTGCGCGGCGCGGTCGGTCGGGCACTCGTACAGGGAGATCTTGTACTTGCGTGCCTCGGCGTTCTCGAAGGCGTTCGCGCTCACGTCCAGGTTGAACAGGTCGTTGATCGCCTGCTCTTCGATGTAGGGCGTCAGCAGGTACGCCCAGGTCATGTCCTCGAACGGAGCGAGCCGCGCGGGCGAGTTCGCGACGCGTGGCCGGCCCGGCTCGTCGAGCGGGATCAAAGACCCGAGCGGCAGCGTGCGTCGCGCCGCGTCGTGGTTGTGCATCGCCAACGCGATCTGCTTGAGGTTGTTGCGGCAACTGTTGCGCCGCGCCGCCTCGCGGGCCGCCTGCACGGCCGGCAGCAATAGCCCGACCAGGATGCCGATGATCGCGATAACAACCAGCAGCTCGACGAGCGTGAACGCGTCGCGACGTTTGTTCATCCCACGCACTCCCTCGAAAGACCTGCCCCTTCTGACGTCTCGATCCATCGCCGCGCCCCTTGAACGCTCAGCGCCGGCGCCGCAGGCCGGCCAGACCGGCGACCACGAGCACCACGGCCGACGGCTCCGGCACCGCCACGCTGGTGCCGAAGCCCCAGCTGTTGAGCAGCGCGTTGAGCTCTTCGTTGTCCACCGCGCCGTCGAGATTGTTGACCCACGCGGCAGAGACCTCCGTCTGCCCCCAGTTGTTCAGCAGCAGGTTGAGGTCCGCGTTGTCGACACGGCCGTCGGCGTTGAAGTCTCCCTCAGCCAGCATCGGTCCGCCGAGCAGACCGAGCTGGTCTCCGGCAGAGACCAATCCGCGGGTGATCTGGATCTCGTCGATCAGCCCCTCGAAGCGGCGTGGATCGCCGTCGGTGGCGAGCGAGAAATCTTCGGTTCCGATGAACAGGTTCCCGTCGTTGCCCGTGGGCAGGCCGAGGAAGCCGGCGGGCAGATCGCGGGTGACGGTGGCCACGTTGCCGCTCTCGTCCGCCAGGGACAGCGTCAGCAAGCCCGTGCCGTTGGCCCCGGCGCCGTCCTCGAACGTCGCGAGCAGGTAGTTCCACTCGCCGTCCGCGTAGTTGGCCTCGCCGTCGCCGGTGGAGCCGCCGATGTCGATCGTCTCGATCGCTGCGCCGTTGTTCACGAAAAACCGCACGCCGCCCTGATCCTCGTTGACGGTGAGGCCGTACCGGGCGAAGTCTTCTCCCTGCAGCAGCAGCTGCTGGACGTTGGTCGCTTCGGACGTCTTGAAGAACAGCTCGACCGAGAACGAAGTGTCGAACGCCAGCTCGTTGCCGTACTCGTTTTGCGGCATGAACAACGCGCCTTCGCTGAAGAAGGTCTCGACCGCGGACGCGTCGTACGAGGCGCTGCCGCCGTCGTTGCCGTTGGCGAACATGCTTATCGGTGGCACGTCGGTGCTGGTGGTGAACTGGTGCCCGTTGTCGAGCGAGAAGAACCACAGGTGCTCTTCCGCGGGCGTCGACGACGCGTTCTGTTGGATCACGCCTTCGTTCAGGGCGGTGCGGCCGTCCAACGACTTCGGGTTGCCCTGGGCGAAGGGGCCTGGGCCGTCCGGGTTGGGGTCCATGCTCCAGCGGGCGATCACCGCGTCGATCGGGATCGGATCGGGGTCCGGCGTCACGTAGTCCGCGTCGGGAACCAGCGAGATGTCGAAGCCGTCGCCGCCCCGGTACGTGATACGGCGGTTGCCGGAGTTCGGCACCAGGGCGCCCTCCGGCAGGCCGTCGAACGCCCCGTCCGAGCGGCTGAACCCGTCGATCAGGATCACCTCGTCCGTCGTGCTGCTGTAGGCCGACAGATCGACGCTCAGCCCGGGCAAACCGGGGCCGCCGAGGTCTTGCAGCTCGAACGCACCCGCGTTGTGCACGATCGGGCTGACGCCGCTGGCGTCGGCCACGAAGTTCACGTTCGCCTTGTCGCGCAGGAACAACCCGTTCGTCGAGACGCTCACACCGCTGCCGGTGATGTTGAGGTTCGAGCCGATCGCGTTGGCGAACGGCGATGCGCCGTCGGACATCAGCAGGGCGCCGCTCAGGTCCCACGTGGCGTTGCCAGAGAGGTTCACGTCGACCGTGGGGCTCTGGAACCAGCCGACCTGGATAGCCGCGGCGTTGAACGTGCCGCCGCTCTGGTTGAAGGTGAGGCTATCGTCGAGCCCCAAGACGCTGTCGCCGTCCAGGTGGTTGATCGTTCCGCTCGTGAAGTCGAACTGCGCGGGACCGCGACGCCCGAGTTGCAAGCCGTTGGCGTTCGGGTCGTCCACCTGGATCGTGCCGCCCGCAAGGGTGTAGTTCGAGGTGTTGGGGCCGAATTCTCCGACGAACAGGCCGCTGTCGGGGCCCGCGCCCGTCGCGATGGTCAGCGTGCCGGCGGTGTGGTTGACGCTGGCCCCATCGCTCAGGCGGAACGAGTCCGCCGCGACGTCCGAGGTGATCTGGATCGTGCCGCCGTTGCCGTTGTTGTAGACGGCGAGGTCGTCCGCGTCGGGCGCGCCGAAGAACGCGCCGACGTCCCAGTTGGTGGCCGTGGCGTAGTCGCTCCCCGACCCGCCGTTGGTCCAGAAGTAGAGCTCGGCGTGGGCATTGGCGGCCGTCGCCAGCAGGGCGGCCACCGCGATCAAGGCGTGGGCAGATGAGCGTGGCATGGTGTTATGTTCTTGGCGTCTTGAGAGGTCTTGGAGATAAGTGGCGGGGCAACGCTCTCAAGGCCGGGAAGAGCGTGCCGCGTTTTGTGTGTCTTACGTCCGGGCGAGTGGCGTGCGAGCAGCGCGAGGCTGCCGGCACACAAGCCGCCCGGGGCGGCCCCTCGGGAGACGCCAACGCGCGTCTCCCGAGGGGCATTTCCCGATTCGATCCGTTCTTCGCTAACTGCTAGGAGCTGGTGGTGTTGCGCTGGCCGACGCGTCGGCCTGTCACACGCGGTGGCGTGCGACGAGACCCGCGAGGCTTAGCGCCAGCAACGCCGCGGTCGTCGGCTCCGGGATGCCCACCAGCACGACGTCGAAGCCGTCGGCCCCGCCGGCGTAGGTGATCGTGCGGCCGCCGGAGCCGGGCACCAACGCGCCCTCGGGCAGCCCGTCGAACGAGCCCACCGCGGCGACGCCGCCGTCGATCAGCAGCAGGTCGTCTTGCGGGGCGCCACCGTACGCCCCGAGGTCGACCGTCAGCCCGCTCTGGCGGATCGGATTGCTCTCCAGCTCAAACGGCGCCGTGCCGAGCACGATCGGGCTCACCCCGGCGATGTCGGCGATGAAGTTCAGGTTGCCCTTGTCGCGGACGATGAGGCCGCCGGCATTCACCAAGACACTGCTGCCGGTGATCGTCAGGTCCGATCGTACAGCGGGCAGGAACGGGTCCGCCCCGTCGGACAGCAGCAGCAGGCCGTTGGCGCGGAAGTCGGCGTCGCCGCTCAGGTTCACGTCGGCCGTGGGGCTCTGGAAGCGGCCGACCTGGATGCCGTCGGCAACGAACGAGCCGCCGCTCTGGTTCAAGACCGCCGTTCCGTCGAGCCCGAAGTGCGCGTCGCCCACGACCGCTACGTCGCCGCCGTTCAGGTTGAAGACACCGTCCGCTCCGCCCGTCCGGCCGACGAAGAAGCCGTCGCCCGGGTCCTGCGTGCTGATCGATCCGTCGTTGATCGTGTAGGTCACCTGCCCGGGACCGAACTCACCAACCCACAGGCCGGCGTCGGGACCGAACCCGGTGCTGATGGTGACCGCGCCGCCGTTTTGGACGACGCTCGTGCCGTTGCTCATCCGCAGGGAGTCGACCGACCAGTTGGCGGTGATCTCGATCGCCCCGGCCGCGGCGTTATTGTGAACCGCCAGGTCGAAGTCGCCCGGCACGCCGTCCGGGTTCCAGTTGGCGGCGGTGAGCGGGCTGTTTCCGGCGCCGCCCCCGTCGTAGAAGAACAGTGCGGCTTGCGAGGTGGTGGCTGCGAGCAACACAGCACAGCCTGCGACCCATCTGGAAAGCATTAGACAACTCCTGAGATGCAAATCGGGGAGGCCGACTCGACGTCGCTGCGTGAACTCATGCATGACAATGTCAGCGAACGACCGTCGGCTGAAGACAAGGAGACGAGCGAATCACGGCGGATTCCCTGCGACCAACACCTTACGATCGTAAACATCGGACAACAGGTGTCAACCTATCCAGAGTCGAAATGTGCACGACCTGCAAAATGAGTTGTAAAACACCGGGGCCGCGTTTAAGCTGCGCAGGGTCGAAGAGACCCCGTCCGAAATGCCCGCGGCGATCACGCTCCCGATGCCCGATTCCACGACGCACGGCGCCAAGCCGTCCCGCTCGATAACGCCTCGCTCGACCGCGCCCGAATCGGCGACGCCCCTCACAACGACTCGGAGCTCCATGACCAAGCAGCGGCACATCTTCGAGTCGGTGCGGCGCCGCATTCAGGCGGGCGATTTTCAGCCGGGCGACCGTATCCCGTCGGATTCCGAGCTGGTCCGCGAGTTCGGTGTGAGCCGGCCGACCGTCGCCAAGGCGCTCCAGGAGCTGGAGCGCCGCGGGCTGGTGAAGCGGAAGACCGGCTCGGGCACCTATGTCCTCGACCTGCCGAGCGCGGAGGGGCAGCAGTTCGGGCTGCTGATCCCCGGTCTCGGCGAGACCGAGATCTTCGAGCCGATCTGCGCCGCGATGGCCCGCATCGCCCAAGAGGCCGGGCACAGCCTGCTGTGGGGCGCCAACTCGCCGCACGCGGTGGGCGGCGATCGCGGCCAGCAAGCCATCGACCTGTGCGACCGCTACATCCGCGACCAGGTGGGGGGCGTCTTCTTCGCGCCGGTCGAACACGCGGCCGACAAAGACTCCGTCAACGCGCGGATCATCGCCTCGTTCAGCCACGCGAAGATCCCGGTCGTGCTGCTCGACCGCGACTACGTTCCCTACCCCGAACGCAGCCCGTACGACCTGGTCGGCATCGACAACCGTCGCGTCGGGTACTCAATCACGCACCACCTATTCCGGCGTGGGTGCGAGAAAGTCATGTTCTTCGCTCGGCCCGGCTCCGCGGCGACGATCGACGCTCGGGTCGCCGGGTTCATGGAAGCGGTGGTGAAGGACGCGGGGGCGTTCGAGTCGACGCTGGTGCAGCGGTGCGATCCGCGCGACGCGTCGTCGATCGGCGAGTTGGTTTCGACCCACCGCCCGGACGGGATCGTGTGCGGCAACGACGTCACCGCCGGCAAGCTCATGCACACTCTCGATCAGCTCGGCCTTGAGGTCCCTGAGGATGTTATGGTCGGCGGCATCGACGACGTGAAGTACGCGGAGCTGCTCCGGGTGCCGCTCACAACGGTCCGGCAGCCGTGCGGGGCGATCGGTGAGGCCGCTTTTCACACGATGCTCTCGCGTATCGAGTCGCCCGACGCGGTCGCACGCGACGTGCTCATCGGCTGCGACCTGATCGAGCGGGAATCGACCAAGCGGCTCGGCCACGGGGCCGCCTCATGAGTCTCCCGACCGCGTCCCGCATCGCCGGCGCCACCGTGGTTGGCCTGGGCGAAGCGTTGTTCGACTGCTTCCCTGACCGCTCGGTGCTGGGCGGCGCACCGGTGAACGTCGCGGTGCACGCCAACGCCTTGCTCTCCCCCAGCGGCGGGCGTGCCCTGCCGGCCACGCGCGTCGGCGCTGACGAGCTGGGGGATCGCTTCTTCGCGGAGATGCGGCGTCGTGGGGCGCCGACGGACGCGGTGCAGCGCGACCAGTCGTTGCCGACCGGCCGCGTCGCGGTCGAGATCGACGCCGGCGGCGACGCCCGGTACGTGTTCGACCAACACAGCGCCTGGGACGCGATCGTCTTCGACGAGCCGCTTGCCCGGCTGGCCGCTGACTGCTCCGCGGTCGCCTTCGGAACGCTCGCCCAGCGCGCGGCCGCGAGCCGCGAAGCGATTCACAAGTTTCTGTCGAGCGCCCCGCAAGCGCTCCGGCTGCTCGACGTCAATCTGCGGCAACACTACTACTCGCCGGAGACGCTCGACAGTTCGCTCCGACTCGCCAGCGCGGTGAAGCTGAGCGAAGACGAGGTCAACGAGGTCTGCGAGCTGCTCGATCTGACACGCCCGTCGCGCGACATCGAGGCCGAGGCGGAGCTGCTCGGCACGACGTATCGGCTCGACTGGGTCGCGGTCACACGCGGCGCCCGGGGCGCCTCGCTCTTCTGCGACGGAGAGTGGCACACCGGCGAGCAGCACGCCGCTCGACCGAAGTCCAACGCCGACACGGTGGGCGCGGGCGACTCTTGCTGTGCGGCTCTGTTGTGCGGGTTCCTGGCGGGCATGCCGATTGATCAGACCCTGAGCCTCGCCAACGAGGTCGGCGCCCACGTGGCGTCGGTGTCCGGAGCGACGCCGCCGCTGCCCGACACGATTCTCACTCGGTTCGCTCAGGCCGCCGCCAAGGGCGAATCCGACCCGCAACCGCACACGGCCTAGCACGCTCGCGGCCGCACGCTGTTTCTCCTCTTCAACTTTACTGCCTCGTCCACTTCTACGGCCCGTCGTGTTTGTTCGGATCCTTAGCGCGCTGCCGCCCTTCGCCGCCCTACGCTGCGCTGTCCTTGGCTTTATCGCCCTAGGACTTGCCGCCACGGTCTGCTGCGCGAACGAGGTGCTCGAGTCGTTCGACGGGGTTAACTACGCCGGCTGGCAAGTCCGCGGCGATGCGTTCGGCGACTCCCCTGCGACCGGCACGCTGCCCGGCCAGCAAGAGGTGCAGGGTTTCGTGGGCGCCGGCTTGGTCAATTCGTTTCTGAATGGCGACCGAACCACGGGCGAGATGCTGTCCGAGCCGTTCGTGATCGACGCCGACCACGCGGCGTTGCTCGTCGGCGGAGGGCGCGACACCGAGCGGGTGTTCGTCGAGCTGGTCATCGACGGTGAGCGTGTCGCTGTGGCCACCGGCGCGGAGTCCGAACAGCTCGCCTGGGCGAACTGGGACGTACGAGAACACCGCGGCCGAACGGCGCGAATCCGCATCGTCGATAACGCCACCGGCGGGTGGGGGCATCTGCTTGTCGATGCGATCACGCTGACCGACGAGCCGATCCGCGCTCCGGGTCGCGACGCGTTGCTCGCCGCCTACCGAACGTCGGCAGAGTACCTGCGTGAGCCGTGGCGACCGCAGGTGCACTTCACGCCCGAGATCCACTGGATGAACGACCCGAACGGGCTGGTTTATCACCGAGGCGAGTACCACCTCTTCTACCAGTACAACCCCTTTGGTATCGCCTGGGGGCACATGAGCTGGGGCCACGCGGTGAGCCCCGATCTGATGCATTGGGAGCACCTGCCGGTCGCCTTGTGGGAAGAGGGCGACGAGATGATCTTCTCCGGCTGCGCGGTGGTGGATCGGGGCAACACGTCCGGATTCGGCACGGCGGACAACCCGCCCTTGGTGGCGGTGTACACGTCGCATCGGCCCGGCAACCAGGCGCAGTCGCTCGCGTACTCGACCGACGACGGCCGCACGTGGACGAAGCACGCCGGCAACCCGGTGCTTGACATCGGCGAGGCCGACTTCCGCGATCCGAAGGTGTTCTGGCACGAGCCGACCGAGCGCTGGGTCATGGTCGTGTCGTTGGCCGTGGCGAAGCGGCTGCAGTTCTACGGCTCGGACGACCTGAAGTCGTGGAAGCTGCTGAGCGAGTTCGGGCCCGCCGGCGCCGAGCCGAAGCCCAACTGGGAATGCCCCGACCTGTTCGAGCTGCCGATCGAAGACGCCCGCGGCCGACCCACCGGTCGTACGGCGTGGGTGCTGGAGGTCGATATGGGCGGCGGCAGCGTCGCCGGCGGATCGGGCGGAGAGTACTTCGTGGGCGACTTCGACGGCCAGCGGTTCGCGTGCCACGATCCGTCGCAGCCGGCGTACTGGGTCGACTACGGGCGCGACTTCTACGCCCCGGTCAGCTGGAGCGACATCCCGGCCGACGATGGTCGGCGGATCTGGATAGGCTGGATGAACAACTGGGAGACGCACCTGCTGCCGACCGACCCGTGGCGCAGCGCGATGTCGGTCCCCCGCACGCTCTCGCTACGCGAGACGGCCGATGGCCTGCGGCTGGTGCAACGCCCGGTCCGCGAGCTCGAGGCGCTCCGCGGGCCGGAGGTCCGGCAGCTTGAGACGGTGCGCGTGCTGGACAAGGGCGAGGAGGCGTCGCTCGTCGTGCAGCAGCCTTCGTTCTCGCCGCTCGACCTGGTTCTCGAGTGCGAGGTGCAAGACGACGGCTTTGTGTGGCTGGACCTGTTGGCAGGGGGCGACGAACTCACCGACGGCGAGTTGGCCAACGACACCGAAGCGACGCGCCTGCGTTACGACGCCTCGACCGAGCGGCTGTCGCTCGACCGAACGCGGAGCGGCGAGGTCGACTTTCACGAGAAGTTCGCCGGCGTGCATACGGCGCCGCTCACCCTCGATGAGAGACGACTTCAACTGCGGATCATCCTCGACGCGAGCAGCGTCGAGGTCTTCGCCCAAGACGGCCGAGTCGTGCTGACCGACCGGGTGTTCCCCAGTCCCGGGAGCCACCACGTGCGGATCGGCGGCGCTGGGGCCGAGATCAAGAAGCTGCAAGTGTGGCCGCTCCGCTCCATCTGGCGCGACAACTGATCGCCGAACAGCCTGACGCCAAACGCCGACGACCCAACTCGCAGCCATCTAATCCTTAACCACCTAATCCCTACCCCCTCTTCATGCAGCCTTCCGGCAAACTGCTCGCCAGCAGCGTGATCGCCGCCCTCGGCGGACTGCTGTTCGGCTTCGACACGGTCGTCATCTCCGGCGCCGAGCAGCGGATCCAGTCTCTGTGGAGCCTGAGCGATCAGCTGCACGGCCTCGCGATGAGCGCCGCGTTGTGGGGCACGGTGGTCGGTTCGCTCACGGGCAGCGTGCCGACCGATCGGCTGGGCCGGAGGGGCACGCTGCTCTGGATCGGCGTCCTGTATTTCGTGTCGGCCGTCTGGTCGGC
The DNA here is from genome assembly GCA_039820945.1 of Planctomycetota bacterium. Taxonomy (GTDB): domain Bacteria; phylum Planctomycetota; class Planctomycetia; order Pirellulales; family Lacipirellulaceae; genus Botrimarina. The sequence continues at coordinate 118,938 of JBCBPC010000012.1, forward strand.
GCTCGCCGGCGACGTGTACTCGTTCATGGTCGCGCGGTTCATCGGCGGGGTGGGCGTCGGCGTGTCGACGGTCGTCGCGCCGCTGTACATCTCCGAGATCGCCCCGCCGGCGATGCGTGGCCGACTGGCCGGCATGTTCCAGTTCAACATCGTCTTCGGCATCCTGCTGGCGTTCTTGTCGAACTACCTGCTGCAGGGCATCGGCGAGAACGCGTGGCGTTGGATGCTGGGCGTAGAGGCCCTGCCGGCGATCGCCTACACCGTGTTCGCGCTCGGCATCCCCGAGAGCCCGCGGTGGCTCATCGGGCTGCGGGGCCGGATCGAAGAGGGCCAGCGGGTGCTAGCCGAGCTGAACCCCGCGGCTTCGGCCGACGAGATCGACACGCTAGCGGCGCGGATCGTCGAGGCGACGAAGGCCGAGGAGGCGGCCACCAACGGCGAGACGCTCAGCGCGTCGCTCCGCACGCCGATCACGCTCGCGCTGCTGATCGCCTTCTTCAACCAGCTCTCGGGCATCAACGCGGTGCTCTACTTCGCGCCGCGGATCTTCGAGCTGACCGGCATGGGGCAGAACACCGCGTTCTTGCAGTCGATCGGCATCGGACTGACCAACCTCGTGTTCACGCTGGTGGGCGTTGGGCTGATCGATCGGCTGGGGCGAAAGACGCTGCTCATCATCGGCTCGCTCGGATACATCGTGTCGCTCGGGCTGTGCGCGTGGGCGTTCGCGAGCGAGACGTTCGCCATCGTGCCCGCGTGCATCTTCGCGTTCATCGCCGCGCACGCGGTGGGTCAGGGCGCGGTCATCTGGGTGTTCATCTCGGAGATCTTCCCGAACGAGCACCGGGCGATCGGCAACTCGCTCGGCTCGGGCACGCACTGGGTGTTCGCCGCGACGATCACGCTCGTGTTCCCGTGGGCCGTGGGGGCGTTCGCCCCGAGCGCGATCTTCGCGTTCTTCGCCGGCATGATGGTGCTGCAGCTCGTGTGGGTGCTGACCATGGTGGTCGAGACCAAGGGCGTACCGCTCGAAGAAGTGCAACGCAAACTGGGGATCGTATGAATCGGCCAACTCTGATCGCTGTCGTGCTGCTCGTGAACTCGCTCGCGATCGTCCGCGATGCGCGAGGGACGAACCCGCCCGCCGTGTACGCCGAGCCGTACCGCGGCGGGTTCCACTTCTCGCCGCAGAAGAACTGGACCAACGAACCGAACGGGCTGGTGTTCCACGAAGGCGTGTACCACCTCTTCTACCAAGAGAACGCGTTCAGCAATCAGTTCGGCAACCAGAGCTGGGGGCACGCCACGAGCCCCGACCTGGTGAACTGGACTCAGAAGCCAACCGCCATCGAGCCGGAAGACGGGCTTCTTATCTACTCCGGGTCGTCGGTCGTCGATACCGAAAACACGGCCGGGTTTGGCGCCGGGGCGTTGGTCGCGGCCTACACGGGCTTCGACCCGGTCACCGGCGTGCAAGACCAGCGGCTCGCGTACAGCACGGACGGCGTCACGTTCACCAAGGACCCGCTGTCACCGGTCATCCCCCGGCTGCCGGGTGTGGAGGGGATCGAGACGCGCGACCCGAAGGTCTTCTGGCACGAGCCGACCAGCAGCTGGAAGATGGCGCTCACGCACGGCGGGCAGAAGAAGGTCAGCCTGTGGTCGTCGCCCAACCTGCGGAGCTGGACACGCACGCAGGACTTCTTCGAGGGCGCATTGCCCAGCACCGTGGGCGGCTGGGAGGTGCCCGACCTGTTCGAGCTGCCGGTGGACGGCGATCCGAACAACAAGAAGTGGGTGCTCTCGATCACCCCGTCCGACGGCTCGCCCGCGGGCGGCAACGGCGTGCTGTACTTCCTGGGCGACTACGACGGCCAGACGTTCACCCGCGACACGTCGCTCCAGCCGCTGGGCCAGGAGCTGTGGGCCGACTACGGCCGCGACTTCGACGGGCAGCAGTCGTGGGACAACGCGCCCGACGACCGCCGCATCTGGACGAGCATCATGCAGTCGTACGGCGCCGCCGTTCCGACCACGCCGTGGCGGGGGCAGATGGCCTTCCCACGCGAGCTCGGCCT
>JBCBPC010000013.1:0-113729 GCA_039820945.1 Planctomycetota bacterium
GTTCTCGAGCTGGCGGTCGCCCGTGTAACGCTCGTCGGCCAGCCAAGTGCTCTCGGGCCCCCAGTAGATGTCTTGCTGCGGCTCCCACACGTCGGCCCGCCCGGCGCCGAAGCCGAACGTCTCGAAACCCATGGTCTCCAGCGCGCGGTTGCCGGCGAGGATCATCAGGTCGGCCCATGAGATCTTCTGGCCGTACTTCTGCTTGATGGGCCAGAGCAGGCGGCGGGCCTTGTCGAGGTTGCCGTTGTCCGGCCAGCTGTTGAGCGGCGCGAAGCGTTGCGTGCCGTAGCCCGCGCCGCCGCGGCCGTCGGACACGCGGTACGTGCCCGCGCTGTGCCAGGCCATGCGGATCATGAACGGGCCGTAGTGGCCGTAGTCGGCGGGCCACCAGTCTTGCGAAGTGGTGAGCATGGTGTCGACGTCGGCGACGAGGGCGTCGTAGTCGAGCTTGGCGAACTCCGTGGCGTAGTCGAACGACTCGCCCATCGGATTGCTGAGGGCCGAGTTCTGATGCAGGATCCGAAGGTTCAGCTGCTCGGGCCACCAGTCGGCGTTGGAGTAGGCGCCCATGGCGGTGTGCCGATCGCCGGCCGGCGCGGGCTGCCCGCCCGCGGCGGCGCCCATGACCGGGCACTTCTCAATGCCCGCGGCGTCTGCTCCCGAGGGCGCGCCGCTGGGCGACGACGAAACGGGCGTGACCCGCAGCTTGCCGGCCGCGTCCGCGGCCACAGCGGGCGGCGCGTTCAACCCACACAGAATCGCACCCATCGCCAACCATCGCATCGCCATCTGACCTTCCTTCGCTTTCGGGGTCCGGTTGAGGAGTGCCGAGTCGTCATGCTCGACGGCATAAGTATTGCGGCTCGGGAGCCATACGACCAATGCATCGGAAGTATACTATCGATGCACGTCAGTCATGGGTGGCCCCGATGGATACCGATCAATTCCGACAGTTTCTGGCCGTCGCGCGGCTGGGCAACATCACCCGGGCGGCCGAGGAGCTGGCGATCTCGCAGCCGGCGCTCAGCCGGTCGATGCAGCGGCTGGAGGAGGAGTTCGGCCAGCAGCTGCTCGAGCGGAAGACCCGCGCCGTGGCGTTGACCGAGGCCGGCTCGCTGCTGCGGGCGCGTGCCGAGCAGGTGCTGGGCATCCTCGACGACACGCGGGCCCAGATCGCCGACGACGGTGGCAGCGGACGCGTGCGGATCGGCGCCATCCCGACGATCGCCCCGTATCTGCTGCCCCGGTTCCTGAGCGACTGCCGCGGGGCGCTTCCGAACGCCGAGCTGCTCGTGCAAGAAGACACGACCGACCAACTGCTCGGCCGCTGCAAGCAGGGCGAGATCGACCTGGCGATCGTCGCCCTGCCGATCGCCTCCAAGCACATCGAGACACAGGAGCTGTTCGCGGAAGAGCTTCTGCTGGCGATGCCCACGGGCCACCCGCTCGCGACGAAGAAGCGGGTCACGCTCGACGACCTGCAGCCGCACCCGTTCGTGCTGCTGGGCGAGGCCCACTGCCTGACCGACAGCGTGGTGGCGTTCTGTCGGCAGCGGTCGTTCCACCCGGTGTCGGTCGAACGGGCGATCCAGCTCGCCACGGTGCAAGAGCTCGTGGCTTTGGGGCACGGCGTGTCGCTGATCCCCGAGATGGTGCGTCGGGCCGATGCGTCGTCCACGCGCGTCTACCGTTCGCTCGACGGGACACGGCCCCGGCGATCGATCGCGATGGCGTGGAACCCCTATCGGTTCGAGAGCCGATTGGTTGCGGCGGTCAAGCAGCGGCTCGTGCGGCACGTCGCGACGGGTGCGGCGTAGCTTCCTGCGCCGACTAGCGCCCGACGCCGACTAGCGCAAGGATGCCGGCTAGCGCAGGATGCCGCTCTCCGCGGCGTTGAACCCGCCCTCGGGCGGATCGACCAACGCCAGCACCTTCATGCCGGCTTTGGGCTCGAGCGGCTGGTCGGCCGTCGCGATCCGCACCTTGCCCGACTCCGGGAAGATGAACAGCACCCGGGCGGTCTCGCCGTACTGCTCCAGGAACTTCTCGTAGGTGAAGTCGTCCGACAGCGCCGTCTTCTTGAGCCGGGCGCCGTTGTCCATCCGCGAGCGGAGCGTCTCGTACGTGAGGTCGCCGCCGAACAGCACCCGGCCACGCAGATGCTCGGGGATGCGGCGGTGGCGTTCGCTCGTCTTCTTGGGGGGCGCCAGTTGGTACACGTTCACGCTGCCGAACAGCTCGCGGAACTCCATGGCGGCGATCGAGTTCACCTCGTCGTTGGGCGTCATGGCCATCATGCGGCCGAGGTCGCCCAGATCGACGCCCTGCAGCACGAACTCGCTGCCGATGCTCGCGTAGTGCACGGGCAGGCCGTTCATCCGGGCGGCCGCAACGTTCTGCGGGTTGGTGTCGACGAGCATCGTGCGCACACCCTCATGCTCCAGCGCCTGGGCGATCTGCCGCACCAGCGGCGAGGCGCCGGCGAAGAGCACGCCCTGCGGGTCGTCGCGCGACAGGTCGAGCCAGCGGGCCAACGGACCGAGCGACAGCCCGTACACGGCCACGGTGCCCACGATCACCAGGAACGTGGCGAGCACCAGTTGCTCGGCCTCGGCCTGGAGTTCTGGTGAGACGGCGTCGCTCTGCTGCAGGCCGATGGCGAACAGCGAGGCAACCGCCGCTGCGACGATTCCGCGCGGATGGATCCACGCAAGCAGCAGCCGCTCGTTGCGTTTGAGATCGGTGCCAACCGTGGCGAGGAGCGTCGCCGCGGGGCGGATTAGCAGGATGAGCGTGGCCACAAACGCCAGGCCGCCCCAGCCGATCTGTCGCAGTTCTTCGAGGCCGATCGTCACGCGGCTGGAGAGCACGATGAACAGCACGGCGATCAGCAGCACGCGGAGGTTCTCTTTGAACTCGATGACGTGCTTGACGGTCGCGCGGTTCTGATTCGCCAGCAGCAGCCCAAGCACCGTCACGGAAACCAGCCCCGACTCACTCTGCAGCTGGTTGGAGAGCGCGAACACCAGCACCACCAGGCCCAGCACCACGGGGCTCTGCAGGTAGTCCGGCACGAGGTACCGCTGCAGGAGCTGGATGATGATCCAAGCGGCGCCGCCGCCGAGCAGCAGCCCGATCGCCGCGGTCTTGGCGAGCATGAACGCCGACTCTCGCGCCAGGCCTTCGCCGAACCCGTGGGCGACCACCTCGAACACCAGCGCGGCGAGGACCGCGCCGATCGGGTCGTTGACGATGCCTTCCCACTTGATGACCGACGCAATGCGGCCGGACGGGCGCACCTGCCGCAGCAGCGGGATGATGACCGTGGGGCCGCTCACCGTTAGCAACGCGCCCAGCAGCGTGGCCATGGGCCACGAGAAGCCGAGCATCCAGTGGGCCGCCACGGTCGCCGCGGCCCAGGTGACGAGCAGGCCGACCGTGACGAGCCGCAGCACGACGGCGCCGGTCTCCTGCAGCTCTTTGAAGTGCAGGCTCAGCCCGCCCTCAAAGAGGATCACCCCGACCGCCAGCGACACGATCGGCAGCAACGCTTCCTTGCCAACGTAGTCCTCCGGCGGGCCGACGATCTGGCCGAGGGCGAAGCCGAAGAACAGCAGCAGGACGATCGCGGGCAGCCGGGTCCGCCACGCCAGCCACTGGGCGAACACGCCCAGGCTGAGCACCGTCGCCAGGTAGACCGGCGTGGAGAAACTGTCGGGCGAGGCCATAGGCGAGCGATGCAAGGGTCGGAGGGCGCCGCCACCGCCGGCGCCGCCACCGCCAAGTGTACGTCGGGCCGCCGTCGGTCCTATAGGCGGCTGCCGTGGGCCGTTTGACCGGCAGAACCGTTCGAGGCCGCACGGGTGGGGGTCGCCGGCGTGACGGCGGGGGTGAGGTATTCTTACCCCAAACGCTCAAGTTGCCCGGTTTTACCGCGGCAATTAGACTGCAGGTTTGCCGAGCGTGGCCCGCTGCGCAGCCCTCGCAACCCGTCCGGGGCGGCGTCTCCCCACATCGTGTATCCCATGCTGTTGTCTCTCGCTTATCGCCTCGGCTTGCTCGCGTCGGCCGTGGGCGTGCTCTCGATCGCGTCGGTTGGTTCCGCCCAGGAGCCCGGCCGAGCGCCGCGTGTTTTTGCGCCCGGTGTCGAGACCATGGTGCCGGTGCGGATCGACCCCGACTCCACCGCCAGCGTTCACGACCTGGTCGAGATCGCGGTGCGGCCGGACCTGCGTTGGACGCCCAGCGTGCTGAGCCCGAGCCAGACACTCGTCGAGCAGGCCAAGAACCTACGGTTCAACCGTGAGGTTTGGCGGCTGGAGTTTTCGTTCAAACCGATGCGGATGATCCGCCTAGCGCCGATCGGCGGCGGCGAGCAGAAGCTGGTGTGGTACCTCGTGTACCGAGTGAAGAACACAGGCGAGACGCTCCGCCCGACCCGCAGCGCGGACACCGGAGAGTTTGCCGCGGTGAACGCCGACGGCGTACCGATCCGCTTCCTGCCGCACTGCGTGTTGGAGGGCAACGATCGGGCCCCTGGCGGCGGCCGCATCTACCGAGCGTACCTCGACAAGGTGATGCCCGAGGCGGCCCGTGCGATCCAGCGTCGCGAGACCCCCGGCCGGCGGCTGCACACGGTGGTCGAGATGCCGCTCGAGCCGATCGCGGTCGGCGAGGAGCGTTGGGGCGTGGCCACGTGGGCCGACGTCGATCCCGAGATCGATTTCTTCAGTGTGTTCGTCCGGGGGCTCACGAACGCGTACGACTGGACCGACCCCGAGGGCGCGTTCCAGCCGGGCGACCCGCCGGGCAAGGGGCGCGAGTTCGTCCGGCAGACGCTGCAGCTCAATTTCTGGCGCCCGGGCGACCGATTCCTGCAGCACGAGAACGAGGTCCGCCTCGGCGTGCCCCCCGGCAAATCCGCCCTGTACGGCGTGGACGAAGGGGTTGCCTATCGGTGGGTCTACCGATAATCTGTGGGGCTCGAAAAACCACTCCGCGGCCGGCCAGGGTGATCACCACCTTGAGCAGCGACGGGCCGCGACAGCCGGAGACGCACGATGGCGCATAAGAAGGGACAGGGCTCCAGCCGCAACGGCCGCGACTCGAACGCACAACGCCGGGGCGTGAAGAAGTTCGGCGGCGAGCACGTGATCGCCGGCAACATCCTGATCCGCCAGCTGGGCAACAAGTGGCGCCCGGGCCGCAACGTCGGCCAGGGCAAGGACTACACGCTGTTCGCCCTGACCGAGGGCCACGTGGAGTTCGACCAGAAGGGCCGCCGGATCAACATCGCCCCGCTCGCCTCGGCGGCCGCCGACGCGGCCGAGTCCAACTGACTCGGTGAGAGCAGACCGCACCGCAAGGGGCCGGCGAACGCCGCGCCCCTTTTTGCTGCGCCCTTGCCCTTTTTGCGACGCTCTTGCCAGTGCAGCGTTTTGATAGGGAGATAAGGAGAGGTTGGTGATAGGGGGGATCCTGCCGGCGGCGGGGAACGCCAGCGGACGGCAGGATCGCGACGACTTCCAACCTGCTAAGAGTGAAGCCGAGGAAGCTCTGAGGTACGAGCGGAGACGGCAGCCACCATCTCCCCTATCACCAACCTCTCCCCATCTCCGTCTCCCAAAACCTCCCCCCAGGTAAGTCGTGTTCGTCGACCGTATCACTGTCGATCTCCAGGCCGGCAACGGCGGCGATGGGTGCATGAGCTTCCGGCGTGAGAAGTACGTGCCCCGCGGCGGGCCGGACGGCGGCGACGGGGGCAACGGGGGCAGCGTGATCGTCGTCGCGCGGAACGGCGTCGACAGCCTGCAAGAGCTCGTCCACCGCAAGCACTGGCGTGCCCGTGGCGGCGTGCCGGGGCAGGGGAGCAACAAGCACGGCGCGTGCGCGGACGACCTCGTCATTCACGTGCCCCCGGGCACGGTGCTCCGCGACGCGAAGCACGACCTCGTACTCAAGGACCTGTCGGCCGATGGCGAGTCGGTCGTCGCCGCCAAGGGCGGCAGCGGCGGCAAGGGCAACACGCGGTTCAAGAGCTCCACGAATCAGGCGCCCCGAGAGTTCACCCGCGGCGACAAGGGCGAGAAGCGGAGCGTCACGTTCGAGCTGAAGGTGATCGCCGACGTCGGCCTGCTGGGCAAGCCGAACGCCGGCAAGAGCACGCTGCTCAGCCGTGTGAGCCGCGCCCGGCCGGAGATCGCCGACTACCCGTTCACCACCAAGCGGCCGAACCTGGGCATCGTCGAGGTGGACTACGACCGGCAGTTCGTCATGGCCGACATCCCCGGTCTGATCGAGGGCGCGAGCGACGGCGCCGGCCTCGGGCACGAGTTCTTGCGGCACGTTGAACGCACGCGGGCGCTGATCCACCTCGTGGAGCCCGCGCCGATGGACCAGACCGATCCGCTAGAGAACTACCGCACGATCCGCGGCGAGGTGAAGGCGTACGCCCAGCAGCTGGGCGTCGATCTGGCCGAGCGGCCCGAGATCGTGGCGGTCAGCAAAGCCGAGCTGCCCGAGTCGGCCGACGTGCAAGAGCAGCTGCGAGCGGAGCTCGGCCGCGACGTGCTCCGCTTCAGCAGCGTGACGGGCGAAGGGCTCAAGGAGCTCGTGGAGTCGGCTTGGCGAGCGCTCGGCGCCGCGTCGGCCGCGGCCAACCCATAGAAGTTTGCAATCGGTTCCGCGAGCTGATAGCGTGCCCGCTCTATGACTGGCTCGGCGTAGTGGTCGCTTTGCGGCGCCGGGGTCGATTCGACATCGGAGCGTGTCCTCATGAAGCGTATCAACGCGTCGGTGCTCGCCACCGGCTTATCTCTGCTGCTTGCCGTCGGCGCAGTTCGCGCCGAGCCGAACGATGACTTCTCATCCGCCACGGCACTCGGCCCTGGCGTGCTGACCGCCGCCGGCGAGATCTTTGGCGGCTTGTTCCCCGACACAACGCTGGGCGCCTTCGACGAGTTTGGCGCCATCATTGAAATCGACGACGACAGCGGCAGCGTCGGCACCGATCTGTCTAGCGCGTTGTTCGGCATTCCCGTGAACACCGACGGATCAATCGAGCTCGCCGTGAGCGGCTTCCCGGATTTCGATTTCGACGGCATCGACGACGACGATCCGCCGACGCCGCACTTCGAAGTGGGCGAGTACGAGGTCCTGGTCACGGTCTTCGACGCCGGCGGCGTTCCCATTGACGGCTTCTCTGAGTTCGGTGAGCTACTCGTTGGCACGGCCGACTTCTTCTTTTCCGCCGACGCCGGATGGGTAGGCGGGAGGTTCGACGTGGAGGTCGACAATACGATCAGCGATAGCCCCGGCGACATCGACTTCTATCGCTTCTCGGGCCTCGACCCGTCGCTGCCCTTCGCCGCGGAGATCGTCGAAGGCGACTTCGATACCGTGCTCGGTTGGTTCGATCCGTCGACGGGCGATCTGCTCGCCGACGATGACGATGGGGGCGACGGAACCCTGTCGCTGATCACCGGCGGCGTGCCGGCGAGCGGCGAGATCGTTCTGGCCGTGACGGGCTTCGACGACTTTGGCTTCCAGGGGCTGCACGCCGAGTTTGGCGAGTACACGCTGGTTGTCTCTCAGATCCCCGAGCCCGCTAGCGCTGTCTTGCTGGCCGGCCTGCTGTTTACGCAGCGCCGGCGCTAGGCCGATCGTGGCGGGATCGACCCTGCCGGGCCGGCAGGCGCCGCCCGTGGCGTGTTACGATGGGGTGCATGAGGGCTGCGTCCAGATCGATCGCGTTGTTTGCGGGGCTCGTCGGGCTCGTCTTGGCGCCGAGCGCCACGCACGCCGTCGAGGTTTCGATAGGTGGTGAAGTGATCGCCACCGTGCCGCCCCGGTTCATGGGGCTGCACTACAACGGCCCGACGCACCGCGCGGTGGACCCCGACACCGGCCAGCTGCGCGACTTCGCTAGCGCGCACGCCGACCCGGCGGCTAGCGCGGCGCTCGTCGACGCCGGCGTGGGGCTCTCTCGCGTGTTCGTCGACGCGCCGCAGGTGAACCCCGCGCCCGGCGTGTACGACTGGGCGGACATCGACACGGCCGTCAACGAGATCGTCGCGACGGGCATGACGCCGATGCTCACCCTGCACCAACGCGACGGCGCCTGGCACGTCGGCGATGTCGACACTCCGTGGTGGGACGACCCGACGGGACTGGCGGCGTGGACCGATCTGGCCGCGACGCTCGCGACGCGCTACGCCGATCGGGCGACCTATTTCGAGCTGCTCAACGAGCCGAACCACCTGCATCCCACACGCGACAGCTACATGGGGCTCGACCGATCGGCCGAGCTGTTCGTCGCCGGGGCGTCGGCGATCCGCGCGGCGGCCCCGGACGCCAAGATCGGTGGCCCGGCGAGCTTCGGCTCGTGGGAGCCGGCGACCTGGGCCAAACGCGTGCTCAACCTGCCGGGCGGCGAAGCGCAGCTCGACTTCGTGTCGTACCACGTGTACGCCACCGGCAGCGCCACGGCGACCGACGCGGACCTCTTCGAGCGCGCCCGCTGGTGGGAGACCGTGCCGCAAGCGATCCGCACGGAACTCGAAGCGAACACCACCAAGCCGATCGAGCTCGCCCTCACCGAGTTCAACGCCAGCAGCGTGTTCGAGCTCGACGGCGAGCTGTGGACCGATCCGCGCAACGTCGACGATATCGGCGGGCTCCTCGCGGCGCTCGGCTGGCTGTACTCCGCACGCGGCGGGGCGGACATCGCGGTGCGGTTCGGCACGACGGGCGGCTTCGGCCTGATCCGCTGGCCACCCGACTACGAGCTCCGCCCGGCGTACCACGCCGTGCGGCTGCTGCATGAGGTGGCAGGCTTGGTGCCGGGCGCCGAGCTGCTGTCGACCACGATCGCGGGCGAAGCGAGCGGGCTCGAAGCGTTCGCGCTCCGAGACGACGAGGGCGAACGGTTCGTCCTCATCAACACGGACGACACGGCGACGCACACGCTCGACCTCGTCGTCGGCGCCCCAACGAGCGAGCGGAGTCTGGAGCGGTATCGCTACGACGCTGGGCGCACGGCTGACGCCCTCACCCCGCTGTCGCTAGAAACGACGGTCGACGGTGAGCTGACGATCGACGTGCCGCCCCGCTCCTTGGTGGTGCTAGCCGCGTCCAACGCGTGCCGAGGCTGCGGCGACTACAACGCGGATGGCGCTGTGACCGACGCGGACTACGCGGTGTGGCGAGACCAGTTCGGCCTCACCGGCGACCTGTCCGCCGACGGCAACGCCGACGGCGTGGTCAACGCGGCGGACTACACGCTGTGGCGCGACGCGCTGAGCACGCCCGTATCGGCAGTTCCTGAGCCCACCGCCTTGTGGATCGCGCTCGTCGGCGCCACCGCTGTTTGCGGAAACGCCCGCGTTCGCTCTAGACGCGCCGCAGCGTGACCGCGGCGTCGATCTCTTCGCAGCCGGTCTGGTCGAGCCGTTCGAGGCACGCCTTCGCGGTCATTGCCCGGTGGCCGTCGGCTGTGACGCTCCGGTAGGCGTCCACGAGGCGCCGCTCCACCAGCGGGCTGGCCAGACGCACGTCGCCGGCGACGAGCACCAGACGCTCGCGGACCTGTAGCTCGAACGGCCGAGCGGGGTAAGCCGCCTGCTCGTCCCAGCCGAGCGGGGCGGCGTCGGGCAGCACGGCCGTGGTCTCGGCGGCTCGCACGCGGAGCGCGCCCGCGGGACCCGCGGCGGCCAGGGTGCCGGTGATCGGCTCGCCCGCGTCGGCGGCGTCTTCCGGCTGATCGATCAGCGCGACGGCCATCGCCACGCCTTCGGCGGACTGCGTCGAGCCGAAGAGCGATTCGTTCACGCGGGTGAGCAGCTCGCCGGCGTCGGCGGCCGAAGCGGCCAGCGTCCGGGCGGCGACACGGGCCGACTGCGCGGCCAGCACGGCCGACTCCGACGGGTCGCCAGGCGAATCGACGATCGACGCGGAGAGCGCCATCAGTCGGCCGTCCGGCAGCTCTTCCCAGTCGTGCAGCGCGACGGCGCCGTGATTGAACGTTCGCCCGGCGAGTTGCAGTTCGCCCAATTGCGGGGTGTCGTTGGGCAGCTCGGGCAGCAACGCGACCGCTTCGGTCTCGCGCTCGAACACGCGTGTGTCTTCGACCGCGACGCGGGGCTGCTCGGTCTCGATCTCCAGCGCCAGCCGGCCGGCGATGATCTCGGCGAGCTCGACCGTCTCGTCGGCGATGCGGCGGGGCTCGATGCCCACCAGCCAAAGCACGCCGTGAATGGTGTCGGCCGAGGCAACCGGCACGCCGACGGCCGACTCCATCGGGCGGTGCAGCGCCCAAGGCTCGGCGTCTTCGGGCTGCTCGATCACGACGGCGCCGCCGGACAAAGCGGCGATGTCCGCCTCGGCCTCGGCGAGCGAGCGGCGGGGCGGCTCGTCGGCCCCGGCGAGGTCCCAGGCCGCGCGGCGGCCGAGCGACGAGGTGGCGGTGTCGAGCGTCCACAGCTCCGCCGCGGCGAAGCCAAGCCCACGGGCGGCGCCTCGCAGCACCGCCTGGATGCGGAGGTCGTTCGAAGCGCGGTGCGATTCGGCAGCGGCGTCGACGGCGGACGAGGCCGTGTCGGTGGCGATCGAGCCGGCCGGCGGCGCGAGACGCGGCGCCCGGTGCAGCGGGTCGGACCCGGCGATGGCGGACGGGTTGAGCGGCACGGTGAGCGGATCGAGCATGACGACGCCAGGACCAAATCGGTGGAAACGCGGCGAGCGGGGGAGGGCGCGGCGACGCACGCAAACCCTGCGCAGCCGCTACGGTTTCTCATCGGCCCGCGGGGCGGCGAGATTGCGGCTCGGCGAAAGAGGGCGGGTTATGACGGCGGCGGACGCGCGGGCCCGGCCCGGTTAAGCTGTGCCCCGGTACGTCGCGGCCGAGCCCGCTTGTCTTTGCCGCTGTGTCGTGCCCGCTGTTCGCTCGCCCGTCCGGAGACCGCTTATGCCGCTGCACTTCCGCATCCTGCTGGGGATGGCCCTCGGCCTCGTCTTCGGGTCCGTCGCCTCGTTCTTTTGCCTGCAGTGGCTGGTGATCGATTGGGTGAAGCCGTTCGGGACGGTGTTCATCAGCGCGTTGAAGATGATCGCCGTGCCGCTGATCATCGCGTCGCTCATCAAGGGTGTGTCCGACCTGCAGGACATCTCGCGGCTGTCGTCGATGGGCATGCGGACCGTCGCGCTGTACCTCTGCACGACGGCGGTGGCGGTGTCGCTCGGCGTGATGATCGCGACGCTGGTCGCCCCGGGCAGCGGCATCGACGACGCCACGCGGGCGACGCTGATGGAGTCCGCGGCGGACGACGCCGCCGGCAAGATCGCGCTCGCGGCCGAGCAGAAAGAGGCGGGGCCGCTGCAGCCGCTGATCGACCTCGTCCCCGGCAACCTGTTCGCCGCCGCGGCCGACAACCGCTCAATGCTCAAGGTAATCGTGTTCACGCTGTTCTTCGGCGTCGGCCTGATCCTCGTGCCGGAAGAGGAGGGCCGGCCCGTGAAAGCGTTCTTCGACGGCCTCAACGCGGTGATCCTCAAGCTGATCGACCTGATCATGCTCGCGGCGCCGGTGGGCGTCTTTGCGTTGCTGGCCGCGCTCGTGGCGGAGACGCCGTCTTGGAGCGTGTTCGCCGCGTTGTTGGTCTACAGCCTGTGCGTGGCGGCGGGGCTGGCGATCATGATCTTCGGCTTCTACCCGTTGCTCGTGTCAACGCTCACCGGAGTGGGCTACGTCAAGTTCTTTCGCGGCCTCTCACCGGCGCAGCTGCTCGGCTTCTCGACGAGCTCCAGCGCCGCGACGTTGCCGGTGACGATGGAGCGGGTCGAAGAGCACCTGGGTGTCGACGAAGAGGTCGCCAGCTTCGTGCTGCCGATCGGCGCCACGGTGAACATGGACGGCACGAGCCTCTACCAGGGTGTCGCCGCGGTGTTCATCGCCCAGGCGTTTGGCGTGGACCTGTCGATAGGCGACTTGGTGACGATCGGGCTGACGGCGATGCTCGCCTCGATCGGCACCGCCGCCGTGCCGAGCGCGGGCATTGTGATGCTGGTGATCGTGCTGGGCGCGGTGGGCGTGCCGGAGGCGGGCATCGCGTTGATCTTCCCGGTCGATCGCGTGCTCGACATGCTGCGCACCGTGGCGAACGTCACGAGCGACGCCACGGTCGCGATGCTCGTGGCCAAGAGCACCGGCAATCTGGGCGAGCCGCACGTGCGGAACTGGGACGACGACTACCCGAAGGACCCGGCGGGTTCGGAGACCCCGTCCGGTCCCGAAACGCAGCCCGGCGGGGTGGTTGAAGAACCCGCGAAGACGGACACGGCGGAGTGACACCGGGTGGCGGAGTCGGCCTACGGGGTGAGAACGGATTTCTCACAGGCGTAACGGCCTAGCTGCGTGTCTCGGCTCGTCGCCCCGTCTTTCCTTGGAGGCGTCGGCCTGCATCGACAATGCCACGCATTGTCTGCTTCGGCCTCCTTGCCACGAACCTAAACACTTCGCCATCCCGTTACGCCTGATCGAATACCGCTCTAGCTGCCGGTTCGTTCCCTTCGATTCTTACCTCTTGCCTCGCCATCCGATGCTCCGCCTCGCTTTCGGTTTGCTGCTCGTCGCCGCGACGGCGCCCGCCACGGCTTTCACCGGTCTGGAGCACGGCTTCGGCCTGCGGACGACGCCGATCGACAACGGCGGCGGCTACGACGGCTACCTCGACCTGGCCGGATCGGTAACGACCGACCTGTCGATCGCCTTCGACGGCACGCTCGGCGGGCAGCAGCTGATGCTGAACCTCGACTCGGGCTCGCTGCTGCAGCACCCGCTGGGGTCGAACACCGCGCCGGTCGATGTGCTGACGACGCTGCACGGCTCGCTGGCGTACGACTCGTTCATCACCATGGGTGGCGGGACCGCCGCGACGAGCGAATCGTTGATGCAGTTCGGCGGCGCCGTGGACCTGGGCGGCGACGCCTACCCGCGTTTCGACAACGGCGGCGCCAACCTGGCGTTCGCCGCGGCGCCGGGAACGTGGGTCCAAGACCAGCCCGAGTGGTCGGTCGGCCGCGTGACGCTGTCGGGAGACGCCACCGGCGAGGCGTTCTACCTGGGGTCGCTGATGTCGCTGCCGGGGCATCGGAGCTCGCCCACCGTGGTGTACCGCCTGCCGATCGAGCAGGGCGTGTGGGGCGCGCCGGAGATCGTGTCGTCAGACTTCTTTCCTTCGCCGGCTCCCCCGGCCCCGCCGGAGATACCACCGATCGCGCCGCCGTCTCTGCCGATCGATCCTCCGCCGGCGCCTGCGCCACCGGCAACCGCTTGGCCGCCGATTGTGTCCGACGCCCCCTCCGTGCTTAGCAGCGGCCTCTACTTCGACGTCACTCAGTACGATACGCCCGGCGCGCCCGGGATGCAGACCTACGACATCGAGATCGCCAGCGTTGCGGGGGCGTTCGTGTCGATGGTCTTCGACGACACCGCCGGCGGCGGCATCCGGGGGCCCGTGCACCAGGCGCCGGGCTTCATGGGATCGGCCTCGCAGGTGACCGAGAACGGGCTGAACCCCGGCAACCCAGCCGACACTCGTTTCTTGTTCCACTCCCAGGGAGGTGACCTCGTCTTCGGCGACACCGAGTCCGACTACGGGGCCCAAGCGGTGTGGGGTCGTTTCGGCCACTCGATGAACTACGAAGAGACGCAGGCGCCGCTCGCGCGGATCGTCACGAGCGACGCCAGCGACGTGCGGCTCACCGGGAGCGTGACGACGCAAGAAGTGGGCGCGCCGATGGTGACGCACGACATCGACGTGCTGCTGGCAGACATCTTCGACTTCACCACGCCGATCGATCCGCCGACCGCACCACTTCCGCCTGCCGTACCGCTATTGCCGGCCGATCCTGAGCCGCCGGCCGAGCCTCAGCCGCCGGTCGAGCCACCTGTCCCGTCTACGGCCCCCTTGGCGCCGACCGTCGAGCCTGTCACGCCGCCGGCGTCAGCCGAGCCGACCCCGCCGGCAGATCCCATCCCTCCGGCGGCCCCCGAGAGTGCAACGGCCGATACCGAAGCCATCGCGCCGCCGCCCCTCGTGATCGATCCTGACCTCATCGCCGTCATCGATCCTGGATTCGAGATTCGTCCGTGGCCCGACTTCGTGTTCGAACTCCGGCAGACCGATCCGTGGTTCTGGGGCTCGTTGACCGATGAGATGTCGCTTATATCCGTTGGAGGTTCGTACTGGCCGGACGCGGACGTTGTGGAGCACGGCGGCTACGGCGCCAACCGACTAGTAAGGACACACGCCGCGGCGCCGGTGGCGTTTTCGGAGTTGGCGCCGACGATCCCCGAGCCGGGGGCGGCCGCGTTGGTGGTCGTTGCGTTGGCGTTGGCCACGAGCAAGTGGCGATCGGCGTGACCTTCCTCGCCCTTCGCCAGTCAATAAACCGCTGAGAGCCAGCGGTGCGTCGAGAGCACCAGGTAGGCGCTCTCGAACGGGTTGGCCGAGCCACTCTGAAGTCGCCGAGGTTGAGCTAACCGACGCGGATTCGGCGGGACCTTGGTAGGATGGGTGGTTCCGCCGGAAGGAAGCCCGTGAGCGAGAACGCTTTAAGCGGCGGGTTCACCCATCAGCGGCTGGCAAACGAAAAGATGGGTGCGAGCACCCATCCTACGAACTCGCAGCCTATCGCCTTGGCGCCGAATGCTCGGTGAGCCACGCGATCAGTACGTCCCGGTCGTCGTCAGCCATATGTGATAGCCAAAGTTCGCGGCGAGGATCGAGCAGCATGCGTTTGGAATCGACTAGCTCCTTCTTCTTCGAATCATAGACGAGGCGGCCCGCCTCGATTTGTTCGACGGAGAACGTATTGACTATGCCCAGCCAAAGATGCTGAAGCCCGTCGTGATCGATTCTCAGGCGCCAAGTGAAGTCCCCGGCGACGACCACGCCAAGCAGCACCAACAGGACGATAGCCGTCGCCATCGGCTTGGTGGGCTCATTGGGGAAAGCATTCGCCAGCGAGCAGAGAGCGAGTGCCCCCATCATTAGCGGCCACGCGGTGACGATCATCCAGGTGCAGCGACGGTGAGCCGGACCCGTCCGAAACGTCAGCGGTAGCGATCGTAAGGGCGCCACTGTCGCTCCGCATTCACAACTGAAGCCAGATCCGTCGGATGCGTTGCTCCCCACGCTCACTCCGTGATCATTTCTTTCACGGTCATGCCGCCGGGGATCATCGGGAGCACGTGCTCCTGGTACGGCACCGCCACGTCGAGGATGAACGGGCCGTCGTAGGCGATCATCTCCTCGATGGCGCCCGCTAGGTCGGCCTTCTTCTCTACGTAGGCGCCGCCGCAGCCGTACGCCTTGCCGATGCCGACGAAGTCCGCGTAGCGGTTGGCCTGGTCGAGCTCGCCGATGCCGTCGCCCTCGCCGTGCCACTCCGGCTTGTCGATCGGGCCCAGGTACGTGTGCGCCCGGTTGCCGGACATGAAGCGGTCTTCCCACTGCACCACCATGCCGAGGTGCTGGTTGTTGAGCAGGAAGATCTTCACGGGCAGCTTCTCGCACACCAGGGTGGAGAGCTCCTGGATGTTCATCTGGAACGAGCCGTCGCCGTCGATGTCGATGACGAGGCGGTCCGGGAAGGCCGCCTGCACGCCCATCGCGGCCGGCAGGCCGAAGCCCATGGTGCCCAGGCCGCTGCTGCTGAGCCACGTCCGCGGGTTGTTGAACTTGTAGAACTGGGCGGCCCACATCTGGTGCTGGCCAACGCCGACGGTGATGACCGGGTCTTGCTCCGCGGTCATCTGCCACAGCTTCTCGATCGCGTGCTGCTGTGTGATGCCGGGGAACTCGGTGTCGTACTTGAACGGGTGCTTCTGCTTCCACTCCTTGCACTGGGCGACCCAGTCGGAGATGTCCTCGGGCGGCTCGACGATCTTGTTGAGCTCTTGCAGGGCGTACTTCACGTCGCTCTGCACGGGGATGTGCGCCGGCTTGTTCTTGTTGATCTCCGCGGCGTCCACGTCCACGTGGATGATCTTGCCGTGCTTGCAGAAGGCGTCGACCTTGCCCGTCACGCGGTCGTCGAACCGCACGCCCAGGCCGATCAGCAGGTCGGCCTGATCGACGGCGTAGTTGGCGTACACGCTGCCGTGCATGCCGAGCATGTCGAGCGACAGCTCGTGCGTGCCGGGGAAGACGCCGAGGCCCATGACGGTCATGGTCGTCGGGATGCCGGTCTTGGCGACCAGCTCGCGGAGCTCCGCGGACGCCTCGCTGAGGATCACGCCGCCGCCCGCGTAGATGACCGGCCGCTTGGCCCGCTTGATGGCCGCGGCGGCCTGCTTGATCGCCTCGGGCGCGGCCTTCGGCTTCACCGGCTGGTAGCCGGGCAGGTTGACGTCGCAGTCGTAGTCGGGCACGCACTGGGCGAGCTGCACGTCCTTGGGCACGTCGACCAGCACCGGGCCGGGCCGGCCTGTTGAGGCGATGATGAACGCCTCCTTCATCACGCGGGCGATGTCTTCGACGTTGGTCACTAGGTAGTGATGCTTGGTGATGCCGCGGCACACCTCGACCATCGGCGTCTCTTGGAACGCGTCCGAGCCGATCACGCTGGTGGGCACCTGGCCGGTGATGCAGACCATCGGCACCGAGTCGAGCTTCGCGTCGGCGATGGCCGTCACCAGGTTCGTGGCGCCGGGGCCGGACGTCGCCATGGCGACGCCCACCTGGCCGGTGCTGCGGGCGAGGCCCTGCGCCGCGAAGGCGCCGCCCTGCTCGTGCCGCGGGAGGATGGTGCGCAGCTTGTCCGACACCCGGGTGAGCGCCTGGTGCATCGGCATGCTGCAGCCGCCCGGGTAGGCGAAGATCGTGTCGACGCCGTGGTTGACCAACGATTGGACCAGGATGTCGGCCCCGAAGGTCAGCTGGCTCTTGGTCGTCGGCTCGGCGGTGGCGGGCATAGCGGGGGAAGGTCGGGGGTTAGGCCGGGGGGGCGCGGTGTTGATCGAGCGGCCGGATGGGGGTTTACACGCCGCGGGGGGCGATGACAGCCGCGAAACACGCCCCCTGTGTCGAGTCCGGGACGGCGGGCGTAGTCCCGTATCTTAGGCAGCTTCGGGCGGTTCCGGCAACAATCCGCGTGAGGCAAGCCGACGCTCGGCCGGGCCGGCGCCGGTCACTCTTTCCCGCCGGCTCGCATCAGCGTCAGCGAGTACAGAACCACCACCGCGCCGCCGGAGAGCAGGCTCCAGGGCGCCCACTCGGGCGGGCTGACGTCGCGGGCGGGGCTCACCACCTGGCCGCCGCGGACCTGAGGCTTCAGCACGGCCCGGTTAATGGCGAGCGCCTCGACCCCCAACAGGCAGGCGTAGGCGCCGAGTGCGAGGAAGAAAGATCGCCACATAGCTCTGCGGAGATTGGTGGGCGGGCGTTTGCCGGGGCTTCCGCTCCCGGCCGAGGAGTAAGGCACGCTAGCACTGGTGTCGGCGACGGACTGTCCGCGAGACAAGCGAACCGCCCCGCGGCGCGGTGGAAACGCACGAACGGCGTCCGTTCGAAGCGCCTGGGCAAACCCGTGGTCGTCGTTGCACCGGCGGCGGCGCCTGTGGTTTTCCGATAATCCGCGTAACCGGACTCAACCGCGCTAACCACATCCGCCGATACCACCGG
This sequence comes from Planctomycetota bacterium, assembly GCA_039820945.1. Lineage (GTDB taxonomy): Bacteria > Planctomycetota > Planctomycetia > Pirellulales > Lacipirellulaceae > Botrimarina. The sequence continues at coordinate 17,685 of JBCBPC010000013.1, forward strand.
CCAGGGAGTGCCTCGCGCGGACGGATCCGCGTGGAACGCCCAGACACCGGCGAAGGACGAGCCGAATGCGCGTGAACCATCTGAAGATCTTCCGCGGCCCCGAAGACGCCGAGGCGGCGGGGAGTGCGGCCGCCTGCCCCGCTCCGGCCGCTCGCGTGTCGGAAGATCGCAAACGCGTGACCGCGCCGGTGTGCGCGGTGCTGCCGCTGCTGGCGGACGCGGTGCTGAGCCAACGCACGTGGCTCCGCGACTTCGAAGACGAAGAGGTTACGCTCTCGGCCGACCTCTACGAGGTGCTGATGGCTTACCAGCACTTCCGCCGACCCGTCGCCTGAGGCGACCGCTCTTCGGTTGGTGATCGTAGGTTCGTGGCTGTCAGTCTCTGGCTGTCAGTTCGCGACCGTCGCCGCGCGGAACGCCGCCTCTTCAACGTCGTAAGTGTCGCGGAGTTGCTCGTACCGCTCGCGCATCCCGCCGAGCACCTCGGCGTACGCCGGATCGGTGTGCACTGACGTGAGCTCCTCGGGGTCGGTCTCCAGATCGAACAGCTGCCACTCGGCGGACACGGGGAAGAACATCAGCTTGTAGCGATCCGTGCGCACGCCGTCGTGCCGCGGCACGTTGTGCACGGCGTTGTCCTCGAAGTAGGCGTAGTAGATCGCGTCGCGCCAGTCGGCGGGCGTTTGGCCGCGGAGCACCGGCACGAAGCTCTTCCCCTGCATCTCCGCCGGGACCTCGCCGCCGGCGGCTTCGAGCAGCGTGGGGCCGTAGTCGATGTTCTGCACCATGGCGGCGGGCCGCGCGCCCGGCGCCACGACGCCCGGCCAGCGCACCAGCAGCGGCATCTCGAGCGACTCCTCGAACATCCAGCGCTTGTCGTACCAGCCGTGCTCGCCTAGGTAGAAGCCCTGGTCGGAGGCGTAGATGACGATCGTGTTGTCGGCCAGGCCCGACTCGTCGAGGTACGCGAGAATGCGGCCGACGTTGTCGTCGACGGCTTGGACGCTCCCCAGGTAGTCGTGCATGTAGCGGCGGTACTTCCACGCGAGGACGTCGTCGTCCGAGAGCTCGCCGGCCTTCAGCGCGGCGAGGAACTCTTGGTTGAGCGGCGTGTAGTAGGCGTCCCACACCGCGCGTTGCTCAGCGTTCATCCGCTTGTACTCGCCGTTGGGCATCCCCGACACGAAGTAGTCCGGGTAGCGGTTGGGCCCTTTGAGCTTCATGTCGTGCGCCCAGTGCATGTGGTCGCGGATCGACATCTCGTTCTCGTGCAGCAACGCGGTGCGGCCGGCGTAGTCGTCGCGCAGCGTGGTGGGCTCCGGCACGTCCGCGTAGCGGCCGAAGTGCCGCGGCGCGGGCGCCCAGTTGCGGTGCGGCGCCTTGTGCTGACACATCAGCAAGAACGGCTTGTCCGGGTCGCGATCCTCAAGCCAGTCGAGCGACAGGTCGGTGATGATGTCCGTGCAGTAGCCGGTGCGGCGGAGGCGGGTTCCGTCTTGCTGCAGGAAGTCGGGGTTGTAGTAGGAGCCCTGGCCCGGCAGCACTTCCCAGTAGTCGAACCCGACCGGGTCCGTGCCGAGGTGCCACTTGCCGATGACCGCGGTCTGGTAGCCGGCGTCGCGTAGCAGCGGCGGGAAGGTGGTCTGCGTGGCGTCGAACCGGTCGCCGTTGCGTCGGAAGCCGTTCAGGTGGCTGTGCTTGCCGGTCAGGATGCAAGCGCGCGAGGGGCCGCACAGAGAGTTGGCGCAGAAAGACCGCTTGAACAAAGCGCCCTCGGTGGCCAAGCGGTCCAGATGCGGCGTCTCGTTGACCGTCGATCCGTACGCGCTGATCGCCGCGGTGGCGTGGTCATCGCTGAAGAGGAACAGCAGGTTCGGGCGATCGTCAGCGCGGGCGAACGCCGGGCACGCCAGCGCGGCGAACAACAAGAGGGAGCGAAGCATAAGGAGCGGCCGCGTGATGAGAGGGAAGAGCAGGGGGGCGGGACGCCCGCCTCACGTTAGCTGCCGGCGGTGTACGAGTGAACCAACTCCACCAACGCCCGCGCGTTCTCGGGCGGGGTTTGGGGCACGATGCCGTGCCCCAGGTTGAAGACGTGCCCCGGCCGGCCGCCCTCGTCCGCGAAGGCGACGCTGTCGAGCAACGCCTTCGCTCGCGTTTCGACGGTCGCCCGGTCCGCCAGGAGCGACAATGGGTCGAGGTTGCCTTGCACCGCCAGGCCCGGGCCGAGCCGGCGCCACGTCTCCGCGAGGTTCGCCCGCCAGTCGACGCCGACCACGTCGCCGCCCGCTTCGGCCGCCAGCGGCAGCAGCTCAGGATTGCCCGCGGCGAAGTGGATCACTACAGCGCGGGGGTCGAGCGAGTCGATCACCTGCTTGGTGTACGGCAGCACGTACCGCCGGTAGTCGGCGGGCCCGAGGCAGCCGACCCAGCTGTCGAACAGCTGCACGGCCTGCGCGCCAGCGGCGATCTGGGCGTTGAGGTAAAGCGACACCGCACGAGCGAGCCGCTGCATGAGCGCCCGCCAAGCGCCCTCGTCACGCAGCATGAGCGTCTTGGTGTGCAGGTAGTTGCGGCTGCCGCCTCCCTCGACCGCGTAGCTGGCGAGCGTGAACGGCGCGCCGGCGAAACCGATCAGCGGCAGCCGCTCGTCGAGGTCCGCACGTGTGCGTCGCACCGTCTCAACGACGTAGTGCAACGCGTCGACGCTCTGCAGGTCGATGACCCGATCCACGTCGTCCGCTTCGCGGACGGGGTTGTGGATCACAGGGCCGTCGCCCTTGCTGAACTCCAGGTCGAGGCCCATCGGCTCGAGGATCGGCAGCAGGTCGCTGAAGATGATCGCCGCGTCGACGCCTAGGTAGTCGACCGCCGTGCACATCACCTCGCTGCACAGCGCCGGGTTCTTGCACAGCTCCAGGAAGCCGACGTTCGCCCGCACGGCGCGGTACTCGGGCATGTACCGGCCCGCTTGCCGCATCAGCCAGACGGGCGTCCGCTTGACCGGGTCGCGGCGGCACGCGCGGAGGAAGTCGCTGTCGCCCCAAGGTTGGTCGGCGGTCGCGTCGCGTAGCTGTTGTTGGCGGTTGGCGGTGGCTGGTGAGTCACTCTTGATCGCCGCCGTGGCGCCGAGCAGCCCCCGCAGCTGCGACTTCCGCTCACGCACGCCGTGGCACCGCTCGGCCGCTTCCAGCACGAGGCGGCCCATCGAGCCGGCGGACGACTCGATATCCACGGGCAGCTCCATCTGCCGGAGCTTCTCGCTGGTTGTCGGCCCGATCGAGGCGATCACGGTGCGGCGGAGACCTTCGCGTAGCTCGTCAACGACGCCGAGGCGCCGCGCCACCCCGAACAAGTTGTTGAGTTGATTGGCGGACGTCAGAGCGAGCACGTCGACTTGGCCCGCGACGAGCCGGCGAACGTTCTCCTCTAGCGGCCCGGTGTCTTCGGGCAGCGCCCACTCGTACACGCGCACACGCCGCACCGTGGCGCCTCGCGCCTCGAGGCCCGCGATGAGGCTCGGATTGCTCTCGCCGTACTCCTGCAAGCCGAGCACGAGGTTCGCCACCGGTAGCTCGGTGTCGAGCGTCGTCAGCAGCTCTCGCCAGGTGTTGGGCGCCGGCGCCCGGTGCGTGGGCTTCAGGCCCAGCTCACGTAACGCCGCGACGGGCTTTGGCCCGCGGACAACGATCGGCACGTCGGAAAGCGAAGCGAGGAAGCGCTCGCGCCCGACGTGCCGTTCTACCTGCTCAACAAGCATGCGTGTGCCGACGCCGGTGAGCAGGACGACCGCGTCGATCTCGCCGGCGATCAGCCGGTTAGCGAAGTCGATGGTGTCGGCGTTCTCCGTGAGCGGCGCTTCGCGCATCGAAGCGCTCACGAGCGCTTCGCCGCCGAGTCGCTCGATCATCCGTCGCATCTCTTCGCCGCGTCGGCTCTCCATCGCCGCGACACGCAGCCCCCCGAACGAGGCGCCGGGCGCGTCGGTGTTCTCGTTCAGTGTGGCATCGGTCGCGGACATCCGATCGGCTCTTGTTGGCGTTGAGCGGTCGTTCGAAAAAACGTTTTATGACCTGCGCACTCTAAGTCTATCGCGGTGTCTGCTGACCGCGAATCGCCTGAGCGTTTCATCGCGCGCCGCGCGAACACAGAAAGCTTCTTGACATCGCGGCGACGCTTCGCAAAACTCGCAGCCCACGACGAGGACGCGGGGCAACGGCGAGAGCCATCGCCGGCGGAACGCAGACTTCGAAGTGCCTTGCAGGTTTCTTTCTTGCAAGTTCCGCGTGGCCGGCGGCATTCGGCTCGCGGGCTCTGTACGCCTACAGATAGGGATAGCTATGCGCGGTGGTGACGTACGACAAATGGTTCACTGCCCGCACGCTGTTCTCCCAACGCGTTTGAAGCCCGATCGCTGCGGTTGGATTGCCGAGCCGCGGTTCGGTGCACCCTTCGCCTAACGAGGGGTTTCGAGCTGCGTCGGTGGCGTGACTGTGGTAGCGCCCCGGACGACGCGGCCGTACGACGAGAGACACAGGCAGATCCGTCGTGGGCGTTGGCATCCGTTGGTGGATGACTTGGCGGCCGCCTTCGACGACACGATAGCGAGGGACGGACCGACGGAACGACTCGTGCGGCGGGGCTTCATCGCCACCGCCGCGACACGGATTAGTCCCCTCCCTTTTTTCTTAGAGCTCTATCGCAGCGGTTGGACCGCGCTGAGCTTGGGGCGACTCGTCGGCGCCGGGCCGTGCTGAACGGCCGCGGCACACCGGCACGACGGCGCCAAGGAGTCTGCGATGGCGGTCTGCCTGGTGGCGCTTGGGTCGAACGAGGGCGATCGCGCCTCGGCTCTGGATCGTGCTTTCCGATCGCTCGACGAGCTGTCGACTATGCCAGCGTGCGAGAGCAAACGGCTGGTCACCCCTTCCGTGGGGGGGCCCGAAGGCCAGGCCGAGTATCTGAACTCCGTCGTCGCGATCCGGACCGACAAGTCGCCGCGTGACCTGTTCGGAGAGCTCCGCTCGATCGAGCGGGCCGCCGGCAACCGGTCAGCGATCCGTTGGAGCGCTCGGCCGCTCGACGTCGATCTGCTCGCCTACGCGGACGAAGTGATCGATGAGCCGGGGCTGCGCGTGCCGCATCCACGGATGTCGTTCCGTCCGTTCGTCGTCGCCCCCGCGGCGGAGCTGGCCGGCGATTGGGTTCACCCCGAGTTGGGGGTCAGCCTGCACGCGCTCGCCGCGCTCGTCGCGGCGCCGCCACCGACAGTCGTCGTTGTTGGACGCGGTGAGGTCGCCGACCGCTGCGTTGAGGAGGTGCGGAACGCGGCGTCTCTTCCGCCGGGTGTCGCGGTGCGTCGCTCGGCTGAGGTAGACGGCTTGCAACCAGCGGACGCAGGCCTGACGATCGACGCCTCTGAGGCGGGCTTCGCGGCGCGCGGCCCAAGGTTGCGGGTTGCGGACTGCGACGCCGGGCGTCTGTCGAGCGAAGTCGCCGCCGCTCTCGGATGCCTGTGGCCGCGCACGCTCTCGCCGGAAGCCCCCGCCCCCTGATCGCTCGCATGTCGCCGACCGTCGTCAATACCGTCGGCGCGATGCGTCAGTTCGTGGCCGAGCGTCGCCGAGCGGGAGCGACCGTCGGCTTGGCGCCGACGATGGGGGCTCTGCACGAGGGGCACCTGAGTCTTGTCGATCGCGCGCGGTCCGAGTGCGACACGGTCGTCGTCAGCGTGTTCGTGAACCCGACGCAGTTCGGCCCGGGGGAGGACTACGCCCGCTACCCGCGCGATCTAGCGAACGACGCCCGCCTGCTCGGCGAGCGTGGCGCCGACGTCGTGTTCGCGCCCGACGTGGACGCGATGTACCCGCCGGGCGATGAAACGCGCATCGACGTGGGTTCCGTCGCCAACGTGTGGGAGGGCGAGCAACGGCCCGGCCACTTTGCCGGCGTGGCGACCGTGGTGGCGAAGCTGCTGGCCGCCGTGCCGGCCGACAGGGCGTACTTCGGTCGGAAAGACTATCAGCAGACGGTTGTGGTGCGGCGCCTAGTGCGCGACCTGCTGCTGCCTGTGGAGATCGTCGTCTGCCCGATCGTTCGCGACACAGACGGCCTCGCGCTCAGTTCTCGCAACGCGTACCTGAGTGTCGAAGAGCGACAGCAGGGGATCGCCGTGCCGCGCTCGCTCGAATCGGTCGAACGGCTCATCGCTGAGGGCGAGGCCGACGTCGCTACGCTGCGGGCGGCGGGCTTGGCGGCGTTCGCGGACACGCCGAGCGTCGAGCCCGAGTATCTGGCGTTTCTCACGGACGGCGAGGTCCGGCCCGTCGAGACGATCAGCGGACCGACAGTCGTCGCCGTCGCGGCGCGTGTCGGTTCGATACGCTTGATCGACAACCTTCGCGTAACGCCGCCCGCCCGGTGAATCGCACTCGCGGCGTTCCGGCCGGTGCGCGACAATACGGCCGCTGCTGAGCCGCTCCCGACGCGACCCCACGAAGCCCGATAATGCGTAGCGAACTCTTCCGCATCCCGCTGGAGCTGGCCGGCGTGCCGCTGTTCGGCGCCGGGTTGTTGCTGGCGTTGCTGGCGATCGGCGTTGGCGTGTACGCCTGGTGGGCCCGCCGTCGGTGGGGCGCCGAGGCCGACCTGCCGGGGCTGTTCATCCCGGCCGCGGTGGCCGCCGCGGGCGTGGTGCTGGTTCCACGCCTCGCACCGCTCGGTGTGCCCGTGCGTGCTTACGGACTGTTGCTGGTGGCGGCGATCGGTGTCGGCCTGGCGATGGCGGTGCACCGGGCGCGTGAGCGCGGCGTCGACGCCGATACGATCTTATCGCTCGCCATGTGGTGGCTGTTCTTGCCCGGCATCGTCGGAGCGCGGCTGTTCTTCGTCATTGAGTACTGGGAGGTGCGTTTCGCGCCGCTGCCGCTTGGGCAGGCGATCGTCGAGGCGTTTCGCTTCACCGAGGGCGGCCTCGTGGTCTACGGCTCGCTGATCGGCGCGACACTCGGCTTCTTGGCGTTCACTTACCGGCAGAAACTCCCGCCGCTGGCGCTCGCCGATATCTTGGCTCCCAGCCTCGTGGCGGGTTTGGCGATCGGCCGGCTGGGCTGCCTGATGAACGGCTGCTGCTTCGGCGGGGCGTGCGACCTGCCGTGGGCGATCACGTTCCCCCCGGCGAGCCCGCCGTTCGAAGACCAGCTGACGCGCGGCCAACTGCACGGCGTACGGCTGACGCAGGGCGGGGCGGACGCGGGCGTGGTGGTGACCGACCCGCCGGAACACGCGGGCGATCGCGTCGTGGCGATCAATGGCTATGGCACGCCGTCGCTGTACGACGCCGGCGCCGTCTTGCGGGCAGCGTACGCCGACGAGCAACCGGTGACGGTGCGGCTTGCCGACGATGAGCGGCTCAAGCTGCCGGCCGCCGCACGCTCGCGGAGCCAGCCAGTTCATCCGACGCAGATCTACAGCGCGCTCCACGCGGCGCTGCTGGCGTGGCTGCTGTGGGAGTGGTACCCGCATCGCCGCCGCGACGGCGCTGTTGCGCTGCTGCTGCTGACGCTCTATCCGATCGGCCGCTTCCTGCTCGAGATGATCCGCATCGACGAGGCGAACTTCCTGGGAACGGGGCTCAGCATCTCACAGAACCTGAGCGTGGTGCTTCTCGCGTCCGCGGTGCTCGGGTGGGCCTGGCTGCTCCGATCGCAACGGCCGTTGTGGGCCGGGCTGGGCGCCGCCGGCGCCAGCAACGCGGGAACCTCGCCGGCGGAAGCGGCGTAGAATCAGGCGGCCGCGGGCGTGCCGTGGCCGATCAACCAACCCCTGGAGCAAGCACCGTGCTTTGCGAAACGTGGCGGCGGGCGGCCGCCTACTGTTTTGGAATCGTCGTCGCCGCGGGCGTCTCGGCCGGGCAAGAGCCGGACGCCGACGAGGGGCGTTTGGTCCAGATCGGACCCGACAAGAGCGTCGAGCGAGCCGAACAACCGCGGCCGCGGCGTCTGCTGCGCGACCGTGGTCGCCGGTTGGTGCAGCCGGGCTTTGCCGAGGCGGCTCCCGGTCGGGGCGGGCTCGATGGCGGCGCCGCTGTGGCGGTCGGTCGGTACTGGATCGGCCTGGGCGGCGTGACGACGCCTGACGAGGTCCGCGCGCACGTCGACACGGGCGATTCGCCCGGCATCCTGGTGCGCGAGGTCGTGCCGGACGGGCCCGCGGCCCAGGCGGGCGTCAAGCCGATGGACATCCTGACCCGCGCGAACAACGAGCTGCTCACCACGCTCGATGACTTGGCGGAGGTCGTTGGCGACGCGGGGCAGAACAAGGCGCGCATCGCCCTCGAACTGCTCCGCAAAGGCCGACCTAAGACCGTGTTTGTGGCGCCCGAGTGGAAAGAGATCGCCCAGCCCGTGGCGCCTCGGCCGATGGCCGATCCGGGGATCGCCGCCCGCGGACGCTTGCGGCAGTGGCTCGGCGACCGGCTCGCGCAGGAGGGGATCCTTGGCCCCGGTGGCGTCGATCAGCTGCTCAACCAACAGCTCGGCCAACTGGAGCAAGAGTTCGGCGGCGCGTTCGGCGGAGGGGCCCCCGGCGGCGGCGAGGCGCCCGCCTTCATCCCTCAAGCGATGCCGACCGGCGTCACTGTGAACATCACGCGCGCGGGCGACGGTCCAGCACAGGTTGTCGTCCGTCGCGCAAACCCGCGCGGCGAAGCGGACGAGTGGCGTTTCGACTCCGACGATGAACAGGCGATCGCCCGGTTGCCCGACGACGTGCGTCCCACGGTAGAGCGGATGCTCGGCGGGGCGAACGCCTTCGGTGGAGGCGGGTTCGCGCCCGGTCCGGGCGATCAAGACGTGCAGCAGCGGCTGCAGCTGATGGAAGAGCAGCTCAATCGCTTCCGGCAACGCTTCCAGAACGGCGGCGGCTTCGGCGCCGCGGGCGACGACCCCCTAGGCGGGGCGCCACGCCTGTTCGGCGCACCGGACGACGCCGAGGTGATCGCCCCGAGCGAAGACTCGGCCGAGGCAGCGGAGGAAGGCCCGACCGAGCTGGTGCTGCCGGCGGAATGAGCCCGCGTCGACAGGCCCCGTGAAAGAGAAGGAGATGGGGGGATGGCGTGCGTGATGGGCCGGCCTCGGCTTGGGCTTCATTAGCCGCCGGGTGGGAACGACCGCCTGCTTCGGGGAATGGAGGGATGCCAACTCGGGAGTGAGCGCTACGCGGCTTGAACCGTGCGTCGCGTCCTGCATCACGTAAACGAGCAGGAATAGTCGGCTCTGATGACCGAACCCCCGTTCACGCCCGAACAGCCATCCCCTTATCTCCTCCAAGGCGACGGTCGGTCAGCAGCCGCCGGTTGGAACCCGCCCGCGAAGCCAACCGAACCCCCCCGCCATCCCCCGATCTCCTAGGTGAGGGGCAGCACGCCGTCTGGGGTGCTCCGCCGCAGCTGGCCGCAGGCGGCGTTGATCTTGTCGCCCTTGCGGTGGCGGAATTTCACCGGCACGCCGCCGGTGGTGAGCACCTGCTCGAACGCGCGCTGCGCGTCCATCGACGGCGTCTCGTAAGTCAGCCCGTCCACCGGGTTGTACGGGATGACGTTCAGCAGGGCGTTGCGTTCGCGGAGCAGGCGCACGAGCTGGTGCGCGTGCTGCGGCTGGTCGTTCACGCCGGCCAGCAGCACGTACTCGAAGGTGAGCCGCCGCCCCGACACGGCGTAGAAGTCGTCGGCGGCCGCCATGATCGCGTCGACGCCGATCTTGTCGTTCACCGGGACGATCTGGTTGCGTAGCTCGTCGTTCGGTGCGTGCAGCGAGATGGCCAGCCGATACTGCGGCGCCTCGCGGGCCAGCCGACGGATCGCCGGCGGCAGGCCGACCGTCGAGATTGTGATCCGCCGTCCGCTCACGCCCAGGCCCGCCTCGCTGCTGATCTCGGCGAGCGCGACGAGCAGGTTGTCGAGGTTCGCTAGCGGCTCGCCCATGCCCATCACGACCAGGTGGCTGAGCCGCTCGTCGGCGTCCATGCGGTGCTGCAGGCGGAGCACCTGCTCGAGGATCTCGCCGCTGGTGAGGTTGCGATCGACGCCGTCCAGCCCGCTCGCGCAGAAGACGCAGCCCATGCCGCAACCGACCTGGGTGCTGATGCACATGGTCCGGCGGACCGAACCGGCCGACGCCGAGCCACGGCGGACGTTCTCGCGCAGCAGAACGCACTCGATGCGGCCGCCGCCCTCGAGCGACAGCAGCAGCTTCTCCGTGCCGTCGTCCGACGCGGTGTGCCGGGCGACGATCGCACGCCACAACGCGAGCTCCTCGGCAAGCTCTCCGCGGAGCGTCTTCGGCAGGTCGCTCATGGCGTCCCAACCGTCGGCGCGGCCTTCGAAGAGCCAGCGCCGCACCTGCTTCAGTCGGTACGCCGGCAACGCGTGCCGCTCGGCCGCTTCGGCGAGCCGCGTGTCGATGTCGTCGAGCAGGTGCGGGAGCATGACGGAGCGGTCTCGATCTGAAACGCGAACAGTTAGGAGTGAGAGACCTTCACGCCCTTGCGCCTTGGCGTGAGACAGAGTGGAGGCACTTTGTGTCACGCAAAAAGACGTCAGCCCGACACCTTCTTCTGCGACTCCACGTCTCTACGTGAGACCCTCAGCGCTCCGCCGAGCCAACCAACACCGGCGCCAACGTCGATAGATAGTAAGCACGCGGGGTGGCCAGTTCGATCAGTTGTTCGAGGCGGGGCGCCGCTTGGGCCGGTTCGGCGGGGGCCGTGGCGGCGAGAAACTGCTCGATCGGCGTCATCTTCCGCTCGTACTCGACCGCTCGGACATCGTCCGTGGAGACGCCCGCAAGCTCCGCGGCGCGTTCGATGGCTGCCTCGACGAAACCGATCCGATCGACGAGGCCCAGCTCCTTCGCTTGGTCGGCGGTGAAGATCTGCCCAGTCGTCGCGGTGGCGAGCGTCTCGTCGTCGCCGGCGAGCTTCGGCCGGCCCGCTTCCACGATCGAGCGGAACCGGTCGAACGACTGATCGACGAGCTCCTGCAGCACCGCTTCTTCCTCAGCGCCCATGCGGCGGGTGGGGCTCCCCATGAGCTTCAAGTCGCCGCTCACGAGCGAGCGGTCTTCGAAGCCGGTCATGTTCATGAACCGCGAGAAGTTGTATAGCGGGATCACCACACCGATCGATCCCGTCCACGTGGTGGGTTCGGCGTAGATAGAGTCTTCTTGATCGCCGACGGCCATCGCTAGGTAGTAGCCGCCGCTAGCGCAGAGGCTGCCCATGCTGACGACCATCGGCAGCTCGCGCTCGGCGAGCATCTCCTTCGCCTGGTGGTACAGCCGATGGCTGTACGTGACCGTGCCACCGGGCGAGTCGATCCGCAGGACGACCGCTACCACGTTGTCGTCTTCCTCCACGCGGTCGAGTTGACGCTCGACGAAGTCGTCGCTCTCCATGATGGCGCCGCTGACCGTGACCACGGCGATCTTCTGCGTGGCTTCGCGGCTCAGCGAGTGGTAGCGCTCCGAGGGGCCCTGGCCGTCGCCGAAGTACTGCTTGTACGCGGCCGACATGCCAAAGATCGTCAGCACGCAAACGCCCAGCGCGATGAGCAGCAGCTTGCCGAAACGGCCGAAGAGGCTCTCCTTCTGCTGGATGACGATGTTGGGGGCGGCGCCCGCCGGCTGGTTGTAAGAAGAGTCGTCCATGCGTGCGGTTCGGGGGTAACGCTGTTCTGGCGGTTGAGGGGTGTCCTGGGATGATACGGGCCGCGGTGCGGGCGTCCAACGCCGCGGCGCCGGTGACGGGTGTTGCTCGGCCGGAGCCCCTGCCGCTATGGTGACGCCCCCACCGCGCCGAACGACGTCAACGATCCGACCGCTGCTAGGAGAGCCGCCGCGTGTTTACCTGTGCTTCGACCGAGTGCTTGCCCGACGTGCCGGCCGACGAGGTGCTGGAGGCGATGGTCGATCTGGGCTTCACCGCGGTGGAGCTGTCGCTGGCGGAGCAGGGCGGCTGGCTGAAGCCGAGCGAGGTCCTCGCGGACCCCGATCGGGCCATTCAGCGGTGCGGAGAGACGCTCCGCATGGACGTCGCGGCTCTCGGCGTGGTAATCGACGCGGAGGGGGACGCCTACTTTGAGCACTTCGAGGCGATCGCGAAGCTCGCGAAAGCGATCAAGGTCGTCACGCTGATCGTGCCGTCGTCGCCGCTCGGCACGCCGTTCAACGAAGAGATCGAGCGCCTGAAGCGGCTGGTGGCGATCGCGGCGTTCGAGGGCGCCGTGGTGGCGCTCAAGACCGAGATCGGCACGATGACCGAGGACCCGGACACTGCTGCGGTTTTCTGCCAGCACGCCAAGGGGCTCGGCCTGACGCTCGACCCCAGCTGCTACGTCGCCGGCCCGCATCAGGGGCGGCCCATCGACAAGCTTCTGGAGCACACGCGGCACGTCCATCTGCGAGACAGCAAGAAGGACGCGTTCCAGGTCCGCGTGGGGCAGGGCGAGATCGACTACAACAAGCTCATCACGCAGCTCTCGCGCGTGAAGTATCGCCGGGCTTTGGGCGTCCACATGACGCCGATGGAAGACATCGATCACCGGGGCGAGCTCCGCAAGCTGCGGCTACTGCTGGAAAGTCACCTCTAGGCCGGCGGAATCAGCCGCCGATGTCGGGTTTTCTCGGCGCCAACGGCTCCGCACCGGGTTTCTTAGTGCTGGAGGCGCCGCTCGCTTAGACTTGGCGAGACCCGCTCTCCGAGCCATTCGAGGAGACCCGCTGGCGTGGCGCCGAGCCGCAGCACCATCGCACGCTACACCGCGTCGGACCCCGACGTGCGGCTGATGCTGCGCGTCCGCGACGACGACGCGGAGGCGTTCGAGCAGCTCGTGCTGCGACACCAAGACCGGCTCACCTCGGTGCTGACGTACCAGGTGGGCCGCCGCGAGCTGGCGGAAGAGCTAGCCCAGGAGGTCTTCCTGCGGGTTTACAAAGCACGCAAGCGCTACGAGCCGGGCGCCAAGTTCGCGACGTGGCTGTACAAGATCGCGACCAACGTGGCGCTCAACGCCCTGCGGCGGCAGTCGCGTCGCAAGGAGGTCCGCCTCGCGGCGCCCACGCCGGGCGAGACCGGCCAGCACGAGTTCCAGCCGGCCGCCGCGAGCGGAGCGATGCCCACCCGCGTCGCGGATCGTGAGGAGCTCCGCGCCGCCGTGCAGGCGGCGATCGCTACCCTCGGAGAGCGACAACGCATGGCGGTCATGCTCGCGAAGTTCGAACACCTGGGCTACGCCGAGATCGGCGAGGCGCTCGGCATGACGCCGCAGGGCGTGAAGTCGTTGCTCGCGCGGGCGCGCGAGAATCTCCGCAACACGCTCGGCCCCTACCTCGACCGCGGCGAGGGCTTTGCAGACGAGGCCATCGCGGCGGACATGGCGGACGGCACGCTCCTGGGCGAGGACGCCGACCGATGAGCGAATCGAATCCGAAGCCACCGAACGGCGAGCAGGGGCTGAACGAACGCTTGGTCGCGTACCTCGATCGTGAGCTCGCGCCCGGTGAGAGCGAGGCGATCGAGGCGGAGCTCGCTCGCGACGAGACGACACGTTCGCACCTCGAGGGGCTTGATCGAGCCTGGCGGGCGCTCGACGCGTTGCCGCTCGAACGGACCGAGGCAGACTTCACGCGGACGACGCTCGCCCTCGCCGCCCAGTCGAGCTTGGCAGGCCCCCGGGCGACGACGCTGGCCGGCGAGGCCGCCCGACCGATCGGGCCGAAACCATCGATATGGCGCCGGTTGCGGTGGCTTGCCCCCGCGGCGGGCGGGCTGGTGGCGTTCGCCCTCGCCTGGCTGGCGGCGTGGGCCCCGCAGGCCCGGACGCTCCAAGACCTTCCCGCGACGCTTGCGTCGGACGCGCTCAAGCAGATCGACTCGCTCGAATTCTTGCGGACGCTCGCCGAGCGTAGCGAGGGCGAACTCGACCGGGCGGCCGCGGATCCAGCGATCGCTAGCGAGGCACGCGAGTGGTTCAGCGTCGGGTCGATGACACACGGTGAGCGCCGCGCGTGGGTCGAGTCGCTCGACGAGACGAGGCGGCAGGAGGTGGCTCGCCGCGTGGCCGCCCAAAGAGCGGCCGGCGCCGCCGCGTCGACGATCACCGACCGCTACGAGGCACTGCTCGCGTCGGAAGAACGAGAGCGGCTCGCGGGGTACGCCGTCGCCTACGCCGCTTACCTCGACACACTCTCAACCGGCCAGCAGGCCGAGCTCCGCACGACCGAGCCGACGCTGCGGGCGCGGCGCGTCGCCAAGGGGATGCGTCGCTGGCGGGTTGAGCGTTCGTTGGTGCTCGCCGCGGACGAGTCGGACGACCTCGCGGAAGAACTCCAGCGTCTGGTGACGTCGGACGTGGTTGCCGCCATTATCCGCGACACGCAGTCGGGCCGCCGTCGCCGCGACTCGCCGGTCCCGCCGGAGATGATCCAGCGTCAGCTCGCCCGGTCGCCAGCGGCCTCGCTGGCCCGAATCGGGGCGTTCTATCTACGAAGCGGCTCGGGCGGGACGCCGCGGGGGCCACGCGACGCGATCGCGCGCGTTATTGGCGGTGGCTTGCGGGACGCCTGGCCACGGCTCGAGGAGCCGATCGTGCGGGCGATGCCACGCCGCCTCCGTGAGCTCATCGACGACGAAAAGCTCGCCGGATCGGCCCGCACGCAAGCGGTCGTGTCCGTCTTGCGACAAGCCGCCGCGGGCGACGGGCCGGAGGACCTGGGCGAGGTCGTCGATCAACTGGATAGCGGCGAGCTGATCGAGCTCCTCTCGCTGCCAAACGACCAGATGATTGATCGGCTTGAGAGTGAATCACGCGGCGCGCAGGCCGAGTGGACTCCGGGCGCCGGGGGCTTCCCTCCGTCACGCTTCGGACCCGAGCAGGGCGGGCCCGATCGCGGGCGGCGTGGTCCGGGACGCGACCGCCGGGGCCCGGGCGGCTTTCGGCCGCCGGCGCCCGATCGCAGCCCGCCCAAGCAAGGCTGACGGCCCACCGGCCACGGCCTTCCGCCCACACCTAACTTCCTAATGCCGCATGAACCGCACCTCGTGGAAGCCGATCGACTTGATCGGTTCTCCCTCGAGGACCCCGTTCACGGTGCTTAGCAGCCGTTGGCGGAGCTTTTTTAGATTGGGGTCGGTGAGCTCGTTGTGCGCCACGTCGCGTAGCGCGCGGGTCGTCAGGTCGCCCAGCAGGGGCGCCTTCTCTGCGAGTTCTTCTTCAAGATCCGCGACGCGGTACCGCGCGGCCTCGCCGTAGACGGTGATATCGATCTCGCTCATGTCGCCGCCGTCTTCCGGCGGGAGCGTCACGCGGAACGTGCCGAGCTTCACCTCGTCCAGACGCGTGCGGATAGCGCGGTTCCGCGCCTGCTCGATCAGCTGCTCGCCGCTGTAGCAGCCGCCGGATCCCGCCGCCAGCGTCAGGGTGGCCCCGACGATGGCGGCGTCTAGCGACCGGAGAGTCATGGCGTGGAGAGGCCGAGGGCGGAGTGGGCAGAGGCGGAGCAGCCCGCGCGACCCGCGCAACCCCAACCCGTTGTTTGGGCGCAGCGCCGGGCCTTGGAAGCGTACGCCACGCTTCGCGGCGAAGTCGTCGGGGCGTGTCCTAGATTTCAGGGTGATGAACGGTCTGAAATGCTCGCGCCGATACCTGCTGGGAAACGCCGCGAGGTCGTTGCCGCTGGTGCTGGCGGTGACCTCGGTCGGCTGCGGCGCGCCGGAGCCCGAAAAACTCATGGATGACATCAGTCTCCTGCCCGCGCGGGAGGAGCTGGTTGAGGTCCCGCTCGGGTCGTACATGGTGCCGGTGCCGGTCGTGCTGGACGACAGCGCCGATCGGTTCGAGGCCGATAACCTGCTTCAGCTCGACTTTGACCTCGTCGCGATTGTCGAGCCGGACCACAAGACCCGGATCGAGCGTTTCAAGGAACGTCACGAGGGTCGGCTGCGTGATGAGGTGATCCGCGTCTGCCGCAACACGGCTCGCGACGACGTGCTGGAGTCCGAGTGGGCCACGCTCAAGGCGCACCTGCTCGACGCCACGCAGCCGTTGCTCGGCGGGCTCGGGATCCGACGCCTCGCGACCCCCCGCATTATCAAGGAACCGCTGTGATCCGATACCTGCTGCCCGCGCTGCTCGCGATCGCCTGCCTGCTGGTCGCGAGCCCCGCCCGTGCCGAGCCGAAGCCCGCCGACGAGGCAGACGCCGAGACGCCCGAGTTCTTTGGCGCCACGATCGGCGAGTTCTTCTACCGCGACGTGCGACCGGTGGAAGGTACAAAGCTGCGGCTCAGCTTCCAGCTTGCGTTGAGCGTAGCGCCCGAGAGCAGCCGGCAAACCGAGCGTGTGATCAAGCAGAAACGTCACCGCGTGCGTGGCGCCGTCCTGACGGCGATCCGCCTGTGCCGGATACGCGACTTCCGGGAGCCGGGGCTGGAAACGCTGCGTCAGCGGATCGCCGCTCAGGTGCATCGGGCGGTGCCCGATCTGCCCCGGGGCAAACTGCTGATCTCCGAGTTCGCCTACTTCTCCGAGTAGAGCGAGCGGCGGCGACGACGTGCGATCGCGCCGGGGACGCACAGTCACGTTGACCGTGTCAGAAAAGCCGTGCTAGGTTGCCTAGCTTGTGGCGGGCCGTTGGGCCCTGCCCGGATGGCGACCCGGTACCGGCACGGACACGAGCATGCGGCGAGGTATTCACGGAGCGAATAAGCCCCCGGGCGCCGCTTGGGTTCTAGCCGCGGTTTGGGGCCTCTTGGGCGTTGCTGGTTGCGGTCCCGGCGAGACGGCGCCCGCCGACGAAGCGCCCGTGACGGAGGCCACGGGCGATGCGGCCGACACCGTCACCGGCATCGACGAGCCGTTCGTGCTGGGGGATCTGCTGGAGCCGTTCGAGGCGCCCGCAACACTCGAAGACGTTGATCGGTTGGCGGTCGAGTGGATCGACAGCCCGGTCGTCGATCCGCTGGAGCGTCGCCGTCAACAGCAGCAAGCGGTCGCCCCGCCGTCCGACCCCGAGGCGGCCCTCGCGCTACGCAACGTGTCCGATGAGGCGAACGCGCAGATCCTCGCGGCGAGGTCGGTCTTGGCGCCGGCGGACGGCGTCGGGGTCGATTACAGCGCCACGCTCAACCGGACACTGCAGCAAGACCTACGCTCGCTCAACACGCTGCTCGCGAGCAGCGTGGCGGAGTCGGAAGTGTCGTCGTTGACCGAGTTCAATCTCTTCGGGTTCGACAGCGAGTTCATCCCCTTCGCCAACGCCGACCACGTCGTCTCGTGGCAGACGAGTAAGGACCGCATGTACGACAAGGTCGTCATGCGGGATGACCTGCTCTGGTCGGACGGCACGCCGATCACCGCGCACGACGTCGAGTTCACGTTCCGCGTGCTGATGTCCTCCAAGGTGCCGGTGCCGGCGCAGCGACAGGGCACGGATCAGCACCGCGCGATCAAGGCGTACGACGACCACACGCTGGTCTACTTCCACAGCCAGCCGCTCGCGACGAACGTCTGGAACATGAACTTCACGATCGTCCCGAAGCACGTGTTCGAGGAGACGATCGCCGAGGACCCGACGCTCCGCACGAGCGAGGCGCACAACGCCTTCGAGCGGAAGCCGGTGGTGGGCGGCCCGTACGAGGTGCTCCGACGGACCCGCGGCAGCGAGCTGCTGCTGGAGCGTCGCGAGAACTACTACCTCGTCAACGGCGAACGCGTGCGAGAGAAGCCGCACTTCGCCCGGGTGCGGCACCGCATCATCGAGGACCAGAACACGCAGCTGCTCGCGCTGAAGTCGGGCGATGTGGACGAGACGCTGCTCGGCGCCGAGCAGTGGACCACGCAGACTATCGACGACAACTTCTACCGCACGAACACCAAGGCACGCGCGGTCCGCTGGCTCTACTTCTACATCAACTGGAATCAGAAGAACCCGCTGTTCCAAGACGTCCGTGTCCGCCACGCGCTGGCGCACGCGATGAACTACGGCGAGATGATCGACGACCTTTGCTACGGCCTCTACCCGCGTTGCAACGGGGTCTTCCACCCCAGCGCGTGGATGTTCCCGAAGGATCCTCGTCCGGCGTTCGACTACGACCTCGACGCGGCGGAAGACCTGCTCGACGAGGCGGGCTGGGGTGACTCGGACGGCGACGGGATGCGGGACAAAGAGATCGGCGGCCGCGTGATGCCGTTTGAGTTCTCGCTGCTGGTGAGCAACAAGCCGGACCGGATCGCGATCTGCAACCTGTTCCGCGAGAGCCTCGAGAGCATCGGCATCCGCTGCAACATCACGCCGCTCGAGGCGGCGGTGTTCCAGGAGCGGGTGTTTAAGAAGAACTTCCAGGCCCAGATGTCCGGCTGGGGGACCTCAACCGACCCCTACTCCAACCGCAACATCTTCGGCACGGGCGAGGACCGCAACTACGGCGGCTACAGCAACGCGGAAGTCGATCGCCTGTTCGACGCCGGCGAGGTGGAGTTCGACCGCGAGAAACGGGCCGAGATCTACGGCAAGATCTACAACCTGATCTCGGAGGACCAGCCTTACCTGTTCCTTTACTATCGGAGCTCGTTCTACGGGTTCAGCAACGACCTGCGGGGCTACCGCTTCAGCCCGCGCGGCCCGTTCGGGTACGACGGCAGCCTCGGCTCGCTGTGGACGCCGGCGGCCAACTGAGGCGCTATGGTCGACTACTTCGTCCGCCGACTGCTGCTCGCGGCTCTGACGCTGCTGCTGATCACCTTCTTGGTGTACGGCCTGATCCGGCTGATGCCCGGCGACCCGCTGCTGGTGCAGCTCGAGGCGATGGGGGCCGGCCAGCTGCCCAGCGCGAAAGACCTCGAGCGGATGCGGGAGATGTTCGGCCTGAACGAGCCGTGGTACCTGGCCTACTTCAAGTGGCTGGGCGCCACGGCCACGGGAGACATGGGCACGTCGCTGTCGCGCAACGCGCCGGTGGCGTCGATCATCGGCGAGCGTGTCGGCCCGACGCTCATGCTCAGCGTCTCGTCGCTGCTGCTGACGTACCTGCTGTCGATCCCCATCGGGCTGTACTCGACTGCAAGGGCCAACTCGCCGGACGAGCGCACGGTCAGCACGGTGCTGTACATGCTGTACTCGTTGCCGTCGTTCGTGGCGGCGCTGTTGCTGCAGACATGGTTCGCCATCGAGATGCGGGGCACGGCGTGGGAGCTGCCGCTGTTCGGCATGGTGAGCGACAACTTCGACACCATGAGCCGCGGCGGGCAGTTCGTTGATCTGCTGCGGCACTCGGTCCTGCCCATCACCTGCTACACGTACGGCAGCCTGGCGTACTACAGCCGGTTCGTGCGGGCGAACCTGCAGGAGGTCGTCCGCCAAGACTACGTCCGCACCGCCCGGGCGAAGGGCGTAGGGCCGACGCGGGTGCTCGTGCACCACGCGTTCCGCAACACGCTGATCCCGCTGGTGACGATGATCGGCCTGACGCTGCCGGCGCTCTTGTCGGGGTCGATCATCCTGGAGCAGATCTTCAGCTGGCCCGGCATGGGCAAGCTGTTCTTCGAGTCGATCCGCGAGCGCGACTACCCGGTGCTGATGGGCCTGCTGCTGATGTTCAGCGTGCTGACGCTGCTGGGCCAGCTGCTGGCCGACCTGCTGTACGCGTGGGTCGACCCGCGGGTGAGCTACTCGTGACCCCCAATCCAAAAGGCAACCGCGAATGACGCGAATCGACGCGGATCAGCGAGCTCGCTCGTCACATGACAAGGTCGTCTGATCATTCGCGTTTCATTGGCGTCATTCGTGGTTCTCCAAGAGTCTAGCAAACGCCTTGAACCAACTCGATCAACAACCTGAAAGCCGTGGCTTCTGGCAAGAGGTCTGGCGGCGGTTTGTTAAGCGGCGGCTTGGCATGTTCGCCTTGGCGTACGTCGTCGTGGTGGCGCTCGTCGCGTTGCTCTCGCCGGCCATCGTCGGCACCAAGCCGATCGTCTGTTCGTACAAGGGGCAGCTCTACTTCCCGGCGCTCGGCTACTTCAACCGCTCGTGGGAGAACCCGATCTTTAAGAAGGATCGGTTCCGCGGTGTCTACTCCACGAAGCTCCAAGAGAAGGACCCCGACAGCTGGGCCGTGTGGCCGCTGGTTTACCAAGACCCGTACCGCCGCGTGCGCGACGGCGAGTGGCCCGACCAGCCCGCCAACCCCACGCGCGACGAGGGCCGCCCCAACCGGTTCAACTGGTTCGGCACCAACCGCGCGGGGGTCGATGTGTTCGCCCAGATGGTGCACGGCGCGCGGACAGCCCTGCTCGTAGGCTTCGTCTCGATGGGCATCGCCTCGGTGATCGGCGTCACCGTCGGCGCGACGGCCGGGTTCTTCGGCGGCTGGGTCGACATGGCGTGCAGCCGACTGATCGAGGTCGTGATGTGCGTGCCGGCCCTGGTGCTCATCCTCGCGTTGATCGCCATCTTGGAGCGGCCCACCATCTGGCACCTGATGGCCGTGCTCGGCTGCACCGGCTGGACGAGCATCGCCCGGCTCACGCGGGCCGAGTTCTTGCGTCTGAAGCAGCTCGATTACGTCGCCGCGGCGCAGGCGTTGGGCGTCGGCCGAGCGGCCATCATGTTCCGCCACTTGTTCCGCAACGCCATGGCGCCGGTGCTGGTGCCGATCACGTTCGGCATCGCGTCGGCCATCCTTACCGAGAGCGCGTTGTCGTTCCTCGGTTTCGGGGCGCCGCCGCCCAACCCGAGTTGGGGCATCCTGCTCAACGCGGGGCGGAGCAATCAGCAGATGTGGTGGCTAATCGTGTTCCCCGGCCTGGCGATCTTCCTCACCGTGCTGGCCTACAACCTCATCGGCGAAGCCCTTCAAGAAGCGACCGACCCCCGCCTGGCGGGCGCCGACTGAGGGTGAGAAACCGGGAAGGGAGATGGGGGGATGGGGGGAGAGGAGGTGATGGCCGCTCGGCGGGGTGGAGACTTGCTTGTACTGTGGGGAACTTCAGTGAGAAAAAGCGTGGGACCAGCCGCTGAATCTGATCCCTGAGAAGCCCATCACCCCATCCCCCGTCATCTCCCTCTCTCCCTTCCTAATGCCGGTCTTAACGCCCGCCAGCCGCTGATGTCTCAAGCCGTCATCGACGTCCAGAACCTCCGCACGCACTTCCACACGGAAGAGGGCGTCGTCAAAGCGGTGGAGGATATCTCGTTCCGCGTGGACGAGGGCCGCACGCTCGGCATCGTCGGCGAGAGCGGCTCCGGCAAGAGCGTCACGTCGCTCTCCATCATGCGGCTACTGGCCGGGTCGGCGCGGATCAAGACCGGCTCGATCTCGCTCTTGGGCAAAGACCTGGTCGGCCTGCCCGAGCCGCAGATGCGCGGCATCCGCGGCTCGCAGGTCAGCATGATCTTCCAGGAGCCCATGACCTCGCTGAACCCCGTGTTCACTGTCGGCGAGCAGATCATCGAGGCGCTCCGCCTGCACCAGAACCTGTCGAAGGCCGACGCCCGCCAGCGGACGATCGAGCTGCTCGACGAGGTCGGCATCCCCGACCCTGACGTGCGTGTCGATAGCTACCCGCACCAGATGTCGGGCGGGCAGAAGCAGCGGGTGATGATCGCCATGGCGCTCAGCTGCAACCCGAAGCTGCTCATCGCCGACGAGCCGACCACGGCGCTCGACGTAACGATCCAGGCGCAGATCCTCGACATCCTCCGCCGGCTGCGCGACACGCGCGGCATGTCGATCCTGTTCATTACGCACGACCTCGGTGTCATCGCCGAGATCGCCGACGACGTGATCGTCATGTTCCGCGGCAAGACGGTCGAGTACGGCCCGGTGCTGGACATCTTCGAGAACGCCAAGCACCCGTACACGAAGGGGCTGCTCGCCTGCCGGCCGCGGCTCGACACGCCGTACCGCTTGCTGCCGACGGTGGCCGACTTTATGGAGACGGTCGAAGAGCCTCAGCCGGACGGGTCGGTCGAGGTCCGCGTCGTCGAGACGCCGCTGACCGATGAAGACATCGCGCGCATGGCGGCCCACGGCCGCGGCCGTCTGCTGCACCCCAAGAGCGAGCTCGAGGCGTTGGGCCACGCCTGGCAGGACGGTCACTTCCCCGCGGACACCACGTGCATCGAAGAAGGCGCCAAGCCGCTGCTGACTGTGGAAGACCTGAAGGTGCACTTCCCGATCAAGCGGGGCGTCTTCTCCAGTATCGTCGGCTACGTGAAAGCGGTCGACGGCGTTTCGTTCAACGTCTACCGCGGCCAGACACTTGGCCTGGTGGGCGAGTCGGGCTGTGGCAAGACGACCACCGGCCGCGCGATCCTGCGGCTGGTTGAGCCCACGGGCGGCGCCATCCGCTTCGACGGCGTCGACGTGCAGTCGCTCCGGGGCGCCGCGCTCAAGGAGATGCGCAGCCGCCTGCAGATCATCTTCCAAGATCCGTACGGCTCGCTGAACCCGCGGATGACGGTCGAGTCGACCATCATCGAGCCGATGGCCGTGCACGGCCTCGGCCGGCGCCGCTCCGACCGACGCGATAAAGCCGCCTCGCTGTTGGAGGAGGTCGGCCTGCTGCCGGAGCACCTGCGGCGTTACCCGCACGAGTTTTCCGGCGGCCAGCGGCAGCGGATCTGCATCGCGCGGGCGTTGGCGGTCGAGCCGGAGTTCCTCGTGTGCGACGAGTCGGTCTCCGCGCTCGACGTGTCCGTGCAGGCGCAAGTGCTCAACCTGCTCAAAGAGCTGCAAGAGAAACGCGGCCTGACGTACATCTTCATCAGCCACGACCTGTCGGTGGTGAAGTTCATGGCCGACATGATGGCGGTCATGCAGCCGGTCGAGCTGGAGGAGGGCGGCGAGGGGGGCCGGATCGTCGAGTTCGGCCCGAGCGAGGCGATCTACGCCGACCCCCGCGAGGAGTACACCCGCCGCCTGATCAGCGCGACGCCCGACGACGGCGTGGAAGACATCCGCCGCCGCGTGGCCGACCGCGAGCAACGCCGCGCCGAGGCCGCCGCCGCCGGCTGAGCCTCTCCAAAGTTGACGGCTGCCCTGTCAACGGTTTAAGACTGCAGGCAGGGGCAGTCTTTCTCTGAGAACAGGATGGCGTTGACCATCGCTAGGGCAGCAGTGTGGGCGCTGCTTGTTTGTCTACTCCTTTCGTGGTCGCCCACAGACGCCGGCGCGACCGGCGGCGTTCGGACTGTGGCGCTCACCGGGATGCCGATGCCCGGCACGGACGACGTGTTCGGCGACGTCGGTAACTTCGGCTTTTCGCTGAACAACCACGGCGAGGTCGCGTTCGTCGCGACGCCGACTCAGTACGAGTACGGCTTGGGAACACCGAATTTCGAGACGCTGTTGGACACCGCTGTCTTCACCGAAGCGGGCGGGCAGGGATTACGCCGAATCAACCACGAGAGCGTCATAAACCCGTACGGAGAACGACTGCGTCGCGTCGATAGGCCGATCATCACCGATATCGGGGTGACCTACTTCAATGGGCAGCCCAATCCCTCACCGATCGCGGGCTTCTCAAGGTACTTCGACAGTTACGGGGAGTCAGTTTCACAAGGCGTCGTCGCGGTCGGCGAGCGCGTTCCTTACAATTCGTTCGCGATGCCCGAAGACGAGTGGTACAGCGGCGTAAAGATCACCTCCGTTACGAGTTCTGGCGGCTATCTACTTCGCACAACTCTGTGGTCGGAGTATTCGGATCTAGCTGCCGGCGACTTTCGACCAGGCAACTTTCGGTCTGGCATTGGCTTGCAGCCGTCGGTCGGGCGGATAACGTGTTTAACGGGCCTGCCAGAGATAGATGCACAGGAGGTGGTTGATTGGTTCGCGCTCGATATCGCTCGGGATGCTTCGTTTGTGATTGGGTTGGAAACGATCAGCAACGATGTCGATCTCGACCGGTTGTTTGGTCAGCCAATCGATACGGACTCCTTTGTGCTGCGATCCAATGCAGGCGGCGACCTGGAGGTGCTGGCTCGCGATGGCAGCACGCTCATCCCGGGCGAGCGTGCGATCGCCCATATCGAGCAGGTCGCGACATCGGAAACAGGTTTTGTCGCCGTGGCGGGCGTCTTGGAGGGTGGCGGATCCGCGATCTGGCGATTCTCTCCAGATCGGTCGATAGAGCGTGTTGCAGAGACGGGTGCTCCATTCGTCGATTGGGCAACGCAGCCGTACTCGGATAACGGAATCTTCCGATCTCTGGTTGTCGGCGGCGAGGGGACGATTGCCTACCAGACGGTTGATGAGGTTAGCGGAGACCAACGCTTCGACCTTTGGGTTGCTCCGCCCGATCAGGAGGCTCGACTCGTCGCAGAGCCGGGCGATCGACTGGCCGGAAGCGAGACGGAGATCAGTGCCGTCTCTTCGTACTCGGTGAACGCGCGTGGGCAGGTGGCGTTCAGCGTGAGCACCGTGAGCGATCAGCCCACGGACGCGGTGATTTGGGCCGAGGATCAGGACGGCATCTTCACACCGCTAGCGGTTGCTGGCGGCATGTTGAACGTGAGTGACGATGCGACGCGACCGGATTGGCGGGAGGTGGAGCGGGTCTCCGGAGTCGGTAACCACAACTTCAACGACCGCGGGCAGATCGCGTTTCAAGCCTGGTTTACCGATGGCACGAGCGGCGTGTTTGTCTCCGACGTTATCGCGATCCCCGAGCCGGCTGGCTTCTGGCTCTCGCTGATCGCCGTAGGCGCTTGTCGTCGTGAACGACAGCGTTAGGCGTTGCGGTGACCGGTGTGTCGTCTCGCTCAAGCGGCCCAGGACCCGCTACAACCGCCAACGCTCCGGGCGGGGCAGCGGGCCCGTCGACGTTCCGCCGGCCAGCAGCTTCTCGATCATCGTCGAGGCCTCTTCGGCCGAGCGCTCGGCGCGAATCATCCACGGCTTGCGGGCCAAGCCGTGGCTGTCGAATAACGCCGGGGGGAACAGGCCGAGCGCGGACCCGGCGAGGCGTGCGTTGAGCTCGGGGCACGCCGGCGGCTGGGTAGCGGCGGAGAACGCGGCGTTCAGCGAGAACCGCAAGAGCTCCGCGGCCGCTTCGGACGACGCGCCGTGGTGTGCGTGTGAGTCGTAGGCGTACTCACGCAATCGCGCCTTGTCGATCGCTAGGTGATCGACGTCGCCCGACCTTGCGACGTACGCCAGCAGCACGTCGGACCAAGTAGCGGCGCGGGCCTCGAGGCTGCGGAACAGCCGCCGCTTAGGCGAATCGCTGGGCCACCACGCGGTGGTCAACGCCCGCACGCGGCGGTGCGCGTCTTGGCAACCGATGAGCGCGTTGCGGCCGATGGGCCCCGCCTCGTCGGCGCGAACCGCCGCGTCGCACACGTGCGTCACGCCGGCGACCACGCGGGCGAGCACCTCGCTCAGCACGATCTCTTCCGACAACGCCAACAGGGTCGGCCCGCTCTGGCTCTGGACTAGTGTCTCGCTGTGGCCGAGCATCCGCAGCGAACGGCCCCACGCGTCGAGCCGGCAACGCGAGGCGATCCAGTACTCGGACAACGCGTCGTCCGGCAGCGGCGCCCGTTGCCGGACGAGCGAGACGGAGTGGAGCGACACCAGGCTCGCGACGTCGATGAGCGAACGAGCGTGCATACGCGGCGGGGCAGCAGCGGACGGTTCTTCGGCGCCCACCCAACGCGGACGCGACCGCCGGCTCCGGGAGCAACCCGCGTGCCCGCGGCGACGACACTTCGCGCGAACCCCGGTGTACGTAGGTTGAAACCGCCGTCGCGCTGTCCGAAGGCCGGTGGCTCGTTGTTGCGTTCTTGCAACGACGCGTCGCTTAAGCGCCCACGTTGGGCGACGCTCAGCCGCCCGCGTCGTGTCGGGCGTCGGCCCGATGAACACGGCCGCGACCGTTTGATTTGAGGGGTCCGCCCGTGCGACGTAGACTGCGGGTCCTCCCGGGCGTTATCCCTCCTGCCTACCGGTCAGCCCCAACATGTCTGTCAAAGAGGCGACGTTTACCCTCCTGCGCCCGTTGTTCGGCGCCCTCGATGCGGGCCAGCTCCGCAAGCTCCGTACCAGCGGCGGCGAGGATGGTGCGTGCTTCGCCCGCGTGGCTGGGAGGCTGGAAAAGCTCGAGGACGACGGGTCGGAGGACCTCCAACGGATCGAGGCGCATCGCCGCACGATTCTCGGGCGCGAGGGCGATCCGTTGGTCGACGGGTCGCTCGGCGAGCCGCGTCCGTGGGACGTAGGGTTCTCGGTCGCCGATGCGTGCCGCGACAGCAAGAAGCCACGCCCCGCGCTGCTGCTGTACTGGCTGATACGCGAGTTCCGGCCGAAGCGGGTGCTCGAGATCGGCACCAACGTCGGCATCTCGGCGGCCTGTATCTCGGCCGCCCTGCGGGCGAACGGCGACGGCGGCTCGCTCGTCACGGTCGACGGCAGCGCGTACCGTCAGCGGATCGCCAAAGACACGATCGAGACGCTCGGCATGAGCGACCTCGTGACGTTCGAGTTCGGCTCGTTCGCCGACGTGCTCGACGACGTGCTGGAGCGTCACGGCCCGTTCGACTGTGCGTTCATCGACGGCAACCACAAGCTCGACCCGACGCTCGACTACACCAACCGGCTGATCGACCTTGCGCCGGCGGGGCCGCTGCTGGTTTACGACGACGTTCGTTGGTCGCCCGGCATGAAAGAGGCGTGGCGCCGGCTGCGTGACGACGAGCGGATGCAGATGGCGGCCGACCTGTACTCGATGGGCGTCTGCCGCATGGAACGCGCCCCCGCGACGCAGCGGGTGGTCACCAAGCCGATGCTCAGCGTGCTGTACGGCCCCGCCCCGGCGGTGTCCGCGTAGCGCGGCGGTTGCGCTCGTGATCCGCTGCGTATCGGTCCCGAGGTGATTCCGTGACTTCGTCCCGGGCGGGCTGTTCGGCCGAACGTCGGTGCGTTCTTAGACGACCGGCAACGCGTACTCGGCGCGTGCTGGCCGGCTCATCATGGCCGAGGCGGTTGGGTTGCCCACGATCGTTTCGTTCACCGGATCCCACTGGATGGTTTGTCCGAGCCGTGCCGCGATCACCGCGAGGTGACACGTGTTGAGCATCTGTGTGTGCGACACGACGTCGGAAACCGGTTCGCCGCCCTCTCGGATGCAGCGGTAGAAGTTCTCTTTATGGCCCTCGAACGGCTTGCCTTTGAACAAGGCCCGACGGCCGTCGTCGGTCCACAACTCGCGGTCCCATTCCTCCTCGATCGGCGTGCCGGCGATCCGACCGCGGTTAACAAACAGGCGTCCGCGTTCGCCCTCGAAGAGGATTCCGTTGTCGGCTCGGCTGGTGATGTCCATCTGCACGCCGTCTTCAAAGAAGCAAGACACCGCGAAATCGTGTGACGTGTTGAAGTGATCATCGACCACGGGTTGCCCGTCTCGCAGCTCCACCGGGTGCTTCGCGTCGGAGCCGTCGATCCGTGTCGGGCCGCACCCGGCGCGATGCTTGTCTAACGCCCAAGTCGCTATGTCAACGTGGTGGGCGCCCCAGTCGGTGAACTTGCCGCCCGAGTACTCGTACCACCAGCGGAAGCTGCCGTGGGTCCGCTCGCGCCGGTACTCGACCAGCGGAGCCGGGCCGAGCCACCGATCCCAGTCGAAGTGAGACGGCGCCTCGGTCGCGGCGAACGGTCCCCCGACCGTGCCGCCGTCGATTCCGACCGTCACCTTCTTGATGGGGCCCAGCAAGCCTTTGCGGACTAGGTTCACCGCACGTAGAAAGCGGTCTCCGTCGGCTCGTTGCTGCGTGCCGACCATGAACACCCGATCGCTGTGCTTCGCGCTCGCACGGCGGACGAGCTGATTCTGCTCGAGCGTTAACGTCAGCGGCTTCTGGCAGAAGACGTGTTTGCCCGCTTCGAGCGCCTCGATCGCCATCTTCACGTGCCAATGATCGGGCGTTGTGATGCTGACGACGTCGATGTCCGTCCGGTCCAGCAACCGTCGATAATCGACGTACCTGTCCATCCCAACGCGGTTGATGTTGGCGTCCGCTTCGATCCGATCCAGGTGTGACGTGTCGACGTCGCAGACCGCGACGACGTCGCCGAGCCGGGCGTGTTGTGTGGCGTCCCATCGGCCGTGGCCGCCCACCCCGATACAGCCAACCCGGACACGCTCGTTGGGTGTCGTGTCGGCCAGCGATCGCTTGCCGGCGAGGGCGTACGGTATCGCGGCCGTAGAGGCCTTGAGAAATCCGCGGCGTGTTGCTTTGATCGCTGTTGAAGATGGCATCGTCTACGCACCGAGAGGTATGAAAAGAGGCGGATCGGGACATCGCGGCCCGCCGCCTATCATATCCGCGGTGCGGCGCCCTTTGAGGACGGGACCAAGTGGTGCGTCCGCGACCGGCCCGCCGCGCCGTGGAACACGCGCCGCCGACACCTGTCGGCAGCGGGTCTCCTCGAAAGCGTGGCGTCTACCGCCCCGCCACGCCGAGCGTAATCGGCCGCACCTCGACGGTGAACACCCACTGCGGCGCCACCGGGACGTTCGTCAGCGGCGTGCGGCGGGCGATACGCGGCGGCACACGCGGCGAGGCGCCGCTCGGGGCGAGCACCGCGTCGCACGGTGTCAGGCCGGCCGCAACCTCGCGGTTGGCGTTGCGGAACAGGTTGTCCTGCGTGCCCGCGCGCCAGGGGCTCGAGACGAACCGTAGCCCGCCGTCGTCGAACAGCACGTTGATGCCGCCCGGATGGACAAGCCGGGTTCGGCAATGGTCAGCGGGCGAGTCGCCGAGGATCGGCTGACGACAGTTGCCGTTGTTCGTCACCGGCATCAGGCGACCGCGGTTCACATGCGGCAGCGCGTAAGAGAAGCTGCCGCCGATGTAGTGCTTCAGCCGCTCGTAGAGAACCCGTGGCGCCGCGTCGAGCTCCGCGAGCATCGGGATCCGCGCCCGATCGAGCGGGCGGCTCGTGTCCGCGGCGAGCACCGACGCCGGGCAGACGACCAGCCGACCGAGCTCTTGGCGATCGGTGAAATGGCCGGCGTCGGCCAGGCGGACGGTATACAGGCCGGCCGGATCGGTGGGGCCGATCTCGGGGAACCGGCCCTGGTGCTTCTCGGTATAAGCGAGCAGCGCGTGGCCGAGCTCCTTGAGTTGGTTCTGACACGCCACTCGACGCGACGATTCGCGCGACTCGAGCAATGCGGGCGAGACCAGCGCGACCACCAAAACCGCGGCCACGGCGAGCGCTCCGGCGTCGAGCAGCGACAAACCGCCGCCCCGGCTTGGAGCCGCGGCCGGGCTCAGGATCGTCGATTCCGAGAGCACCGTATCGACCGTCCGCGAAGCGAGGTCGGACGGCGGCTCGGCGGCGTCGTGGACGTCCGCGACGGCGTCCGGCGAACGCGGTCGGCCGTCGGTCACCCAGTCGGGCACGCGGACGCCGAGACACTCGGCGAGCGCGACGACACGCTCACGCAGCTCCGCGTCGGCCGCCGTGCGCTTCGCGAGCACCGCCTGCTCGGCGATCGAGACGTCGTCGAGCAGCAGCGCGACGATCGCCTCGTCGTCCAGCGGCGGATCGTTGCTGGCGGGCTGGTCTTGTCGCATGGCCAGGGGCGGCCGACTGGCTGGGCCGGCGGGCAGGAAGCTATCGCCAAGGAAGAGCCGCCCATTGCGGTCCTAACAACCGATCGGCCGAGGACGCCCGCTGCGGGCTGCACCTCGGCCGATGGCGTTATCTAGCATAGCTTGATGGGGTTGGGCGAGGCGTACTGGCGCCGCGAGAGAAGCGGGCCACGCGTCGCCGACCCCAGCAGCCCAGCGGGGAAGATTCCCCCGATCAGCCGCCCTGGTGGGACTCGCGCCATTGCTGGCCGAGCTGGCCGACCGCCGAGTGGAGTCGGCTCTTGACCGTCCCCACCGGGATCTGCAGCTCGGCAGCCGCCTCGCGGTACTTCATGCCTCGGAAGTACACGAGCGACACGGCCGCTTGCAGCTGCTCGGGCAGCCTGGCGACCGCTCGTCGCACCCACTCACTACGCTCGGCGGTCTCGAAGCGTTCGCCGGGACCCGCCTCGTTCGAGGGCAGAAGATCACGCAGCGAGCCGACCTCGGCGTTCTCCGAGCGGTTCGACCGGTCCAGGCTGACCGCCTGGTGCCGCTTGTTACGGCGTTGCAGATCGATCGCCCGGTTGGTGGCGACCGTGTACAGCCACGGGCGGAACTTCCGCGACGTGTCGAACAGATGGCCCTTGCGATGCACCTGCAGGAACGTCGCCTGGAAGGCGTCCTCGGCCAGCGTGGCGTCGTTCAGGTAACGACGCAGAAAGCTGTACAGCTCCCGCTCGTAGCGCTTCACCAGCGTGGCCAGGTAGGGCCGCTCGGCGGCGCTCGGGCCGGCTTCCTGGTGCAGCTTCAGAAGCTGCTCGTCGGAGAGCTCGGCGAGGTTGAGCGTATCGTTCGTGATCGGGGCTTGCGTCGGCATCAGTGCGACCTCTTTCTTTCAATCCGGCGATAGCGGGCGACGCCTTTCGCTCGTCTCTCGCGGGTTGTGGTGGCCTCGTGAACCCTGCGCCAAACAGTTCGCTGCGAACGGTCTGGCGGATTCCTTGGGTTCGTGAGGGGTTGGCTCGGCCGTCGGCTGTTCGCGCCTCCGTGGTAGCCACGGCGAGCTTGTGAGCGACTAAGAAAGCAACCGACGTGCCAGAACCAAGAGACTTGGAGGGTGGAAATCGGTCGCTAGCGGACGTAAGTGCCTTTTGGGGCTGGTGTTACGCGATAAAGTGTTGTTTTGTTCACTCAGTCGGCTTGTGAAGTGGCCCACAAGCCGCTCTGCCAAATATGCAGAGCCTTGCAATCCGGGGTGCGACACCTGTTCTCACTTTGAGACGAACTGTCTCAGACTCGAACAGCAAAACGCCGCGTTGCCGTCTTGCGAGCGGTGCTACGACGCCCTCATGAGCGTCGCGGTTCCGCGAAAGGGTCTTCGCAAACGCTTGGCGTATCTTGGTTTGTGAAAATATTCACAAACCCCCAGGGGCCGATGAGAGCTGTCTAGGCAGCCTCAGCGAGCTGCCGGCCGGCGTAGTACGCGGCCACTTCCGCAGCGAGCGCCCGATAGTCCGCGGCGCCGCGGCTGGCGGGGTCGTAGTCGAGGATCGACTGGCCGAAACTCGGCGCTTCTGCCAAGCGGATGTTGCGGCGGACCCGCGTGTCGAACAGCCGCACGTGCCGCCAAGCGGGGCGGCCGCTGGCCCGGAGCTGCTGGAAGTAGGTTTCCACGTCGGCCGTCACTTCGTTGGCCAGCCGCGTGCCCGACTCAAACAGGCAAAGCACCACGCCCGCCATCGTTAGCCGCGGGTTGAGCCGCTCCGACACCAGCTCCACGGTCTGCATCAGCTTGCTCAGCCCGTGCAGGGCGAGAAAGTGCGGCTGCAACGGCAGAAAGACGTCATCGACGGCCGACAGGGCGTTGAGCGTCAGCACGCCCAGCGACGGCGGACAGTCGAGCACGACGAAGTCGAACGTCTCGTTGCTGGCGGCCAGCTTATCTCGCAGGATCAGCTCTCGGCCAACCACGCCCGCCAGCTCGACCTCGGCCGCGGCCAGGTCGATGTGCGCCGGCGCCACGCGGAGGTTCTCACCGGTGGCACGCCACAGCTCGTCGATCTTGGCGTCGCCCGTCAGCAGGTCGTACACCGTGGCAAGCGGCCGCTGCGGGTCGGCTCCAAGGTGCAGCGTGGCGTGGGCCTGCGGATCGAGGTCGATCACGCCCACACGGCTGCCCTCGGCCGCCAGGGCGGCGGCCAGGTTCACGGCGGTGGTCGTCTTGCCAACGCCGCCCTTCTGGTTGATGACAGCTAGCGATCGCATGGGCGCCTGGCGGCTCCGGGACGGTCGGGTGGAGCGTCGGACCGTATCGGCGGTCGCCGGGCGTTCACAGGCCAATCCGGTCGGCCCGCCAGCCGGCCCCGCTGCTTCGTCGCGGGCGGGCCGGATATAACCACAGGACCGCAGACCGAAATCCGGCGAGTGCTAGCGTGGCAGACCAGTTCGATCCTTACCGAGAAGCCCTCGTGGTCGAGCAGGTGACCCACTGGCCGAGCGCGGTGCGCGACCTCGTCTCCGACTGGAGCGACGCCGATCGCGAGCGGCTCGCACGGCGATTGCACGCCAATCCCGCCGAGGCCGTGGGGCTGCAGTACGTGCGGGTTCATACCGGCTTCTGTCGGCGGGTGACGGTCACCGCCGACGACTTAGAGCGGCTCTCGAAATCGACTAGCAGCGGCGAAACAGGATGAGCAACGAAGTCTCGGACGTCCGCGTCAACCTTGGTGAGCGGAGCTACGACATCCGCATCGGCAGCGGAGTGTTCGCAAGCGCCGTGGAGTTCGTCCGCAAACGGGCGGCGGCGCCGCACGTGGTGGTCATCACCGATAGCACCGTGGACGGCCTCTACGGCGACGCGATGGCCGATCGGTTTGTCGACGCCGGGACCGAGACGCAGGTGCTGGTCGTCGACGCCGGCGAGCTGAGCAAATCGACCGACGTGGCGTCGGGCTTGTGGCAGACGATGATCGACGAGGGGTGCGACCGTCAGTCGGTCGTCGTGGCGGTCGGCGGAGGCGTTGTGGGAGATCTGGCCGGCTTCATCGCCGCCACTTTCGCACGCGGGCTCACCTTCTTTCAGGCGCCCACCACGCTGCTCGCCCAGGTGGATAGCTCGGTCG
The DNA here is from genome assembly GCA_039820945.1 of Planctomycetota bacterium. Lineage (GTDB taxonomy): Bacteria > Planctomycetota > Planctomycetia > Pirellulales > Lacipirellulaceae > Botrimarina. The sequence goes on from JBCBPC010000013.1 coordinate 50,439, forward strand.
GGGGCAAGGTGGGCGTCAACCTGGAGGGCGCCAAGAACATGGTCGGCGCCTTCTGGCAGCCGCACGGGGTGCTCATCGACACCGACGTGCTCGCCACGCTGCCCGACCGCGAGTACCGCGCCGGCCTCGCCGAGGTCATCAAGTACGGCGTGATCATGGACGAAGCGTTCTTCGGCTTCTTGGAGGATAACGCGGACGCCATCAATGCCCGCGACGCGGCGGCGTTGCGGCGGATTATCGAGCGTAGCTGTCAGCTCAAAGCGCAAGTCGTGGAGGAGGACGAGCGCGAGACCTCGGGTCGCCGCGCGATTCTCAACTACGGCCACACCTTCGCTCACGCCATCGAGGCGGCCACCGACTACAGCCGACTGCTGCACGGCGAGGCGGTGGCGATCGGCATGGCGTGCGCGTCGCGCCTCGCGGAGAGCACCGGCCGGATCGATAGCGAAGCGACCGCGCGACAGGTGCGGCTGATGGACCGGCTCGGTCTGACGACGGTGACGCCCGACGATCTGGACCCCGAAGACCTCGTTCAGCTGATGTACCGCGACAAGAAGGTCGCGGACGGCGAGCTGCGATTCGTGCTTCCCAGCCGGATCGGCCACGTCGAGCTGGTCGCGGGCCCCGAAGATGAGTCGGTGATTCACGCAGCAATCACGGCTGCTTGAGGCGTTGGCGGCCGAGAGGCGCCCGGGGGTGACGTTTATCTGTCACCGCTGATGCCACGTGTTTGTGTTGCGGGGTCTAGGGGTCGGATTAGGCTGAATTGGGTTCGGTTCGCCGCACCTTGGCGCCTGCGAGCACAGAGACGGCAGAAACACGCGTCTCGCGGGAGCCAAATCGTGGCGGAGAAGTGAGCATCCAGTCAGCTTGATGAACTCAACGAACGCCCGCGTTCTGCCGCCAAGGCGTTTGCGTGCACGATCGAAACCCTGCCTGTCCTCGATCGTGCTGGTACGGCCCCAATAGCAGATCTGATAAGCAGTTATGAACATTCAACAGGCGCCGATCGGCGTTAAGACTAACGGTGCGCCCACGGCGGCCTTAGAAAACCTTGCGCCGGTGCTTGTTGCGGTCCTCCGCTGCGACGGCTACGACGCGACCGAGATCGGCCAATCAGCGCGGCAGCTCGGCGCGGACTGCGTCACGATCGATGACGCGAGTGCGTGGCTCGACACGATCGCCGAAGAGCGGACTCCGCCGGACGTCGTCGTCATCGTCGGCCGGGCCGAATCGATTCTGGGCTCGTGGCTCGTGCGACGCGTCTCGCAGCAGACGGACGCTGAAACGATTCTCGTGGCCGCGACCGGTGTGGAGGTCGAGCACGCCGCTGGATTTATGTCCCAGGGGGCGAGCGGCTTGGTGCTCATGCCGGCCACGAGCGCCGCGCTTGTGGCCGAGCTCAACGGCGCCGTGTCTGCGGCGGCGGCCACCCGCGGAGACCGCCGCCGACGGGCGGACCTGCGGCGATGCATGCAGACGATCACACGCGGTGAGGCCGAGGTGCTGCAATCGCTGCTGGACGGCGCCGCCAACAAGCAGATCGCCCAGAAGCTCGGCATCGGGCTGCGGACCGTCGAGCTGCGTCGATCGAAAGTGATGCGCAAGATGAATGCCTCGAGCATCTCGCAACTTATCTTGCACGTTGCGGAGGCGGGGGTTGATCGGGTGCCGCCGCTGCTGCTTGGCCGCAAGCGGGCGCCACGCAGCTGACACTCTGCCGCGTTTTCGGGCGCGGCGCCGCATCCGCTACGGTGGTGAAGCTATGTCCTCCACCACCAAAGCGCCGCCCGACGCTGCAACCGCTCACCCGCCGGCCATATTGGCCGAGGTGCGTTTGGCGTCGGTGCGTGGTGTGGGACCGCGGCTACGCACGCGGCTGGTGGAAACTTTCGGCGACGCGTCGTCGGTGCTGGCGCGGTCTCCGAGCGAGCTGACCCGGGCGCCGGGCGTCGGGGGGCGGCTGGCCCAGGCGATCGCCCAGGCGCCGAGCGAAGCGACCGCCGCGCGAGAGCTGGAGCGGGCAGCCGAGGCAGGCATCCGTCCTCTGCTGCTGGACGAGACCGACTATCCGGCGTCACTTCGGCAGCTCTGCGATGCGCCGCCGGTCCTTTACTGCCGAGGCGAGTTGCGACGCGAGGACCAGCGGCGTGCGGTCGCCATCGTCGGCACCCGCCATGCGAGCCGGTACGGCCTGCGGATGGCGGCGGAACTGGCCGCGGGCCTGGCCCACGCAGGCGTGACGGTCATCAGTGGCTTGGCGCGCGGCGTCGATGGCGCGGCGCACCGGGCATGCCTCGACGCCGGCGGGCGGACCGTCGCCGTGCTGGCGGGCGGGCTCATGCGGATCTACCCGCCGGAGCACAGCGGCCTGGCGGACGAGGTGGCGGCCCGCGGCGCGTTGTTGGCAGAGTCGCCGCCCAGTATGCCGCCCATGAGCGGCTCGTTCCCGCAGCGTAATCGGATCATCAGCGGCATGTCGGCGAGCGTGGTGGTGGTGGAGGCGGCCGCGCGGAGCGGCGCGCTGATCACCGCGCGACACGCCGCCGAGCAGGGACGCGACGTGTTTGCCGTGCCCGGGCAGATCGACAACCCCCAGGCCGCCGGCTGCAACCAGCTGATTCAGGAAGGCGCCAAGCTCATCACGAACGCTGGAGACATCGTGGCCGAGCTGGAGGCGATGGACGCCTGCAACGCGTTGCCCGCCGGCAGTGGACCGGCGATCGCCGTCCCCCCTGAGCCGGCGCCGGGGCCGCCACCGCCGGAGGGCGACGCGCGACGGGTGTGGCAAGCGGTGGACCGCGAGCCGACGCTCATCGACACGCTCGTCGAGTCAACGGGCCTCCCCACACCCAGCGTGCTCGCCCTGGTCAGCATGCTCGAGCTCTCCGGCCATCTAGTGCGGGTGAGCGGCGCGGCGGTCGCGCGGCGGTAGGCATTCGGCCCGGGTTAAACCTTGCGGGTCGCGTTGGCATTGGCCGTTGCGTTGGGGTTGGGTGTTGGGGGGTCGCCTCGGTTTGTTCCGCCGGCGCCGGTCGGGGCCCGCGCTTTCTGCGGTCTACGCGGATTGCTTGGCACGGTCACGCCGGTCAGCCGGCCGATTGACAGAGGCAGGAGCCGGACCGCCGGCGGCGCGATGGATCGTGCCGCGGCGCGTGTTGTGTGGCTCCCGGAGTGGAAGCACCCACCAAGCGGAACAGCCCTCGACGATCCGGCGCCGCGACGCCCCCTGTGCGGGACGTGGCGCGCCCGTCGAAAATAAGGAGAGGACACGGATGACCTTTTTGGCTCTCACGAAGCGTGGGCTGGCGGCGATGACGGCGGCCGGCGTGCTCACGCTGCCGGCCGCGGCCCAGTTCGTCTCGGTCAATGGCTACCAGGCGGCGGCTCAACCGGCGGCCCAGCCCACGGCGCCGTCGCCCGTCTACGGGCAGTCGGCGTACGTCACGCCGCCCGGGGCAGCGACCTACCCGCCACAGGCGACGCCGACACAGCGGCCGGCTTACGCGGCGCCCGCTTACGCCGGAGCGCCGCAGTACCGCATGGCGCAGACGCTGCCCGAGCCCGTGGCGGCGGCCGCCGAGGCGGTTACGGCGCCCGTCGAGACACTCGCCCCCACAACGAGCTACACGGCGCCCAACTACGGCACGCCTACCTACGGCACGCCGATGACGGCTCAGCCCCCCGCCGGCGTTCACTACCACAACCACACCGCCGCCCCGGCGATGAGCTACACGCCGTCTGCCGGTTGTGCGACGGGCGACTGCGGGACGGGTGGCTGTGCGACGGGCGACTGCAACCAGGGCGTCTCTTGGGAGAGCTACGCCGGCGGCGCGCCGGCTTGTGACTACGCCCCGACCTGCGCCCCCGCGCCCGTGTGCAACGTCGCCCCTGCGGCGCCCCGGCGGCAGTGGTTCGCCGGCGTGTACGGCCTGTTCCTGCAACGCGCCGACGTCGATAAGCAGTTGCTTGTTTTCTGCGATGACATTAGCGGCTACACGCCTGGCACGCCTTACTACTACGAGCCGGGCGACGTCGCGTTGTTCACCGATTCAGGCGGCATCGATGGCCAGTGGGGCGCAGAGGTCCGCTTCGGCAGCACCTTTGGCGCCGCGGACCCGTGCGGCTGCCAACAACCGTTCGCCTGGGAGGTCGGCTACTGGGCGCTCAATGATGATTCGCAGCAGTCCGTCGTTGCGCTGGAGGGCACCGTGGGCGCCTCGGGCACAACCAGCCACGGCCTGTTTCACGCGATCGATTACACCGGACTCATGCTCGACGCCGACGGCGCCGGCACGGACTGGGGCAACCGCGATATGTACGAGTACACCGGCAAGGACGTGCCGGAGAGCGGCGACATCGATCTGTACAACACGCGGCTGTTGGGCGTGCGGGTACGCTCTCGCTTCGAGGTGCAGAACTTGGAGCTCAACTTCTGGCGGTTTGGCTGCCCGGTGGAAGTAGGCGGCTTGGGCCTTGGCGGCGGACGACTGTCCGGCGTGGCTGGCGGCCCCGCTGTCTGCGGCGCGGCGTCTTGCGGCGCCGGGGCATGCAGCCCGGCCGCCTGTGCTCCGTGCCGTCCCCCGCGACGGTTCTTCATTAACGGCTTGGCCGGCGTGCGTTACCTGCGGGTCGACGATGACCTAGGCATCGACTCGCAGTGGACGCAGCTCACCGGCACCCCAGCCGATCCCCCCGCGGGATGGCCCAACGGTTACGAGAGCTTCCCGCGTGACGACAACTCGGTGTGGTTCCACGACGTGCAGGCGGACAACCAACTGGTTGGTTTCCAACTCGGCTGCAGCATGAACTGGCTCGTGGGCTGCAAGTGGAGCTTGTTCGCCGACTCGAACTTCGGCGTGTACGGCAATCAGATGCGGGTCCGCCAGACCGTGGTTGGGGGCGGCGCCTCGGAGATTACCCGCCGGGCCGACGGCGGGGCGGCCGTCTACTCGGCTAGCGAGACGGACGTTGCGTTTCTCGGTGAGCTCCGCACGGGTATCGGTTACCAAGTGGGCTGCAACTGCCGACTGACGGCCGCGTACCGGCTGATTGGCGTCGGCGGCCTGGCGCTCGGTGTCGACAACCTTCCGCAGGATTTCACCAACGCGAACGTGGTGAACCACATCAGCAACAACGGCTCGGTGCTGTTGCACGGCCTGCAGACCGGCGTCGAGTGGAGCTACTGAACGGAGCCACTCTCGCCGACGAGGAAAACTCGGCGCGATCCCTCCGGGGTAGCGTCGATCGGGTCCCCCCCGATGCGTGGACGCCGCTTGTCTGGTCGCAAGGCCGGCGAGCGGCGTCCGCTTTTTACAGACAGCGATCGTGCGTTCAGGCGATCGCGCGGAGCAGCATCAGGGCGGACGGGTCGCGGCGGAGCGGGTCGAAGTCCGACTCCTCGGCGACGACGTTCTTCATCGCCGGGTCGATGGCGATGGCTCGCCTGAGCGATCGCAGCGCGGGGATGCTGCGGCCCAGCAGGCTGTAGTAGCAAGCCAGGTTGAAGTGCAGGATCGCCTCGTCCGGGGTGCTGTCGATCGCACGCTCGAGCGCTTGGGCCGCGAGGTCCAGCTGCCCGCTCCGCTTGTAGCACCAGCCCAGGGCCAGCCAATTGTTCGCTTCGGTCGGGCAGAGCTGCGCCGCACGGCGTAGCGGGTAGAGCGCCTCGCGGTAGCGTCGCAGCTCCCGCAGGCTTTCGCCCAGCAGATAGCAGGCTCGGGCGCTGCTGTGCACGAGGCTCCCGCGCCGCTGCAGGCACCTGACAGCGTGCGTGTGCATGCCGAGCTCGAGATAGCCCTCCGCCTCGCGCGAGGCACAGCGGAGCAGGGCGTGGCGGCGGTGGGCTTGCAGGGTGACGGCCATGATGCCCCTGATTCTATCGCCGACGCGTTCGCCACCAAACGATTTGGCGCCGCTCGCGGCGTAACTCGTTGGGGCGCTTGGAGCAAAAGCTGTGGCGCCGGCTCGGGTCGTGTGCGTGTCGTGCGGGCCCGGCAAACGGCGCCGCCGACAGCGTTGTTCGTTTTCTGACGATTCCGACAAGTTTGCTGCACGGAATCGCACACGCCGCGTCACTACTTAGGGCGGGCGACGGCGTTCTGCCGTAGCGCCCGGCCGCGACTCCCTCCTGCCTCGATACCCCATGATCCGACTTACGCTCCGCAGCCTGCTCGCCTACCTCGACGAGGTCTCGGACCTGGACGCGTCTCAGCGCGCAGAGTTGCGACAACAGATCGAGGCGAGCGACTTCGCCAAGGAACTGGTGCACCGCCTACGCGACGCCGAGCACCGCACCCGCCTGCCGGCGCCGGACGTGCTGGGCGTTGGCGCCGCGGACGACCCGAACACCGTGGCGGAGTACTTGGAGAACGCCCTGCCGCCGGAGAGCGTGGCGGAGTTCGAACGGGTGTGTCTGGAGTCGGACACCATGCTCGCCGAGGTCACCGCGTGCCACGGGGTGCTCAAGGACTTGCTGGACAGCCCAGCCCAGGTCGATCTCGCCGAGCTCGAGCGGGTGCGCGACGTGGTGGCGCGGACGCTCGAGGGCGGCGACGTGGCGATCGATGAGCGACTGCGGATCGAGAACGCCCACGCGGCGAGCAGTGCGAACGGCGCCTTGCCTACGGGGGGCGACGACCAAGAAGCGTTGCGCGAGGCGGCCGAGCTGATCCAGCAAGACGAACGTTCGCAGCGGATTCTGCTGGGGGTGGGAGCGGTCATCGCCGTGGTGCTTGGCGGGTTGGCGTTCCAGTTGTTCGCACCGCAGCAGGTGGCCAAGGTCACCCCCGACGACCAGGCCGCCGAAGTTCAAGCAGACGACACCGGCGCAGGGGACGACGCGGAGAGCACAGAAGGCTTGGCCGCGACTCCCGAACTGGTGGAAGACACGTCCGAGGACAGCGTTCCGGAAGAACGGACCGGCGCAGAGTCGGACCTGCCGTCGATGACCGAGACGGCGGGCGAATCTCTCGACATCGTGGCGCCAAGCTCGCCCACGCCGCAGGAAGGCACGACCGCTAGCGAGCAGGTGGCGCCATCCGCCGACGAGACGGCGATGGAAGCGGCGCCGGGCGGCACCGAGCCGGCGGAGTCCCCGCCGGGCCCGGCGACTGCAGCGGAAGCCGAGGCAACCGCCGAGGTTGCGGTATCGGCCGATGCCGCTAACGAAGACGCCACCACGGACGAAGACACGACCCGTGACGCGACCGGTGACACGGCGCCGATCGAGATCGTGGGCGAGTTCGACGGACCGGCGACCGCGGTCGCGGCGATCGCGGATGACGCCGGCGTGTGGCGACGCGTGCCGGACGACGCCGACCTACGGACCGGCGCGCGGCTCGCGAGCTTCCCCGCTTTTCGCTCGCGGGTCGCTGTGGTCGGCGGCGTCGACGTGGTGCTGATCGACGACACCGTGATCGAGTTCGGCGTGAGTCGGGAAGACGCCGCCCGGCCCGCCCTCATCGTCGAGCACGGGCGATTGACCATCACCAACGCCGGGGCGGAGGACAGTCGAGTCATCGACGTCGAGGCGGACGGGCTGGTGTCCACCGTCACCATCAACGCGGGGGCGAACCTGTCGGTCGAGGTCGGCCGCCCTTACACGCCGGGTTTCAAGACGCTCGACGGGTCGCCACCGGTCGCGGTGTCGGTGTGGGCGCCGATCGGCGGCGTGGAGTGGGCTGTGCCCGATTCCGCGACGATCACCGCCAAGAAGGCGAAGCAGTGGAGCCTTGACTCGACCGGCGGCTTGAATAGCAGCTACGACTACCAGGGCGATCCCGGATGGATCGAGCCGACCGGACGGGGGGTGGCTCTCGAACGCGCGGCCGCGAGTCTCCAGGTGAGCCTGACGACGTCGGAGCCGATTCTTGCCCAACTGGTCGAAGCATCCGCCGGCGCCGCCCTGCCGGAGGTGAAGCTGCTCGCCGCTCGGTGCGCCGCGAGCCTCGGTTCGTACGACGGGGTCGTTGGGTCGTTGAGCGATCAACGTGTCAAGGCGAGCGACGTCGTCGACAACATCGCCTATCTCCGCCGGCTGATAAGCCGCGACACGACCAGCGCCGATCAGGTGCGGCGTGCGCTGGTGGATTTCAACGGCGAAGAGACGGCGATCGAGCTGTTTCTCATGCTCAATGGGTACAACGCCGAGCAGATCGGCATCACGGCCGCCCAGCAACAAGAGGGCGCTATTGACCAGATGCTGGGTTCCGTCGGAGACCCGGAAAGCCCGCTGGCGGTGCTGAGACTGGCGTTGGTGTGCCTCGACGAGCTGCTCGCCGACCCGGTGAGCAACGCGATCGACCCGCTGCGGGACACGGCGAGCGACCGCAGGAAGGCGGCCCAAAAGCTCGGGAGAGGCCTGAAACGGGGCACCCTCGAGCTACGCACCGGCGCCAGCGGCAGCTTCTGAAGACGGAAAGTCGGGCGTTTCGCGAGCGGATGACCGGCGGTACACTACGCGTGCGGCCCGGCAGGCGTCGGGTCGGCGATCCCGCGTAGGCGCCTGCGCCCGCGGGATGATGGCAACCCCGACGAGCGCAGCGAGCCTCCTCACGGTGCAAACAACCCTTACGACGCGGCACGGCCAACTAGGTGACGACACGCAGCAGCGGCTGCTCGCGAAGACCGAGAAGCTCCCCCGGCACTTCGATCGGCTGACCTCGATCGAGCTGATCATCGATCTGCAGGACGCGGCCAAGCCGGGCGTGGAACTGTTGGTGTCGGCCGAGCATAAGCACGACTTCGTTGCTCACGACCAGTCCGACAACCTGCTGACGTCGGTCGAGCACGTTGTGCAGAAGATGGAGCAGCAGCTCCGCAAGTACAAAGAAAAGAAGATCGAGAAGAACCGCGGGGCGGAAGCCAAGCGACACGCGGGCGAGCAGGCCGACGCCTAACGGGCTGGCCGCCAAACGATCCAATCGCGCACGGCGTCCGATGGGCGTCGCGCCACTCCCCAATACGCCAAGAAGCGCACGAGCGAAATGAAGTTTGCCGACTTTGTCTGTAAGAAAGCCATCTGCCCGGACGTCGCGGCGACCGACAAGCCGGCGGTGATCCGTGAGCTTGTTCAGGCGCTCGTCGACGCCGGCGAGGTCAAGCAAGAAGCGTTCGAGGATGTCGTCGCTGCGGTGCTGCAGCGCGAGGAGCTCGGCAGCACGGGCATCGGCCGCGGCGTCGCCGTGCCGCACACTAAGCACGCGTCCGTGGAGAAGCTCTGCGGGGCGGTGGGCGTGAGCCAGAGCGGCGTCGACTTCGCCAGTCTCGATGGCGACCCGGTCAACCTGCTGTTCTTGCTCGTTTCGCCGCCGGACCGTCCAGGCGATCACCTGCGGGCGCTGGAGAACGTGTCGCGTCAGCTGCGCGACGACCAGTTCTGCCGCTTCCTCAAGCAGAGCACGACGGCGGGCGACATCTGGGAGCTGCTCGAAGAGTCGGACGCGAATCAGTTCGCAACCTGAACCGAATCATCAAGCCAACCAACGCCGAATCAACCAACCTGGGCTCAGCAACAAAGGACCCTAACAACCGTGCCGATGCGTTCCGTCGTTGTGCGTCACGCCGATGGCCTGCATGTCCGCCCCGCGGAACTGGTGGCCAAGGCGGCGATGCGTTTCGACAGCGATGTGAGCCTCGTGAGCGGCTCGCTGCGTGTTGACGCGAAGAGCATCCTCAACGTGATCACGCTGGGGGCGCACGAAGGAACCCCCCTGGTCGTAGAAGCCACGGGCGACGACGCCGAGGCCGCGGTAGCGGCGTTGGCGGAGCTGATCGAGAGCGATTTCAGCGCGGAGGCCGTGCAGGTCTCCGTCGGCGCCGCCGGGAAGCCGACCGACGACAAGAACAACCCGCCCGAGTGACGCGGTCGCCCGACGACCGTGTGCTGGGGCAGTGGCCGCGTGGCCACGAGAGACACACCCAACCGTTCAACCACCACCGCGCCGGCCTGCTCGGCGCGTTCGCCCGGCCGACGCTCGCCCCGCCCGAAACGTGGGAAGCGAGCCGCCGCGAACGCCCGAGCGATTGGCTGCCGACGCCGCCTCAGCTCGTCCGGAGACTCCTCACGCGTTGTCGCAGGGCGCCCCACCGGCGCCGAGCCGACGAACCCTAACGCGCGTTCTCTCCCGTCCGCCGAGGCGACGACACGACAACCAAGGGCCGGCGGCTCGGAAGGGCCGCGATGCTCCGACTGCAAGGAATCGCCGTCTCGCCCGGCGTGGCGATCGGCGAAGCGCTCGTCCTGGACAACGAGGGATTCCGCATCCCCCGGCGGTTCGTCTCGCGCGAAGCGGTCGAGCGGGAGATCCAGCGGCTGGGCGCCGCCATCGACGTCGCCACGGGCGACATCGAGCAGAACCGGCAGCGGATCGCCGAGCGGCTGGGCGACGACTACGGCTCGATCTTCTCGGCCCACTCGCAGATGGTGAACGACCCTCGCCTGCGCGAGGAGCTCGAGTCTTGCATCCGCGATCGGCACTACTCGGCCGAGTACTCGGTTAGCCGCGTGCTGCGGCGCTACGCGAAGGTGTTCCAGTCGCTCGACGGGCCGCACTTCGCGGAGCGGGCGAGCGACGTCTTCGACATCGAGAAGCGGCTCTTGAAGGAGCTGCTCGGCGAGCGCCGCGAGGAGCTGGCGCAGGTGACGGGCGAGGTGCTCGTGCTGGCCCGAACGCTCACGCCGAGCGAGACCGCGAGCATGAAGCCGGAGTTCGTCCGGGGGTTCGTCACGGAGACGGGCGGTCCCGGCAGCCACACGGCGATCGTTGCGGAGGGGCTCGGCATCCCCGCGGTGGTGGGCGCCGGCTCGTTCTTGGCCGACGTGTCGGGCGGTGAGACGGTCGTCATCGACGGCGACGAGGGCGTCGTCATCCTCCGTCCGGACGAGGAGACGCTGGCCCGCTACCGCCACGAGGCGGACGAGCAGCGGAGCCTCATGGCGCGGCTCTCCGAGCTGCGCGACCTCCCCTGCGAGACGCAGGACGGCTGCCGGATCACGCTGCTGGGCAACATCGAGTTCCCCGCCGAGGCGCCGCAGTGCCTGGAACGCGGCGTCGAAGGCATCGGCCTCTATCGCACGGAGTTCCTCTACCTAACCCGTACCGACATTCCGACGGAAGAGGAACACTACGAGGCGTACCGCGAGGTGACTCAGGCTATGGACGGCCGGCCGGTCGTCATGCGGACGCTCGACCTCGGCGCCGACAAGCTCTCGATGATCCCGCAGCCGGAGGACGAGAGCAATCCGTTCTTGGGGCTGCGCAGCATTCGGCTGGCGCTGAAGCACGTCGATTTGTTCCGCACGCAGCTGCGGGCCATCCTGCGGGCGAGCGTCCACGGCGACGTGCGGATCATGTTCCCTCTTATTACCAACGTGCTGGAGCTGAGGCGGGCGCGGATGGTGCTGGCCGACGCGATGGAAGACCTGGAAGAGCAGGGCGTCGAGTTCAACCGCGACGTGGCCGTCGGCATGATGGTCGAGGTGCCCAGCGCCGTGGTGATGATGGACCGCTTTGTCGACGAGGTTGACTTCTTTAGCGTAGGCACCAATGACCTGGTGCAGTACGCGCTGGCGGTCGACCGCAGCAACAAGGACGTGGCGAGCCTGTACACGAGCTCCGACCCTTCGGTGCTGCGGCTGGTGAAGATGGCGATCGATGCGGCCGGCCGGGCCGGCAAGCCGATCAGCCTGTGCGGTCAGATGAGCGGCGCCCCGATCTACACGATGCTGCTCGTCGGCATGGGGCTGCGGACGTTCTCCGTCACCCCGGCGGCGGCGCCGGAGGTGAAGCGTGTGTGCCGCAGCACGACCCTCGCGCACTGCGAGGCGGTGGCGGCCAAGGCGCTGGAGCTCGAGAGCGCCCGCGACGTGAAGACCTACCTGCGGGAAGAGCTGCAGCAGCTGCTTCCCGATCAACCCGTTTAAGCCAAGACACGAAGCCACACGACCGGTGCAGACACAGATCCACCCGCTGATGAGCAACCCCGCAGGCTCGCGCCCGCGGATCGCTGCTGCGGTCGATCGATGGCGAGCCGTCGGCGCAAGCCGGCGGAGCGAACGCCACGCCCCGGTCACCACCCAACAAGGGAACCACTCATGAAAACCGAGATGCTCATCAACGTCGCCCAGTCCGAGGAGTGTCGGATCGCGATCGTTGAAGACGGCGTGCTCGAAGAGCTCTACATCGAGCGGAGCAGCCAGGACAACTACGTCGGCAACATCTACAAGGGGAAGATCGTCAACCTGGAGCCGAGCATCCAGGCGGCGTTTGTCGACTTCGGCGTCGGCCGCAACGGCTTCCTGCACATCAGCGACGTGGAGCCGCAGTACTTCCGTCAGGCGGGGTTTGACCCGTCGCGGCCGATCGAGCCGGACGGCACGCAGAAGCCGCTGGACGAAGAAGACGCCAAGCCGAAGCGGCGGCGATCGCGCCGCTCGTCGAAGAAGACCACGCGGGACGACGAGCACGGCGGCGACGATGACAGCGCGGCGATCGACGCCGACGTTGTCGCCGACGAGACCGCGAGCGATGGCTTTGGCGTCGAGATGGCCGACGAAGTTTCCGATGACGTTTCCATTGACGAGGCCGTCGAGGCGGTTGAAGTCGCCCCCGAGTCGGCGGCGCCCGTGGCCGAAGAGCCGCCCGCCCCGCCGGAGCCCAAGGCCAAGCCCGCCGCTGCGAAGGCCCCCGCTCCGAAGGTCAAGCCGCCCACGCCGCCACAGCCGAGCGGCGGTGGCGGATTCGGCGCCGGCATCCTCGACGAGCTGCTGCCGCCCGCCGAGCCGGAAGAAGAGGAAGAGGAAGAAGAGTTCGCCGAAGACGCCAGCGAGCTGGAAGACGCGGACATCGACTCCGTGCTCGACGAAGCCGATGAGGATGATGTCGACGACGATGATGTCGACGACGACTCGTCCGACGGCGGTGGTGGTGGTGGCGCGGCGGTCGCCACGCGGCGCCGCACGCCCCGCAAGGTGCGGCCCGGCGTGCGTCCGCGCGTGAAGCCGCCCATCGAAGAGATCTTCCGCAAGGGCGACGAGGTCGTCGTGCAGGTGATCAAGGAGGGCATCGGCACGAAGGGCCCGACGCTGTCGACCTACATCAGCATCCCGGGCCGGTACCTGGTGCTGATGCCGGCGTTGGGGCGGATCGGCGTGTCGCGCAAGATCGAAGACGACGACGCCCGCAAGCGGCTGCGTGGCATCCTCCGCGAGCTCGATCCCCCGAAGGGCCTGGGCTTCATCGTCCGCACTGCCGGCACCGACCGCACGAAGCGCGACCTGTCGCGCGACCTCGCGTACCTGCTGCGGCTGTGGAAGATGATCGTCCGGCGGATCAAGAAGCAGGACGGCCCCGGCGACCTGTACGAAGAGAGCGACATCGTCATCCGCACGATCCGCGACATCTTCTCCAGCGAGATCGACGTCATCTACATCGACGAGCCCGAGGCGTACGAACGCGCCCGCGAGTTCTTGCAGGTGACCATGCCGCGTTACGTGAACCGGCTGAAGCTGTACGAGGGCAAGGAGCCGCTCTACGCCAAGCACAAGCTGGACGAGGAGATCCAGCGGATCAACGAGCGGCAGGTGCCCCTGAAGCGGGGCGGCTCGCTGGTGATCGATCAGACGGAGGCGCTCGTGGCGATCGACGTCAACAGCGGCACGTTCCGCACGAGCGGCGGCGCCGAAGAGTCGGCCTATCAGCTGAACCTCATCGCGGCGAAGGAGATCGCCCGGCAGTTACGCCTCCGCGACCTGGGCGGCGTGATCGTCAACGACTTCATCGACATGCGCAAGGACAAGCACCGGCGCCATGTGGAGAAGACGCTCAAGGACTCGGTGAAGCGCGACCGCGCACGCACGAAGATCCTGCGCACCAGCCCGTTCGGCCTGATCGAGATGACCCGCCAGCGGATCCGGCCGAGCCTCAAGCGGAGCGTCTACCGCGAGTGCCCCTCGTGCCACGGCGCCGGCCTGGTGAAGAGCGCCGAGAGCATGGCGATCGAGGTGCTGCGGAAGCTGCCCGAGGTGGCGTACCAGGACCGCGTGGCGACCATCTCCGTGACGGTCGAGGAGCAAGTGAGCGTCTATCTCAACAACCGCAAGCGGCGTGAGATCGCTCAACTGGAGGATGAGGCGGGCGTCGAGATCATGATCTCCGGCCGCGAGGCGGCGTCGCCCGAGCTGCTGCGGATCGTCTGCAGCGACTCGATGGGCAACGAGCTGCGGTTGGGGTCGATCTAGGCGTGAGGCTTGGGGCTTGAGGTGTGTGGCTCGAGGCTTGAGTGCTGAGGCTTGATTCCTCAGGTTTAGCAGGGGCGACGGATCGCCCGGCTGATGGTCTGGCGGCCTGGACTCAGGGTAAACAACCGGACGAAACGCCGCGTCGTGCCCCTCGACGCGGCGTGGGCGGGGCGGTACGCTACGGGGCTCCCGCTGATTTGGCGGGGTCTCCACAACGAGCTAGAACGCGCGAGAGCGGGATGTACGCGATCATTGCCGACGGCGGCCGCCAGTACAAAGTCGAAGAAGGCCAGGAGCTGACGCTCGACTTCCGCGAAGACGCGAAGCCGGGCGACACGCTCACACTGGACAAGGTCTTGGCCGTTGGGGCCGGCGCCGACATGAAGTTCGGTGCCCCGACGGTCGACGGCGCCAGCGTCTCGGCAGAGGTGCTCGGCCTAGCCCAGGGCCCGAAGATCGAGGTGGTGAAGATCCGCCGCCGCAAGAACAGCCGCCGTCACACCGGCCACCGCAAGAAGTTCACTCGGGTGAAAATCGCTAAGATCGCCGGGTGAGAGACGCGGTTCGGTCTCTCTTGTCGCTCTAGCGAGCCGTCGGCGCAAGCCAGCGGAAGAGGGCAGAGCCCGCGCCGCGATACTCCGCCGGCTTGCGCCGACGGCTCTCAGCGGTATTTTGGGGGTTATCTCAGCGCCGCGCCACGAGCAAGGCCCATAGGCTCTCACGCCAGTCGGTCTCGACCGCGCGAAAACCGGCGCCGTACAGCCGTGCGGTTTGCTCTTCGACGGTCTCGTGGCAGTCGTCTCCGCTGGAGCGGGGGCCGCCGAAGCCGTCGAGGTTGCGTTCTCGCCAGCGGTCGAGCACCGGGCCGAACGTCGGCGGGATGGCGCCGATTGCCAGGGCCGAGTCCATGTGCTCGCCCCACCGCTCCAGCTCGTCGCGGTACGCGGCGTCCGACGGCGGGCGGTATTCGTCGCCGTTGACGAATACCCCGCCGGTCTGCAGAGCAGCGTGGCACTCGGCGAAAACCGAGTTCTTCTCGGCCGGCTCCAGGTGGTGCAGGGCCGAGGTGCTGACGATCGCGTCCGCCGTGCCGACGGCGTCTCGCCAGGCGTCCTGTGCCCGGAGGCAGACGAACCTGACGCGGGGGCCGAAGCGGGCGAGCCGGCCCTCAGCGAGCGTCAGGAACGCTTGGGACGGATCGACGACCGTCAGCCTCGTGTCGGGCCGCTCGGCGAGCACGAGCTCCGCCAGCCGCCCGGAACCGCCGCCCAGATCGACAACTTGCGTGGCACCCGGCGGCAGAGCCTTCAGCACCGCGGCCTGCACGGTGTGGTAGTGCGGATGGATGTGCGGCGCCGCCGCGTCATAGGCGGTGGCGGCGTCCGTCTGGTTCCAGCGGTAGGCGGTAGTGGTCATGCGAGGCCAGACCGAGCCAAGCCGACCAGGGTTCGCTAGCCGCGCCGAACCGCCACGCTGAAGAGAGCGATCCGGTTGGTCGGTATTCTTGACCCGGTTTGCGCTGATTGCCGATCTTCACGCGCGGGCGCGGGCGATCTGACATTTCTGCGGCGATCGGCTCGGAAGGCGTCCGTTGGGGATGAAACGTCGTAAGTGCTTTGTTAGCAACGCTTTCAAGCCTTCGCGATTCCTTCACAGTGTCTTCGCCAAACGTTCGCTGGTCGCCACAAGGTGTTGTGTGCTAGCTAGTTACGATCCCCAAGGAATCGCGTTGACAGGGTTCGGGCAGTCCGTAGGATTTGCCCCTCAGCCAACCCAGGTGTTGTGGCCTGATGGGCATCGACCACAATATATTGGGTTGAATCGCGACCTTTCGCTCCCGTACGGCGGGAGAGAGGCCCGATAGGGCCAACATATGGGGGTTAGTCACACGTTGAGTGGTGGCTGGCTTTGACCAGGTGACAACGCGACGAGATGCTTGCAGATGATCGGCACGGTTTGCCGACGACTAAGCTGCGGGGATTGATGCACGCATGTTCATCAATCACAATGGACACGGATGCCCGATCTTGAGCCCCTACAGGAGGTAGCCATGGCGACCGTCGACGCCGGCTTTGTGAAGACCCAAGCGAATGGCACGTCTGCCACGAACGGCGCCTCGGCGCCCGAGAAGCCCGCCGGGGGCAAGGTGTTCCACGGCCGACTGAAGGTCGATGCGACCTTCTGCCCGCCTGCCGCTGGTGAGGGCGCCGTCGCGGACCCGTTCGACACGGTCGAGTGGGAGGTCCGCACGTCGCAGATCAAGGACGAGAACGGCGGGGTGCTGTTCGAGCAGGACAACTGCGAGGTGCCCACGTTCTGGACCCAGCTCGCGACGAACGTCATCTGCAGCAAGTACTTCTACGGCGAGGTCGGCACCCCGGAGCGTGAGTACAGCGTGCGGCAGCTCGTGCACCGCGTGAGCCGCACGATCGCCGACTGGGGTCTCGAAGACGGCTACTTCGCCAGCAACGAAGACGGCGAGCGGTTCTACCGCGACCTGAGCTGGTTGTGCCTGCACCAGCACGGGGCGTTCAACTCGCCCGTGTGGTTCAACGTCGGGCTGCATCATCAGTACGGCGTGAGCGGCGCCAAGTGCAACTGGCGCTGGGACGCGGTGGCCCAAGAGGTATCGCAGCCGGAGAACCCGTACGAGTACCCGCAGGGCTCGGCGTGCTTCATCCAGAGCGTCGGCGACAACATGGAGGACATCATGCGGCTCGCGACGAGCGAGGCCATGCTGTTCAAGTTCGGCTCGGGCACCGGAACGGACCTTTCGACGCTCCGCAGCAAGCGAGAGAAGCTCTCAGGCGGCGGCATCCCGAGCGGCCCGCTGTCGTTCATGCGGGTGTACGACCAGATCGCCGCGGTGGTGAAGTCGGGCGGCAAGACCCGCCGGGCCGCCAAGATGCAGTCCATCAAGGTTTGGCACCCGGACGTGATGGAGTTCATCGAGTGCAAGTGGAAGGAGGAGCAGAAGGCTCAGACGCTGATCGCCAGCGGCAAGTACGAGTCGAACTTCAACGGCGAGGCTTACAGCAGCGTCATGTTCCAGAACGCCAACCTGAGCGTCCGGCTGACGGACGACTTCATGGCGGCGTACGAGCAAGACCAGGACTGGACGACCCGCTGGGTGACCGACAACTCGGTCGAGGGGCCGACGTACAAGGCCAGCGACGTGATGGGCCGCATGGCGGACTGCGCCTGGCACTGCGGCGACCCGGGCGTGCAGTACGACACGACGATCAACCGCTGGCACACGTGCCCCAACAGCGGTCGGATCAACGCGTCGAACCCGTGCAGCGAGTACATGTTCCTCGACAACACGGCGTGCAATCTGGCGAGCGTGAACCTGATGAAGTTCGTCCGCCAGGAAGACTCGGCCGACGGCTCCGCGGGCACGTTCGACCACGAGCGTTACGCGGCGGCCTGCCGGGTGTTCTTCATCGCCCAGGAGATCTTGGTCGATCACGCCAGCTACCCGACGTCGGAGATCGCGGCCAACAGCCACAAGTTCCGCCCGCTGGGTCTGGGCTACTCGAACCTCGGCAGCGTGCTGATGACCAGCGGCCTGCCGTACGACTCGGACGAGGGCCGCGGCGTGTGCGGCGCCATCACGTCGATCATGCACGGCACGGCGAACCTCACCAGCGCGGAGCTGGCCGAGGCGGTGGGGCCGTTTGACGGCTACGCCGAGAACTCCGAGCCGATGAACCGCGTGATGCAGATGCACCGCGACGCGGTCGGCGCCATCGACGAGCAGTGTCCCGAAGACCTCAGCCGGGCCGCCCAGGAGGTGTGGGACAAGGTTGTCGACGCGGGCGTCACGCACGGCTTCCGCAACGCTCAGGCGACGGTCTTGGCGCCGACGGGCACCATCAGCTTCATGATGGACTGCGACACCACCGGCATCGAGCCGGACATCGCGCTGGTGAAGTACAAGCAGCTGGCCGGCGGCGGCATGCTGAAGATCGTCAACCAGTCGGTGCCCAAGGCGCTCGAGAAGCTCGGCTACAGCCAGCCGGAGATCGAGTCGATCCTGGCCCACATCGATCGGGAGGACACGATCGAGGGCGCCGTGGACCTCAAGCCGGAGCACCTGCCGGTGTTCGACTGTGCGTTCACGCCGGCCGGCGGCACGCGGAGCATCCCTTGGAAGGCCCACGTGACAATGATGGCCGCCGCGCAGCCGTTCCTGTCGGGCGCGATCAGCAAGACGGTCAACATGCCGCGCGACACCACGCCGGACGAGATCGCCGAGGCGTACTACGACGGCTGGAAGCTCGGCCTGAAGGCGTTGGCGATCTACCGCGACGGCTCGAAGGACAGCCAGCCGCTCAATACCAAGCTGGACGACAAGACCGGCGAGGCCCAGGGAGATGCACAGGCGGCCGCGGTGGCCGCCAAGCCGCGTCGCGAGCGGTTGCCCGACACGCGTGACTCGAAGACGCACAAGTTCAGCGTCGCCGGGCACGAGGGCTACATCACCGTGGGCATGTTCGCCGACGGCCGTCCGGGCGAGCTGTTCATCACGATGGCCAAGGAGGGCAGCACCATCGGCGGCCTGATGGACGCCTTCGGCACCAGCGTGTCGATGAGCCTCCAATACGGCGTGCCGCTGGAGGACTACGTCCGCAAGTTCAGCCACATGCGGTTCGAGCCGCAGGGGCACACGAAGAACCCGGATATCCGCATCGCGAAGAGCCTGATCGACTACATCTTCCGCTGGCTCGGCATCACGTTCTTGCCGGGTTACAAGGAGGCGTCGCAGGGCACGCCCATCGATCCGGGTCCCGCGGCGCCGGGCGGGTCAGGCTCTCCACCGGCGGATGAGCCCGGCGAGACCAAGCCCGTCGCCAAGAAGGCCGGCGGGCGTAGCACAAATCCCACGGAGGGAGCCGGGCAAGACGCCACCCCCAAGGCCGCGACGAACGGTCACGCCAACGGTTCTACCAACGGCCACTCGAACGGCCACTCGAACGGGCATGCGACCAACGGCCACGCCAGTGGTTTAGCGACGCAGGTCGTCGTCGAGGAGATCAGCACCAAGCTGCTGGAGCGGGCCGGGGCGGTGCTGGCCGACGAAAGCCGCAACGGCCAGTTCGCGGGCTTCCAAGCGGACGCGCCGGCGTGCGATAGTTGTGGCTCGATCACGGTCCGCAACGGAAACTGTTACCTGTGCCACAACTGTGGCCAGAGCATGGGTTGCAGCTAAGCAACCGAGACCGATTCATGCTGCCGGTCGCAGGAAGCGTGGGGCACCGATGCCCGCCGGCAGCAGTTTCTACAGCGGTCCTGATCTTCGTTCGCGAGGGTCAGGGCCGCTTTTCGTTGGCGTGAGAAACGTCGATCGGACGGTTTCGGCGGAATCCGCCGCCCAAGGAACTGGCGCAAAGGTGTTCAGATTGGGTGAATTTGACGACCGATAGGTTGCGGTCGAATCTCGTTCGAATAGGCTCTGGGAGTCCCGCAAGGGCGTCCGCCGGCGGTCCCTGGACCCGCCCGTCGGTAGCGTCGCCACAGCGCTGGACTCCCGCCGACCACCGCTCCTGGATCGGAGTATCCCCTGAAGCGGCGGGGCCTTCCCCGACGAGACGAGTCTCCCTTGATTCCCGCGACGGCTGAGTACGCCCTCGCAAGTTGCACCTCGATTAACGAGAGCTAATGACAATGCGCATCGTGAACTTCTTGAGCGCCGCTGTGGTGCTCGTGGCCGCTTCGTCGGCCAACGCGGACGTGATCGCCTACTGGGCGCAGAACGACAACGGCCTTCCGGGCGGCGGCTTCGGCTTCGAAACCACCGACTTCCCGATGGACGCCGACATCGGCGACGGCACCTGGAACATCCTGCCGGTCGACGCCTCGGCCACCAGCGGCGTGTACGACTCCATCCAGAGCTTCTCGGGCACCAGCACCAATGCTGTGGCGCCGTTCGGCAGCGGCGGCTCGTTCGCCTTCCAGGGCGACCAGAACAACGGCGCCAGCGTGATCTGGGCCGTCGACGCCAGCCTTTTCTCTGACCTCTCGATCTCGTGGGCCCAGCGTGGCACCTCGACCGGCTACACCAGCCGCGCGCTCTCGTACTCGACCGACGGCGTAAGCTTCACCGCGATCGGCACCGACACCGGTGCGCTCAGCGGCTCGTGGCAGACCGAGAGCTACGACCTGACGGGCCTCGCGGGCGTCGATGGCGCGTCGAACCTGCAGCTGCAGCTCACTTTCGATGGCGCCAGCTCGAGCAGCGGTAACAACCGCCTCGACAACGTCCTGATCGAGGGCACGTTCATCCCCGAGCCGACCGCCGGTCTGCTCGTTCTCGTCGGCTCGGCGTTCATCGCCCGTCGTCGCTGAGCTGAACGGCTCGATCGTCGGCCGGCGCGTGTTGCGTCGTGAACGACGGTCACTGTGAATTGAAGAAGCCGCCGCCGGACTGTCCGGCGGCGGCTTTTGTCGTTTGGTGCTCGTGTTGGTGCTCAGCGACGGTCGCGATTACTTCCGCCGCGTGTAGTCGATCGCCACGACCTTCCGCCATGGCTCATCGGCCGCGGCGCGCTCGAACATCTCCCACTCTTTGTGGTCTTCGTCTGGGAAGACGAGCGCCATCTTCACCTGCTTGGTCTCGCCGGTTATCCAGTCGGGGCCCTCGCCCGTGTAGGTGGCCGTGCTGGTCGACTCGTCCCACGAGCCGCGGCACTTCATCAGCAGCGGCGCCATGCTGTCGATCCACGTGGTGACCCACTCGCCTGCGTAGGTGTCGTAGGTGGTCTGGCCGCGGCCCTGGAAGGGCATGCCGCCCATGTTCCCCTTGAACTTGCTGATGAGCCAGAACTTGCCCAACATCTCGCACGTCTCGGATCCGGTGCTCTCGACCGGCGGAGCGCCCGGCGACATCCACACCTTGATTTGGGCGTCCCACACGCCCGCCTCCTTGGCGAGCTCGCGGTGCTCGTCCGTGGGCTGCGGCGGCATCTGAGCGAACGTGGGGCCGGCTGCGGCGACGACCACGACGAAGACCACGGCGGCAGCAACAAACGGTGCGGCAAGAAGAGTTGGCGAACGACGCATCGAGAACCTCCTAGGAGATGGGTACGGACGTACACTGAACGGCGTCAGCGTACGGATTACCCCCTAGGTTCGCAAGCTTCGCTCACTTCTTGCTCGTCTCGACAGGTGCGGCGCCCTGGTTACAGCGCTTCGACCGCGGCGAGGATCTCGCTCGGCTCGGCCCGCTGCTTGTAGTCGGACTCGAGGTAGGCCCAGCGGATGACGCCCGAAGCGTCAATCACGTACGTGGCGGCCAGCGGCAGCTCGTCGTTCTCGTTGCCGTTGTACTCGGCCAGGCCGATCCGCTGCTGGTAGATGGGGCGGATGGCGTCCGGCAGCGTGAACGCGATGCCGAGGGCCTTGGCCAGCCGGTTGTCGTTGTCCGAAAGGACCTGGAAGGCGAGGTCGTTCTTGGTGGTCGTCTCCGCGGCCTTCTGCGGCTGCTCGGGCGTGACCGCCACGAGCTTGGCGCCGGCTCCCTCGATCTGGCTCAGCGACGCCTGCAGCGACCGCAGCTGCAGATTGCAGTAGGGGCACCAACCGCCCCGGTAGAAGGAGACGACCACCGGGCCGTCGGCCCACAGCGACGCGAAGGGGACGGCCTGGCCGTCGGCGTCGATCAGCTCGCCCTGGGGCGCCGCGTCGCCGACCTGCTTCGCCGACCTCTCGAGGCCGAGGGAGCGGACGTCCGTGATTCCCTGGGCAAACTTGGCTCGCATCTCGGCGGGCGCCTTCTGGGCGAAGCCGGCGGCCAGCTCGTCGAGCTGCGACTTGAGCGTTGGCGGCTGGGTTGTTGCCTGGTTCGCCGGCTGAGCGTAGGCGCCGGCCGTGAACGAGAGAGCGATCAGCGAAGCGGCGAGTCGAGGGAGCATGGCGGGCGCCTTAAGAAGCGGGGGACGGCTTGGTTTAAGGGGACGGCCTGCGGAGGGCCGGTCCGGGTGGTACGCGCGCGGCGGGGCAACGGTTCGATCCGTTGCCCCGCCGGTGTGTACGGCATCGTACCGTGTGCTAGCACGTTCGGGGCGACGCTAGCTGGTTGGGGGGGGTGCGACAGATTGTCGCACCGGACGTTTGGGCTCACGCGGTGTTTGAGCCTCGGCCGATCTCACGGGGTGACGGGCGCCGGCGTTGACGCGGCCGAGCCGCGGCTTCTACGCTCCGCCCCGCGATCGTGTGACACGGAAGCCACGCGGCGCACGACCCTCTGCAGCGAACGTTGCGTTCCAGAACAGGGAGACAACCCAGATGACCACGCCCGGCAAGGATGCCGTGGGCGCCCGCGCGCCCGAGTCTGTTTCATTCCCCGCCGCCGCTCCGGCGCCCAAGCCGGTGCCGCTGCTGGATATCAATCGGCAGAACCACCCGATCAAGGACGAGATCAACGCGGCGATGGCCGCGGTGGTGGAGTCGGGCGCCTTCTTGAAGGGCCCCGCGGTCCGCGAGCTTGAGGCGGACGTCGCCAAGCTGTGCGGCGCCGACCACGCGGTGGGCTGCGCCTCGGGCAGCGACGCGATCCTGCTCGCGCTGATGGGTCTGGGCGTCGGCCCGGGCGACGAGGTGATCCTGCCGAGCTTCACCTTCTTCGCGACGGCCGGCTGTGTCTCACGGCTCGGCGCCACGCCGGTGTTCGCGGACCTCGTGCCCGACACCTTCAACATCGATCCGGACGACGTCGCGCGACGGATCACGCCGAAGACCAAGGCGATCATGCCGGTGCACCTGTTCGGCCAGGCGGCGGACATGGACGCGTTGGCCGAGGTGGCGTCGGCCCATGACCTGCCACTCGTCGAGGACGCGGCGCAGGCGATCGGCGCCACGCATCGCGGCCGGCCGATCGGGGCGATCGGCCGCGTCGGTTGCTTGAGCTTCTACCCGACGAAGAACCTGGGCGGGCTGGGCGATGGCGGCATGGTGACCACCAACGACGGCGAGCTGGCCGAGACAATCCGCGTGCTGTGCGACCACGGTCAACGGCCCCGGTACCATCATCACCTTGTGGGTCTCAACAGTCGGCTGGACACCGTGCAGGCCGCGGCGCTCGGCGTGAAGCTACGCCACCTGAGCGACTACGCCGCCGGCCGCACCCGGCACGCGAAGCGTTACGAGGCCGAGATCGGCTCGGGCGTGTGCGAGTCGGCGATCGTCACACCGCGCGAAGCCACGGGCTGCCCGAGCGTGTGGAACCAGTACACGGTGCGGGTGAAGGACGGCCGCCGCGGCGACCTGCAGGAGTGGCTCGCCGAGCGGAAGATCGGCGCGGCTATCTACTACCCAATCCCGCTGCACTTGCAGGACTGCTTCCAGGAGCTCGGCTACAAGCCGGGCGACCTGCCGCACAGCGAGCGGGCGGCGGGAGAGGTGCTCTCGCTGCCGGTGTTCCCCGAGCTGGCGTACGACGAGCAGACCCGCGTGATCGAGGCGGTCCAGGGATTCGCCGCCGCCGGCGCCCGTCCGCGACGCCTGGCGGCTTGAGCTGACTGGGACGGCTCTCCGAGAAGGGGATGGGGGGATGGCCGTGCGCGCGGGTTGGCCGCGGGTGGTGCGTCCGACCGCCGGGTACGTGGATCGCTGTTGCGGGGGAGATGGGGTGATGCCGCCCTGTCGGGGCGACGCCAGACGGCTTGGCTTTGCCGTGCGTTCCTGAACGTGCAGGAAAGCTAGCGTTGATGATCGATGGGCGTGGAACGCCCGAACGAGCATCCCCAAGGAGATGGGGGGATGGTCGTGCGTGCGGGTTTGCCGCTGCGTTGGGTTCGACCGCCGGCCACGTGGAACGCTGTTGCTGGGGAGATGGAGGGATGACGCCTACTCGGGGCGACGCCAGACGGCTTGGCTTTGACGTGCGTTCCTGAACGTGCAGGAACTGGCGGATTGATCACCGATGGGCGTTGAACGCCCGAACGAGCATCCCCTTATCCCCCGCACGCCCCAGTGGGTGTTCAAGCCGCGGCCGAGAACCGCACCCGGCGGCCCGCGATCGAGGGCTCTATCCCCCCATCTCCTAAGGGGATGGGGGGATGGCGGTGCGCGCGGGTTTGCCGCGGTGTTGGGTCCGACCGACGGCTACGTGGGTCGTTGTGTCTGGGGAGATGGGGTGATGCCGCTCTGTCGGGGCGACGCCAGACGGCTTGGCAGGCGCGTACTTTCCTGGACGTTCAGGAACTGGCGTGTTGATGACCGATGGGCGTGGAACGCCCGAACGAGCATCCCCTAATCTCCGAACGCCCCAGTGGGTATTCAAGCCGCGGCCGAGAACCGCACGCGGCGGCCCGCGATCGAGGGCTCTATCCCCCCATCTCCTTCGGGATTTTCACTTCCGAAGTCCGCTTCGCCGGCCGTAGCGCCACGAGCAGGCCGAGGATGATGCACGGCAGGATGATGGCCCACGCCATGGTGTACGACTTGGGTTCTTGATT
Organism: Planctomycetota bacterium; assembly: GCA_039820945.1. Taxonomy (GTDB): domain Bacteria; phylum Planctomycetota; class Planctomycetia; order Pirellulales; family Lacipirellulaceae; genus Botrimarina. The sequence goes on from JBCBPC010000013.1 coordinate 75,138, forward strand.
CTGCTGTGCGAGCAGCAAGAGATCGGACCCGAGGGCGGTGGACAGCAGCGTGGCGAGCGTGGGCATCTGATGGGGCCGCACCTAGTGGGGCGTTAGCGGGGGGCCTCGGTGACAAGCGATACGCCTCAGCGTAACCAGCGACGGCGATCGGACCAACTCGCGCCGGCCTACCCGGTCAGGCCGGCGGGCAGACCGGCTGCCAGAAGTTCGTCGGCCGGGCACGCGAGCTCGCGGAAGTGGGCCGCCGGCACGGCGACGGTATCCCACTTGGGCGAGAGGGTCCGGGCCGCGTCGGCGTATGCGTTGGCCGGCGCCGCTAGGAAGGCGTAGGGCCGCTGCTGATGGTAGAAGACCCGCTCCCTGGAGACGGGCGAGCGGCCGCCCACCAGCTCGTAGGCGAACATCAGCACGGCCGTAAATCGGGGGCCGAACCGGTCGGCCCAACGCCGCAGCGAGCGGAGCTCGTCACGCGTGGTCCAATTGCGCCAGTACTGCCCGCCCGAGGGGAAGCGGCGGCCCTTTACGTCGACCAGCCAGCTGGGCTCGTGGTCGTCGTCGCCGGAGAGGATGAAGTCGACGCTCTTGAGCGATCCGCCGGGGGCGAGCGCCCGGCGGCGCTCATCGACGGCGACGTAGGGGATCTGCTCGGCGCGGAGGTACGCCTCGAAGGCGGCTTCGTAATGATTGTGGCGTTTGGCCATGACACTCACCACGGAGAGCACGGAGGACACAGAGCATGAGTTTAAATGGCTCTGTGGGCTCTGTGCTCTCCGTGGTTGATTAGCTGTTGCCGAGCGAGCGACAGACGCTTGGCGCCACGTCGGCCAGGGGGACGGTCGTCGACTCGCTGGTGGCGAGGTTCTTGATCTGGCACTCGCCCCGCTCGAGCTCGTCGGGGCCGGCGATGACGGCGAGGCGGAAGCCCCGTTTGTTGGCGTGTTGCAGCTGCTTGCCCAGCTTCTTGGGCTCGGGGTACAGCTCGGTCGCCACGCCGGCCTTGCGGAGTTGGCTGGCGATCCGCAGGTAGTCGTGGAGCCGATCGGCGGCGAAGTAGACGACCAGCACGTCGGCCGGCGTCTTGGCCTCGGCCGTGGCGCCCAACTCTTCCTTGGCGGCGAGCAGCCGATCAACGCCGAGCGACGCGCCGATGCCCGGCAGCTGCTGGCTGGTGTAAAGGCCGGCCAGGTTGTCGTAGCGGCCGCCCGAGGCGACGCTGCCGATGCCGGGCAGGTCGGTGAGAAAGGTCTCCAGCACGAGGCCCGTGTAGTAGTCCAGGCCGCGGGCGATCGACGGGTCGATCTGCACAGCCGCGTCGCCGGAAGCATGGATGCCGCTCGCCTTAACACCGGCCAGCGTCTCACGGAGCCGCGTGGCGCCCGCTTCGCCCGGCTCGCTGCCGGCGACGAGCTTGTCGATCTGGTCGAGCAGCGTCGCGTTGTCGCCCTCGAGCGACGCGAAGCCGAGCACGGCGTCGATCTGCTCGGTAGACGCATCCGCTGTTTGGGTCAGCTCAGCGGCGACCTTCTCGGGCCCGATCTTGGCGAGCTTGTCGAGCGCCCGGAGGACTGCGGCGGAGCGGTCGGCGAGGCCCGCTTTCTCCAAGACGCCGTCCAGCACGCCCCGGTGGTTGATGCGGATGGCGAACCGGTCGAACCCGCACTCACGCACGAGCGTGTGCATGACGACGATCGTCTCGATGTCCGAAGCGACGCCGGTGGCGCCGACCGTGTCGAAGTCGGCTTGGACGAACTCTCGGTAGCGGCCCTTCTGAGGGTTCTCGCCGCGCCACACGGGGGCGATGTGGTACCGCTTGAACGGCAGGCCGAGGTGCTGATGGTACTGCGCGGCGAATCGGGCGAGCGGCACGGTGAGGTCGAACCGCATGCCGACGTCGCGGCCGCCCAGGTCGGTGAAGCGATAGAGCTGCTTGTCGGTCTCCTCCGAGCCCTTACCGGTGAGGATCTCCAGGTACTCCAGCGCCGGCGTGTCGATCGGCGCGTAGCCGAACGAGCGGTAGACGCGGCGGGCGGCGTCGATGATCGCCTCACGCGGCGCCGCGAGCTCCGGCGGGTAGTCGCGGAAGCCCTTGAGCGTGCGCGGCTGGATGCGGTCTTGCTTGCTCAATGCGGTCTGCGTCTAAGGAGATAAGGGGATGTTGGTGATAGGGGAGATCGCGGCAGAGTTATCGCACCTACGCCGCCAACTATTCTGAACTGCCGAACTCGGCGTGGGCGAATAGCGGATCGTCGGAGGCGTTGCGGCCTGCGGCGCCAACGAAGCACTCAAAGTGGTCGAGATGCTCGCCGTCATCTCTCGGTTTGATCAGTGCTGAGAGCGGTAGTTCTTGGAGCGACATGGTGAGGCAGTGCCCGTCGAATCGAAGACGGTGATCGGACGTATGATCCATCATCGTGGGTGACACGTCGTCGAGTGCCGTGTCTACCCAAGCGGCAGAGATCTCGGCGAGAACCTCGGGGACAAAGTGCTCCAGAGCAGACATAAACGTCTGGATGCTGGCTTGGTCCAAGTCGATCACACCCGCAGAGGTCATCGCCAGCAGTCGGTTGGCTTCCTCGGCGACGACGCGTTCCCACTTCGATACTTCTCTCACGAACGCTTCGCCTGATGTTTGGCGTCTCAGTCGGCGGCAGCCATCTCCCCTATTACCAGTATCTCCCTAATCCCCTTCGGCCGCGATCGACCCGGCTACGCGATCACCGCCAGCGGGTTCGGCTTGCGGCTGCGGATGCTCTCGCCCTTCTTGGGGTACATCGCCTCGGTGTACTCCCAGACCTGCTCGTGCGTCTCGAGGTAGAAGTCGTACGTCCAGTCGTCGTCGTACTCGCAGTTCTTGGTGGTGTAGTCGCGGCAGATCTGGGGGCGGGTCTCGTAGACGCCGCACCGGTAGTCGTCTCCCAGCTTCTCGCACACGGTGTGCACCAGGAGGAACCAGTCCTCGTCTTCCTTGAAGAACGTGGCGTTGTGGTGCAGCACGATCCAGCGGATGTACTCCATGTCCTCGAAGCACTCGGGCGTCTCGTACGGCACGGCGATGTAGTGGCAGCACTTGGCCGTGCAGTGCTCGCACAGGTTGCCCCCCTTGGGGAGGTCCTCGCGGCGGATCTTCTTCGTGCCGAAGGCGGGCAGCGTGGCGGTCATCCGTGGCTCCTCGGGGGATTGGTTGGCCTCAATCTACCAGCCGGCGTAGCGCGGCCAAAGACGCCCGGGCGAGAGCTGGACAGGATCGACAAGATGTTCAGGATGATGGACGGGAAGCAATCAACGGGAGAAACGACGGTTGGCAGTCGTACGTAGTTTTCCGCCGATCGTTGGACCGAGGCCATGGGGGTTTGTGCTCGGGTCGATGCCGGGCCTGGCCTCGCTCGCGGCCCAGCAGTACTACGCCCATCCGCGGAACGCGTTCTGGCCGATCATGGCGGAGCTGCTGGGGTTCGACGCTGCGTTGCCCTACGCTCGGCGTTGCGCGGCGCTGAAGCGAGCGGGCGTCGCGGTGTGGGACGTGCTGTGGGCGTGCGAGCGGCCGGGCAGCCTCGACTCGGCCATCGTCGCCGGGACGGAGACGCCCAACGAACTGGTCGCGCTGCTCACGCGGCGGAGCACGATCCGCTCGGTGATGCTCAACGGCGGCAAGGCGGATCAGGCCTTCCGGAGGCACGTGCTCGGCGAACTGCCGGCGGAGGTGCGTGAGCGTTTGACGATCACGCGGCTGCCCTCGACGAGCCCCGCGCACGCGGCGCGATCGTTTGACGAGAAGCTCGAGGCTTGGCGGCTCGCCATTGACGGTCATTCGCGCTGATTCGCGGTTCCCTGTTTCGGTTACAGCGGCACCTGCGGCCAGTCGACGGCTTCGGCGGGCTTCGGCTGCAGGCGGTACGCCTCGCTGAGCTCTTCGGGCCCGGCGATGCAGGCGCCCAGGTCGCGGAGCATGCCGTCGGCGAGGCCGTAGATCCAGCTGTGCACCACGAGGCGGTCGCCGCGGCGCCAGGCGTCTTGCACGATCGACGTGTTGCAGACGTTGCGGACCTGCTCCAGCACGTTGAGCTCGCAGAGGGCGTCGAGGCGTTTGCCCGGGTCGTCGATCAGCGAGAGCTGCTCGAGGTACTTCTGGCGGACGTCGCGGATGTGGCGGAGCCAGTTGTCGATCAGGCCGAGCGGCTGGTCGGCGAGCGCCGCCTGCACGCCGCCGCAGCCGTAGTGGCCGCACACGATGATGTGCTCGACGCCCAGCATGTTGACCGCGTACTCGATCACGCTGAGGCAGTTCAGGTCGGTGTGCACCACGACGTTGGCGATGTTGCGGTGCACGAAGACGCTGCCGGGCGGCAGGCCGACGATCTGGTTGGCGGGCACGCGGCTGTCGGCGCAGCCGATCCACAGGTAGTTGGGCGTCTGTTGCTTGGCGAGTTCGGCGAAGAAGTCGCGGTCGGCGTCGGTCATCGACGACGACCACTCGCGATTGCTCACGAACAGTTCCGGCAGGTACTTCATGATGGCGTCTCGGCGGCGGTGAGCTCGGGCGGCGGCTCTTTGGCGGTTGGGGGCACGTGAGCGGTCGCGTGCGCGTGGCCGGCGTCGCGGAAGGTGGCGGTGAGGTTGTCCCAGTCGATGACCAGTCGGCCGCCGCCCGCGGCGTGCTGCTTCTCCCAATTGACGAACTGCTCGAGGCAGGCGTGGTCGATGTACTTGAGGTCTTCCAGGTGCACGTGCAGCGTGCGGTCGGCGGGCACCTCGTCCAGCACGCCGGTGAGCTGCGGCAGCGAGAGGAACGTGGCGGCCCCGTTGAGCCGCAGGTCGGTGCGGCGGCGCAGGGCGTCGTCGTCCACGTCGATCGACAGCCGGGCGAAGGTCCACAGCAGGCGCGCGGCGGTCATCGCGATGCCGGCGATCACGCCGCTGAGCAGGTCGACGCCCACGACCAAAACGAGCGTCGCGACGCAGACGAACCCATCGGCCGGGCTGACACGCCACAGCTTGCGGATGGCGGCCGGGTTGATGAGCTTCCAGCCAGTGAAGACCAGCACGGCGGCGAGGCTGGCCATCGGGATGAGGTTCAACACCCACGGCAACGCGACGACAAACACGAGCAACCACACGCCGTGCAGCCAGGCGGAGAGGCGGGTGCGTCCGCCGGCTTCGACGTTGGCCGAGCTACGGACGATAACGCCGGTCATGGGCAACGCGCCGAGGAATCCGCACAGCGTGTTGCCGACGCCCTGGGCGAGCAGCTCTTGGTTGTACTTGGTGCGGGCGTGCGACTGCATCTGGTCGACCGCGGCGCAGCACAGCATGGTCTCGGCGCTGGCGACCAGGGCGATCTCGATCGCGGAGAACAGAGCCCCGCCCATGTCGAGCGACGAGAGCATCTGCGTGGTCGGGTAAACGACGCCCTCACGCAGATCGGCCGGGACCACGACGTGGGTGATGTCCCAGCCCATGAGGGAGGTGACCGCCGCGGCGAGCGCAACGGCGACCACGGCGCCGGGGACGATGCGGAGCGTGCGGAGGGGGATCCACTTCCAGGCGACCAGCACGGCGATGGTCGCGACGCCGACGGCGGCGGCCAGGTGATGGGGCGAGCCGTCCAGCGGCACGACGCCGAGCCACAGCGATTGCGGCATGGTGATGAGGTTGGCGATGCCCTTGTTGTAGCCGGCTTCGAGCCACGGCTTGGCGGCGTCGCGGTCGTCGACCATCACGTGGAACTGGCTGGCGAGGATCAGCACGCCGATGCCGCTGAGCATGCCCTGGATGACCGCGGGCGAGACGGCGCGGAAGTAATTGCCGAGCTTGAGGGCTCCCGCGGCGATCTGGATCAGACCGGCGCCCAGGACGACGACGCCCATCGCGGCGACGCCGTGCTCAGCGATCACTTCGGCGACGAGCACGAACAGGCCGGCGGCGGGCCCGCTCACCTGCAGCGGCGAGCCGGCGAACAACGCGACCACGAGCCCGCCGATAATGCCGGTGATCAACCCGGTGGCCGGCGGGGCGTTCGAGGCGATGGCGATGCCCATGCACAACGGCAGGGCGACCAGGAACACGATGATCGACGCGGGCAGGTCGGTCTTCACGTGGTCGAGCCACGTTCCGCCAACCTCGTGTTGTTGCCCAGCCATAACTGGGAGTCTACGCAGGCGCGTGGGTCGGAAGACAGCCCGAAGTCCGCAATTCCGCGTCGCTAGACGCCCCGGCTCATCGCGAGTTTGGCTTTGTCCAGCAGGCGGAGCACGCTCGTCTCGCTGGTGAGCCGGCGGACCTCGGCTTCGGTCGCCCAGCGGAGGTCATTGGATTCTTCGTTCCGAGTGAGCGGCTCGTCGGTGGTCGCTCGGACGAGGAAGCGGACGTCGTGGTGCTCGTGCGCGTCTTCTTTCAGCGTGCCGTCGGGGTGGTAACGGGCGGGGATGTCGTGCACGTCGACATCGAGCACCTTGGGAACACTCGGGAAGAGCTCCAGCGCCATCAGCCCCGACTCTTCGGTGGCTTCGCGTAACGCGACACGGGCGACGTCGGGATCGCCGTCGGCGTGGCCGCCGGGCTGCAGCCACTTGTTGAGCTTGCGATGGTGCAGCAGCAGGTGCCGCTCGCCGTCGGCGGAGATGACCCACGCGCTGCCGGTGATGTGACCGGGGCGGCAGATGCGCTCGAAGCAGTCCTCGTGAGCCATGACCAGCGAGCGGATACGCCGGACGACCGCGGCCTCGTCAGCGTGGTGCTCTTGGTATTCGGCCAGCAGGTTCAGCAGGGCTTGTTGTATCATTGGTGTGATCGAACGGCCCGCGCCGGCGCGTAGGTAGGGAGAGGGGGTGTGCTCGGCGAGCGCTAGCGGCTGAACGTCCACGCGTCGGAATCGTATTTGTCGGTCGCGAGGCGATCGGTCTCGGCCAGCAGGAATTCGCTCGGCTTGGCGGGCGTGGCGCGCCATTCGCTCGCGATCGCGGTTGCGATCGCCTCTTCGCCGATGGGCAGGTTGGCGACGAAGTCGGTGTGGCTCCGCCCGCCGCGGTACTCGGGCTGGCGGGGCGGTGTGCGGAGCAGGGTCTCGATCAGCGCGAGATCGAAGTCGTGCATCAGCGTGCCGTGGTACAGCAGGCGCGACCGCACCTTGCGAACGCTGTTGCCAGAGAACTTGCGGAGCGTGTCGCCATTGGCGATCGCCAGGTCGCTCGTGCCGGCGTGCGCGACGGTGGGAACGAGCGGCCGCAGGGCGGCGACCATACGGCCGAGCACGTAGCGATGCGCGACGTCGATGTCGGCCGCCTCGGGCGTTGTGTGGGCGTCGAGCACCACGGCGTACATCAGGCACCCCTGGCCGGTGACGATGGTGAGGCCGCCCGAGGCGCGCCGCAGAACCGGCACGCCCGCTCGTTCGCAGGCTTTGCGGTCGATCTCGTCGTCGATGCGGGTTGAACGACCGGCGACGACGACCGGCGTCTGCGGGCGCCAGAAGCGGAGGGTCTCCGGCGTGTCGGGCGACGCGAGCAACGCCTCGTCGAGCGCGAGGTTGGCCGGGTGCGCGGCGAAGGTGTGATCGAGCAATTGCATCGCGATTAAGACAGATCGCCCGGTTGCGAGGGTTGCGGAGAGTTTAGCGGCGTCGGGCCGGGGTGTCCGGCGCCAGCGGGACGGCCCGCGTAGCTTGCCCGAGCCGCGCAGTCTTCGGCCGGCATGAGGAAATCTGGCGGGAGTCGGGTTATGCGGGGGGCAAACGATTTGCCGAAGGGCGGGAAGCGTTCCACACTTGGGGCACACGCACTCGCCCTGCACGACCGCGCTAGAGCTGCGCGGCGTGAGCGAGGGCTTTCGAGACCACGAAAACGCTGTTGGTGAACGATGACTAGTCTCACGAGCCGATCGATCGCCGGTGTGCTGCGTCTTGGGTTGGCGGCGATCGCCGCCGTTCCGCCCGCGACGGCCAGCGCACAGATGGCCGACGCCTGCGGCGGCTGCGAGCCGGCGTACCGCGTCGAGTGTCAGACCGTTTACGAGGAGCGGCAGGTCACTTGCTACCGGCCGGTGACCGAGACCGTTTACGAAGAGCGGCAGGTAACGCGGCGGGTGCCGACCTACGAAACCAAGCGGATGGAGCGTCGATACTCGGTGCTCCGGCCCGTGCGAGAAACCTCGGTCCGCGAAGAGCGGTACACCGTGCAGCGGCCCGTGTACGAGACCCGCTACCGCGACGCGAGCTACGACGTGGTGCGGAACGTCACCGAGACGCAGATGCGTGAGCGTCGCTACACGGTGCAACGCCCCGTTTACGAGACGTGCGAGCGCGAGCAGACCTACCTGGTGCAGCGGCCAGTCACGGAGACGGTGCAGCAGCAGCGGATGCGGACCGTGATGCGACCGGTGACCAGCATGCAGACGCAGGTCGTCGATCAGGGCGGCTACGTGAACCAAGTGACGACTACACCGGGGCAGTCCAGCTGGCCGCGGCTGCGTTGGTTGCCGGGGCAGTCTACGGTGGACCCCCTCAGCGGGCAGGTGCAGACCGTGCGTCCGGGCCTCTCTTGGGTCACTACCCAGACGCCCCCGCAGCAGCGAGTGCAGCAGGTCTACCGACCGAACCCCGTGGCCGTGCAGACACCGGTAACGAGCTACGTGCCGCAGCAGGTCGCGGAGTGCGTACCGGTGAACGTGACACGGATGGTGACCGAGCAGCAGGTCCGCAAGGTGCCCGTCCGTGTGATGCGGATGATCAGCGAGGAACGCGTCGAGCAGGTTCCGGTACAGGTGTGCCGAAAGGTGGTCCAGCGCGTGGAGCGTCAGGTGCCTGTGAAGGTCTGCCGGATGGTGTCCGAAGAGCGGGTTCGCAAGGTACCGGTCACCACCTGCCGGATGGTGCGCGAGGAACGGGTAGAACCTGTTGACGTTCGGGTTTGCCGGATGGTGGAAAAGGTGGAGACCGTGCGGGTTCCGCGGACGACGACCCGCATGGAGGAGTACACCGCCACCCAGCGGGTGCCGCGGACCGTGATGGTGCGGCGGCCGATCGAGCCGGTTTGCGACGTGTGCGGATGAGGCGGCACGGTCGCGTGGCGGATCGCCAGTAAAGTCGGGCGAACGCGTTGACGGCTTGCGTGCGGCGCGGAGAATCGGTCCCTCCCGCCTGTCCACGCTTGCCCGATGACACCCGGCCGCCGGTGTTTCCCGTCTTGCCCGTTCCGTTGTTCCCGCCGCCGATGCCCGAGCCACCACTCGCGGGGCGTTTGGATGGCGAGCTGTTGTGCTTCGCCGGGCGTTTCAGTAGCGCGCCGCGAAAGCAGCTGACGCTCGTGGTTGAAGAACACGGCGCCCGGGTGACGACAAGGCGTTCGGACGCCACGCTCGTGGTGGTGGGGGAAGGCGGCGCGTGGCCCGACGGCCTCGGTCCGACCGCGTCGCTCACCGAGAGCGAGTTGCTTGAGCGGCTGGGGGTTCTGGAGTCGGGCGAGACGGTCAAGCGGCTATACACGCCGGCGATGCTCGCCGACCTGACGGGGGCGCCGCTGGCGGCGATCCGGCGTTGGGCGCGGCGTGGCCACCTAGCGGCGACCGAACAGATCGGCGGCCTGTCGCGGTTCGACTTCTCGGAAGCGAACGTCGCTCAGCTGCTGGCGGACCTTCTGTCGGCGGGCCGGTCGTTGGCGGCGATCGATCGAATGATCGAGGCGATCGAGGCGGCGCATCCGCGGCTCGGGCGTCCGCTGCTGGAACTCCCGCTTGTCGCATCCGAGGGTGAGCTCTTGGTGCGCGAGGGCGATCGGCTGGCCGAGCCGCACGGACAGCGGCGGCTCGACTTCGACGTGTGCGATGACGAGCGGGAGACGGACGCGGCGCCGTCTGTCGCGGCGGTGCTTGCGATCCATGAGCCGATCGACGAGCCGATCGATGAGTTGGTGGTGCTCGATGCGGGCGAGGCGAGCCGACGGGCGGCGCTCGAGCTGCGCGACGCCGGCGATGTGGCGGCCGCCCTGGAGCGTTACCGGGTGGCGATGGGCACCGAGCGGCCGGAGGCTGAAGATCACTTCACCCTGGCTGAGATGCTCTACGAGGTGAGCGACGCGGCGGCGGCGCGTGAGCGTTACTACGCGGCGTTGGAGCTTGACCCGGACTACCTGGAGGCCCGGCTGAACCTCGGGTGCTTGCTCGCCGCGGAGGGGGACCTGACGCTGGCGATCGCGGCGCTCGAGGGGGCGCTCGACTGCTACGAGGCCTACGCGGACGCGCACTATCACCTGGCTCTGACGCTGGAACGCACGAGCCGGGTCGCGGAGGCGACCCCGCACTGGCGGCGGTTCTTGGAGATTGCGCCGGAGAGTCCGTGGGCCGACGAGGCGCGGCAGCGGCTCGACGGCGCCGCCCCGTCTGACGATGCTTAAGGCGTCGCGTCGGCACGCCCGAGTTCACGGTTCGGCGGGCACCTTCTTGGAAGGCGGTGGATGAGCGAGATCCTGCTGCAGTACGAACGGGTGAATCCCACCTCGTGGGCTTACTTGTCGTCGCTGCTGACGCTCGCGCTGTTCTTCAAGTTCGGCCGGCCGCTCTGCCTGCGGAACCTCGACCTGATCCTGGTGATCCTGCTGGCCCCCGGGCTGCTGTGCATCGAGCAGGGCCTGCGTGGCAAGGCTCCGGAGGTCGTGGAGCAGTTCGGTTATGTGTGGCTGTTGGCGGTGAACGCGTTGCTGTTGGTCCGCGCGCTGATCGACTCGTCGATCGTGCGGCGGCCGCTGCTGGAGTCGAACCTCACCGCGGGCGGGCTGACGTTTCTGTCGGTGTCGTTGCTGGCGTTTCTCACGGCCAACATCATCACCGGGCGGCCGGGCGACACGGACCTGTACGCGGTGCAGCGGGCCGAGTACCTGTCGCACCGCGAAGCTTCGGAGCTAGAAGAGAACACCCTCGACACGCACGGGCCGGGGTTCACCTTCTTGTTCTTGTTGCCGCACATCTCGACGCGGGCGCTGACGGCCGAGGCGCCGGTAGAGACTCCGCCCGACGAGCCGGCGCCGATCGTGAAGCCGGACAACCCGGCGAACGTGCTCACGGCGCGCGTGACGGCGGTCATCTGCCAGGGGCTGATTGTCGCTGGAATCCTGCTGATCGCGCGGCGGCACTTCGATCTGCCGGTGATGGGGCTGGCGGCCGTGGGCCTGTACCTGCTGTTGCCTTACACCGCGCTGTGGTGCGGCAACGTGACGCACACGCTGCCGGCGGCTCTGCTGGTGGCGGCCGTGCTCGCTTACCGCAGGCCGCTGGTGTCCGGCGCGCTGCTGGGGCTTGGGTGCGGGGCGATCTACTATCCGTTCGCTTTGCTGCCGCTGTGGTCGGCCTTCTACTGGCGGCGGGGGCTGACGCGGTTCTGGATCGGCGTGAGCGCCACGCTGTTGCTGGCCGTCGCCTCACTGGTGTTCACCTCGTCGGACGCGGCGATGTTCTTCGCCCACCTGCAGCAGATGTTCGGCATACGCTTGCCCGCGATGGAGCGGTTGAGCGGCGTGTGGGCGTTGTGGAGTGTTTGGTACCGGCTGCCGATCCTGGTGGCGTTCTTCGGGATGAGCTTCGGGTTCGCGTTCTGGCCCGCGCAGAAGAATCTGGGCACGCTGCTGAGCGGTTCGGCCGCGTTGATGCTGGGCGTGCAGTTCTGGCACGCTCACAGCGGCGGGCTGGCGCTCGCTTGGTACCTGCCGCTGCTGCTGCTGATGATCTTCCGGCCGAACCTGGAAGACAGGGTGGCGACGGCCGTGGTGCCCTCGGGCCGCTGGGACAAGGCGCCCGTGTGACGGCTCAGCCGGCGGGCCGCCGATTGGCGCAGTCGATGAGGCTGCAGGCGACGATCGGGTTGAGGCCGAGCTGGCGGGCTTGCTCCACAAGGGCGTCCGACTCGCTGCCCGGGTTGAGCCACAACTCGTCGCAGCCCTTGGCGGCGATCTCGTCGAGCAACGCGATTCCCACGGTGGGCGGCACGTACATGGTGATGCGGTCGAACCGATCCACCGGCGCCACCGAGACCGACGCGTAGGCCGGCAGCCCCTCGACGTGGCTCGCCTTCGGGTTGATCGGGTAAACGTTGAACCCGCAGCCGGCGTGGGCGCGGACGCTCTGGGCGCTGTGCTTGGTTGTGTCGGTGCTTGCGCCGACGACAGCGACATTGGGTGCTGGATCGGGCATCGGGTCGTGCCTAGGGGTCGCGGCGGAGGTCGACTTGCGCGGCGACTTGTTGGGTCGCCAGCCAGGCGCGCCATCGCTTCTCGTCGAAGCCGAAGTTGGCGTCGGTGAGCTCGGTCAGCGCAGCGAGCACCCGCGGGTTGTTGGCGTCGAGGGATCGCACCCGGGGGCCCCCGCCGAAGCTGAACTGCCCCGACCCGGGGTTGAACGAGTAGGTCTCCCCGCTATCGGGGCCGGTGCGGAACTTGTGCGTGGTGACTAGCGCGTCGATCAGCGGGCTGAGTTCGCCGGGGCCGCCCAGCGAGGCGAGCGCGTCGGCCGCTCGGTTGATGGTTTCGTTGTTCTTGCTGGCGAGCGCCGCGACGAACGGCGTGGCGAGGCCCTCGGCCCGCGACGTGGCGAGCTGCTCGATGGCCAGGGCGCGGGCCTCGGGGTCGTCGTCCTCCAGGGCGAGGCCGACGAGCACGCCCAGCGTGGCGCCGCCGGGCAGAGCCCCGGTGGCCTCGATGAGCAACTGTCGAACGCGGCGGTCCGTCTCCTCGCCGAGCCACTCGGCTAGTGGCTCGGCGGCGAGGGCGTCGCCCAGGGTGAGCAAGACTTCGGCGGCGGCGCGTGATTGCTCGCGATCGGGGTCGCCCAGCTGCTCGCGTAGCTTCTCGAGGCGACGCTTCCACTCACGCACACGTGCGTCTACCGCCGACTTGCGATCGAGCAGCTCGATCTCTTGCTGGGTGCGGTACTCGCCCTCGTGGCGGACGAGGCCGCGAGCGGCGAGACGCTCTTCGCGGTTCAGCCAGGCGTCGCCCACGCGTTGGTAGCCGAGCAGGGTGCGGCTGGCTTCGTGGTTGGGGTCGAGCTCAAGCACACGGCTGAGGTGGCGTCGCATGGCGTCGCCCAGGCCGTTGTCGCGGCACCAGAGGGCGAACGCGTGATGCCCGGCGATGGTGTCGGAGACGGTCGGCGCGCGGCGGAGGTACTCGGCCTCGGCGGGCGACTCGACGGCGAGCCGCTCGACGCGGCCGCGATCGAGCACCACGCTTCCCCAAGGCGTTTCCACGGGGAGCTGGTTGCGAGGGAGACTGCCGTCGCGGACGACCTCGCCGCGGATCCGGCCGCCGCCCTCGAGCTCGACGACGTCGGCCGAGGCGAGCGCACCGACCCCCCCGAGTGCTAGCACGGCGGCGGTTGGTAGGTGGATCGGACGCATCGGCTTGGCGACGAGTGCTAGCGGGAACGGTTCAGTATACGCCGCCGACGGCGGGGAGGATCGGCCGGCGACGATCTGTCTAGGAGCGTTCGAGGGCGGGGTGGTACGGTGGCGCTGGCTGTCCGCCGGCGACGGGGGCGGCTGCGCGGTTGGGTCGTCGATCGGCCGCGGAGAGGTTTTTTGAGGCCCAAGGAAGGGCGTTGTGATAAAGCGACTGATTCCGCTCGCGATCCTGGCCGTTGTCGTCGGGGGCGGCTGGTCGACCATCAGCGGCATGCTGCCGCCGGAGATTCGGCGTGTTGCGCAGTCGGTGGGGGCGTCTGTCCGGTCGCGGATCGCGCCGCAGGCGGGCTTCGGCTCCGCGCCCGTTGGGCCGCCGGGGTCTGGTTATCCGCAGCAGCCGGCGCCGACCTACAGCGCTTCGAATTACTACCCCGCCACCGGACAGCCGCCGCGCGCTGCGCCGACGCCGCAGCAACCGCTGCCGACGATCCGCATCGCCACGTTCAACATCCAGGCGTTCGGCGACGCGAAGGCGAAGAAGCCGCACGTGATGAACGCCATCGCGCAGATCGTGCGGATGTTCGACGTGATCGCGATCCAGGAGATCCGCACGAGCGACGACTACTTCATCGAGAACGTGCTGCGGTACTACGTGAACGCCGACGGGCGTTCCCGCTACGCGGCGCGGGTGAGTCAGCGGCTGGGACGCACCAGCAGCACGGAGCGGTACGCGTTCCTCTACAACACGGCGACGATCGAGGCGAACCCCGCGGTCGACTTCGTGATGCCTGACCCGGAGGATCGGCTGCACCGCGAGCCGCACGTGGCGATGTTCCGCACGAAGCTCGCTCCGCCGGAGCAGGCGTTCACGTTCGTGCTGATGAACGTTCACACCGACCCGGACGACGCGCGCGACGAGCTCGACTCGTTGTACGGCGCTTATGAGGCGGTGAAACGGATGCCGATCAGCGGCTACCCCGAGGACGACGTTATTCTGCTGGGCGACCTGAACACCAACGTGCCGGTGCAGAGCGTGTATCGGCAGGGCGGCACGGGCCGCGCGTTGTTGCCGAAGGACTTGGGGATGCTCGCGAACGTGGTGGGCATCTACCCGCTGGTGCAGCAGGAGGCGACCAACACGATCGGCTCAAGGCTGCACGACAACCTCTTAATCTCGCGTGTGTCGACGACGGAGTTCACCGGCACGGCCGGTGTGTACGACTTCCGGGCGGCCTATCGGATCACCGAGGAACAGGCGAAGGAGCTGTCGGATCACTTCCCCGTGTGGGGTGAGTTCTCCGCGTATGAGAGTCAGGCGATAGGCCTGGCGGCGCGACGGTGAAGCGCACGGCTCGCTGCGGTGGTTTCGACGAGTAATGTGCCACGCGCTGCGGTAGAATACGCCGCATCGAAACAACACATGGCGCCTTGAGGGGCCGCTGGCTGGCTTGGCCAGCTCGGCGGCGCCCGGACGAGGGCCCGACGCAGAAGTCTTTCTCGCTCTTGAGCCACTGGCTCGGGTCGGGCGAGGCCGCTGAGTCGGGCCCTTTTTTCGTGCGCCGATGGCAACAGAAACGGGGGCGCGGGGGTGACGGCTTTGTATCGCAACCTTCGGCCGCTCTCGGTGGCGAAGATCGAGCTGTACGACGGCGACCTACTGCTGTTCCGGCGGCGGGGGCTGATCTCGATCGCGGGGCGGGGCGTTCACTCGCACGCGGCGAAGGTCGCCTGGTGGGGCGACACGCCGTTCTGCGTCGAGGTCCGCGAGTGGTACGGCGGCCGGGCAGTGACGCTGGAGAGCCAGGTGGAGCGGTCGCCCGGGCGGATCGACGTGTTCCGCGTGAATCCGGAGAACCGCTGGCCGGAGTACGACCGCTTCGCGTCGACCCGGTACCTGCGGCGGCTGGCGGGGTGCGACTACGGCTACGGGTCGGTGGCGTTGGCTGCGTTGTTGCACCTGCCGATCGTTCGGACGTTCGTCACCGCGGAGACGGAAGACAACGCGATCGACCGACGGCCGCCGTTCTGCAGCCAGGCTGTGGCGATGGCGGACCGGATCGCCGGCGGTGTCGACCCGGCGCCGCACTTGGCCGATCGGCTGACCGAGCCGGCGGACCTCGCACGCAGCCCGTTCTATGAGTACGCGTTCACGTTGGTGGAGGGGTAGGAGACGCTTGAGGGGTGAGTGCTGAGGTGGTTAGGGGTTAGGTGGTTAGGCGCTTGGGCGCTTGGGTTGCTACGGGTTGGGGGTGATTGGTTGGCTGACGGGCTCTTACTTGCTGCGGTGGTGGCGTTTTCGGGCGCTGTGGGGCAATCGCCTTGTGGGAGTGCTGGGTGTGCGCCGCTTAGCAGCCCGGCGCCGTCGGTGGCGATGGCTCGGATCTCGCACGACGACGGGAGCGGTCGATCGAGCGGCACGGCGACGCTGATCGAGCACGGCGAGCGCGAGAGTTACTTCCTTACTTGTGCGCATGTGTTCGAGGCCTCCGGTCGGACGACGATCCAGTCGCCGGGCGGGCGGCCGCTTGTTGGGCGTGTGGTGGCGATGGATCGGCAGCATGACTTGGCGATCGTGGCGACACGGCGGGTGTCGGCCGTTGCGGCGGTGTTTGATTCGTCGCCCGGTGGTGTGCTGACCGCGTGCGGCTACGGGCCGAGCGGGCAGCGACGCTGTGTGCGGGGACCGATCTTGGGGTACGCGACGCCGCAGGGGGCGGTGTCGCCGAGCTTGCGGATGCGTGGCGCGGTGCGGCCGGGCGACAGCGGTGGGCCGGTGCTGAACGCGGCGGGCCGACTCGTGGGCGTGGTGTGGGGAGCGCGGGGCGGCGAGACGTACGCCTCGTTCGGGCGACCGATTCAGCGGCTGCTGGGTCGGATCC
Organism: Planctomycetota bacterium; assembly: GCA_039820945.1. Taxonomy (GTDB): domain Bacteria; phylum Planctomycetota; class Planctomycetia; order Pirellulales; family Lacipirellulaceae; genus Botrimarina. The sequence continues at coordinate 91,395 of JBCBPC010000013.1, forward strand.
GGCCTGGCGGGCAGCGGCAACCGACAAGTCCTCTGCGGCCGGGCGGTCAGCTACGGCCGGCGAGCGACCCAGGGAGGAACGTTGGCGGATCGGCCCCCGCTCGCAGCGGTAGCGGTGTGGATGTTCGCGGCGGAGCGAGCCATGCCGAGCCTGGGCTGCAAGAGCGGTGGCGTGCGACGGACGAGCGAGTGGCAGCGCTGGAGCAGCGGGTTGTGGGCGGCTTCGATCGGATCGACGCCCGGCTCGGTGAGCTGGCCTCTCGTGACGAGGTGCAGAACCTCGGGCGGCAGGCGGAGTCGCGGTTGGCGCCGTTGCGGGAACGCCTGGAGCGGGCGGTGGGCTTGGCGGCGCGGGGCGGGGCGGCCGCGGCGAAGCCGTTGCTTGGTCTTGAGTCGATCGGATGGGTGTCGGTGCTGGGGCCGTCGGCGGCGGGGGTGATCGTGGGGCGATACGTCTGGCGGCGGCGCCGTCGGGCGAGCGTGGCAACGGGCGGTGGGGCTGCGGCCCACGCGACGGGGCCCGTAGCCGAGGGGAGGCCGATCGCCATCGATACCCCGCCGCCGCCGCAGCGGGTCGAACGCGAGACGCACTACGTGCCGTACCAGGCGGACGACTTCGCGCGGGCGCATCAGTGGGCGAGCGAGCAGCTGGCGCGGAAGTTCCCCGGCTCGGTGGAGTGGCTGGCGAGCCTGGACTCGTTGATCAAGCAGCAGCTGGCGGGGCGGAAGGATGGATGAGGGAGAAGGTAGTTAGGGGTTAGGGGCGAGGTGGTTAGGGGTGAGGTGATTCGGGCGTTAGGGATTGGGCGCCTGGGCGTGGGGCGTGAGGTCATTGGGTAACACACTAAGGGAGGCGAGCGATGCCGCTTACGAACACCGATGCGGTGCTCTGGTACAAGGTGGGGGTGTTTGGCGACGCGGGGTACGCCGTGCCGAACTGGTCGAACGACGTGGGGAGCCTGAACCCGCAGATTCTTGATTGGGTGGACTTGGTCGGTCGCAACCTGTTCCACGTGATGCATCACGAGGACGTGGACCTGCGGATCCCGCCGTCGATCAACACGTGCAAGCGGGTGCACAAGCTGTATCTGCGGGCGGCCAGCATCCTGGCCGGGCGGGCGGTGCCGCCGGGCGTGGAGAACATGGAGGCGCAGCACTCGCGGCCGGCGGGCGAGGTGTTCCGCGTGTACCCGGTGCCATTCTTCAAGGTCCGCAACCCGTTCTTGCGGCGTTGGGCCGGCATGGTGCTGGTGTCGATGGCCGAGGCGATGCAGCACACCGAGAACAGGAAGGAGATGGAGATCTCCACCGCGTTCGCCGGGCAGGTGGGCCAGTACCTGAAGCGGGTGTACGCCAACATGGCGATCGAGCTGTTCGGCAAGACCCGCGATGAGGCGTGGGCGGACGGGTTCGCGCTGAGCGAGACCGACCTAGCGGCGTACAACCCGGCGTCGTACTTCACGTCGACCGAGATGGTGGACACGGTGCCACGGCTGGACCGGGTGTTCACGGAAGATCGGTTGGAGACGCTCAACGAGGGGATCCCCGTCACGGAGCTGCCGGCGGACATCGGGCCGTGGCCGACGAACCTGACCGGCTTCTACGGCGCGACGCGGACGGACGGCAACGCCACCACGTCGGGCGGGCCGACGACGGTGGGCGGCGCGCCGATTATCCCGCCGGCTCCTGGGCCGTGAGGCAGGTTTGAAGATTTGGGGACCGGAGGGGCTGCTCGACGCTGAGCAGGTGCGCGAGCACGGCCTGGCCGTCACAGTGTTGGTGGCGGCGCTGCTGGCGGCGAGGTCGGCGATCGCGGCGTTGTGGCGCCGGCTTGGCAGGACGAGCGACGAAGAGCATCGACTGTTGCGGCGAGAGCTGGAGCAGGCGCAGCAACGCGTCCGCGAGCAGGACGCGTTGCTGCAGAAGCTCAACGACGCTCGGCTGGAAGACATGCGGGCCGTGTTCCGGGAGGCGACCGAGTCGCTCGCGCAGCTCTCAGACGCGGTGCGGCGGCTGGAGAACACGATCGAGGCGAACCGCGCGTCGCTGGTCGACTTCGTGACGGAAAGGAGCAACCGATGCATTTCGGTCATCTATCGAGAAGAGCGGAAGGTGCTCGACGTGATCCGCAAGGCCGTGGAGCTGGCGGGCAAGCGGAAGGCGGCGGCGACACCCAGGCGTATCTGGAGACCGGCGACCGGCTCCGACACTGGCTCGTCGGCCAGCTCCGAGAGCGACGCGAGCGACTAGCGGTCGTCGGCGTCAGTCCACGAAACCAATGAAGGGAGAGCGTGTGAAGTATCGTGATCGGGTGAGGGAGCTACGCCGTGTGAAGGCGGGCGAGTTGAAGCCGCACCCCAAGAACTGGCGGACCCACAGTCGGTTTCAGCAAGAGGTGCTGAAGGGCGTGCTGGCGGACGTGGGCATCGCCGACGCGCTGTTGGCGCGGGAGCTGCCGGACGGCTCATTGCAGTTGGTGGACGGCCATCTGCGGGCGTCGACCACGCCGAACGACGTGGTGCCGGTGCTGGTGGTCGACCTGGACGACGCGGAGGCCGAGAAGGTGCTGCTGACGCACGACCCGTTGGCGTCGCTGGCCGGGGTGGACGAGGGCCGGCTCGCCGGGTTGCTGCAAGACAACCAGCCGGGCGACGAGGCGGTGGGCGAGCTGTTCGCCAAGCTGCGTCGCGAGCTTGACGCGGGGGCGGGCGACCTGGCGCCGCCGCCGGAAGTAGACATCCCCGCCAGCTACCAGGTGGTGGTGGAGGTGAGCGACGAGGAGCAGCAAGAAGCGGTCTACGAACGGCTGCGGGGAGAGGGTTTCAAGTGTCGGGTGCTTACGCTTTAGGGAGGGTGTATGCCAGCGGTTGAGGTGGAGGTGGAGTGCCCGGTGCACGATTCGTTCCGGGTGCAGCAGGTGGCCGGGCTGTTCGACGTCCCGCTCGCGGAGCGATCGGTCGAGTGGTTCGAGGTGGAGCTGCCGGGGGATGACGAGGAGTGGTCGGTCGGGCTGATCGTCGGCCCGTCCGGCAGCGGCAAGAGCACGGTGGCGCGCGAGCGGTTCGGCAATTGCCTGTACGAGGCGGGCGACTGGCCGACGGATCGGGCAGTGATCGATTGCTTCGGCGAGCTGAGCGTGAAGCGAGTGGTCGAGTTGTTCACAGCGGTGGGGTTTGGTTCGCCGCCGTCTTGGGTGAAGCCGTACCACGTGCTCTCCAACGGCGAGCGTTTCCGGTGCGACCTGGCGCGGTCGTTGGCGGTGGGAATCGAAGCGGAAGACGCCGGGCGGGCGGAACCCGCGGTGACCCCTGTTGTGGCGTTCGACGAGTTCACGAGCGTGGTGGATCGCAACGTGGCGAGGGTCTGCTCGGCGGCGATCGCCAAGGGGGTGCGGAAGGGGCGGATCCCCTGTCGGTTCGTGGCGGTCACGTGTCACTACGACGTGGCGGAGTGGCTCGAGGCGGATTGGGTGCTGGACATGTCCACGGGGCGCCTCACCCGGAGGCGTCTTCGGCGACCTGATGTGCGACTGGAGGTCCATCGCTGCGGGGTGGCTGCGTGGCGACTGTTTGCGCGTCATCACTATCTGACGGGCACCATCGCCACTGCGGCACGGTGCTACCTAGCGACTTGGGACGGCATGCCGGTGAGCTTCGCCGCGACGCTGCCGGTGATCGCCAAGCCACGGCACCGGCGTTTCACGCGGATCGTGACGCTGCCGGACTACCAGGGCATCGGCATCGGCATGCGGACTGTGGCGGCGGTGGCGGAGCTGCACCGCGAGGAGGGGCTGCGGATCAACGTTACTAGCAGCCACCCGGCGCTGATCAACCATTGCCGGGCGAGCCCGCTGTGGCGAGCGGTGAACGTGAACAAGACGGGCCAGGGAAGCCGGCGACACCGAACGGCGTTCCGGCTGTACCGGAGCTCGGCCGGCCGGGCGGTGGTGTCGTTTGAGTACGTGGGGCGGGAGGCTCGAGGCTCGAGGCTTGAGGGCTGAGGGCTGGCGGAAGAACGATGCCGGGCGCTGCCCGACTGCCCACGCCTCATCGCTCGGGCCTCGCCCCTCAAGCCTCACCCCCCCAACGCCCGCGAACGGAGTGAGCAAGTTGACCGACAAACAGAAGCAGGAGGCGGCGCTCGTCGTCTCGGTGGGTTGCGACCGGGAGACCGCGGCGAAGTACGTCGGCTGCTCGATCGACGACCTGGTCGAGGCCGCACGGCGCGACGCGGGCTTTGCGGCGGCGCTGCGAAAGAACGAAGCGGCCGCCGAGCTGGCGCACATGCGGAACATCCAGCAAGCCGCCAAGGACGACAAGCACTGGCGGGCGAGCGTGTGGTGGCTGGAGCGGCTGGCGCCGGAACGGTTCGCCCGTCGCGACGCGGGAGCGGTCACCCGACGCGAGCTCACCGGCTTGCTGAGCGCGATCGCCGGGGGCATCGCCGCGGAGGTGCGGCACGAGGACGACCGGCGGCGAGTCTTGGACAAGCTGGCCGAGCTGGCGCAGTCGCTGAGCGACCCGCTGCTGGGGGGCGAGCCGGAGCCGGCATCGTCGGACGACCCCAGCGACGGGGCGGAGCCCGACGCCGCGGCGGATCACGACGAAACCGAATGAGATGAGGACGACGCTTGATCCTGATGTTTAGCCAACCGATCGCCCGTGTCGCGCGGCGGCTGCGCGACGCGGTCGACACGGCGTTCGCCGGCCGGCCTGCGGAGCCGATGCCGGGCGACCGCGCGGAGGGGCTGCTGGCGTGGGGGCAGCGGTTGTTGCCGCAGCACTTCGCCAAGCCGCCCTCGGCGATGCACCGCTGGCTGGCGGATCGGCTGGACGAGGTCCCGGCGTCGGGCGGGGCGAAGATCAATCTGCTGGGCCCGCGCGGCGCGGCGAAGTCGACCATCGGCACGCTGGCCTGCGTGCTGCGATCGACGCTCGAGGGCGCCGAGCCGTACGTGTGGATCGTGTCGGACACGAAAGATCAGGCGCAGTCGCACCTGGAGAACGTGAAGACGGAGTTGCTCGAGAACGAGCGGCTGGCGGCCGAGTATCCGCGGGGCGTGGGGCGTGGCCCGCGGTGGACGGCCACCGGCATCGAGCTCCGCAACGGCGCCGTTGTGGAGGCGTACGGCACCGGGCAGCGGGTCCGCGGGCGGCGGCGGCGGTGGCGACGGCCGACGCTGATCGTGTGCGACGATATCGAGAACGAGGTGCAGGCGGCGTCCACCCGGCAGCGGGCGACGTCGAGCGATTGGTTTCACGGCACGCTGCTCAAGGCGGGCACGCGGCGGACGAACCTGGTGAACCTAGCCACGGCGTTGCACCGCGACGCGTTAGCGATGCGGCTGCACCGCACGGCGGGGTGGCGTTCGCGGGTGTTCCGGAGCGTGGTGAGCTGGCCGACGAACATCGACCTGTGGGACCGCTGGGAGGCGATCTACTGCGACCGCGATCGACAGAACACCCAGGCGGACGCGCGACGGTTCTACGAAGCGAATCGCTTCGAGATGGACGCCGGCGCGGAGGTGCTGTGGCCGGAGGAAGAAGACCTGTACACGCTGATGAAGATGCGTGTGGAGAGCGGCCGACCGGCGTTCGAGCGCGAGAAGCAGAACTCGCCGATCGACCCGGAGCGGTGCGAGTGGCCGGAGGAGTACTTCGACGAGGCGATCTGGTTCGACGAGTGGCCCGAGCGGCTGGCGATGAAGACGATCGCGCTGGATCCCAGCAAGGGACGCGACGCCCAGCATGGCGACTACTCGGCCATCGTGCTGATGGGCGTCGACGACGACGGGCGGCTGTACGTCGAGGCGGACCTGGAGCGGCGGCCCACGCCGCGGATGGTGGCCGACGCGGTGCGTTGGTGTCGGAAGCACAAGCCGGACGCGTTCGGCGTGGAGGCCAACCAGTGGCAGCAGCTCCTGGCGGGGGAGTTTGTGGCGGAGTTTGCGCGCCAGGGCCTGTTGGGCGTCTCGCCGAGCGAGCTGCACAACTACACGCAGAAGGAGATGCGGATCCGGCGGCTGGGGCCATACCTGTCGCAGCGTCGGCTGCGTTTCCGGCGTGGGTCGCCCGGGACCGAGCTGCTGGTGGAGCAGCTACGTGACTTCCCGATCGGGTCGCACGACGACGGGCCGGACGCGCTGGAGATGGCGTTGCGGCTGGCGGAAGAGCTGTGGCGCCGGGGATGAGCGGGCACAAGGAGAGGAAGTGGATGATCGGACGTTTTTTGCATTGGGGGCGATTGTGATTGGTAGCGAGGAGTCGGCGGACGGGCTGGGTCGTCTGGAGCATCGGCTGACCGAGGCGTTCGATGAGTTGTGGGGCAGCTTCGTTGATCCGCGGGGCGCCTACGCGGGCGAGGACGGCGAGCTGTGGGCGCCGCTAGGCGGGGCGCCCGGCGCCTCGGCCCGGGTGAGCCCGCCGCAGCTGGAGCAGCTGCGTGACGAGTGTCGGCGATTGGCGATCGGCAACGAGTTCGCGATCAACGGGCACGAGAACCGGATCAGCTACATCGTTGGCGCCGGGCACCTGTACAGCGCGACGATCCGAAAGGGGCTCGACGGGCCGATGGAGCACGCAACGCGTGTCCAAGAAGTCATCGACGAGTTCCTTGCCGAGAACGACTGGCACGCGCGGCAGCAAGAAATCGTCCGGCGGCTGGACCGCGACGGCGAGGTCTTCCTCCGCTGGTTCGTCGGCGGCGACGGCGTGACGCACGTGCGGTTTGTCGAGCCGGAGCAGGTGGCGACGCCACCCAGCGAGGCGCACCACGACGCGGCGAGCCACGGCGTGCTGACCGACCCACGCGACGTGGAGGCGGTCCGCGGCTACTACATCGATGGCGTGCTGGTCGAGGCGGACCGCGTGCAGCACCGGCGGGCGAACGTCGACCGGAACGTGAAGCGCGGGCTGCCGCTGTACACGCCGGTGCGGGGCAACCTGCGGCGGGCGGAGCGGCTGCTGCGCAACATGAGCGTCGTGGCGGAGATCCAGGCGGCGATCGCCCTGATCCGCAAGCACCGCAGCGCAACGTGGAGCGGTTTGTGGCGGACAACGCCACGCGGGAGACGGCCGACGGCAACGGGGGCATCCAGCGGGTGACGCAATACGGGCCGGGGACGATCCTCGACGCGCCGGCGGGCCTCGACTACGAGTTCCCTGCGACGGGCATCGACGCGGGTTCGTATGTGGCGATCCTGCAGGCGGAGCTGCGGGCCATCGCCGCACGGCTGGTGATGCCAGAGTTCATGTTCACATCGGACGCGTCGAACTCGAACTACGCGTCGACGATGGTGGCCGAGGGGCCGGCGGTGAAGATGTTCACGCGGATGCAGGCGTCGATGATCGAAGAGGATCGGCGGCTGATGGGCGTGGTGCTGGGCAACGCGGTGCGTGCCGGGCGGTTGCCGGAGGAGTGCGTGCAGAGCGTGCAGCTGCAGGTGGAGCCGCCCTCGGTGCGGGTGCGTGATCGGTTGCAGGAGACGCAGATCGATCGGATCGCCTACGAGCGCGGGGTGCTTTCGCCGCAGACGTGGAGCCAGCGGTTGGGGCTCGACTACGACCAGGAGCAGACGAACCTGCACATGCACGCGCACACGCACGGCGCGCACGACTCCGAGGCGAGCGACGAAGAAACGCTGAGTGGCACAAGAAGCGGGTAAAGATCGCCAAACGCCTGCGGTAGAATACGCTTATGAGACGCAACCAAGAGAGAGTGACGACGCCCGAGGGCCGACGGATCGGCAAGACGCAGCAGGCGGAGGCGGCGTTCTGGCGGTTGATTAAGGAGGCGTCTTCGCCCGGCTTCTACGGATCGCTCTCGCTGTCGATGAACGTGCAAGACGGCGCCATTCAGCAGGTACGCGTCGCCACCGAGCAGACGCTGAAATAGGAACGACGATTTAGCAGGCGGGGGTCAGCGCACGACCGGCACGCGACGCCCCGCAGTAGCACCACAAGAAAACGACGGCATCGAGCCGAGCCCCGCGAGCCCGTAGTGGCGATCGCCGGGCGTCCTTTCTCGAGCCCTTCTTCGCCCGCCACTGTGCGCGGGAGGAGAAGGGCTTTTTTGTTGGAGGAACCACGAGTGTTGGCAGAAGCGACGAGTGATGCGCCGGAGGCAACCACCGACGGCGCCCCGCGGCTGGTTCAGGAGTACGTCGATTGCGCGGGGCAGACGCTCCAGAGCGATCGGCGCCGCGGAGTGCTGCGAGGCGTGAAGCTCCTGGGGCTGATTTCGAAGAACGGCCGCGTTTACCGCGAGGGGGCGCTCCGCTCGGCGATGCACCTGTACGACGGGGCGAAGGTCAACGTGAACCACCCGAGCGGCGATGCCCTGGCGCCGCGCGACTATCGGGATCGGCTCGGCGTTATCCGCAACGTGTCTGTGCGGTCCGGGCAGGGGCTGTTCGGCGATCTGCACTTCAACCCGAACCACGCGCTGGCGGAGCAGCTGGCCTGGGACGCGGAGCACGCTCCGGAGAACGTCGGGCTGTCGCACAACGTGGCGGCCCGGACGTCGCGCGACGGCGCCAAGCTGGTGGTGGAGTCGATCGCCCGCGTGCATAGCGTCGATCTGGTCGCGGACCCGGCGACAACCTCGGGGTTGTTCGAGCAACAGTCGGTCGCTCCGTCTCAAGAGCCTCTCGACGAGCAGCCGGCTGGGCAGAACGCGTCGGAGGCGGTGGAGACACCTGAGACGGCTGGGCCGGCGGACACCGTGGGAAAATCGGCCGAGGCCGAGGAGCTAGCCGCGTTGCGTGAGGAGGTCGCCGCGTTACGCCGGGCCGACACGGTGCGGCGTGTGCTGGCGGAACACGGCTTCACAGGCGTGGACGATCCGGCGGTCGACGAGGCGTTGGTCCGCGCTCTCGAAGCGGCGCCGGATCAAGCCGCGATGGCCGAGCTGGTCGAGCAGCGGGCGGCGATGGTCGAGCGGATCGGCGCCCAGGGGGCGGCGTCAGCGGTGTGTGAGAGCCGGGCCTCGGATCCGCTGGCGTCCGGCGATCGTGACACCCCTGAGAACGTGGCCGAGTTTGTCGCCTCGATCACGCGGCGTTAGGCGCCGCGCGGCGGGCCCAAGAACCATTCTTTCCTTGAAGCGGAGTTGAGAACGCGATGGCGAACAAGATGCGGTGGCGTTACGGGGACACGAACCCGGTGATGCATCCGGTGGAGACCGGCGACGTGGTCGAAGTGGGCGACCTCGTTTACCTGACCAGCGGCAAGGTGCGGCCCGCCTCGCAGGCGGCCGACACGGGGTCGGCCACGAGCAATCAAGAGGTTTTCCACGACGCGTTCGTCGGCGTGGCGATGCAGGCCTCGCCCGCCGGGCGTGCGGGCTCGGTGCGTGTGGCGACGACCGGCGTGTTCGAGTTCGACTGCGCCGCGGCGACGTTTGAGCTGGGGCAGCTGATCGGCCTCAACGAGACGAGCTCGGGCGACGCTTTGGAAGACCAAGAGGTAGTCGCCGTGGCGACCGAGAACCTGGCGATCGGGCGGTGTGCGCAGCGGGTCGAGCCGGCCGCGACGCGCGTGCTCGTCGACGTGGTGAGCGTCGTAACGCGTGGCGGGCCACAGGCGGCCGCCTAAGCCGCCGGCGATTTGGTGTGAGGGCGGCGTGAGGGGCCCCACAAACGGGCCGCTCGACGGGGCCACGCGGCGGTCGCGCGGCGTCCGGGTTAGCGAAAGACTCAAGCGAATCAGGAGTGATACGAAGTGGCACTTGTGAACTACCGAGAGCTCAAGCGGCGGTGCGACCTCGACGGTCGCGACAAGACCGTCAGCCATCTGAGCGAGGCGTTGACGAACGGCGACCTGAGTGCGGAAGACTTCAGCATCCGCGAGCTGGCCGAGGCGTTGATCCCCGACGGGTCGGCGTGGGTGCGGTCGTTGGACCCGCGCGACGGGACCACGAGCGTGACCGAGGCGTCCGACGGCATCGACCCGACGGCGTTTCAGCAGATCGCGGGTCAGCTGATCCACACGCGGATCTTGGAGTCTTACCAGTCGGAGGCGTTCGTCGCCTCGCGCTTGGTGTCGACGATCCCGACACGTCTGGACGGCGAGAAGATCCCGGGCGTGACGTCGATCGCCGACCAGATCGACGAGGTCGGGCCGGGCATGCCGTACCCTAGCCTCGGCTTCGAGGAGGACTACGTCGAGACGCCCTCGACGGCCAACCACGGCTTCATCGTGCCGGTGACCCGCGAGGCGATCTTCTTCGACCGGACGAACCTGATCCTCGCCCGCGCGGCGGAGGTCGGCGAGGTGCTGGGCCTCAACAAGGAGAAGCGTCTGCTCGATGTCATCCTGGGCGTGACGAACCCGTACGTTCAGGGCGGGGTCGCGCTCAACACGTACCTGACGAGCGGGCCGTGGGTGAACTACCTCGGTGGGAATGAGATCGTCGACTGGACGAACATCGACCGCGTCGAGCAGTTGTTCAACGAGATGCTCGACCCCGCGACGGGCGAGCCCGTGCTATTGCAGGCGACCTCGGTGCTGATCTCGCCGTCACAACGGCACGCGGCGAACCGTGTGCTCAACGCGACCGAGATCAACTACGCCCCGACGGGGTCGTCGACCTCGACGCTGGCGGCCAACCCGCTGCGTGACTACGCGGTGTACGAGAGCCGGCTGATGTACCGGCGGCTGTTGGCGTCGGGGATGAACGCGACGAACGCGAAAGACTTGTGGCTAATGGGCGACTTCAAGAAGGCGTTCGCCTACATGGAGAACTGGCCGATCACGGTGACGCAGGCGCCGCTGGGCAGTGAGGCGGACTTCACCAACGACATCGTGATGCGGTTCAAGGCGAGCGAGCGGGGCGCGGCCGCGGTGCTCAACCCGCGGTACGTCGTGCAGTGCGGCTGATCGATCGGGGCGGGGCGGCCGCGGGGCCCTCTGGTGGCCTCGCGGCTCCGCGTCGTGTGCTACTCCGTTGTGGGGAGAAACAGATTGAGCTTGGTGTTGAACGGGTCGAGCTACCTGGACGGTCCCATTGGCAACCTGCCGACGGTGGGGCCGATGTCGATTTCCTGCTGGGTGAAGCTGCCGATCAGCGGCGAGGCGTGGGCCGTCACGCTCACCGACTCGTCCAAAGCGCTGGTGGATATTCTCGTCGGCGTGCTGCCGAGCGGGCGTGCGGCGTTGTCTGTGCGTTCGCTCAACGGGCCGCCATCGGCCGAGTCGGCCACGAGTGTCTCGGCGAACACGTGGTGTCACCTCGTGGCGACGATCGACGCGGTTGACCAGCGGCTCATGACCCTGGACGGCGTCTCGGGGCAACCCGTGACCGATTCAACCACCCCCGCCGGCATCGACCGGATTTGGTTCGGCGCTATCGGTTGGGTGGCGCCGATCATCGCCTTCACCGGGCGGATGGCGGAGGTGGGCGTCTGGTCGCGGGTGCTGGATGCCACCGACCGGGCGCGGCTAGCGGGAGGCGCTCCGCCAACGGCCCTGTCGAGCGGCTTGGCGGGGTACTACCCGCTGCGTGCGGACGCAACGCCCGTGATGGGCCCGACGCTGACGGCGACCGGGGCGCCTTCCTACGACGCGGCGGACCACCCGCCGATGTTCCAGGGCGCCGGCAGGCTGCTGCGGGGTCAAGCGACGGCGGGGGGCGCCGGCGCCGGACTTGTACAGACCGGGGGGCGCTCGCGGGCGTCGCCCCCATTGCGGGGGAGGTTTATTGAACATGCCAGAGGTGAAAGACATCGAAGGCGTCGTCTTCGAGCGGAGCAGCGCCGTGCTGCTGGCGCGGGTCGGGTACGCCGATGGCGGACTGGTCACGCCGACCCAGATCAACGCGGTGAGCTACACGATCGAGCAGACCGGTGATTGCCGGACCGCGGCGAGCGGCGTCAGCGGGCACGAGAGCGTGAGCCTCACGCCCAGCGCGGTGTTGTTCGCCACGCTGCAACAGAGCGACGAGTGGACCGTCGACACGACGGGCTACAACTTCCGCCACGAGTTGGACGTCGGCCAGAACGATGCGTTCCCGACGGCCGGGCGGTCTTACACGGTGCGGTACGAGCTGACGCCGACGGCCGGGCAGCCCGTGGTGCTCCGCTTCCTGATGAGGGCCATCTGATGAACGATCGGCAGCAGATCGAGGAGATCAAGCAGCTCACGCTGGCGCAGATCAAGGAGGTGCGGACCAACACCAAGCCGACCTACTGGATCGACGGTCAGCGGGTGCACTGGGAGCAGTACGTGGAGTCGCTCCAACGGACCGTGGACTGGTGCGATCACAAGCTGAGCGACTACGAGCCGTTCGAGGTGGCTTCGCGGGGGGACGCATAGATGGGCGTGACGGACTGGACCGCCGGCGGCGATTTTGTGGAGGTGCTCGACACGCTCGAGCCCGTGTCACTCGTGCCGGCCGGAGGCGGCGACCCGGTTTCGCTTCCGAAAGCGTGGCGCTTCGTCGAGCAAGAAGAGACCATCGGCGAGCGGGCCGCGACGGTGGTGCGGCAGGACGCGACGTGGCATCTGCCGATCGCCGACGGCGCCGTCACGCCGGCTGTGGGCGATCACCTGATCGACGCCGTCGGAGCTTGCTGGGTGATCCGGAGTGTGGAGCGGCTGCGTGCGGCGACTCGGTATCGGTGCGACGCACGGAGCACCCGGCTGCGGTGCGCCGACGCCGAGTGGTGCCGCGTTGAACGAGCACAGTGGCAGGACGGGACCGACGGGCCGGAGGTCGCCGGCTGGACGCCGACGCGGCTGGCCGTGTCGGTCGCCGTCGAGTTGGTCTCGTCGCTGGCCCCGGTCGCCCAGCCGGACACCGAGCAGCAGCGGGTGCGGCTGACGTTTGCCGAGCTGGTGGACGCCGGGCCGCAGGACCGCGTGGTGACGCCGAGCGGCGTCGTTTACCGGCTGGTCGACCGGCTCAGCGAGGCCGGGCCAGGTGAAGCGGCCGCCGTGGAAGCGTTGAGGACGATCGCCGCCGCCTAGGACTTTCTGGCCGTTGGGCCGACACGGCCGGTGGCTTCGGTCTTGGCGAGGGCGCGGTTCTCGCGGCGGACGAGCTGGCCGCAGGCGGCGTCGACGTCGCGGCCCATCGAGTAGCGGATGGTGGTGGGCAGGCCCGCTTGCTTGAGGCGGGCGCCGAACCGCTCGATCGTCGGCCGGTCGGCTCCGACGAGGTGCGGGGCGTCTTCCACCGGGTTGTACGGAATCAAGTTGATGTGCACGCGGAGCCCCCGGCACCAGTCGGCCAAGCGATCGGCGTCGGTGAGCGACGCATTGATGCCGTCGAGCATGAGGTACTCGAGCATGACCGTGGCGCGTGACCCCTGGATGGCGTTAAGCTGCTTGACGGCATTGCGGAGGTCGTCCAGCGGGTGCCGCGTGGCGAGCGGGATGATCCGCTCGCGGGTGGCTTGGTCGGCCGCGTGCAGGCTGATGGCGTAGTTCACCTTGGGAAAACGCTGGGCAATCTGAACTAGGGGCTCGATCACACCGACCGTGCTGAGCAGGATCCGCGACGGCGGGTGATGGAATCCGTCGGCGGCGATCAGCGTGTCGAGCGCTTCGGAGACGGCCCGCGGGTTGTGCAGCGGCTCGCCCATGCCCATGAGCACGAGGTTCCGGACCCGACGCTCTTCGGCGGTCAACAGGCGGTTGGCCTGGGTGACTTGGTCGAGGATCTCCGCGGCGGACAGGTCGCGGGCGACGCCCATGCGGCCGGTCGCGCAGAAGTCGCACTTGGCGGCGCAACCGACCTGGCTCGAGAGGCACAGGGCCGTGCGGCCCGTATCGGCACGCAGGACGACCGACTCGATCGAGTAGCCGGCGGCGGTGCGGAAGATGAGCTTCGTGGCGCCGTCCACCTGCGAATCGAACCGATCGGCCAGCGTCAACGCGCTCAGCGCGATGCGATCGACGAACGACCGGCGAAGCTCTGCGGGTATCGCTTGCAGCGAATCGATCGGCGGCAGCGAGTGCTTCAGCAGGCCGATCCGCAGGCGGCGGATCAGGCCCGGCTCGAGGCGCAGCTCTCGGCGGGCGCGATCGACGGCTGCCGTGTCGTAGATCGACGGCGTTGGCGGGGCGGCGATCGTGGGAAGGCTCGGCGTCACGCGATGATCGTCTTGTGCGGGGCGCCGGCGTCCTCGCGGGCGAGACGCGGCACGGCGTAGCCGGGCAGCTGGCGTCGGAGGGCGTCGATCAGCCGCTCTGCTTGCTGGTTGTCGACGGCGAAGTGCCCGGCCCCGACCACCTTGTCGAGCAGATGCAGGTAGTACGGCGCGACGCCCAACTGGACCAACCGCCGGCTGAGGTCGGCGAGTGCGGCGGCGGAGTCGTTAACGCCCCGCAGCAGCACCGATTGGTTCAACAGCATCGGCGATGCGTTGCGGAGCTTCGCGAGCGCGGCGGCCACTTCTGCGTCTAACTCGTTGGCGTGGTTGGCGTGTACCACGGTGATGACCGTCTGCCTGGAATCCGCCAGCGTACGGACCAACCCGTCGGTAACGCGGCTTGGCAGGACGATCGGCAGACGGGTGTGGATCCGTAGCCGACGGACGTGCTCGATCGACTCGAGTTGCTCGACAAGTCTGGCGAGTGTCTCATCGACGAGTGTCAGCGGATCGCCGCCGCTGAGGATGACCTCTTCGATCGTCGGGTCCGCGGCGATCGCCTCGAGCGGTTCGCTCCAGCCTTGGTTCGCTAACGTGTTGGCGTTGTAGGGGAACTCACGGCGGAAGCAGTAGCGGCAGTGGATCGCGCAGCTGCTGGTGGCAATCAGCAACGCCCGGCCGTGGTATTTGTGGAGCAGCCCGGGTGTGACGGTCGACGCCAGGTCGCCGACGGGATCGGCCGAGTACCCGGCGGCCGGCGGTTGGTCCTCGGCCAGGTCGGGCCAGACCTGCCGCAGCAGGGGGTCGTTGCGATCGCCGCTACGCATCCGTGCGACGAAGGGGCGCGGCGCCCGCAGCGGGAAACGGGGGCCACCGATGCGGAGGGCGAGCTCCACGGGCAGGTCGAGCAGCCGACACAGCTCGGCCGGATCGCGGACGGCGTCGCGCAGCTCACGCCGCCACGACGCCTCGGGCGGGGTCGGCTTTTGGGGGCGGACAGTGGGTAGGGGCTCGGATAGACTCGCCATCGCTCGTCGCGGGGCTGCTGGGGGAAGTGCCCAGCTTAGCCGGCCGTCGCCGAGCCGCACACGACTCACACGCACTCGCCACAGAGAGAACCACGCCCGTGGGCATGCTAAGCACGAGCGACTTCCGCAAGGGGATGAAGGTCCAGATCGACGGGACCCCGTACCTGTGCACGGAGATGAACTTCCGCAAGCCGGGCAAGGGCACGGCGTTGTACGAGTGCAAGCTCAAGAACCTGCTGCGGAACACGGTGGTCGAGCGGACGTACCGGGCGGGTCAGACGCTCGAAGAAGCGGACGTCGTGGAATTCACGGCCCAATATCTGTACCGGCAGGGCGAAGACTACGTGTTCATGAACAATCAGGACTACGACCAGTACGAGCTGACCGCCGATCAGGTGGGCGACGCGGCCCGGTTCCTGAAAGAGAACATGGACTGCCAGGTGATGACGTTCAACAGCCAGCCGATCGCGGTGGCGGCGCCGAATCACGTGGTGCTGAAGGTCACGCAGGCCGAGCCGGCGCCCAAGGGCAACACGGCCACCGGCGTGCAGAAGCCCGTGACGCTGGAGACCGACGCGGAGATCCTCGCGCCGGCGTTCATCAACGAGGGCGATTGGCTGCGTGTCGACACCCGCACCGGCGAGTACGTCGAACGGACCACCGCCCCCGCGAGCGAGGAGTGAGTCCGCGGTTTCCTGCCGCGTGGTATCCGATCCAACCCGACTAGGAGTTCTTGGTTATGGCTGCTCTGGGCGCTGGGGCGATCGCGTTGTTGGTGTGCGGCGGCATCGCCGTGCTGCTCTTCATGTACGGCGTGGGGATCTACAACCGACTCGTCACGCTGAAGAACCGTTTTCAGAACGCGTTCTCGCAGATCGAAGTACAGCTGCAGCGGCGGTACGACCTGATCCCGAACCTCGTCGAGACGGTGAAGGGGTACATGGACCACGAGCGGGAGACGCTCGAGGCCGTGATCACCGCACGGAACCAAGCCGTTGGCGCGCTCAAGGCGGCGGCGGCGGCGCCGGGAGACGCGGCGGCGATGGCCAACCTCGGACAAGCCGAGCAGGGGCTGGGCGCCGTGCTGGGCCGACTGTTCGCCGTGTCGGAGGCGTACCCCGACCTGAAGGCCAATCAGAACATGGCCCAGCTGACCGAGGAGCTGACCTCGACCGAGAACAAGGTGGCGTTCGCGCGGCAGGCGTACAACGACCAGGTGACGGAGTACAACACGTACAAGCAAACGTTCCCGCCGATCTTCTTCGCGGGCCTGTTGGGCCACGGGGCCGACGCCGAGCTGCTGGACTTCGATGACGCCCTCATCAACGAGGCGCCGAAGGTGAGCTTCTGAGGAGTTCGGAAGGCGGAGTGCGGAATTCGGAATGACGCGCTCCCGCGTTTGGCCGGGCTGACAGCGGCGGATCGTCCGTCTCGGATGATTCCACATTCCGAACTCTGCACTCCGCATTCGCGTCATGGCCACGGACTTCTTTCAGCGGCAGGCGGACGCGCGGCGGACGACGGCGTGGCTTGTCGGCGGCTTCCTGGTGGCGTTGGTCGGCATCGCCGTGGCCGTGTTCTTGATCACGCTGGCGGCCGTGGGCTCGCAGTACGACGCCGCCGCCGCGCAGCTGGCCGGCGCCGCGTTCCCGTGGCAGGCGCCCATAGGGGCAGCAGCCGGGGCGGTCGGGTTGATCGGCTGCGGGTCGCTGTACAAGGTCGTCGCGCTTCGCGCCGGCGGGGGCACGGGCGTGGCCGAGGGCCTCGGCGGCCGGCGGCTGTCGCCCGACACGCCCGACCCACTCGAGCGTCGGCTGCTGAACGTGACGGAAGAGATGGCGATCGCCTCGGGCACGCCGGCGCCGCCCGTCTTCCTGATGGAAGAGCGGGGGATCAACGCCTTCGCGGCGGGGTACTCGCCCAGCGACGCGGTGATCGGCGTCACCCGCGGCTGCGCCGAGAGCTTGTCGCGCGATGAGCTGCAGGGCGTGATCGCCCACGAGTTCAGCCACATCCTCAACGGCGACATGCGGATGAGCATCCGCATGATCGGCGTGCTGCACGGCATCCTGCTGCTGGGGCTGATCGGCCGGCTGCTGGTGCGGGTCATCTTCCACTCGGGCAGCACGTTCGACTCGCGTCGTTCGAACAGCGAGTCGGGCAAGGGGGGCGTCGCGGTGCTCGCCGCGCTGGCGATCGGTGTGGCGTTGATCGTCGTCGGGTCGATCGGCAGCCTCGTCGGCGGGCTTATCAAGGCAGCGGTCTCGCGGCAGCGGGAGTACCTGGCCGACGCCTCGGCGGTGCAGTTCACGCGGAATCCCGATGGCATCGCCGGTGCGCTCAAGCGGATCGGCGCCGCGGTGGGGCACGGCCGCATCCGGCACCCGCGCGCCGCGGAGCTGAGCCACATGTACTTCGCCCAAGGCGTGTGGGAGGGCTTCTCGTCGCTGATGGCGACGCACCCGCCGCTGGACAAGCGGATCACGGCGTTGCTGCCGAACTGGGACGGCTCGTTCGATGTGGCTCCCCTGGCGAGTGGCGGAGCGAGTGGCGCCGCGGGCGGCGGGCTGGCCGTGGCGGAGGGCGTGTCGGGGTTTGCCGGGGGCGAAGCCGGTAGGGGCATCGGTAGCAATTCGGGTGGCGCGGCGGCGGCAGAGCGTGTTGTGCCGATCGCGGTGGTGGAAGACGCCGCAGGACAGGTCGGCGAGCCGGAAGACCGGCACCGCCAGTATGCTAAGCAGCTCCTGGCGTCGCTGCCCGAGCCGCTCGTCGAGGCCGCGCACGATCCGTTCAGCGCGCGGGCGGTGATCTACGTGCTGCTGCTGGACCCCGATGACGAGGTGCGTCGCGCTCAGCGTGTGGCGCTCGCAGAGTTTGCCGACCCGCGGATTCACGGCGTGGTCCGTCGGCTGGCGCCGATCGCCGACGGGCTCGAGCCGCGTCTGCGGCTACCGCTGGTGGACCTGGCGTTGCCCGCGCTCGCGGCGATGTCATCGCCGCAGTACCAGCGATTCTCGCGGAGCGTGCGGGCCCTGGTGGCGGCGGACAATCGGCTGGGCCTGTTCGAGTGGACGCTCTCGCAGGTCCTGCTGCGGCACCTGTCGCCGAAGTTCGAACGGGTACGTTCGCCCCGGGTGAAGCGACGCGGCTTAGCGGACACGGCCGAAGCGGCTTCGGTGGCGTTGTCGACGCTCGCGCACACGAGCGATTCGCAGAACGCCTTCGCCGCGGGGCGTGAGAAGCTGTCCGACGTGCCGCTGCGGCTGCTGGGCAGCGCCGACGTAGGCCTCGATCCGTTCCGCAACGCGCTGGCGACGCTCGCAGAGATGCCGGAGTCGGAGCGGGGGCGGTTCGTCGACGCGGCCGCGGCGGTCATCTGCGCGGACGACCGGGTGTCGGTGGTTGAGGCGGAGCTGTTGCGGGGCGTGTCGGATTTGCTCGACTGCCCGATGCCGCCGCTGCTGGCCGGCCAGCCGGTCGCGGCCGGATGAAGAGCGAGTCCCTGCGCCAACGAGCCGAGTTGCTTGCGCAGCTGCGGGCGTTCTTCCGCGAGCGCGGCTTCTTGGGAGTGGAGACGCCACTCGCCGCGCGCGAGGTGATCCCCGAGGAGCACATCGAGCCGATCGCGTTGGCTGACGGCGAGCGGTTCTTGCAGGCTTCGCCGGAGATGCACCACAAGCGTTTGCTGTGCGCGGGCGTCGGGCCGATCTACGAGGTGACGCGGTCGTTCCGCGGGTTCGAGCACGGGCGACTGCACCGGCCGGAATTCACGATCGTCGAGTGGTACCGACCCGGCGACGACATGCACGCTGGTATGGACCTGCTGGATGAGCTGATGCGGCGTCTGCTCGGCACGCCGGCGGCCGAACGCACGACGTACCGTGAAGCGTTCGCACGCACTGTGGCGATCGATCCTCACACCGCGTCGCTCGAAGAACTCCGGTCGGCCGCCCAGCGTCTGGCAACGCAGCAGACCACAACGCAGCCACCAACAGAGCTGCAGGCAGCAGCGGCGCCGCCCGAGCTGCCGTCGCGCGACGAGGCGTTGAACTTCTTGCTGTCGTTCGCGGTGGAGCCAACGCTGGGCCGTGAGGCGCCGGAGATCGTGCACCACTACCCGGCGTCGCAAGCGGCGTTGGCGACCGTGGCTACGCACGACGGAGTCGAAGTCGCGGAGCGGTTCGAGCTGTACTACCGGGGCGTGGAGCTGGCCAATGGCTACCACGAACTGACCGACGCCGTGGAGTTGCGGCGCCGACTCAACGGGGTAAACGCTCTGCGTGCGGCGGCGGGCAAGCCGACGCTGCCGCTGCCCGAGTCGCTGCTGGACGCGATGACCGAGCCGGGGCTGCCGCCGTGCGCGGGCGTGGCGCTGGGGTTCGATCGGCTGGTGATGCTGGCCACCGGCGCCGATCACATTGCCGACGTCGTGGCTTTCTCAGAGGATTGAGGAATCGCGACTGACGCGAAGGGACGCGCGAATGAAGTGGCTCGGCCTCTATTCGCGCTCGTTTGCGTGATTCGCGGTTCTCGTCCACGTCTCAAACGTGAACGCGTGCTCGTTCTTCGCGTTCGCCTCGTGGGGCTCGGACGCGGCGAGAGCCCATTCCGTGGCGCTGAACTCGGGGAAGGTCGCGTCGCCCTCCACGGTGGCGTGTACGCGGGTGTAGTGAACGACGTCGGTCAGGGGCAGCGCGAGGCGGTACACCTCGCCGCCGCCGATGATGCTGATGACCGACGCATCAAATTCGTCGGCGTCGGCGGCTCGCGCGATCGCCGTCGGTAGGTCGTTCGCCACGAGCACCGCCTCGTGGCCCGGGTCGTACGCGGCGTCGCGGGTGAGCACGATCGAGAGCCGACCGGGCAGGGGGCGGCCGATCGACTGGTACGTCTTGCGGCCCATGATGAGCGGGTGGCCCATCGTGAGCTGCTTGAACCGCTTCAGGTCGGCCGACAGGCGCCACGGCAGGTCGCCGTCGCGGCCGATCACGCCGTTCTCGCTCACGGCGACGACGATCTCGAGCCGCTTCTTTGCGAATTGCCCCGCCGTCTGCCCGCTGCCTGCTGTGCTCAAACCGCCACCGGGGCCTTGATGTGCGGGTGCGGGTCGTAGCCCTCGAGCGTGAAGTGCTCGTAGCGGAAGTCGTCGATCGACGTGATCGCCGGGTCGATCCGCATCTTGGGCAGCGGCCGGGGTTCGCGGGCGAGCTGCGTCTGGGCCTGCTCCAGGTGGTTCTCGTACAGGTGGGCGTCGCCCAGCGTGTGGACGAAGTCGCCTGGCGCCAGGCCGGTCACCTGGGCGACCATCATCGTCAGCAACGCGTAGCTGGCGATGTTGAACGGCACGCCCAGGAACACGTCGGCCGAGCGTTGGTAGAGTTGGCAGCTCAGGTGGCCGTCCGCCACGTAGAACTGGAACAGCAGGTGGCAAGGCGGCAGGGCCATGTCCGGCAGGTCGGCCACGTTCCACGCGCTGACGATCAGCCGCCGCGAGTCCGGGTCGCCGCGGATCTCGTCGATGACCTCGGCTAGCTGGTCGATGTTGCGGACGCCGTGGGCGTCCTCGCCCGCCACGCGCCAGCTCCGCCACTGCTTGCCGTAGATGGGGCCCAGGTCGCCGTCCTCGTCGGCCCACTCGTCCCAGATGCTGACGCCGTGCTCGTTCAGGTAGCCGGTGTTGGTGTCGCCGGCGATGAACCAGAGCAGCTCGTGGAGGATCGACTTCAGGTGCAGCTTCTTGGTGGTCACCAGCGGGAAGCCCCGGCGGAGGTCGAACCGCATCTGATGGCCGAACACGCTACGCGTGCCGGTGCCGGTGCGGTCGCCCTTGGCGACGCCCTCTTCGTAAACGCGGCGGAGCAGGTCGTGGTACGGGTCCATGGCGGTGCATCCTATCGCAGGGCCCGGCGGGGCCAAAGTCGGCGCGGGGCGGTCACGCGGCCGTCACGCGGCGGTCAAGCAACGACGCTCTTCAGCAGCAGGCCGACGAGGTAGGCGAGCCCCGCCGCGGCGCCGCCCACGGCGAGCGTCTCCACGCCCGCCCACGCCCAGTGCTCGGAGACGAGCCGCCCCTTCCCGGCGCCCACGGCGAAGAACGCCGCGCCGGTGAGCACGGTGCTCACCAGGAACGGCGAGCCGACACTGCCGGGCGCCACGAACTCGGCGATGAACGACAGCAGCGGCAACAGCCCGATCAGGAAGAACGCCACGAAGGTGGTCGTCGCCGCGCGGATTGCCGACGGGCCCGACAGCGGCAGGTGATGTTCCTCGCGGAGCATGGTGTCGACCCACTGCTGCTGATCGCTGGTGATGACCTCGACGATCCGCTCCAGGTCGTCGCCCTCGAAGCCCTTGGCGAGGAAGATCTGGCGGACCTCTTCTCGCTCGCCCTCGGGGTGATGGGCGATGTGTGACTCTTCGGTGCGGCGCGCCTTGGCCCGCAGCTGCTCTTCGGCGCGGGTGCCCAGGTAGTTGCCGGCCGCCATGCTGAAGCCGTCGCCCACCAGGTTGGCGGCGCCCAGCACGATGACGATCCCCGGCGAGAGCCCCGCCCCCGCGACGCCCGACACCACGGCGAACGTGGTCACGGCGCCGTCGATCGCGCCGTAGACGAAGTCCTTCAGGTAGCTGTGCTGCGCGCCGGCGTCGAGCCGCTCGCGGATGGCCGACGGCAGATGATCGGCGACGTGCGCGTGGAACTCACCGCTCGTCTGCGGACCCGGTTCGTTCCCCGACGTCCTGGCGTTCTCCTCAGCCATTCACAAGACCCCGCCGCGGCTCACGTTCCCATCAGCTCTTCGACGACCTTGGCCAGCAGCTGCGGGTCGTCCTTCTGGCGCAGGTGGGAGATGCGGTCGTCCTTCATGCCGGTCTTCTTGAGGGCCGCCTCGATGTAGCCCCAGGTCTTCTCGCGCTTCTTGCCCTCGGCCAGATAGAGCTCCGTGACGAGCTCCTGCAGCCGTTGCAGGCCGACGGCCTCGCGGTTGTCGTAGAAGTCGCGGATCTTCCGCTGCACGTTCTTGGAGAACTGGCGATCCATCGGGGCCTCGCTGCGTGGGGTTGGCTTCTGTTCCACGAGCGAGCCTATCGCGTCGGCCCCACCCCGGCGAGGGACACTCCGAGCGCGACGTCGGATAAGCATCGCCAAGCGAGCCGTCGGCGCAAGCCGGCGGAGGGTGGCGGAAACGTTCCTGATTCACTCCGCCGGCTTGCGCCG
>JBCBPC010000014.1:0-106565 GCA_039820945.1 Planctomycetota bacterium
ATCCAGCCAGCTCACTTCGTTCCGGCTACGCCTCCACGAAGTGAGCCGGCTGCTATAACTTGATGACTGGTTCCACTACCGGGGGCAGGTCAATCGCTCAGCTATCGGTAAACAACTTCGTTACGAATGCTCAAAAGATCGCGTCCCAGTCGTCGGGGGTAAAACGCGTAGTCTCCGAGCTTGACCGTATGCCAACTTCCGCACTGTCGCGGTTTAGGCTGGGCGCTTTCGGCAAGATAGCCGGGGCGGCAGGGGCAGTATTCAGCGCCTCTCGCGGCTACGCCGGAAGTCACAATGGACATCGAGGGTTATTCGGGGCGGGTGAAGAACTGCTCAGGGATCAGGTCTTTGCCGACCAGATAGAGCACTATCTGATTGACCCGTCGAGGTCTGCCACAGAAAGTTATATGCGCAATAAATTGGATAACGGCGTACACGAACGACTTTTCCGTGAGTACGGATTGGAGTAACGATGCGTAATGCAGATAAATATATCCCTCGGGAGCAACAAGAAGCCTTTGACAATTGGCTGAGGGCAACCGGTCAGGCGGCTCGCCTTAGAGACGTCGATCCAACGTCGGCGGGAGAACTATTTATCGAGTTGTTCGCTCAATTCGTGACGACTGCCGAAGGCCAGGCGCTCGTTGAGTGCTATGAAGATCAGGCACGGCGGCAAATCGGAATTGAACTACCTGAAAATAGCAGCTCGCCTATGTGTATCGGCGGTTTTGATATCGCGCAGGAAGTGTATCTTAGAAGCCGTTACGACGAAGAAGGTATGTACGAATGGAGGCCTAAGATCGACAACGAAGGCCGAATAATTGAGGTAGTAGTGTACGAGGGTAAGCAGGGGGCTGATTCGGTGACCAAGGCGTTACGGGAGATTAGCGGTCTTCGGCACATAACGAAAGCCGTCATTGACTTCACTGCAGAGGAAGATGATGCCAGCCCCATGTCGGCGAGTATATCGGATGATGCACTTCTGCCGTTGGCCAAATGGAAGCGACTTGAAGAAATCAACATCGTCTTCGGTCTTGCTCCTACAGGGGCGCTGCTACGGCTCTCTCGGGCTAATCCACTCTCTAGTGTAAAGCGCGCAGATTTTAGGGCACGCGAGGGTGCTTGTGAGATAGCTAAGGCAATGCAGTCAGCAACAGAGGTCATTGAGCTCGATATCCGCTGTGGCGACACGTCAGACAAAGATTTGCGATGGCTGGCCGGTGCAGTTAACCTAAGTTCTCTTGCCGTAGATTCTTCGCAGCTTACCGGAGTCGGGCTGGCTGAACTAAGGTGTCGAGATACATTGGTGTCAATATCGTTGAGCGAATGTCCGGTTTCGGATGACGGGCTACTTGAAATCTCAAGGTATGGGCAGCTACAACGCGTTGTATTCTCCGGTGCGGACATCACGGATGCAGGCTTTAAGCATATTGGCGAGTTGAAGCGGCTACGAAAGCTGACTTGCGGTATGCTTCCGAGGCTGACAAACCAAGGCTTTGCAACGGCAATTGACCAACTGCTAGATCTCGAAGAACTTGTCTTAGGCGATGTTCCGTTTGGTGATGAGATCATTCCGCTTGTGGAGCGGATTCCGAAGCTTCGAAGGTTCAGCTTAGTCGGATTCAGTGCATTTACGCCCGAGGGCGTGCGACGGCTGCAGAAGAAACGTCCTGACTGCCGAATTAGTGCGTATCACGTGTTCGCAGGATCGTTGGGCAAGGATATGACTTAGAGGCTGTTCAATAGCCGTATTACGCGGGGCGTTTGACCATGAGATGGATCATGGCGACGTCGACGAAGGTGGCGTCGCTCTCGGTGGTGCGTTCGAACGACTTGGCGAGGCGTCGTGATCGGTTGAGCCAGCCAAAGGTTCGTTCGACGATCCAACGTGGCCTGCTATCGAAAACCTGAAACAACCCTTATGAAGGTCTCCCCGAGGAGGCCGAAGGATGAGTTCGAAGCGTAGGAAGCGGCACACGCCGGAACAGATTGTGAAGAAGCTCCGCGACGCGGACGCGATGCTGTCATCGGGCAAGGAGTTGGCAGCCGTGCTGCAAGCCCTGGAGGTGAGCGAATCGACGCTCGACCGTTGGCGGAAGCACTACGGCGGGATGAAGTCCGAAGAAGCGGTCCGGCTGAAGAAGCTGGAAGACGAGAACAAGCGGCTGAAGCAGCTTGTCGCGGACCTCTCCCTCGACAACCAGATGCTGAAGCATCTGCAGGAGGGAAACTGGTGAGCCCTTCCCGGAAGCGAGCGGCGGTCGAGGAGCTCAAGCGAGCGTTCCCGGCATCCGAGCGGAGGGCGTGCCAAGCGATCGGCCAGCCGCGATCGAGTCAGTGATACCAAGCGAAGCCGCGCGGCGACGAGCCGCGGCTGATCAAGCGGATGTTGCAGTTGGTGCGTCGGCGGCCACGGTTCGGCTACCGTCGCATCGCGACGCTGTTGAGGGCCGACGGCTTCGGCGCGAGCGAGTCGCGTATCCTGCGTCTGTGGAATAAGGAGGGCCTGAGAATGCCTCAGAAGAAGCGGAAAGGCGTTGCCAAGAATGGCTGCGACCGGCGTCGGGCGACGCACAAGAACCACGTCTGGGCGTGGGACTTCGTGTTCGACAAGACAGCGGGCGGCAGCCAGCTGAAGTGGCTGTCGATCGTCGATGAGCCCACCCGCGAGTGTCTCACTCTGAAGTGCGATCGGAGCATCACGAGCGAGGACGTGATCGACACGCTGGCTGAGCTGTTCGCGATGCACGGCGTGCCCGAGCACATCCGGAGCGACAACGGCCCGGAGTTCACCGCGAAGGCGATCCGCGAGTGGCTGGAACAACTCGACGTCGGGACGCTCTACATCGAGCCGGGCAGCCCGTGGCAGAACGGCTACGCCGAATCGTTCCACAGCCGGCTACGCGACGAGTTCTTGGCGGTCGAGGAGTTCGAGTCGCTCGCCGCGGCTCGGCAGCTCACGGTTGCCTTGCGAGAGGACTACAACCACCACCGGCCGCACGGCTCGCTGGGGTACGTCGCCCCGGCCGAGTTCGCGGCCCGCTGCCCCGCTTCCGCTCCGAAGCCTGCTTCGGCTACGCCTCAACAGGCTCCTCCGCTCCAGCAGGGCAGCGGCTTTACCCAACCCGCACCTTCATAGCGGGTGGTACAGGAATTCGAGGCTGGTCAATACCACTGACGAGATAGAGCAGAAGGTGGTTCAGTAGTATGTGCAGGTGTCCCCACGTTAGACCTCTTATGGCTGGTACGCGTAGCGATCACGCGTAGGGTAGGTGTCCATCATCTGTAGCGATTCTGCGAAGCAGCTTTGTCTTGTTGCCCATGTACTCGTGGTCGTCGAAGGTGATTAGACCACTTGACAAGCTGCTTGATCGCCACTTCAAGCGCGGGAGCTCGCATGTGGAGCAACTCCCTGGCCTCTCTTCTACGCACTCTCTCCTCGCCCCGCGTCCTGAGCAGCTCCAGAAGCCGCTCGTGCGGTCTCGCCCCGCGGCAACGCCGGACTCCCCAGTATCACGGTCAGCGAGCGTTACGACCCACTGACGGCCAATCAGCGGGTCGTGAGGCTGCCCCTCGTCGACCGCAAGGGTGTACTCGCCGCCATGCCACCCGGCGTCTCAAGCGAACGAGGTGTCCACTCGAATCGAGAAGCCGACTGCACGTGCACGAAACGATGCACGAAATGCAGCGAAACGGCGCCTGCTTAGCCACTCGGTGGACCCAATGCTCTCCGTAATCCCCGGGGAATCCGGTGCCATACCGGTCTGTCGACTGCGTTCGGGACGCAGAGGTCGAAGGTTCAAATCCTTTCAGCCCGACTGGTTTCTTGGCGGTCTCCGCTTGGCTGTCGCCAAGACCTCGCCACGCGATTGTACAACGCCCTCGGTTTGTCGGGCGTCCTGGTCTCAGAGCGGAGCCCGGCGACGCCGTGGTTTCGCTGACGGTCCCCCCGGCGGGTGATTTGAATGTGAGCCTCACGGGCGTCGGGCGGAGGATGGCTTCGATCTGGTCATCGTTGCCGACGTGCCGCACGTGAGGCCGTTTGGCGACGCGATCGACCAACGCGTCTAACCCCCGGGATCGGACGCGACACGCGGTGTTGAAGCGTCGACTCTAAGACGTGTCGGCTCCAGGCCTTCGGCAACGGCGATCACCTCGCACGGGCGATCCGAGTCCGGCAGGCGGACGACCGCCAAGGCGTGCCCGCGGTACGTCGGGCAGCGGGGGTTGGTGTAGGCGTCGGTGTAACACGGGTTGCCGTTGCCCACGGCGAGCAACTCGGCCCCTCCCGTCGTTGAGAAGGTGATCGGGCGATCCGCCGACGGCTGCGTTCGCCCGCGCTTGTCGATGAGCCGCACCCGGATGAATTGAACGCTGGAATCTTTGGGATACGCCGCGGGCTCCATGCTTAGCGCGACGGCCGCCGCGGGACCGGCGGTCGAGAGCACCATCCGCTCGCGAACCGTTCCCTGTTCATCGATCCCGGCCACGGACAGCTCGCCCGGCTGGTACGCGACCCTACACTCCCCGCGGAACTCCGACTCCCGAGAGACGTTCAGACGCTGAACCTCACGCCCGTTGTGAGAGACCGACACCAGCGGCCAGCGGCTCGCGACGAGCACGCGTAGCGGGGCGCCGGGCGGGACGTCCCACGTCCAGTGCGCGGCGGCCGGCTGCGTGGCCCACTGCGAGAGCCCCCAGTCGCCGCGTTCGTGCGGTTCGGCCACCGCGGCGTAGAGCTTGGCGCCACGGTCCCAGACAATCTGGCGGAAGTGCGAAACCGGCCGCCGATGGCCGATGAGGTCGATGTCGCCGCAGACAGCGGCTCGGAAGGGGAAGTGCGACCCCTCCCAGTGGCCGCGCGGCTTCTCGCCCGGCGGGAACGCGCGACCGATGCCCGCCTCGCCCAGGTAGTCGATCGCCGACCAGACGAAGTCGCCCACCGAGCGGGGGTCGGAGTGCGTGGCCCGCCAGCTCTTGAACGCGTCGGCTGGGTAAGACTCGCTGGAGACGATCACCCGATCGGGGAACCGCCGAACGTCTTCCTCGATGCGGTCGGTCTCGTAGTTGTAGCCGGCGATATCGAGCGTTTCGATCAACGGCTGGACGACATCCCAGTCGCGCCCGTCGAAGACCTTGTTGACGCCGGCGGTGATCGGCCGCGACGGATCGTGCTCTCGCACCGTCGCGATCAGGCGCCGGGCGATCGCCGCGCCTTCCGGATCGCCGCGCTCCTCGACCTCGTTGCCGATGCTCCACATCAGCACGCAGGGCCGACCGCGGTCTCGCGTGATCGTGGCCACGAGATCGCTCCGGGAGTGCTCGTCGAACGAGGGCCCGTAGTCGTTGGCCACCTTCGGCGTCCGCCAGTTGTCGAACGCCTCGTCCATGACCCACATGCCAAGCGTGTCGCACGCGTCGAGGAGCGCCCGCGACGACGGGTTGTGAGCAACGCGAATCGCGTTGAAGCCGGCTTCTTTGAGCAGACGCACGCGGCGCCACTCGGCCTCGTTGTACGCCGCGGCGCCCAGCGGGCCGTGGTCGTGATGAACATTGCCGCCGAACAGCTTGAGCGGCTCGCCGTTGACGA
Source organism: Planctomycetota bacterium (assembly GCA_039820945.1). Lineage (GTDB taxonomy): Bacteria > Planctomycetota > Planctomycetia > Pirellulales > Lacipirellulaceae > Botrimarina. The sequence goes on from JBCBPC010000014.1 coordinate 5,591, forward strand.
GCAGCCCCTTCCGCGGCGAGACCTCAATCGTCCGCAGCCCGCACGCCGATTCCCAACGGTCGATCCGCTCTCGGCGTTTGTTTAGCTGGTCGTGCTTGTCGGTCGGGCGGAGATCGACGACCAATCGGTAGAGGTAGGGAGTCTCCGTGGACCACGCGCGGGGTTTCGCCACCCGAAGCGTCACTGAGAACGTGGAACTCTCTTGGCCGTCAACAACAACGTCGGCGGTCTGCTGCGCGACCTGGGCGCCGCTCTCGTCGAGAAGCCGGACGGTTGCTTCCGCGGCCACTCGGGCGTCGGTAGTGTTCGCCACCGTCGCGCGGACGAAAACCTCGGCCGTGTTCTCGGTTAGTTCACGCGTCTCCAACCACGCGTCGGCGACATGCATGGCCGGGTGGGAATGCAGCCAGACCGGACGGTAAACTCCCGAGCCGGTGTACCAACGGCTGTTCGGCTGATGCGAGTTGTCAACGCGTACCACGAGCCGGTGCTCTCGGTCGTCCGATAGTTGATCGGTGACTTCTAACGAGAACGGCGTGTAGCCGTAGCGGTGGCGCCCGATGAGCACCCCATCAAGGTAAACCTCGGAGCGCTCGAACACGCCTCCGAACTCGACACGGTAGCGTCGGCCGTCCGTGTGGTCGGCGGGGCGGCGGAGAGTTCGTCGGTACCAGCCGACGCCTGTCTGAGCGAAGCCGCCGCCGCCCAGCGACGGCGCGTTCTCAACAGTCGGCAGCTCGATGCTCCAGTCGTGCGGGATCGTGACGTCGCGCCATTCGCTTGAAGCGGGATCGAACGCTTCTTGCTGCGCCATGTCCCCGCGGCGGAACTGCCACCCCTGGCACAGAGACGACCGCTCACCGGCGTGAGCCGTGTGACTGAATAGCGCCGCGCACGCCGCCAGGGCGACAACGCACCGCCATCGTCGCAGCGACTTCGCGCCTGAACATGAGCGGGGGACCGCCGACCCGAGATGGGCGATATCGGCGGCCCCCGCTACTCCCCCCTCGTTAACGCCGGCCATGGCTCCCCACGAAGCTCAGCGCGGCGATGAATGCGACCGCTAACGATCCTGGCTCGGGGATCACGTCGACGACCTTCAGGTCATCGACGATCAGCTCCATCGTGCGGACCGTGAACGCCTGCGACTGGTCGATGAGGTTGACGTTGTACTGAATCGGCCCGCCGCCGTAGACGAAGTCGACGCTGAACGACTGCGTCTGCCCGATCAGGCTCGGGTCGGCCGCGGTGCTGAAGCTGCCGACAGGGAATTGTTCGAACGTCACGAAGAACGGCCCCGAGTTTTGGATCTGCAGCTCGTAGAAGGTGTCGGCCGACAGCGGCGTGATGCTGCCGGTGGCCGTGTAGGTCTGCCCCTGCACCATCCCGGGCAGCGGCTGGCCGTTGTCCGGCTGCACGCCCGAGCTCGGGAGCTCTACTGCCCGTGTGAAGCCGTTCACCAGGGCATCGACCGTCGCGTCAATCTTCAGCGCCTGCGCCCCGTCGGTAACACCTTGCCCGGTCACAATCTCGAAGGCCGCGCTCTGGCCGGCGGCCTGCGGGTTGTATTGCCACTCGGTGGGCGGGCCGCCGAGCACGCCGACCGCGTCCGCTTCGAACGATGGGTTGCTGTTCAAGAGCGACGCGTCGGCCGCGGAGCCCGCGACGAGCGCCGCGGCGATCGCCACGGGACAGAAGAGTTTCCGGGTCATTGGTTCAAGCCTCAGAAGGTGGTGTGGCGTCCCGATCGCGGTGAGACGTCGGGACGAGCGGAAAAGCCAAATCGCGAGCGCCTCTTCTCGCCTCGGCTGGTGCTCTGGTCGGTGGATGCTTCGTCGTAGGGAGATGCTTCTTTGATGGTGGCTTCGTCGGCGGTGGCCGCGTCGTCGAGCGACGCCAACGCCTCGTCGAGCAGGGCACGCCGCATGGCGCGGAGCCGCTCGCCGCCGCCGCGGGCGGCCTGTCGCTCAACGCCGCGTGACCCCTCGTCGGTGGAGGTTGCGTTGTCTGCCGCGATCGCCAACGCGAACGATGTCACGACCGGCGTTTCGGCGGTTTCCTCAGCCGACGCCGCCGCATCGGTCGTGTTGACAGGAGCGGTGGTAGCCAACGCCGACGCCGTCACCGGGGCGGGCTGGTAAGCGTCACGCCACACGGAGTAGTCCGCGGCGTTGACGACCCCGTCTCCGTTGCCGTCGGCGCCCGTGCCCGGCGCCACGGCCTGCCCGAACGTGGTGACCCACGTTTGGTAGTCGGTCTCGGTCACCAGTCCGTCGAGGTCGTAGTCGCCGGCGATCGGGGCCGCGGCCGGTGCGCTCCGCGCCACACCGCGGCCGTTCGTGCCGATGTAGACCACGCCGTAGCGATCGGGGTCGGCCGTCATCACCTGCGGCGAGTTGGCGATGCCGCTCTCGCTCGTGCCGATGCGCTCCCACGTGGCGCCCTCGTCGTTGGAGCGGTAGACGCCACGGCCCGCGTCTCCGTTCGCCCGGCCGTAGAGATACACGGCTTCGTAGTCAGCGCCGGGCGCCGCCTTGCCGACGGCCACCATGGTGGCCTCTTGCACGTCGGCCATCGTCTGCCAGTTCGAGCCGCCGTCCGTGCTCCGCAGCAACCCGGCGCCCTCGATCGCAAGCCACAGGTGCCCCGCCCGGCCGGGCGTCGACGACAGGTCGAACGTGCCCTGCGGCAGCGGCAGGTCGCGGTTGGCGACCAGCCAGGTCTGGCCGCCGTTGACGCTGCGGTACAGCCGGCCGTCGCCCCGGCTGTACAGATAGAAGTGGTCGTTGGCCGCGCCGTCTCCCGTGAGGGGGTAGATGTAGTTCCATACGAAGTCCGTCTCGAGCCCGAGCTGATCGGACGAGGGCGCCCCCACCGCCGCGGCGAAGGTCTGCCCGCCGTCGGTGCTGTAGCGGACGCCGCCGTGCGACGTCGCCACCACCAGCCGATCCGCGCTGGTGTGGCTGACCGCGATGCGGCCGTAGCCCCAAGTGGGGTCGTAACCGGACGACAGGGCCCATTGCCCGGCGGTGGCGTCCCACCGAGCGAAGCCCCCCTCGAGCGACGCGCGGTTGAAGCTGTTCTTGTCCATGCCGACCAAGTACTGCCGGTCGGGGTCCGCGTCGGACACGCCGATGCCGGTGATGTCGATCAGCGACGGAGCGCCACCCTTCAGCGTAGAGAACGCCGGGTTCACCGTCGTGTCGGTGTGCCGGAAGCCGCCTACGTCGGCGTAGCCGGTGAGAACCTGGATCCCCTCCGTGTTAGTCGAACGGGGCACCGCCAACGCGTTAGCAACCACCTCCACGTGGCCGGTGGCGTTCGGGTTGGACCAGTTGACCGTGGAGGCCGTGATGTCCGACGTCTCCCACAAGCTGTACCAGTCCGTGAAGTGGACGCGGTTTGGGTCGACCGGGTCCCACTCGAAGTCGGAGATCGACGAGCCGGGGAACTCCTCCGGCATCCACTGGATCGACTGCTGCACCGTCGAGTTGAGCGCCGTCCACGAGTCGCCCGCATCCGTGCTCATCACGATCGTGCCCAGACGGTCGTACCCGCCGCGGGAGGTGATCAGCGTGTCGTCGTCGTGCGGGCTGAAGTCGATCGTGTAGTGCGGACCCGGGATCGGCAGCGACAGGTTGGACCAGCTCGACGAGGACGCGGGGTTGTCGAGCCGCACCACGCCCGTCTCGGTCGCGACCACCAAGTGCTGCCCGTCGCGCGACAGCTCCATGTCGTTCATGCTCGTCGGGCTACCGGCGATCAGCACGAAGCTGTTGCTGATGCCGAACGTGCTGCGGTACACCCCCTTGCCGTCCACCGCCACGTACACGTTGTTCGGCGTGGTCGGGTCGAAAACGATCGCCTGGATGCGGTCGTTGTCGTCGGAGCCGATGCTGGTGATGCGGACCGTGTTGCCGGTCGAGCGGATGTGGCGGTACGCCCCGTCGCCGTAGCTGCCGATGATCAGCTGATCGGGGTTGTGGGGGTTGAACGCGAGCCGCGTCCCCCATCGGCCGGGGCCGTTGTTGGCGTCGTAGGTGAGATCGAGGCCGAGGTCCTGCCACGTCTCGCCGGAGTCCTCGCTGTAGAAGACGCCGCTCTCGTCCGACCAGAAGTACTTGCCCAGCGCTGCGTACAGGACCGATGTGTCGGTGGGGTGCAGCGCGAGGCCGGCCACGCCGTACATGTCGTCTTGCTCCGGCGGGATCCAGTCCATGACCTGCGTCATGCGGCCGGCAGCCTCATCGACGCGGTACATGCCCCCCACGTCGGTACGGGCCCAGATGACCTCGGGGTCGGCCGGGTGGACGTGGACCGCGCTGATGTAGCCGCCGCCGGTCACCTCGACGTTCGACCAGCTGACCGACAGCAGGTCGCGCCGCTCGAGCGGCTCGAGCCGCGGCCGCTTGCCGGCCACGGCCCGCCTGTTGGTGCGCTTCATCGTTTGCCTCCGCCTGTGCCTGTTCCGGGGGTCGACCACGCGTCGCTCAGAAGGGCGAGTCGTTGAGGACCTCGCCGTCGGCTCGAGCGCCGAGGTACTGGTAGGTCCAGCGGTCGATGTCGTCGTTGATGAAGTGCACAGAAGCGTCGCCAAGCAGAAAGTTGCCACCGCCCGGATGGGGCGACTTGAAGCCCATCTCCGTGGTCCAGTTCCGGTACAGCTCGCAGGGCAAAGCGGGATCCGTGCTGCGGGTTTCATAGTTGATAGGCACCGTGGTGGAGACGAGACCCTGACCGTTGTTCGCCGTTGCCCAACCTTGGCGAGCGTGGACCGACATCTCCGGCCGGACCTCGCCGAAGAAGATCGTTTTCGACAGACCGTCTGTCACTTGAGAGAGCTTCACCGACCAGTGCTGCTTCACCTTGTACGTGGTCTTGGACGGTCCCATGGTGGGGTCTTCCGGCTTGCGGATGTAGCGAGAGAACGGGCTGTTGGGTGGCACCACGTCCTCGGGGTTCATCTGCAGCGCGAACTGGTTCATCTCATCCACTTCCTGCCCGCAGGTGTTTCCGTCCTGGCCGTCCTCAAGGCGGACCGACCCGGCACTGGCCGCGTAGTTGTGGAACTTTCGACCATCCACGTCGAAGGCGGGATCGAACGTCGTCTCCGCGGACTCGGGGTAATTGTCGCTCGGGCACTGGTAGACCGTCACCCGCGCGGTATCGAGCCTCTGGCCGCCGCCCAGGGTTGGTAGGGCGGCGCTAATCCCAGTGGGGTCGTCCCAGTCGATGTTGTCGTGAAGTGTCTGCTCCTCGACGTACGGCAGCAGCCGCATCAGGATGTTGCCCTGGTTGTACTGCGAGATCCACCAGTCGATCTCACCCTCGCCACGGTCTTGGACGTGGTAGTACGACCCCGCCGGCGGAAGCTGGCCGTAGGTCGCCTCAAAGTTCATCACCGCCAGGCCGATCTGCTTGAGGTGATTCACGCACTGAGAGCGGCGGGCCGCCTCACGCGCCGCCTGCACCGCCGGCAACAACAGGGCCACCAAGATGCCGATGATGGCGATCACCACCAGCAGCTCGACGAGCGTGAACGCCTTAGCGGTCGTGCTGTGTCGCCTCAGCGATGGAAGAGTAGAACGAATCATCGCGACGCTCCTTCAGTCGAATAGAGGCCGCCGAGCCGGTGGGTCGTCGTCGGATCGACGGGGTGTCACGGCGTGTGGGCCGCGGGTGAAAAGGGTTCTAGCGACGCCGCCCCCGAAGGACGGCGAGTGAGCACAGGCCGATCACGAGTGCGGTCGGCTCGGGCACGGCGACACTCGTGCCGGCGCCCCACGTGTTGAGCAGGAAGTTGAGCTCTTCGTTATCCACCGCGCCGGCGAACTGGCGCACCCACTCGGCGGGCACGCTCGACTCGCCCCAGTTGTCCAGCAGCAGGTTCAGGTCGGCGTTGTCGACCCGGCCGTCGGCGTTGAAGTCGCCGTCCGGCAGAGCCATCACCGGCGTCTCGACGATGCGGATGCCCTCGACCTCGAGGTTGAGCCGCGTACCGTCGTCGATCGACTGCAGCTGCAGCTCGATGAGATTGAAGTCGGTCGACAACCCGTCGCCGCCGTTGAAGAACGTGAAAACGGGCCCGGACGGCGTGACGGCGTCGATCGGGATCGTTAGCGTCGTCAGGTCCGACGAGCCGAAGTCCTCCGTGTTGAGCAGGTAGTAGTAGCTGTCGGCGCCCTCATTTGCGGTGTCGTCGTTGCCATCGAGGTCGCCGAGAATCACACCGAAGTTGGTCGCCGTGTTGCCGGGGAGCGTGCGGGCGGTGATCTCGATCGAGTGCGACGACCCGTCGAAGACGTCCGCCGAGGGCAGGCCGCGTTGCAGCACGCCGCCGAATCCGGTGGCGTCGATTACGAGGTTGGTGAAGTCGTCGACGCCGTTGTCGCGGGTCAGGGCGCCCGGCGCCTCCATCACGCCGTAGGCCCGGTTCCAGCCGCCGCTGTCCAGCCGCCCCGCGGCGGTCGGCGCCTTCTCGGCGATGCGGATCGACTTGAGGTCCATGTCCAGCACGTTCGAGCCGTCGGTCATCTGCAGCTGCAGCTGGGTCACGGTGTTCGCGGCGCCGTTCTCAAACGTATCGGTGTCCAGCAGTTTGTCGCCGGTGCCGGTGACGAAGTCCCAGGGCTCGGTCTCGCTGCCGGTGAACGGGTTGGGCAGTTCCGTCAGGTCGCGCGTCAGGGTGACGAAGCCGTCCGCGTCGGGCGTGCCGTCGTTGAAGATGCCGACGATGTCTCCGATTCCCCAATTGAAGCTGTCGTTCAACCCACCGCCGTCGCTCTGGGCGAGCTGCACGGTGAGGAACTGCGCCGTGTTGCTGGGGTTGAGCTTGTAGACCATCTCGATCTGGTAGTCAGCCGGATCGAAGTTAAGGCCCGACGCCCCGCCGATGGTGTTGAAGTTCATACCGACCGCCCCGAAGCTGCTGCCCCCGGGCGCCGCGGACGCCTGCACCGTGATGCTGTCGAAGCCGTTCGGGGTAGCCGAGACCTGCCCGAAGGCGAAACCGCTGTCGAACTGCGGCGCATAGCTCAACGCGTCGATGCCGAACGAGGTTGGGCCGAGGGCCCAGGCGGGCGCCGACATCAGCGCGGTAGCGAGAGCGATCTTTCCGACCACGAGGCCGAGACGGTAGCGAGGCATGATGTGACTCCGGATGAGCGTGAGGAGAAGAGGTTGGGGAGCGGTGCGTGTGTGTTGGTGTCGCTTCCTTGCGTGAGACTCTGTGGGCGCTGTGGAGGGCGCCACGGTTTCACGCCGACTTTGCCGGCGCCGTCGATCCGCGGATGACGAGTTGCTGCGGCATCACCACGGGCGCCGGGGTCCCGCCATCGCTCGTGTCGCCATCGCTCTCGATCTGGTCGAGCAGCAGGTCCGCGCCGATGCGGCCCATCTCTTGGCGATCGAAGTCGACGATCGTCAGCGGTGGGGTCGCGTACTTGGCGACCGACACGTCGTTGAACGCGATGATGCTTAGGTCGGTCGGCACGCTGATCCCGTGCGCCCAAGCCGAGTGAGCGAGTTGCACGCCCTCGAAGTGCGAGTACGCGACCACCGCCGTCGTGCGTTCTTCGCGGAGCAGGCGGTCAACGGCGTGCTTGATGCCGCAGCGGAGCGGTTCGATCTGGTCGCCCAGCCCCGCCTCACGCATGGCCCTTTCGTAGCCCTCGCGGCGTTCGATGACGCTCACGTGGTCGCGGATCTCTGTCTCTACGTAGAAGTCGATCCGTTCGTGGCCGAGCGAGATGAGGTGCCGCGTCGCCGCGTAGGCGCCGCGAGCGTCGTCCGGCATGACCCGCGCTTCGCAGGCGTCGATGCCCATCGACAGGGTGGGCAGCTTCGCCTTGCGGACGGCTTCGAGCACCGCCTCGGAGGGGGGCTCGAGCAAGAACGCGACGCCGTCTAGCGCTCCGCCCAAAACCAGCCGCTCCCACTCGTTGTCGCTCGACGAGCAGGGAATCAATCGCAGGTCGTAGCCGCGTCGCTGCAGTCCGCGGGTGAACGCGACGGCGATCTCGTTCGTCGGGTCACCGAAGATCCACTCGGGCTCGGAGAAGAGCAGACCGATGCTGTGCGTCTTGCCGCGCGACAGGGCGGCCGCCTTCCAGTTCGGCTGGTAGCCCAGCTCGTCGGAGGCACGGATGACGTCCGCTACCTTCCGGGCGCTGCGATCCTGCGAACCTTTGACGTCTCCCCGCAGGATGCGGGCCGCGGTCGAGGGCGAGACGCCGGCACGATTGGCGACTTGTTTGAGCGTGACACTCACAGCGGGGGCTCGAATCGGCTTCGCTACCAATTTGCGGCGGGCAGACGCCCGCGATGCAATCTCTTGAAGCAGCTTGGATGCGATGAGTTGATTAGAAAAGCGACGGTGGCGGCGCCGGAATCATTTCGCACATACCGACTAGCCACACCTATAATGTGCCTTTCGGACTCAGGTGTCAACAAAGCTAAGCCAAAAAGTGACGTCGGTGCCAATTTTACCCGCCGGCGATTAGATTATGCTCGTGCGGAGCCGCCCGAAATGACCGAGGCGCCCGCTTCCGTGCCGGCGATCCGCCCCGCGGATCCTCATCCAATGCGATCTCTCTCCAAAGCCTGAACGTGGGTCATCACGTGGATTTCCTTTCCCGACGCGGTTTTCTCCATTCGTCGTCGCTGGCCGCGGCCGCGGCGGTCGGCCTTGAGCCGGCTACCGCCGCCGTCACCGCCGCTCGCTCGCCCAACGAGCGGCCGGTCTTTGGGTGGATCGGATCGGGCATCCGCTTCCACAACCTGGTCCCCCAGGTGTGTGCGTACGGCCCGCTGGCGGCCGTTTGCGACGTCGACGCCGTGCAACGCGGCCGCGGGGTGCAGTCCGCCCGACAGCAGCACCGGGATCGGAGTTACCCGATCGACATCTACGACTACGAGGACTACCGCGCGGTGCTCGACCGGTCGGACATCGACGCGATCTTTATCTCGACGCCCGACCACTGGCACGCCCGCGTGGCCGTGGACGCCATGCAGGCCGGCAAAGACGTCTACTGTGAAAAGCCGATGACGCTGACGATCGCCGAAGGGCGGTGGGTCGCCGACGAGGTTCGTCGCACCGGACGCGTCTTGCAGGTGGGAACTCAGCAGCGGAGCGACTTCGATCGCCGCTTCGCGATCGCCGCCGCGTTGGTCCGAGAGGGGCGGATCGGTAACACACGCCGCGTGACCTGCTCGGTCGGCGGCTGCCCGGTTGGATTTCCGATCCCCGAGTGCGCACCGCCGAAGCATCTGAACTGGGATCTCTGGCTCGGCCCCGCGCCGTGGACCCCGTACCTCGCGTCGCCCGAGATCGTGCAGACCGACGGCTACGGCGCCGGGCACCCCGCGAGTCGCACGCACCATTACTTCCGCTGGTGGTACGAGTACTCAGGCGGCCGGCTCGCCGATTGGGGCGCTCACCACGTTGATGTCGCGATGTGGGCCTTGGGGAAAGACAACGCGGGCGCCGGTGCTTTCACCCTCGAGCCGCTTCACGTCGTGCACGCCAGCCCGCTCGACGAGCGCGGCATGCCCGTGCACGCCGATCGCTACCACACCGCGTGTGAGTTCCACGTCCGCGTGACGTTTGAAGACGGCGTGGAGCTGGACATCATCGACGACGCTTCCGCATTGCTGGGCTTCGACAACGGCATCATGTTCCAAGGAGACTCGGGGCGGCACTTCGTGAACCGCGGCAAGCTGACCGGGCGGCCCGTCGAGGAGCTTGGCGAAAACCCCCTGCCGGAAGATGCACTCGATCGACTCTACGGGCGATCGGTCACCGCTACCGACCACGTGGGCGACTTTGTCGACTGCGTCCGCAGCAACGCGGCGCCGGTGTCCGACGCGGAGTCGCATCACCGCTGCCTCACGGTCTGCCACGCGGCGAACATCGCTTTGCGGCTTGGTCGCAAAGTGCGGTTCGATCCGGCCACCGAGACCTTCGACGACGCTCTCGCTCAATCGTTCGTTGAGAGAGAGCGTCGCGGCTCTTGGTGAGTCCCGCGAACGACCTCGAAGCCGGGGATGTCGAAGGGACCGTCTGGCTACGACGCAGCTAGCGCCACAAGGCGGCTTCGGCGACCACTCCCGGGCCGAAGCCGAGCATCACGCACGGCGGCTGCGCCGTTGCCTGTTGGAGCCTCTTGAGAACAAAGAGGAGCGTGGCGCTCGACATGTTGCCGTGATCACGCAAGACGTCTTCAGACGCGGCCGTGACCACATCGGGCAACCCGAGCGCCGCGCGGCTGGCGGTCAGAATGCGGGGGCCGCCCGGGTGGATCGCCCAACAGCCGACGTCGCCGAGGCTGAGCCCCTGCTCGCCGAGCCACCGGGGGAGCCAGTCGCCCAGATGGGCGAGAATCGCGTCGGGCAGCTTCGCCGAGAGCCCCATCTCAAAGCCGTGATCACGCACCCGCCAAGACAGCAACGACTCTGTGCCCGGGAGCAAGCAAGACCCGGTTGCGGCGAGGCGCCAGCCGGAGTCTTGCTGCGGGGAAGAGGTGGCGACCAGGGCGCCCGAGCCGTCGGCGAACAACGCGTTGCCGGCCATCCGTTCGAGATCCCAACGGAACGCGTAGTGAACGCTGCACAGCTCCGTGGCGACGAGGAGCACCTTGGCGTCGGGCTCCGCGGCCAGCAGGCCGTTGGCGACGCGGAGCCCATTGATCGCCCCGTGGCAGCCCATGAAGCCGACCTGAACACGCTGGACCGTCGCGGGCAGTCGCAGCTGATGAATCAGAGCGACATCGACCCCCGGCGCCTCGAAGCCCGTGCAAGTGACGGTGACCAGATGCGTGATCGACTCCCCGGCAACGCCCGCGTCGCTCAGCGCAAGCCGAGCCGATTCGACGGCAAGCGGACCCGCGTTGGCCTCGTACCACTCGGCGCGGGTGGCGATGGTGGGCCCCTCTGGCTCTTCCTCCCACGCGAGTGCGTCGGTGAAGGGCACGCAGGTACGCCGCTCCGCCACGCCCGACTTTTGGTGAACGACGCTCGACACGCGTTCGTGCTTCGTGTTCTCGCAGCACACGCGGTGCGCGAGCTCGATCGCGTTGTCGGCCGTGAGTCGATGCTCGGGGGTCGAGACACCGAGGCCGTGCAGATACATAGCCATGCGATCGCGATCGCTCGCGCGGGGGATTCAGGAGGACGCCAGGACGGTGGCGCCGGGGCGTGGGTCGATGCTCCGGACGATCGGCCCGGCGAGCCACGGCGCCGCCGCGAGGGCCCGGACCACCCAAGGGGTAACTAACCGCCCGCCGACGGCTCCGCAAACCAAGCGGCAACGTGAATGCTGGCCGCCGACCGCGGCTCGATGCGTTTTCTCCCACTCGTCGACAAGCCGGGGCCGCCACGCGTTGACCGCCTCGGCCACGAGCGGGGCCGCCGCCACCGCGGAGCGGAGCGCCCAACCGATGCCCTCGCCGGTGAAGGGTTCCACGTAACCAGCGGCGTCGCCGACGAGCAAGACGCGGGCCGCGCCCAGCCGCCGCGGACGTTGGGTCAGCCGCGGCGTTGCCTGCCATTGGGCGTCGTCTAAGCCGCTCGGAACCGGCGAACACGCTTCGCTGAGCACCCGGCGGACCACCGCGGAGATCGAAGCCAGCGACACCGACCGCGGAGCCAGCGCGGCCGCTAGGTCGAGCCGACCGTCCGGCAAGCGGACGATGCCCACGTAGCCGTCGCCGGAGCGGCTCGTCGCCATGACAATCTCGCCGGCCGGGTAGGCCGACGAGCGGTCCTCGATCGTGACGCCAACACCGACCCGGCTCGCGCGGCGGGTGATCGTCGCCGGTCGTTCGGCTGCGGGAAGCAAAGCGGCCGATCCGAGCCCGGCCGCGATCACGATCGCCCGGCAGCGCACACGCGCCGCTCTGCCATCAGCGTGCGACAGCGTCAGCAGCCGGAACGCGTCGGTGGCGGGGCCGATCGACGAACGCCAAGCGAACGCGGTTTGCGCGCCGTGTCTGGCCGCGTGATCGGTGAGCGCGGCGTCGAACTCCGCGCGGTCGATCGCCGCGCGCTCGCCGATCGACAGACGGACGCCGCGATCGCCTGATCGAATCTGGACGGTCTCGAGCGCCGCGCGCCGAAAACGGAGCTCGCTCACGCCCTCGATCCGCCCCAGCGCCTCGTGCCCAACCGCCCCCAGACAGCCGCCACACACCTTCGCACGCGGCATCCGTTGCTTGTCGGTGAGCAGCACGCGGTGACCCGCGGCCGCCAGTTGAGTGGCGACGGCCGAGCCCGCAGGGCCGGCGCCAATGACGCCCACGTCCCACTCGGACCCGTCGAGGTGTGTTGGTTCGTTGCTCAACGCGGGTTCGACGCGTCGCCGCGCCTCCAGGTAATCATCATCCGCTCGGGCCAGCACCGCTGGACCGCTGCGTTCGTCAGCCCAGCACGCCGGAGCAGCTCACGCATCTCATCTCGGGTGTACGCCGACGCCACCGACTGCGGTCCATCGTAGTGCACGATCGGCGATCGGCTCAGCGTGCGGCACGCGATCTGGGCCAGGCAGTGCCCGAGGCGGCTGCGGATCAGATCGCTGATCACCAAGGCGCCAGCGGCGGCCGCGCACCGGCGGAGGAGCTCGACCGTTTGGTCTTCCGTCAGGTGATGGAGGAACAGTGAGCTCGTCACCACGTCGTAGCCCGCGGGCAACGGTTCTTGAAAGACGTCGAGCTGCTGGAACCGGACGTTCGGCGTCTGCGTCGCGATAGCGTTCGCCCGCTCGACCGCCGTTCCGCTCATGTCCAGTCCGAGCACCTCGCACTCAACGCCGAGCGACGCCAGCCTCCGGGCCATCCCACCGGTTACGTCCCCGCCGCCCGCGGCGATGTCGAGAACGCGGACCGGTTGTATGCCGTTCAATTGGGCCGCCTGCGCGACTCGCGTCGCTAGTTGCGTGGCCGTGCGGCTGGCGGCGTTCAACCGGGCCAGCCCCGCTAGCGCTCGGCGATGCTCCTCGACGCCCAGGTCGGGGGCGTCCATCAATTCGGGCAGGAGGTTGCGAGAGGCGAGCGTCGGCACCCCCGACAGCCTAACACGCGCTGACCCGCTCCGCCCGAAAGCGTGACGTGGCCGCAATGGCGCCAAGAACCATAATGACACCTGCGGGCTCGGGCGCCGGAGCGGCGCCGCCGCCGACGGCGTTCACCCAGGTCTGGTAATCTGCCTGGTCGATCACGGCGTGGGTGGCGTCATTGTGCAGCACCAGCGGGGTGTTCAACGCGTTTCGCCAGACGGTGTAGTCGGCCAGATCAACGCCGCCGTCGCCGTTGTAATCGCCAGGGATGCCCGGCTCGAGCAAGCCGAGCATCGCGTTGCGGAAAACGCCGCCGGTGCGATACGCGACCCGCACGTCGAGTGGCTGATCGGGGAACCAAGCCAAGCCGAGCGGAAGCCGGTCGCCCGGCATCAGCACCGACTCGTCGCCGAGCGTCGCCTCGGCGATCAGCGCGATCGATGGCGCGCCGAGCGTCGCCCATCCGGCGCCAACGCCGGTGTCCTTGGCGAAGCCCGGGCGGTCCTGCGTTTGCAGACCGATCCAGCCGGCGGGCGCGAGTGCTCCCGACTCGCTCGTCAGCTCGTAGTAGTCCAGCGGCACGGGCTCGCCCGTAGGGTTCCGCAGCGAGACGGCGCCGGTCTCGGAATCGATGTCGAACACCAGCGAAGCTTGCACGCCGGCGAGCTCACCGATCTCGAGGTCGGACAACGCCGAGGAGTAGATGCGGAAGTCATCGAGCAGGCCGATGAAATCACCAGCCGGATCGAAGGCGGGACTCCTCCCCAGGTTGAGGCTCGTGGGCGACCCCCCACCGGTACTGATCGGCGTGCCCGCCGGGTCGCCCGCGGTGGGCACGCCGGCGAGCATCGCCCCGTCGAGGAAGACCTCGATGTCTGCGTAGTCGACGGCGGATTCGGGCACACGGATGGCGAGGTGATGGTAGCCGGCGTTGTCGCCGACGAAGTCCAGCCCGCTGCCCCAGGTATAGTTGCCGCCGCTGTACCGGAGTCGAACGCCGCCCCCCTCGAGCGATACGTCGAACGACCGCCCAAGGCCTGCGTCGCCGTAGCCGAAGATCTTGTTCTCCACGCCGACCGCTGCTTGGCTGAACCAGAAAGCGATCGTCCGAGCGGCCCCGCCGGCGGGAGTCGGATTGTTGCTCGCCGGCAAGACCACGTACGACAGCTCGTCGTCGTTCGGCAGACGGATTGCCTCGCCCAGCACGCCGGGCGCCCCGACGCCGACCTGGCCGACAATCGTCGCGTTGTTGTCGGCGCCCGCGCTGTCGACGACCGTCGAGCCGCTGAGGTCGACGGTGTCGAACGTGTAGTGGACGAGCAGCTCGGCCTGCGCGGCCGTCGCTGTGCCCACGGTCAGCACCCAAGCGCCGAGGCGTAAGTTACGCATCGTTCCGCCCCCTGACGCCGGCGAGGCTCGCGCCCGCGATCATCAGCAGCACGATCGACCCCGGTTCTGGCACGCCGGCGAGCATCGCCTCGAACGAGCCGACGCCGTTGGCCGCGTTGAAGGCGTCTTTGAATCGCGCAAAGTCGAAGCGGTCGATCCGGCCGTCGAAGTTGACGTCGCCCGTGCGGTAAGCCACGGCGGCGCCGAGCGCACCGGCGTCAAAGCCGAACGCGCTGCGGAAGGTGTTCCAGTCGGCCGCGTCGATGACCCCGTCCAGATTGAAGTCGCCCTCCAAGGTGAGAAACGCCACCGCGGGCAGGTCCACAGGCGACCCGTCCGCCCGCCGTGCGGGCATCGCCGCGTTGCTCCGCAGCAGGTAGGCGTGCAGGGCGGCGGTGAGCTCAAAATCAAGCTCCGCGTTCTGACCGAACAGGTCGTTGGTCTCACCCCGATCAGTCGTGAGATCGTACAGCTCGTAGCGACCGGTCTCGTAGAAGTAGAGGAGTTTGTACGTGTCGTCTCGCAGCGCGCTGACGAACGAACCGCCGAGGATCGAGCCCTCCGAAAGCTTGTGCTGGTTGCTCTCGTGCGGGTAGTGCCAGTACTGGTAGCCACGATCGTGCGCCCCCCCCGGTCAGGGCGCCGGCGAAGCTTACGCCATCGATCCCGGGGTTGATCGGCGCGCCGGCGTTACCGCTCACACCAGCGACGTCGAGCAGTGTGGGGTAGATATCGTGCGTGGAGACGCGAGCGTTGCTCAGCACACCCTGCGGCACGCCCGCGTTGCCGAGCCAGCTCGCGATCAGCGGCGTGCGGATGCCGCCCTCGTAGAGGCTGCCTTTGCCGTCCCGCAACGGCTGTTTCTCCGTAGCCGGGGCGGACCCGAGCTCGCCGATCGTCAGCCCGCCGTTGTCCGACGCGAACAGCACGAGCGTGTTGTCGCGGACGCTGTCGCTCGTCGAGCCGTCGCCGTTCGGGTCGTCGAGGCGATTGAGGATCCGCCCAAGGGCGTTGTCCATCTCTTCGACCATGGCGGCGTACAGGGCGTTGTCGTGTCCGCGTAGCGACACGCCCTGGGCCTGCAGGTCCGCGATCTTCGCGGTGTACTTGCTCACGGTGTCGGCCGGCGCCTGCAGCGGAACGTGCACCTGGTACATCGACGCCAGCAGCAGGAACGGATCGGGGTCGGCGGCGCGATCGGCGATGAAGCTCTCCGCCTCGTCGCCCAAAACGTCGGTCAGGTAGGTGTCCGCCGAGAAGGCGCCCGGCGTGTTCAGGCCACGCATGCCGCCGAACCGTCCGTCCGGACCAGCGAAGAAGCCGCCCTCGCCATCGCAAGGGCATCCGGGGCCGCTGCCGACGTCCGAGTCGAACCCTTGGCCGAGCGGTCCGCCGCCGGCGTGCCACTTGCCGATGAATCCGGTGTCGTACCCGCCGGCCGACGAGCCGAGCGACTCGGCGAGGGTGATCTCGCTAGCCGGCACGCCCCTCGTCCAAGCGGGCGACTGCAGTGTGGGGCTCGTGTTGCGTCCGCCTCCGAGGAAGTCGGTCACCCCGTGCCTCGCGGCGCTCTTGCCCGTGATTAACGACGCCCGCGTCGGCGAGCAGACGGGCGCCGCGGCGTAGCCCTGGGTAAAGTTCACGCCCTCGCTCGCCAAACGCAGCATGTGGGGCGTTTCGTAGACCACGCTGCCGGTCGGGTTCAGCAGGGGGTCCTGCTGCCAGTCGGTCCAGCCCATGTCGTCGACGAAGAAAACGACGACGTTCGGCCGCTGACCCTGGGTTACGCCAACGGCCAGCAACACGCCCACCACTGCCAGACACGAGAACGATCGATGCATGCCAGAACGGCCGAGGGAGAACAGAGGAAGAGCTGCGAGGGCTAGAAACCGCAGCCGCATCCGTCCGTTGCGGGGCGGCGCACCCCCCGGATTTGATGGTGGCGGCGAAGCGACCCCGAGTAAGACTCCGCTGCCAAGCGTGTCCTTACGCACGATCTGACGGGATGACCGCAGTCGGGGGGCGCCTCGACGCGGCTGGATCGCCGTTAAACCCTTCCCGCGGCTGTGGTAACGTCTAAAGACGCAGGCGGCGCCCCGGTCGGCCCGCGAGCCCCCAGCCCGCCCCCCCGCTCCAAGAGACGCCACCGCTTTGGTCCGATCCGCTTCTAGCCCCCCCGCGACGAACCCCCGAGTCGCCGTCGTTGGCGCCGGCCCCGGCGGCCTGGCCGCCGCCATGCTGCTCGCCGCTCGCGGCTACCGCGTTCAGGTGTTCGAGCGTCACGCGACGCCCGGGGGCCGCACGTCGAGCCTCGAGGCCGAGGGCTTCCGCTGGGACCTCGGCCCCACATTCTTTCTCTACCCGAGGATCCTCAGCCAGATCTTTGCCGACTGCGGCCGCGATCTGATGGCCGAGGTGCCGATGACGCGGCTCGACCCGCAGTACAGCCTCGTCTTTGGCGAGGGACCCAAGCAGCAGGGCGGCAGGCTGGACGCCACGCCCGACATCGACCGGATGGAGGCCGAGGTCGCGCGGCTTTCTCCGTCGGACGCCGGAGCCTTCCGACGGTTCCTCAACGAGAATCGGCACAAGCTCAAGGCGTTCACGCCGATCCTCGAGTCGCCGTTCGACCGGCTGACCGACCTGCTGCGTCCGGAGGTGCTCAAGTCGGCCCACTTGGTGAAGCCTTGGCGTTCGCTGCACGGCGAAGTGGGCCGGTTGTTCAAAGACCCCCGGCTGCAGCTCGCGTTCACTTTCCAGGGCAAGTACCTGGGCATGAGCCCGTTTCAGTGCCCGAGCCTGTTCTCAATCCTCGCGTTCCTCGAGTACGAACACGGGGTTTTCCACCCGACCGGCGGTTGCGGCCAGGTGTCGCGTCGGATGGCGGAGATCGTTGAGGAGTTGGGCGGCGAGGTGCGGCTCGGCGAGCCGATCGAACGGCTGCAGTTCAATGGCCGCCGCGTCACGGGTGTCGGCACCACGCAGGGCGATTACCCGGTCGACTCGTTGGTCATCAACTCGGACTTCGCGCAGACGATGACCGAGCTGGTGCCGGACAAGCTGCGGCGGCGCTGGAAGGACAAGACGCTCGCTAAGAAGCGTTACAGCTGCAGCACGTTCATGATGTACCTGGGCTTGGACGGCGAACTGCCGGGCATGGCGCATCACACGATCTACCTGTCGCCGGAGTACGAGAAGAACCTGGCCGACATCGAACAGGGCAACCCGCTCGACGAGAACTGCTCCGTGTACGTTCAGGCGCCCACGCAGACCGACGCGACGCTCGCCCCGGACGGGTCCAGCGCGATGTACGTGCTCGTGCCGACGGCGAACCTGGGCGCCAGCGAGGGCAAGATCGACTGGGCGAGCGAGACGCCCCGCATGCGGCGGATCGTCTTCCAGCAGCTCGAGCGGCTCGGCGTGTCCGACGCGGAGTCGCGGGTCCGTGTCGAGCGTGTCGTCACGCCGGAAGACTGGCGCGGCCAGCACCATATCTACCGGGGCGCCACGTTCAATCTGGCCCACAGCCTCGATCAGATGCTGTACTGGCGGCCGCACAACCGATTCGAGGACCTCGACGGCGTGTACCTGGTCGGCGGCGGCACGCACCCGGGCAGCGGGTTGCCGACAATTTATAGTTCTGCCCGCATCGCCTGCGACGCGCTGGGCGAAGACATCGGCGTCCCCGCGGCGGCGTAGCTCCCTACCCGCGGTGCTTTTGACAGGATCAGCAGGATGACAAGGATTGATTTCCCAGCAGACATTCTGCCAATCCTGTAAACCCTGTCAGGCTTCTTGAAGCTGGCGTTGAGCCAGCCATCCGCGGATGGCGTTCTCTCTGATCGACGATCTGCTGCAGAAAACCAGCCGCACGTTTGCGCTGGCCATCCCGCTGTTACCCGAGCCGCTGCAGAGCGAGGTGGGTGTCGGTTACTTGCTGTTCCGCATCGCCGACACGCTCGAAGACGCCGAGCTGCTAGGGCGCGACGAGCGAATCGCTGCGCTGCAGGAATGGATCGAGCTGCTTGAGGCGCCGAGTGCTACCGAGGCGAAACGCTTGGCTAACGGATGGGCGAAGGCGCCCACCTCGACCAACGCCGAGTACAACCGCCTGCTGCGCGAGACGCCGGCCGTGATCGCACGGTTTTTGGCGTTCGAAGACGCGTCCCGCGCGGCGATTGCCAAACACGCGGCCCGCTCTGCCCGCGGGATGGCCGAGACGCTCTCCGGCTCCGACGCCGCCGGCACGCTCGCGCTCGCGACGCTCGAGGAGCTCCGCGAGTACTGCTACTTCGTGGCGGGGATCGTCGGCGAGATGCTCACCGACCTGTTCGAGCTACGGCTCGACGCCTCGCCCTCGCGCGACGCTCTGGCGGTTGACGCGGCTGCGTTCGGCGAGGGGCTCCAACTCGTCAACATCCTCAAGGACGCCCCGGACGACGCCCGCGACGGCCGCACTTATCTGCCTCCCGGCGTGTCGCGTGCCGAAGTGATCCAGCTCGCCCACGACAACCTGGCGGCGGCCGAACGTTACGCCGACCATCTGCAAGCGGCCGGCGCCGACGAGGGCGTCCTCGCGTTTGTCACGCTGCCGCGCACGCTCGCCGAGGCCACGCTCGACGGCTTGGAGCACGGAGAGCGCAAGGTCACACGTGGCGTCGTCGCCGAGAAGCTCGCCGAGGCCGAGGCAATCCGCACCGGGCGTGCGAGCTGATGGGCGCCGCCGACGCCGTCGCCGCGGCCAAGCACGCGCAGCCCGAGTGGGCCGCGTTGCCCACGCCCACGCGTCTTGACCGCTTGCAAGCCGTGCGGCGTTCGATCGCCGATGATCCGCACGCGTGGGCAGAAGCGACCACGCGGCCCGAGCGTTCGCTCGCCCAGGTGCTAGCCGCCGAGGTCGGACCGCTGGCCGACGCCGTGCAATGGCTCGACCAGCACGGGGCCAAGACGCTCCGCCCCCGTCGGGGTGAGGGCGACCGGTTCGGTTGGCTGAAGCCGGGCTCACTCGCGCTTCGTGTCGAGCGCAAGCCGCTGGGCGTGGTGCTGGTGATCGGCGCCGGCAACTACCCGCTCTTCCTGCTCGCGGCGCCCGCGGTGCAGGCGCTCGCCGCTGGCAACGCGGCGCTGCTGAAGCCGCCGCCCGGAGGCGAGGCGGCCGCACAGAAGCTACATGAGGTGCTCGTTGCGGGCGGCGTCGACCCGCGGCTCTGCCCGGTGCTCGACAGCACGGTCGAAGCCGCGGAGCAGGCGATCGACGCGGGCGTCGATCACATCGTCGCCACCGGCTCCGCGGGGACGGGCAGGGCGGTCGCCCGTCGCGCGGCCGAGACGCTCACCCCCTGCACGCTGGAGTGCTCCGGCAGCGACGCGGTCGTCGTACTCCCCGGAGCGGACCTGAACCGCGTCGCCGACTGCCTCGCGTGGGCGTTGCCGTTCAACAACGGGGCGACCTGCATCGGCCCGCGACGGCTGATCACGGCCGACACGTCGGGATCGATCGCTGAGATAGTGCTCGAGCGATTTGAGTCGATGGGCGTCTGCCCCGTGTCTCCCGCCACGGCCGACGCGGTACGCGACGTGGTCGGCCGCGAGATCGACGCCGGAGCCGTGCTGCACTGTCCGGCCGGATGGGGGCGTGCGGAGCTGGACGCCGCCTGCGCCGAGCGGCGCCTGCCGCCGGTGGTGCTCATGCCTAGCCGGAGCCCGACGCCGCTGGCGGACCACGACCTGTTCGCCCCGGTGCTATCGATCGAGATCGCCCGCGGCGCCGACGAAGCGATCCGGTGGGCGAACGCGTCGCCGTACGCCCTCGGCGCCTCGGTCTTTGGCCCGCCCGCGGAGGCCGAGGCGGTCGCCCGGCGTTTGCGCGCGGGCTGCGTCACGGTTAACGACGTGATCGCCCCCACCGCTGACCCCCGCGTGCCGTTCGGCGGTACCGGAGAGAGCGGCTACGGCGTCACCCGCGGCCGCGAGGGCCTCCTGGCGATGACCCGGCCGCAAGCGGTCGTCCGCCGCCGGGGAAGCTGGCTGCCGCACCTGGACCCAGAAACGCCTGCCCTGGCCGATCTGATCGCCGGAATGATCCAATCCCGCCATGCAACCGGGCTAGCTGCGAAGTGGCGGGCCATGCGACGATTCATGACCGCGGCGGGCCTGCATCAGAATCAGAAGAAAGACCGCGAGTGACGTGAACGCGACGCGGATCGGCCCAATTGGCGATCCTTCGCGTTATGCGCGGTTTCCACCAACAGAGAGAAGGTCTCAACGTGATCGCGACAGCTAACAACAACGGATCCACCCGCGTCGCGGTTGTCGGCGGCGGCCTTGGCGGGCTCGCCTCGGCCTGCACGCTGGCCGCACGCGGCTACAAGGTGTCGCTCTTCGAGCGTAACGCCACCGTCGGCGGCAAGGCCGTGCAGCTGCGGCGCGACGGGTACCGGTTCGACATGGGTCCCACGATCCTCACGCTGCCGTCCGTGCTGCGGCGGATCTTCGCTGAGGCGGGTCTCGACCTCGACGACCACATGGACCTCGTGCGGCTCGACCCGCAGTGGCGCTGCTTCTTCGAGGACAAATCGGTGCTCGACCTCGCGGCCGACGTCGACGCAATGAAGAAGACCCTCGCCGAGTTCTCCGGCCGCTCGGATGTGGCCGAGGGCTACGAGAAGTTCATCGCCACCAGCAAGCGGCTGCACGAGATCTCCGATCGGTTCTTTTTCTGGAAGAGCGTTGGCGGCATCACGGATACGATGGACGTCGGCGGCACGTTCAACGCCCAGGTGCTGGGCGACCTGCTGCAGCTGCGGATGGGCCGCACCGTGGCGGGCACGGTCCGCTCGCACGTGCCGGACGATCGCGTCGCGCAGATGATCGACCACTTCACGCAGTACGTGGGCTCGAGCCCCGAGGCGTCGCCCGCGGTGCTGTGTGGCATCGCCCACATGCAGACCGAAGAGGGTGTCTGGTACCCGATGGGCGGCACCCGCGCCGTGCCGACCGCGCTCGCGAAGCTGGCCGAAGAGCTCGACATCGAGGTCCACTGCGAGACGCCCATCAAGCGGATTCTCACCGAGAAGGGCCGCGCTGTGGGTGTCGAAACCGAGGCGGGCGACCGCTTCGAGGCAGACGCCGTGGTGAGCAACTGCGACAGCGTGCTCACGCACCGCGAACTGCTGGGCGAGGCGCCGACGTCGAAGTTCCTCAAGCGACGCAAGTACGAGCCGGCGTGCTCCGGCGTGGTGCTGTACCTGGGCCTCAACCGCCGGTACGAGCAGCTGCTGCATCATAACTTCGTGTTCTCCGACGACCCGCACGTGGAGTTCGACGCCATTTACAACCAGGGCGTCCCCGCCCCGGACCCCACCGCGTACGTGTGCGCCCCGGCGGTGACCGAACCGGCCGTCGCGCCCGAGGGCGGCGAAGCGCTCTACATCCTGGTGCACACCCCCTACCGGCGCGACGGGCAGGACTGGAGCCAGATGCTGCCCGACTACCGCGAGGCGATCCTCGACAAGCTGGAGCGGACCGCCGGCATGGAGGGCATCCGCGATTCGATCGTCGTTGAGCACGCCCTCACGCCCGCCGACATCGAGAGCCGCTACAACGTGCTCCGCGGCGCCATCTACGGCCTGGCGAGCCACGGCCGGTTCTTCGGCGCGTTCAAGCCCGCCAACCGCAGCCCCGACGTGAAGGGACTGTACCTGGCCGGCGGCGCCGCCCACCCGGGCCCCGGCATGCCGATGGTGCTGATGAGCGGCTGGATCGCCGCCGACTCGCTCGACGCGGACCACGAGCGCGTCGGCGAACGCGAACCCGCCCTCGCCTGACGATTCACCACCGAGGGCACAGAGAACACGGAGAATTGTCACCACCGCGAAGCGGACTACTCTGTGATCTCCGTGCTCTCTGTGGTTAGTTCTGAATCGCTGAATGGCCAAGTCGGATAAGAAACGATCTGCCGCCCCGGCGGTGTCTCCGTGGTTGCTCGGCTGGTTCCGCTGGTACCTGCGTGGCTACCTGCCCCGCGGGCTGCACTCGCTGTGTGTGGCCAACGAGCGGCCGCTCGACGTGCCCGACGACACGCCGCTGATCGTCTACCTCAATCACGCGTCTTGGTGGGACCCGGTCGTCACGATCCATCTGTCGGCGGTCGAGTCGCCTAGCCGGACGGTCTACGCGCCGTTCGACGAGGCGGCGCTGGCCCGCTACCCGATCTTCGAGAAGCTCGGCTTCTTCGGCATCGATCAGTCGTCGCGCCGCGGCGCAGCGCAGTTCCTCAAGACGAGCCGCGCGGTGCTCGCCACGCCGGGCGCCGCGTTGTGGATGACGCCCGAGGGACGGTTTGTCGATCCGCGCGACGACTCGGCGGACTTCGAGCCGGGGCTCGCGCACCTGGCGGAGCACCTCGCCACGAGCGACGACACGCGGATGCGCGAGACGATCATCCAGCCGCTGGCGATCGAGTACCCGCTGTGGGAAGAACGTCTGCCCGAGGCGCTCTGTCGCTGGGACGAGCCGATCCACGTCGGCCGGCACGGCGACCTGAGCAAGGCCGACTGGAGCGCGATGCTCACTGACCGCCTGCGATCCAACCAGCGGCGGCTGGCGGAGCTGTCGCTGGCCCGCGACCCGGCCGCGTTCCGCGTGCTGCTGGGCGGCCGTGAGGGCGTCGGCGGCCTGTACGAACGGGTGCGGCGAACCTTCGCCTGGGCCCGTGGTCAGCAGTACCGCGCCTCGCACGGCGAGAAACTGACCGGCGGGTGACCAAGCTACGCTACCCCCCGGGGCGTGATTGCCTTACCACAGAGGCACGGAGACACAGAGCCTCGGCTTCTGCCGCTCCGTGGCTCCGTGGCTCCGTGCCTCTGTGGTTTGGTTTGTGATGCTGCTGGCCCTGTCGCTCGTCTGCTTGTTCTTCGCCGCGTTGCCGGCGTGGTTCTACTTCCGCAACACGCAGGTGTACGGGGTCGCCCCACCGGCGAGCGAGGCGCCCGCCGGGGCCGGCGTCTCCGTGCTGATCCCGGCGCGTGACGAAGAAGCGAACGTCGACGGCGTGGTCGAGTCCGTCCTCGCGGCGGCGGAGGGGCCGACACCGGTGTCCGTCGAGGTGCTGCTGCTAGACGACGCTTCCACGGACCGTACCGCGGAGCTCGTGACGGCGTGGAACGCCCGCGACGGACGCGTCCGGCTGCTCAGCGGCAAGCCATTGCCCGACGGCTGGAACGGCAAGCAGCACGCGTGCCAGCAGCTGGCCGACGCCGCGACGCACGACACCATCGTCTGGATCGACGCCGACGTGCGGCTCGAAATCGGAGCCCTGCCGCGGCTGCTCGCCGAGCACGCCCGCACGGGCGCCGACCTGCTGAGCGGCTTCCCCCGGCAGGTCACACGGACGCCGCTCGAGCAGCAGCTGCTGCCGCTGATCCAGTTCGTACTGCTCGGCTTTCTGTCGCTGCGGGCGATGCGTTCCGACCCGCAGCCCGGCTTCGCCGCCGGTTGCGGGCAGCTGTTCCTGACGACCAAAGCGGCTTACGCCCAGTCGGGCGGCCACGCGGCGATCCGCTCGTCGCGGCACGACGGCATCACGCTGCCGCGTGCGTACCGCAAGGCGGGCCTGACGACCGACGTGTTCGACGCGACCGACGTCGCCCGCTGCCGCATGTACGACGGCGCCGGGGCCGTGTGGCGGGGCCTGACGAAGAACGCCGACGAGGGCGTCGCGAAGCCGGGGCTCATCGTCCCGGTGACCGCGGCGTTGCTGTTCGGCCAGGTGTTGTGGCTGCCGCTGCTGTTCGTGGGCGGAGCGACCACAGCGATCGCCGGCGTGGCGGCGGCGTTGTCGCTTGCGCCGCGGGCCGACGCGGCGTGGCGTTTCCGTCAGCCCCGGCTCGCATGGCTGCTGCACCCGTTGGCGATCGTGCTGTTCCTGGTCATCCAGTGGGAAGCCTTGGTGCGTTCCCTCTTGGGGCGGCAGGTGACGTGGCGTGGCCGCCCGGCCGCGACCGTGGAGTAGCCGGCCGATGAACGACGACGCGTACGACGATTTCGATGAGGACTCGGAGCTCGAGGAGCTGATCGTCTGCCCGGAGTGCCGCGCCGAGCTTCACGCCGACGCCGAAGCGTGCCCGGAGTGCGGCTACTGGATCACCGAGGCCGATCGCTCGGCCGCTTGGAATGCCGGCTCGACCACCGGCGTGATCAAGACGATCGGCTTCGTGCTCGTCGCGGTCGCCGCTCTCGCGTGGCTCGTGCTGTCGCTCGGGTAGCTCAGCCGTCGCCGCCGATCACTTCGTTGCCCGCCACGGTGCTCATCGCCATGAACCAGCCCCAACGGTTGAGCACCTCTTGGTCGCCGGGATTGCGCGGGTTGGGAACGTCGCCGACGTCGCTCGGGTTGATCTCGGCGTAGCCCGTGCGGCTGTTGATGATCGACTCGCAGTGCCCGTCGAGGAAGACGAAGTTCGTCACGCCCGGGTGATTGCCGCCGCCGAACGACTTCGTGCCGCTCTGACGCCACGGTCGCGTGTCGGGCGAGACAGGGAAGTCGTCCCACGTGGTCGCCATGCCGTCTTCGCTGCCACGCATCACCACACGCAGATTATCGCCCGACAGGAAGCAGGTGTCGGCGATCGCCGTGCTCCGCTGCGCCTCGTCCCAGTCGCCCTCGAGTCGGGGGATGTGCCGCTCGCCCACCAGCAGCGTCTGCGAGAGCCCGTCGGTCACCCGGCGGGCGGGCACTTTCGAGTTGCTGAAGATCGGGCCAACGAGCGACAGGTCGGGGTGCCACGTGACGAAGTCGATCTCGTCGCTGTCGTTGTCGCCGCCCTGGGCCTGGCCTTCTTCGTAGTCGTTCTCTTCCATGCCCATGTCTTCTTCCAAGCCGGCGTTCGCGGCGTAGTCTCCGCGGACCGCGACGCCGCGTGGCTCGCCGTTGGCGCCGGCGCCCTGGCCGTTGTTGGTGAAGTCGGCGGTCGGCTCCGCCGTGCCACGGCTCGGGCAGACGTACACACTGATGCCCACACGCATGGCGCCGGCGTTCTCCTCGGCGTGCACGGGGAAGTCGGGGTTGTGAGCGTCGTGAACCGCCTGCTCGCCCAGTTGCGGCAGGATCGTGTAGGTCCAAGCCAGGCTGAACTCGTCAGTGCCTGTCCGTCCGTTGGGGAAGTGGCCAACGAGGTCGTGATAGTTTTGCACCGCCAGGCCGATCTGGCGCAGCTGGTTGGTGCACTGCGTCCGCCGGGCGGCTTCGCGGGCCGCCTGCACCGCCGGCAGCAGTAGGGCCACCAGGATGCCGATGATGGCGATCACCACCAGCAGCTCGACGAGCGTGAACGCGGTGGGCTGACCGGAAGTGTTGCGGAGAACGCTTTTCGGCCGGAACGGGGCTGGCGAGGGCGGCACAGGGAGGCCTCCGTCTTTCTCGGGGCTGATGGGGCAGGGCAAGCGTCGGGGGAGCGGCATTGCAAACGCCGCGCCCCGGGCACCCTAGGGGTTCGCCGCAAAAGACAAAGCGGATGCAGCCGGCGGGCGCCGACACTCGGCACGGCGCGGCTACGCCGTTTCCCACCGCATTGCCAGCACGCGGGCCGCGATCAGCAGCACCGCCGCCGAGGCGGTCATCACGGCTAGCTCCGGCCACAGCTCCTGCGTCGGCAGGTCGCGCCAGAAGAGCTTCGTGTAGCCGTCGATCGCCCAGGCGTTGAACGTCACCCGGCCGAGCTGCTGCATGGTGTCGCTCATGATGTAGCGCGGCACCATGCTGCCGCCAAGCGCCGACATCGTCAGCACCAAAATGACCGACACCGCGTTGAGCTGCGCCCGGGTGCGGCACGCGGCGGCCAGGGCCAACGCCAACGCCGCCGCGGCGGCCGCCGTGGCGAGTGTCAGCAGCACGAAGCCGTCCCAGCGCCGCACGACGTTCAGCTCGAACACCAGCTGCGCCCACGCGAACATCACGACCACCTGGCCGACGCCCACCAGCCACAGCTGCAGCCACTTGCCGAGCAGCACATGGGTCATGCCGAGCCGCGAGGCGAGCAGCCGTTCGAGCGTCTGATTTTCTTCCTCTTCCAGCAGCGACCCGGCCGAGCCCGTTGCGCTGAACAGCAGGAACATCACCGCGATGCCCGCGGCGTACATCGAGATGGTCGGGTTCGCCTTGCCCGCGGTGAACAGGTCGATCACCTCCACCGGCGGCGGTTTCGCAGCGGCGGGGGTGTTGGGCGCCATGCCGGGCGGCGCCCCCGCGGGGCGGGGCGGGGCGAGCGTCTTGCCGAGCGTCTCTTGCACCAACGCGGTCATCACCTTCGGGCCGACCTGGTCCGACGAATCGGCCAGCACGAACAGCTTGCCGGGCGTGCCGGTCCGCAGCGAATCGCCCCACCCCTCGGGCGCAACGATCGCCACCGTCGCCTGGCCACGGACGACCGTGTCGCGGGCCACGTCGAGCGCGTCGGGCCCGGCCGCGTTGCGTCCTTCGACCACGCGGATCGCCTCGGAGTCGGCCAGCCGGCTCATCACGTCCTTGGAACGCTCGCTGCCGTCCAGGTCGGTCAGCAGCGTCTTGATCTTCGCGGCCCGGCCGGAGCCGACACCGCCGGTGAAGATCAACGCAAAGATCGTGAAGAACGCCACGGGCACGACGAACGTCAGCAGCAGCTCGAGCTTGCCGTGCCACAGCCGCCGCAGGCCGATCATCGCGACCTCGATCACCAGCCGAGTGTTCATTCGCGGAGCTCCCGTCCGGTGAGGTGCAGGAACACCGACTGCAGCGTGGGCGAGGTGACCTCCACGTCACGCACCTCGCCGCCCGCGTCGCTGATCACGCCGAGCATCCGCGGCAGTTCTTCGGCAACGCTCTGGACGCTCGCGTGCAGCACGAGCGGGTCGTGCCCGTTCGCCTGGCCGTTGGTAGGTCCGCCCGCGCGGGGGCCGCTGTGTCCGTTGGCGTGGCCGTTGGCCGTTTGTCCGTGGCCATTGGCGCCAACGACGCGTCTCGCCACCTCGGGCGCCACCGGGTGGGCCAGGCGGATCGTCGCCTGCCGGGCCGAGCCGACCGTCTGGCGGATCAGTTCGCCGACGGTTCCCTCCGCGATCACTCGGCCGTGGTCGATGATGAGCACCCGCTCGCACCGCGTCTCGGCTTCTTCGAGATGGTGCGTCGTGAGCAGGATGGTCGTGCCGGCCGCGCGGAGCGTCTCGACCATCGTGAAAATCCGCTCGCGGCTCTGGGGGTCGACGCCCACGGTGGGCTCGTCCAGCAGCAGCACCGCCGGGTCGTGCAGCACGCCGCAGGCGATGTTCACCCGCCGCTTCATGCCGCCGCTGAAGGCCTTGGGCAGCTCGTTGCCCCGGTCCGCCAAGCCGGTCCATTCGAGGGCCCACTCGATCCGCTCGCGGAGCCGACGGCCACGCAGGCCGTGGAACACGCCGAAGGCGTGCAGGTTCTCTCGGACCGACAGGTCGGGGTAGATGCCAAGGTCCTGGGGCACGAAGCCCAAACGCTCGCGCCCGCCGCGCGGCGGCAGCGGGCGTCCGAAGAACTCGATCGTGCCCGCGTCCGGCCGACACCGTCCGATCAGGCAGCGGATGAGCGTGGTCTTGCCGGCGCCGTTGGGGCCGAGCAGCCCGACGAGCTGGCCCTCGTCCGCCTCGAACGAAACCCCGTCGAGCGCACGCCGCTCGCCGAAGGACTTCGCGAGGTTATCGACGGCCAAGGAAGGCATTCGCAGCGAGTCGCCTTGCTTGGGGGCCGTAACGGGAACAGCGGCGCCGCAACGCCGCGGCTGATCATGGCGGGTGAGAACCACTATCGTAGGGCGAGCCGGGCGATCCCGCACCGCGGATTGCGGCGGTCACCGCCCCTTTGCAGCCGTCATATCTTGCCCATCTCGCCGGGGTTCGGCGTGTAGCGGCTCCCCCTTGTTCGCAATCGCCGCCCCGGATGTCCTTCGTCGCCGCCGCTGAGTACTTCGACCAGCTGCAGCGTTGGCTCGACCTGGAGGCCGTGGCCGAGCGAGAGCGGATGGCCCAGCGTCGCCGCCGCGAGCGGAGCGGCTCCCCCGAACGCTCGGGCGAGACGCTCATCAATCTGCGTGTCGCGGACCATCGCACGGGCCTCGCCGGGCGGCTGCTGGTCGACTTCACGAAGCCCGGCAAGGAGCCGCTGCCGATGAACCGGCTGAAGGTGGGCTCGCCGGTTGTCGTCTCGCCGGACGGCGATGCGGACGCCTCCGGCCGGCCGGGAGTCGTCTCGGCCCGCAAGCCAGGCTCGATCCAGGTCGCCCTGGACGACTGGCCCGAGGGCCGCCTGCAGCGGATCGACCTGTGCCCCGACGAGCGGACGAGGCTTCGCCAGGCGTCCGCCATCGCCAGAGCGCGGCTGCTGGACGGCGCCGCCCGGTCGCTCCGCGAACGGCTGCTCGGGCTCGACGAGCCACGGTTCGTCGGCCAGACGCCCGTCGACTTCGCCACGACACTCAACCCGCCGCAAGAAGACGCGGTGCGGTTCGCCCTGTCGGCACGCGACTACGCGATCGTCCACGGGCCGCCCGGCACCGGCAAGACGACCACGCTCGCGGAGATCGTCTTCCAAGCCGTCCGCGGCGGGGCGAAGGTGCTGGCGTGCGCGCCGAGTAACACGGCGGTCGACAACCTGCTGGAAAAGCTCGTCGGCCTGATGCCGTCGGTCATCCGTGTCGGCCACCCGGCCCGGGTGTTCGAGGCCCTCCGCGGCCACACGCTCGACGAGCTGGTGGAGAACGACGAGGCGTCGGCCATCGTCCGCGACATGCACCGCGAGGCGGACCGTTTGCTGCGTTCGGCCGACAAGCCGTCGCGCTCGCGCGAGGCGCACCGCCGACGCCGCGAGCTGCGTGCGGAGGCGCGGGAGCTCCGCCAATCGGCCAAGATGCTCGAGCGGAACACGATCCAGCAGGTGCTCTCCTCGGCCGACGTGGTGTGCACCACGCTGACGATCGACGAAGAGCTGCTCGGCGATCGGCGGTTCGACCTAGTGGTGATCGACGAGGCGTGCCAGGCCACTGAGCCGGCGATCTGGCAGGCGGTGCTGCGGGGCGAGCGGATCATCTTCGCCGGCGACCACTGCCAGCTGCCCCCACGGTGCTCTCCGCCGACGCGAAGCGCGAGGGTCTCGGTGTGAGCCCCATGGAGCGGCTCGTGTCGTATGGCGGGGCCGACGTCTATCGCCGGCTCACGGTGCAGTACCGCATGAACGAACGGCTGATGCGTTTCTCGAGCGAGCGGTTCTACGACGGCGAGCTCGTGGCCGACGCGTCGGTCCGCTCCAGGCGGGTGACGGACCTGGCCGGCGTGAAGGGCGCCCTCACCGACGCGCCGACGCTCGAGTTCTGGGACACCGCCGGCGCCGGGTGGGACGAAGAGAAGGAGCCCGACGGCGAGAGCCGCCGCAACCCCCGCGAGGCCACCTGGGTGGTGAACCAGGTCCGCGAGCTGCTGGAGGCCGGCCTGGAGCCGGCGCAGATCGGCGTCGTCGCCCCGTACGCCGCGCAGGCCCGGCTGCTCCGCGGCCGCCTGCAGACGCCGGGCCTGGAGGTCGACACCGTCGATGGCTTCCAAGGCCGTGAGAAGGAGGCGCTGCTCATCACCTTCGTCCGCAGCAACGCGGACGGCGAGATCGGCTTCTTGGCCGACACCCGCCGCACGAACGTGGCGTTGACCCGCGCCCGCAGCCTGCTGCGGGCGATTGGTGATAGCGCGACGCTCGGCGGCAACGAATTCTACGCCGCGATGCTCGACGACGTGCAGCAGCACGGCGAGTACCACACGGTGTGGGAGCTCGGCGAGTAGCGACCCGGCCTACTGCTGCGCTTGCCGCTGGGCCCGCCAGCGGAGGCTCTGGCGGTTCAGCAGGGCGACCGTGTCTTCGCCCTCGATGAGCATCCGCTCGCCTGTGTCCACCGCGACGCGGAGCTTAGCCGTCGAGAGCTGCTTGTACGCCCGCAAACGGCGGTCGAGGTGGTCGTACCAGCACCCGCCGCAGGCGTGGTCCAGCGCGATCCGCATGAAGCAATGGTCTTCCCGCACCCGCCACGCGCCCGACCGGGCGGCCTGCGGCAGCAGCTCGCGCGTCAGCTCCAGGTACCGCTCCTGCAGCAGGTAGCGGTCGTCGCTTGCCAGCGGATCGGGCTCGTCTTCCATCCTGTCATGCTCACCGCACCCGTGTGGGCGGATCAACCGCGAGTGTTCGGTGTCCGCTGCGGGGGGCGTACGCCACGCGACGCGCCTGCGTTACGATCGGGTCATGCCTAGCGATGGCTCGCAGAACGAACGACGTGAACTCTGGCGGATGCCCCGCCCGGAGCTTGAAGCCCTGCAGCTCGAGCGGCTGAACCATCTGCTCGCCATCGCGACGCTGTCCAGCGAACTGTATCGGCAAAAGCTCGGCCCCGAGCCGCCCCGGTTCGACTCGCTGGCGTCGGCGGCCGACCTGCCGCTGACCAGCAAGGAAGAGCTCCAGCACGCCGCCGAGCGTGACGCCTGGCGAACGGAGCCCGACGTCAACTACGTGCGTCGGCACGAGACCTCCGGCACGCGCGGCAAGCCCATGGAGGTGCTCGATACGGCCGACGACTGGCGTTGGTGGATCGACACCTGGCGCCACGTTTTAGACGCCGCGGCCGTGGGGCCGGGCGACCGGGCGATGCTGGCGTTCTCGTTCGGGCCGTTCATCGGCTTCTGGAGTGCCTTCGACGCGTGCGTCGCGCACGGCGTGCGGGTGATCCCCGGCGGCGGGCTCAGCAGCAAAGCCCGCGGCGACTTGCTCGTCCGCGGCGGCGCCACGGTGCTGCTCGCCACGCCGACCTACGCTTTGCACCTCGCCGATGAGATCGGCCCCGCCGCGGCCGCGTCGCCCGTGAAGACGGTGCTGCTGGCCGGCGAGCCCGGCGGCAGCCTGCCGGAGACCCGCGCCCGCCTGGAGGCGGCGTGGGACGCGGAGGTGGTCGACCACGCCGGCGCCACCGAGGTGGGCCCGTGGGGCTTCGGAGACACGCGGCTGAGCCCGATGTCCGGCGCGGCCATCGGCCCCGGGCTGCGGATCATCGAGACCGAGTTCTGGGCCGAGTTCCTGTCGGTCGAAACCGGCAAGCCGGCCGGCCCGGGCGAGCTGTCGCATCTCGTGCTCACGCCGCTGGGGCGCCACGGTTCGCCGGTCATCCGCTATCGCACCGGCGACCTGGTGCGGCCCGAGTGGCTGACGGGTCCAACGGGTTCAACGGGACCAACGGGGCCGATCGAGCCGGGGGGTTGCGGCTTCGTCCGCCTCGCCGGCGGCGTGCTCGGCCGGGCCGACGACATGATGGTCGTGCGGGGCGTGAACCTTTTCCCCTCGTCGATCGAGCGGGTGCTGCGTAGCTTCCCCGAGGTAACCGAGCACCGCGTGACGGTCACCAAGCGGGGGCAGATGGACGAGGTCGTCGTCGAGGTCGAGGACCGGCTGCAGCAGCCGGCGCGGATCGCCGACGAGCTCCGGTCGAGGCTGGGGCTGCGGATCGACGTCCGCCTGGCGCCGCTGATGAGCCTGCCCCGCAGCGAGGGGAAGAGCCGCCGATTCGTCGACCGGCGCAACGCTGTGACCGACGTTTGAGACCGAGACCGAGATCGATGAGCCAAGCCACCGCTAGCCCGACCGCCCTCAGCCGCGTCGACGACTCCCGGCTCCGCATCGCGTGGAGCGACGGCGCCGAGCGTGAGTATCGGGCGACCGATCTCCGCGATGCGTGCCCGTGCGCCTCTTGCCGCGAGAAGCGCAAGGCGCCGGCGCCCCCGCCGACGCAGCTGCCGGTGCTGTCCGCCGCCGAGGCCCGGCCGATCACGATCGCCGGCATGACGCCCGTGGGAGCGTACGCCTACCGCATCGAGTTCGGCGACGGCCACAACACCGGCCTCTTCAGCCTCGAGCTGCTCCGCTCGCTGGGCGAGGACGTCGGGGCCGGTTAGACCGGGCTCCTCTCGGCAGCCGTGCTACTCGCGTCTTACTCAACAGCGACGGGTGCTTCGGCGGGCGTTGCTTGGGCTTCCGCGTTGGCTGCGTCGAGGGCGGCGGACTCTTCGACGGGCGGCTCTTCGACGAGCGATTCCTTGATGGCCGGCTCATCGATTGTCGACTCTGCCGCGGTCGAATCCGCTACCGCCTCGGTTTCGCCAACGACCGCGGCGTCTTGGTCGGCGGTCGGCTCATCAGCCGCGACGTTATCAACTGAGACGTCATCGCCGGCGACGTTATTACCGGCGTCGATGCCAAAGCTCGGCAGCCCCGGCGGCAGCGGATCACCGCTCATCGAGTCGGCGCCGGGGTCCTGCGAGTCTTCTTCTGGCTCCTTCGCCGAGATGACCTGATCCCGGCCGAGCCGGATCTTCGTGTAGACCTCGTTCGAGATCACGTAGTACCAGTCGCCGAACCGGGCGTTGAGCGCATCGACCCGCTCGCGGGCGGCCTTGAGCTTCGACTGATACTCGTCGAGCGCCGACTGATTCTTCGCCTCGATCTCCTTGCGCTCGGCGATCAGTGCCTCGAGTTCGTCGTCGCCGCTGGCTCCCTCGGTTGAGTCGTCGGCCTCGGCCTCGGGGTCAGTGGAGTTCTCCGCCGCGGACGCTTCCTCGGTCTCGCCGCCGTCGGCGGCTTCGTCGGCCCCTGCTGGAAGCTCCGGCAGGTCGTCCAGCTCTGGCTTCGCGACCAGCGCTTCGTTCACGCGAGCGCTGACGAACAGGTAGCGGTTGACGCCGCTTGACTCGTCCTTATCGGCGCCTTCGGCTTCGGCGTCGCCGGTGGCTTCTTCCTCAGAAACCTGCAGGTCGCCGAACCTCAGCACGTACTCCACCCCGGTCTTGAGCGAGCACACGACCTCGCCCTCAGTGGAGAGGATCTCGGTCTGGCCGTCGGCCATCGGCACGGGCGCGAAGCCGCGCCGCACGAGGCTCGCGACCGACTCGTTGTTCTTCAAGAAGTCCTCGCCCGCGCGGAGGTCGGCGCTCAGGCCGGCCGGCTTGGTCTCCACGTCGACGATCCGCAGGTCGTCCAGCGCGCTTTTGAGGTCGCCCAACGCGTCGGCGTTCAGCTCCTCCTCAGCGGTGAGCTCGAACGGCACAAAGTCTTTCGTCTCACCGTCGAACGCGAGCAGCTCGCCGGGGACCCACTTCGAGTCCTCGTCGTCGTAGACGAGCGTCATGTCGCTGCGGCGGTCCCAGTTGATGGACGCCTGGAAGCCACGCATCACGAGCTCCGCCGTGTAGTCCTGGATCTGCACCCGCTGGATGTCCCACGGGCTGAGGTCGAGCAGGTCGTCCTCGATCCAGTCTTCGAACTTGGTCGAGAGACTCTCGTCGTCGATCTCGACGACGTACACGACGTCCTGATTCGCCCGGCGGACGTAGCGTTGGTCCGGCTCGTCCTTCACTTCCTTGCCGATGATCAGGTCCACCAACGCGGAGCCGTCGCTCTTGGCGAGTGTGACCCGCTTGCCCACGCCGCGCTGGCCGACGGTCAGGCTCGGCGAGGGCTCAACGACGCCGTAGTCCTCGTGGTCGGCGGCGCTCTGACTGACGATCGACAGGATCTCGCGGTCCATCACCGCCGTGGCGGCCTCGGCCATCTGTTGATCGGCGTCGGCCGGGTAGTCGCCCTGCGAGGGGATCGACCACACGCCGCCCTCCTCGGCCACCTCGAACTCACGGAGCGTGGCGGTGTCTTCGTTGAAGGCGAGGATCTTGAGCGACTTCGCCTCCTCGGCCTGGAACGCCTTGGTGAGCGGCTTGCCGATCAGGTCGCTCACCTCGTAGGTGGCGTCCGACGGCCGCGTCAACACGGCGATCGCCACCGCGGCCGCCGCGGCGCCTAAGAAGCAAAGCGTTTGCGAGCTTTCTTTCATCGGTCTTGCTGAGTGCGACGTTTAGTTAGGGAGACGGGGAGATAGGTGGGGATCAGGAGATGGCGGTCTTTCGGGACTGACCAGCCGGTGGTCTGTGAGCTTCAAACGGGGATCGGTTTTTTGAAGGGGGATGCTCGGGCCGGGACGCCATGCGGGATCGGCGACGGGCCGTTGGCTGGCATCCGCCTCATCTCGCCCTCTCCCTTCATAGGGTCTCTTCATCGGTGTCCGGCGCCTTGCCGTAACGCAGGCGCGACTTGGCGACGCCCTCACGCTCGGCCTCGCGTCGGTGGAAGAAGACGAAGAAGGCCAGCAGGATCGGCGGGATCGGCGGCAGCAGCACCGCCGCGGTCTTGTAGAAGTCCTGCACGCCCCGGACGCGGCCGTCCAGGTCGCGCTCGCTCTGGCGGATCTGGCGGTCGCGTGCCTGCTCGAGCGACTCGATCTTCACGTCCCGCTCTCGGCTGAGCCGCGCCCGGGTGATGTCGATCAGTTGCTGCTTGGCGACCGTCTGCAGGTCCGTGCGGGCCTCGATCTTCGCGATCTCTTCTTCGAACTCTCGCCGCACGGCCTCGATCTCTTCGACGGTGTCCTTCTTGAACTTGTCCGCCTCCTTGCTCGCCTCGTTGCGGAAGTCCTCGGTGGCCTCCTCGATCTTGCTGAGGATGCGGTGCTGACGGGTCCGCTTGCGGACCTCGAGGAACCGACCGTCGTCCGCCAGCGAGTCGAGCACGTTGAGCACGAACGCCACGTTCTGGAAGTTCCACTGCACGAGCAGGTCGTCGCTGGCGCCCATCTCGCGAATGGCGAAGAACGGGTCGGCCAGGCAGTCGATGTCCGCGACGACGATCGCGTTGATGGGCGTCGGCTCGGGCGCCGTGTCGTCGGCGTTGTCCGCCTCGTCTTCTGCGGAGTCGTCCGTGAGCGTCTCGAGCGAGAGCTCGGTCTGGAGGCTCGCCTCTCCCTGAAGGCGGGCGGCTAGCACGTACTGCTCGCCGGTACGCCGCTGCCGGAGGCCGAAGCCCGCGCGGGCGGCCATCTGGATGTCGCTGTGCGTGAGCGTGCCGGTGTTGCTGCCGGTGACGGTGAGCGGCGTGAACTCGATGTCGGACGACGTGTCGCCCCGCACGGACCCCGGGAACAGCATCAGGATCTGCCGCAGCCCAGCGGTCACCGGGTCGAGCGCCGCGAAAGGCTCCATGGCGCCATTGGCTTCGTCGACGAAGACCCAGGTCGACTCGACCAAGTCGGCCGCACGCGGGTAGGGGTTGTAGTCTTGCCAGATGATCTCGTCGCCGGTCATTCGGACGCCGATGAGGTTCCAGAGCTGGCTGATGTCGCCCTTGGGCGCGCCCGGCTGGCCGCCGCCGAACATGCCCATCATGCCGCCGCCCTGCGGCGGGTTGGGCTGCGACGTGCCGACCACGCTCGGCCAGAAGTTGGGGATCGGGAACGGGTCCTCGAAGATCGCTGTCGGCTGCCCCGACCGGACCGCGTCGACGAAGTTGTCCATCTCCGCCGGGCCAAGGCTCGACGGCTGCACGGCCAGCAGCACGTCGTACGTGTCGGTGATCGGGTTGGCCGGGTCGACGTCAACCACGTCGTACTGCTTCTTGAGCTCGGTGATCAGCTGCGTGGGTTCGGTCGCGCCCTGCATGCTGAAGCCGCCGTTGAGCTCGACGGCGGTCTTCAGCAGCCCCAGCCGCTGCCGCTTCCGCTGGGCAACGGTGGTGATCGAACGCACGACCTCGTACTCGACGGGGATGCCCCGATCGATGAACGGCAGCACCACCTTGTCGAGCCCGCAGCTGAAAGCCGCGCCCAGGAAGATCTCTTCCTGCTTGCGGGCGCCCCGGATGCTGGTGATGACCGTGCGGGGCTCGATGCCGTAGGCCCGTTCGGCGAGCGTGGCCTGCTCGCTGAAGTTCTCGATCTCGTGTTTGGTGACGCGGATCTTGCCGCCGCTGGTGGCCGACAGCTCGTCGAGCGTTGAGAGCAGATTGCGTTTCTGTGCGGCGTACTCGGCCGGCACGTTGGGGCTCACGTAGGCGTCGACCCGAATGGGCGGCACGTCTTCGTCGTCGCCGATGTCCTCGACCAGCTCCATCGTGCTCTCCGAGAGGCTGTTGAGCCCCTCGGTGGTCATGTCGGCCCGGGCGTCGTGGTTGGTGAGGAACACGTTCGCCGCGCCGATGATCGCCAGCAGGCAGAGCGCCCGGACGAAGTAGTGGGCGCCCTTGGTCTCGCCCTCGTCGCCGCCGGCCCAGTGCCGTTTGCTGATGAGCACCATGCTCACGTACAGCATGACGGCCGCGATGCTGAGGAAATACACGACGCTCGATACGCTAACGACGCCGCGCTCGAAGTCCGTGAACTGCTCCAGCGCGCTCCATTGGCGGACGACCTGCGCCGTCGCCGGGTTCTTGAAGATCAGGTCCGCTACGCCGAACAACGCGAGCGGGGCGTTGAACACCATGCCCAGGATGAAGCCCACGGTCAGGTTGCTCGTCAGGAACGACGCCACCATGCCGATCGACAGCATCGCGATGCCGACGAACCAGTACCCGAGGTACGAGCCGACGAAGAGCCCCGCGTCCGGCGAGCCGAGGCCCCACGAGAACACAAGGAAGATCGAGAACATCGAGAAGAGCAGGGCGACCGTGTAGATCGCCACGCCGGCGAGGAACTTACCCAGCACAACGTCGAAGTCGGTCGCGGGCAGCGTGAGCAGCAGCTCGTCGGTGCCCTGGCGCCGCTCCTCGGCCCAGATGCTCATCGAGATCGCCGGGATGAACACCAGCAGGATGAACGGCATCCAGCCGGAGAGCTGGTCGAGGTTCGCCAGGTTGTTGCCGAAGAACGCGGGTGGCCAGAACGCCGCCAGCGAGCTCAGCATGACGAACACGCAGATGAAGACGTACCCGGTCGGGTTCGAGAAGTAGCTGACAAAGTCGCGACGAAAGATCGCGCCAAGAACAGTCGGGTTCATGGGAGAGATGTTTCCGCCGTTTGAGTGGTGGGTTTAGGTGGGGAGATAGGGGGGGTGAGGGGATGGGGTGGTGGCGGCTTTTCGGGGTCGACCGGTTCTTGTCCGCGTGGCTGTCAGGAGTCGCTCAGACGACTGACGGCTCTACGGAGAGCGCCCCGCGAGTTGCCATCTCAACTTTTCCAACCCTCCCAACATCTTTCCTTCATCGGCGCTGCCGACCGGTCAGATGGCGGCGCCGGTGAGTAGGTGGAACTTCTCGTCCAGGTGATCGACGCCATCTCCCAGCGTTTGCGGCGTGCCGTCGAACACCACGCGGCCCTCGTTGATGAAGACGACGCGGTTACACATCGCCTCGACCTCTTGCAGGATGTGCGTGCTCAGCAGCACGGTCTTCGTCTCGCCCAGCTCGCGGATGAGCTTCCGCACCTCGCGGATCTGGTTCGGGTCGAGGCCCGCCGTGGGCTCGTCGAGGATCAGGACGTCCGGCTCGTGAAGCAGCACCTGCGCCATGCCGACGCGTTGGCGGTAGCCCTTGCTGAGCTTGCCGATCGGCTTGCCGATGACCGCTTCTAGACGGCACTGGTCGATGACGCGATCGGTGGCATTGCGCAGTGCCGCGCCGTTCATGCCGCGGGCCTCGCCGAAGAACCGCAGCAGGCTGCGGGGGCTCATGTCCGCGTACAGCGGGCCGTTCTCCGGCAGGTAGCCGAGCCGCTTGGAGGCCTCGATGCGGTCGCTCGACACGTTGTGCCCGGCGATCCGCGCCGACCCGGCCGAGGGGGCCAGGTAGCCGGTCAGCAGCTTCATCGTGGTGCTCTTGCCGGCGCCGTTCGGGCCCAGGAACGCCGCGACCTCGCCCTCGCGGATCGTGAAGGTCACGTCTCGCGTCGCGGCGAAGTCGCCGTAGAACTTCGAGAGCCCGTCGGCCTCGATCATCGGCCGCTCGGAGGCCGCTGCCGGGGGGCTGGTAGTTGAGGAGTCACTCATCCGATTTGCTTTGGCGCCCAGGACTTACTTCGTGTCGGTCACGCTTTGCGAAGCCAGAAAACGTACCGGCTTCCCGCTCATTTTGTCTATCCCGCTCGGCTTGCCCGACAAGCCCAACAGGACCGTTCGACAGCCGCTACGCGGCGAGCGGAGGAAGGGTTCGCCGGCGTCGGACCGACGAGCACAAGTGGTCGCCCACTAGGCGCCGACGAGCTCGGTTACCAGGCCCGACTCCGACCGGCGAGATCGCACTCGCTGACGGGCGAAGGCGTCGATCGACTTGGGGAAGTCGGTCCGCAGATGCACCCCGCGAGACTCTTCTCGGGCAAGGGCGGCGCGGATTACCAGCTCGGCGACCTCGATCAGGTTCTGCAGTTCCCAGCCTGCGGGCGTGGTCAGCTGCCGGCTCAGCACGTAGGACCGCCACTGGTGGATGCTGGAAAGCGCCTCGGACAGCCGCTCTGCGTCGCGCCACACGCCGGCCGATCGCCACAGCAGGCTCTGCAGCGAGTTGCGGATATCTTCCAGGTCCAGCGGCTCATGCTCGGCGGTGTCGGCGGCGTGTTCCAGTGGGATCGCGTGAAACGAATCGGGCTCGGCGGCCGCCGCCGCAGCGGCCGCGGCACCGGCCCGCCCGCCGTAGACCAGGCCCTCCAACAGGCTGTTCGACGCCAAGCGATTGGCGCCGTGCAGGCCGCTGCTGGTCACCTCGCCGGCCGCCCACAAACGGGGAACGCTCGTGGCGCCCCGATCATCGACCCGCACGCCGCCGATCATGTAGTGGGCTCCGGGACGCACCGGGATCCGGTCGGCCGTGATGTCGATGCCGAACTCGCCGCACATCCGCGTGATGCCCGGGAACCGCTCGCGGACATGCGACGCTTCGAGGTGCGTCAGGTCGAGATAAACGCACGAGTGACGCGTCTCTTCCATCTGCTGCACGATCGCCTGGCTCACCACGTCCCGCGGCGCCAGCTCGCCGCGTTCGTCGTGGTCCGGCATGAAACGATGGCCCGTGTTGTCGACCAGCCATGCGCCCTCGCCACGCACGGCCTCAGTGATGAGGCTTCGGCTGCTGCCCGCGATGTACAGCACCGTGGGGTGGAACTGCATGAACTCCATGTCCGCCAGCTCAGCGCCGGCGCGGTACGCGATCGCGTGGCCATCGCCGGTGGCGACCGGCGGGTTGGTCGTCTCGCGGTACAGCTGCCCGGCGCCGCCCGTCGCGAGGATCGTCTGCTTCGCCCAAACGAATGTCTTGCCGTGCTCGGCGTTCCACACGAGGGCGCCGCGGCACTCGTGCCGGTCCGCTTCGCCGGGGACCGTGAGCAGGTCGATCGTGAACGTGTTCTCCCAGATCTGCGCGGCGAGCTTCTCGCGAGCGTACCGCCGCATGGCTCGCATGATCTCGCGGCCGGTGGCGTCGCCGAAGGCGTGCGCGATGCGGTGGTGGCTGTGCCCGCCCTCGCGGCCGAGGCGCAGCTCGCCGTCGTCGGCCAGATCGAACCGGGTGCCCCACTCGATCAGGTCGCGGATGTGCCGCGGCGCCTCGTGGACGACTGACTCGACCACCTGGCGATCGCACAGCCCGCCGCCGGCGACGAGCGTGTCTCGGACGTGGTTCTCAAATTCGTCCTCCGGCGCCATCACGCCGGCGATGCCGCCCTGGGCGTACGCGCTGCTGGATTCCCGCAGTGCATCCTTGGTGACGATCAGCACGCTCAGCGCGGGGTCGGCCTCCATCGCCGCACGCAACCCCGCCACGCCGCCGCCGATCACCAATAGGTCAACGAAGTGGTGCGGGATCCGCTTCGGTTGGAACGGGACGAGATATCTTGGCGAGGGGGGACGCCCCGTCATCGTGCGTGCCTGGTTCGAGCCGGAATCACCGGGAAGCGGGGAGAGACGCTACCGGCCGCCGCGTGACGACCGTGCCA
Organism: Planctomycetota bacterium; assembly: GCA_039820945.1. Taxonomy (GTDB): domain Bacteria; phylum Planctomycetota; class Planctomycetia; order Pirellulales; family Lacipirellulaceae; genus Botrimarina. The sequence goes on from JBCBPC010000014.1 coordinate 45,848, forward strand.
CCCACTCTAGACCCACCCGCGGGCGGGGGCGAGCGGCCGGCGTGGCGCCCGCTGGCGTGACGTTCGATTGTGCTGGCTGAATCGTTTAGACGCACGACTAATACGTGCTTCCGAAAGCAGCGGTTGGCTATAGTGAATCTGCCGGCGTGAGAGGCAAGCGGCGCCGCCTTTTCGGAACAGAAGGTCGAGGTTGGCATCGATGAATGCGCAGTGCGCTAAGAGCTGGTTCTACGCGATCACCGCAGGCAGCATGCGTCGCTCGTTCGCGACCGCGACTGCTGTGCTGTTCGTCAGCAACGTCGCCGCGTTGTCGCTTTACCAAGTCGGCAACAGCTTCACGCTCGACACGCTGCAGGGGGGCACCGAGGCGATGCTCGAGCAGCGGCTCGGGGTCGATGTGTCAATCGGCTACCACGCCCGCGGCAACTCGACGCTCGACCGGATGTGGAACGATCCGACGGCGTCGGGCACCGTCATCACGGAGCAGTACGGCTACCACGACGAAGCCCTGCCGAACAATTCGTGGGACTACCTCACGCTACAAACGTTTCCGTCGATCGAGTTCCCGACGCTGTCCACGGAGGTCGCGCGGATCCAAGACTTCGTCGGCGCCGCGGACGTCGGCTCCGGTGGAACGACCGAGGTCATCGTCTACGGCCCGTGGGCGGGACGCGCTGACTCGGCCTGGAACCTTTGGGAGAGCGACGTCCTGGACAGCCCCGACCAGCTGTCGATCTACGCCGAAGACTATCACGACCTGCTCTACGACAGCGTCGCCGAACTCTTCCCCGGCCGCACGCGGCTCGCCAGCGCCGGCAAGGTCATCTGGGAGATGCGGCAACGCATCGATGCGGGCGACGCGCCGCTGAGCTTCACGGGTGAATTGTACCGCGACACGATCCACATGAGCCGCGACGTCGGTCGCTTCGTCGCCTCGACTGTGATTCAGACTTCCATCCTCGGCCGCTCGCAAGTCGGACAAAACGTAACGCGCGATGTCGGCAATTGGGACTCGGATCGACTGACCACCGAGGTCGCCAACTGGATCCAGCTCGTCACCTGGGAGGTCATGCTCGCCGACCCGCGGTCGCGGGTCGCCGCCCCGGATCCGGGCGACTACGACGGCAACGGGACGGTCGACTTCGGCGACCTGCTGGTGTTCGAGTCGACCTACGGATCGACCGAGCGGCTGCTCGCCGACGGCGACGGCGACGGCGTGGTCGATCTGGGAGACTTTTTTGTTTGGGAAGCCGCGGCGCCGATCGTCGCGCCCGAAGGCCGGGGTGACTACGACGGCAACGGCCGCGTCGACTACCACGACATCGCGTTGCTCGAGCAGACTTTCGGTTCGATCACCGAGCTCGACGCGGACGGCAACGGCGACGGCGTCATCGACTTGGCCGACTACAACGCATGGCGCGACAGCCTGGCGCGCCTGGGCGACTACAACGGCAATCACCTCGTTGAGTTCTCGGACTACGACGTCTTCGCGGGCACGTTCGGTTCGAGCGAGTTCCTGCTGGCCGACGGGAACCTGGACGGGGTGGTCGATATCGCCGACTACACGGTGTGGCGCGACCGCGTGCTGCCCGGCTTGCAAGACGTTGGCCCCACGGCGATCCCCGAGCCCGCGGCTTTGCTCCTGGCGGCTGTCGGAGGCCTCGTCGGCGTCGGCCGTCGCTCAGTCGTCTGAGCCCGTCGCGGCGCCGACACCGCGGTTGTAATACCGCAGCCGTTCTCGCAGCGCGGGCGGGGCGGGCGTCCGCACGCCCTCGCGTAGGTCTCGCAGCGTGTCGTCTCGTGCTGCCGGGCCGGCGGTTGGCCCGTCGGGACGCAGGCCGAGGCTACGCAACGCCGAGTCTAGCTCCGCGGCGCCGTCTTGCGATCGGGCGGCCCGCCGCTGACGCCCCCGCCAGCGATCGACGAACCGTCGCAGGTCCTGCTCGCTCCAGCCGAGTTTGTCGAGCAGTTCTCGATCGGCCTCGCCGTTGGCCAGCTGATCGGCCAGCTTGTCGAGCGTGAGCTCGGTTTGCTGGCGGGCGTAATCGAGGTTCGCCTCGTCGCCGTCTTCGGCGTCGCTGCCCGTGGCATCGCGTTGTGGCCGGCCGTTGTTTTCTGAGCCGCCCGCTTGTTCCGAGCTGGGCTGCTGTGAGTCGGACGGATCGCCGGTCTCCGTCCGTTCTTGCCACTCGCCTCGTTGGGCTTCGCCGGCGGGGCGGTCCCCGGTGGATTGACCTGTCGGCTGGCCGTCGCCGCGTTGGCCGTCCGCCGCGCCTTGCTCACCGTTGCGGCTTGAATCGCCCGGTTCGCCGTCGCCGCGTTGGTTCGAGCCGTCCGTCGGCTTGCCGGGTTGGCCTTCACGAGCTGGTTGGCCTTCGCGCTCGGGTGGGCCTTTGCGATCGGCCTGGCCTTCGCCAGCGGGCCGTTGATTCGCGGAGTCGCCGGCCGCTTCGCTGTTTGCGTCGCCAGCCGAATCGCCCGCCCCGTCCCCGGTCGCATCGTTGCCGTCGCGCGAAGCCGAGCCCTCGCCGGGCGTGTCGCCGCTCGACTCGCCGGTTTTGCCGTCAGCCGTCTGCTGCCGACCCGGCTGGCCCGAGGTTTCTCCGGCGCCGCGATCGGCCGACTGGCCCGTGCCACGATCCGCGGCCTGGTTTTCACCGGCCTCGCCCGTGCCCTCGCGTGGGCCGGCGCTCGGGTCGGTCGGTCGTCCCGAGGTGGTGTCGCCGCCCCGGTCGCTCGTGGCGGAGTCCGATCGCTCACCGCGGCGTCCCTCGCCGTCCGCCGCCGCGCCGCCGTCCCGTTCCGGTGATTCGGGCGTTCCGTCGCGCGGGTTCATTCCTTGATCGGCGCCGCCCGGTTGGTTGTCCGGGCGTCCACCTTCCTGGCGATCACCCGCCCCGGGGTCCGCCCCGCTTGGGTCGTCGCTTGGCTGCCCGTCACGGGGCTGCCCGTCGCCACCATTGTCTGAGCCTTCAGATGCCTGTTGCTGATCGAGGTGCTCGCGAATCCGCTCGAAGGCCTCGGCGTCGTCGCCGCCGTCGCGGGCGACGGGCGACTCCGAGCCGGCGCCGTCGCCGGGCTCACCGCCGCCGGGCTCACCGCCGCCACTCTCGTCCTCGCCAAGCTCCGATGGACCGCCCGCGTTGTCGCCGCCGCGATCGTTGGATCGCGAACCACTCGAGCCGTCCGGCCGTTGTTGGCCCGGCTCGGCCTGGGAGTCTCCGCCCTGCGAACCCTGCGAACCACCCTGCGACGGCGGCCCGTTCTGCGATCCGTCGCTCGACTGGTCGGACGACTGGCCGGCGCCTCCGGGTTGTTCGTTCTCGCCGTCTTCGCCGTTGCCTCCGGGGCCCTGCATGCCGCCGGGCTGTCCCTGCGAGTCGCCGCCTTCTTCACTGGGCTCTTCCTCGTCGTTCTCCGAGGGGCGGGTCGTCTGCGGTTCGGATTGCTCACCGGCGCCGGACTGCGATGGCTCAGGCTGGCGTTGCCCTGGCTCTGGTTGACCGCTCGGAGCGTTCGGCTTGCCGCCGGCGTCGCCTTGGTCTGACTCACCGTCGCCGCGGTCATTCGCTGGCGATTCGTTATCGCCTTGCTGCTGTTGTCCGGCATCGTCGGGTCGGCCATCGGCTCCAGGGTCGGGCTGCCCACCTTCTGGTCTCGGGTCCTCATCGGCGACCACGAGTTGCTTCGTCGGAGACTCGACGACGTTGGCCTGCGGCGTGCGGTTGTCGGCGGCGACGAACCGATAGTCGAGCACGTCGCCAGGCCGCAGCCCCAGCTCACGCGGCGTGCGAACAAGCGTCCGCTCCACCGGCCCTTCGGAGTTGGCTTCCAGCAAGTCCTCCCACACGCGCGATCGCCCCCCGACATCGCCGAGCAAACGTAGCTTCGAGAGCGCGAAGTCGGGGTCGCGGGCCGACACGCGGAACTCAACCGGGGCGTCCATTCCAACGGTGAGCCGCGGACTCTCGGGCGCGATGAGCCGCACCTCCGGCCGCAGGTCGGCGATCGTCTCAACGCGGTAGACCGGCGGATCGGCGTTGGCCTGGCCGTCGATGGCGCTGAAGCGGAGCACGTAGCTCGACGTCTCGCGCATCGCGTCGCTGGAACGCTTCAGCGTCCAGCCACCGGTGGCCGTTGGGCCATCGACCTGCATGCGGACGTCGGGCGTGCCGTCGGCGCCCCGATCGATCTGCGCCGCGTCGATGGGCAGGTTCGCCTCGGCCCGCACGGTGACTCGTGTGCCCTCGATCGCGCGGATGTCGCCGCCGCCGTCGATCGTGGTGTCGAGGTACCCGGTGTACGCCGGGTAGTCGTATTGAATAGCGACCGGCGCGATGGTCGGCGCCGCGGCGACACGCAGCTCGAACGCCTCGGTCCGCGCGTCGCCCGCCTCGAGGCGGTACGTCACGTCGCTCTGCAGGCCGAGCAACGCCTCGGCGCTGGAGCCGGCCGGTAATCGTGCCGAGAAGCGCACGCCGCTCTCGCCGGCCCGCATCGTGAGCCGCTCGTCACGCAGCCGGCCATCGCCGGTGGTGTACACAAGCTCCACCGGCTCGTCGGTCTCAAGCCCCAGCACCCGGGCGGTGATCTCGACCGTCTCGCCCTGGCTGACTTCCAAATTGCCAGGCGTGAGGTCGTCGATGCTCACACGGGTCGGCGCGGCCAGGTCGCTCCACGGGGCCACGATCCGCGCGGCCGACACAAAGAGGTTCTTGGGCGAGGCGATCGTGTACACGCCCAAAGCGAGCAGGATCGCCAGCAACACGTAGCCGAGCCGCACCAGCTCGGCCCGATCGAGCGGCGTGTCTCCCGCGGCGGCGAGCCGTTGGGCGGCCTGCCGTTCGAGAGTGGCCCGCACCGCGGCCGGCGCCTCGCGCAGTTGCAGCAGGTTCAGCACGCTGTTCTTGAGGGTCGGCGCCTCGCGTTCGATCTGGCTCGCCGCGTAAAGCGGATTGACCCGCCGCACGACCAGCGGTCCCAACCGACGGACCGCGTAGGCGACGAGGCCGACCAGCCCGATCGTCCACAGCCCCCAGCGCTCGGCCCGCCGCAGACCGCTCGGCGTGACCCAGTGTTCCAGCAAAGCGGCGACGGCCAGGAACACCAACGCGCCCAGCAGCAGCTTGGCGAGCGCGGTCGCGATGTCGCCGGCCAGCACGTCGCGGCTGGCCTGCCGGACGCGCTGCTCGACAACCCGGGCGTTGTCGGAAGCGGGCGGCGCAGCGGACGGGGCAGGGGGGGCGGCGGGCATCGATCGTGGCGGGAGTGACGCGGTCCGGTCGTGAAGGTCGGGATGGCGGAAAACGCCTCCGACGAGTTCAGTATACGGGCGCGGCCACGCAGCGGCCGCCCTCCGCAGTCCCCAACGCACGAGCGATCGCTTGCGGGCGTCCGATTTTTACGACTTGGTGAGCGGCAGGCGCCGCGGCGCGGCGGCGTTGCTCACGCGGCTCGGCCTGCTTGCGGCCGAGGGGCCTTACCGCGCGGGGGTCTGGTGGCGGAACCGGTTTTACGACACCCGTCCGCAACTCACGCACGCGGCGCCGGCGCCCGTGGTGAGCGTCGGCAACCTGACGCTCGGCGGCACCGGCAAGACGCCGATGGTCCGCTGGGTCGCCCAGCGGCTGCGGGAGCACGGCGTGCGGGTTGCGTTGGTCAGCCGCGGCTACGGCGCCGACGACGGCGGGCCGAACGACGAGGCGCTGGAGCTCGAGCAGAGCCTGCCCGACGTTCCGCACCTGCAGAACCCAGACCGCGTCTCGGCGGCCACCGCGGCGGTCGAGGAACTCGCCGCGGAGGCGATCGTGCTGGACGACGGCTTCCAGCACCGCCGGCTGGTGCGTGACTTAGACATCGTGCTCGTCGACGCCACATGCCCGTTCGGCTTTGGGCACGTGTTCCCGCGCGGCACGCTGCGTGAGCCCTTCGCCAATGTGCGCCGGGCAGACGTGGTGTGCTTGACCCGGTCCGACCAGGTTGAGCGGCCGACATGCGACAACGTGCGAGAGCGTGTCGCCCGGCACGCGCCCGACGCGGTGTGGTGCGAGTCGATCACCCGTCCCGCACGGCTGATCGAGGCGCTCGCCGGCGCCGGGCCGTACGACGAGGCGGCGTGTGACGTCGGCCCGGCGGCCGACCTGAGCGGACGGCGAGTCGTGGCGGTGAGCGCCATCGGCAACCCGGCGGCATTCCGGCGGACCGTCGAGTCGCTCGGCGCCCGGGTGGTCGAGGCCGTCGAGTACCCGGACCATCACCGCTACACGCGGGACGACATCGATCGGCTGTCGGCCGTGGCGCGCAGCGCGTCGGCGGAAACGCTCGTCTGCACGCACAAGGACCTCGTGAAGATCGGCGTGCCGGCCGTCGGCGACACGCCGGTGCGGGCGGTGACGATCGAGGTGGCGTTCACCGTGGGAGAGGACGCGCTGCGCGAGCGGCTATCGCGGGTCGCGTGCGTCGCATTGGCGAATCCCGAGTGACGCAACTCCAGTGATGCGACGCTTAGAACGCGGCTCGACGCGTAGGAAGGCTCGGGCTGTATCAAACGGACACTGTCGAGCGGCCAGCGTTGAGCGGGCAACGCTTCTACGGCGCGGGCGGCTTGAGAACGCCCGACGAGTCGAGATACGCGTCGAGATACGCGATCACTTCTTCGGCGAGCGACTTCACGTCGCGGTCGCCGGCGGCGAGCGTTAGCTCCGCGTGCTCGGGGGCCTCGTACGGGTCGCTGATGCCGGTGAAGTGCTTGATCTCCCCCGCGCGGGCCTTCTTGTAGAGGCCCTTCGGGTCGCGGGCTTCGCACACCTCCAGCGGCGTGTCGACGAACACCTCGACGAAGTCGCCGCCGCCGTGGGCGTCATCGCCGATGCCTCCGCCTACGGTCGCCCGCACCGCGTCGCGGTCGGCCCGGTAGGGACTCACGAAGGCGGTGAGCACCACCACGCCGGCGTCGGCCAGCAGCTTGGTCACCTCGCCGATGCGGCGGATGTTCTCCACCCGGTCTTCGGGCGCAAACCCCAGACCGAACCGCTCGCCGAACGCCTCGCCGTGCTTCTCGGCGAGCAACTGCGGCGTGGCGTTCAGCCCGTGGCGGACGTTGTCGCCGTCGAGCACGTACGTCCGCACCCCGCGGGCGTGAAGCAGGGCGTCGACGGCGTTGGCGACCGTGCTCTTGCCCGAGCCGCTGAGCCCCGTGAACCAAACCACCGCTCCCCGGTGCCCGCCGAGCGATTCACGCTCCGCCCGAGTAATGGCCTGCTCGTGCCAGACGACGATGGGTTCTTCGTTGGGCACTTTTAGTCGTTTCCAGTAAGGGGATGAGGGGATGTTGGTGATAGGGGGGATAAAAAGCGTAATGACGACCTCGAATCGATCACTCTACGCTCGCGCCCGGTACGGCAGGCTTGGTGATACCGCGCTACGCTTGCGATCTCCCATGTCGCCAGCATCTCCTCATCTCCCCCACTCACAAGACCTGTCGACTCGCGATCGTTCAATCAGAGATGCCGGCAAGCTCGCACAGGTTGGCGTTCTGCACCGGCTGGGGGCAGCTCCACACGAGGAAGAACAACGCTTCACGGCAGAGCCGGCCGGCGAGCGCGTCGCTCAGGTAGCCGGCGCCCTTGGTCGCCGTGAGCGCGGCTTGGCTACACCGCAGCACGTGGCTGTTGGCCCGCTGGCGGAGCGACTCGCTGCTGCACGCCGGCTCGCCCCGGGCCGCGGCCAGCAGGTCGTTCTCCAGCTCCGCGTGCTCGGCGGACAACGCGGCGTGCGCGTCGTGCAGGTCGGGCCGGCGGTCCGCTTCGGTGGCAAGCAGGTCGAGGCTGGCAGACGCGGCCCCGATCGCCAGGGTCGACGTCTGTGGCCCGCCGGTCGTGCCGCCCGTGCCCTGGGTCATCACCTTCTCGATCGGCCCGGCGACGACGTCCGCCCGCGGCGCCGTGTAGCCGTCGAGCTTCAGCGCGCCGGTCTTGCTGGCGGAGAGGGCGACCATGTCGAACGCCGGCGGCGCGGTGACGGTGTCTTGCGAGGTGTCGACCGCGACAAGCAACTCGCCTTCGGTCGGGCGGCCGTCGTCCGTGAGCACCGCGCCGACGACCACGTAGTCCGCCGCCTCGGCGCCGGTCACCCACGGGGCGTAGCCGTCGAGCCGGTACCCCGCTTCGGTCGACTCGGCGGTGAGCACCGGCCGCGCTAGGTGGCGGCGGCTGGTAGAGAGGTGGGAGATGCCCACCGTGGTGGCCGTCTCCCCCGCGAGCATGGCGCGCAGCAGCCGTTGCTTGAGCTCGTCGTTCGCCGAGCCGGCGATCCGCCTCATGGCGCCGACGCGTTGTGTGATCACGAACGTGGTCGTCAGGCACGCCTGCGAGAGCTGCAGGTAGCCGCGGGTGATGTCGGCGTCGGCCCAACCCTGGCCGCCGTGCTCGCGCGGGACGAACCACTCGAAGACGCCCGCCTCGCCACAAAGCCGCAGCTGCTCCGCCGGCCACTGCCCTGCGCGATCAACGTTCGCCGCACGCTCGGCGAGCGCCTTGCCCAAAGCACGAAGAGCGGGGTCGTCCGGCGAGGTGACGCGTGTTGCCATTCCCGTGTGGATGTTTCTCGACGAAGAAAGCTGGACAGGATCAACAGGATGAACTAGGTGGGGCTTGTCACCGCCATCCTGCTCATCCCGTTGATCTTGTCAAAAACCGGCCGGGGTAGGCGGCGCCGTCCTTAGCGCATCTCGGCGCTCACGCCGCCCGCGGCGGGCAGGTAGCAGAGCTTCACGTAGTCCTGCACCATGCGGTGGGCGCTGAACTGCGCCGCGAGGGTCGCGATCGAGTCGACCATCATGTCGATCCAGCGGTGGGGCAGGCCGTCCGCGTCGCGGTCGTAGTAGCACGGGATCACCTGGTCGCGGAGCGTCTCGAAGAGCAGCTCGCCGTCGCGCTCGTCGGTGATCTCGTCGTCCACGTGCTGCGTGCCGTTGCCGATCGCGAAGCCGTTCTTGCCGTTGAACGCCTCGGCCCACCAGCCGTCCAGGATCGAGCAGTTCAGGCCGCCGTTCAGCACGACCTTCATGCCGCTGGTGCCGGACGCCTCGAGCGGGCGTCGCGGGTTGTTGAGCCAGACGTCGACCCCCTGGATCATGTGTCGCGTGACGTTCATGTCGTAGTCCTCGACGAACACCACCCGACCGGCGAACCGCGGGTCGTCTCGCAGGTTGGCGATCCGTTGGATCAGCTTCTTGCCCGGCTTGTCGGCCGGGTGCGCCTTGCCGGCGAAGACGAACTGCACCGGGCGGCCGGCGTCGTTGATCAGCTCGGCCAGCTCGTCCATGCGTTGCAGGAACAGGTCGGCCCGCTTGTAGGTGGCGAACCGGCGGGCGAAGCCGATGGTCAGCGCACCGGGGTCGAGCGACGTGCGGGCGGCCTCCACGTGGGCCTCGTCCTCGCTGCGGCGGCGGCACTGCCGGCTGAGCCGCCGGCGGACGAAGTCGAGGCAGCGGCTCTTGAGCGCGTGGTGCGTCTCCCAGAGTTCGCCCTTGTCCACGTCGTAGATCTTCTGCCACTGGTCCGGGTCGTACATGCGGCTGGCCCACTTCACGCCCAGGTAACGGTCGTAGAGCTGCCGCATGGGCATCGCGAGCCAAGTCGGCACGTGCACGCCATTGGTGATGTGGCCGATGGGCACCTCTTCCTCCACACGCCACGGCCACAGGTTGGCCCACATGCGGCGAGAGATGTGGCCGTGCAACGAACTCACGGCATTGGCGTGCCGCGAGAGCTTCAGACCGATCACGGTCATGCAGAACGACTCTTCGTTGTTCTGCGGCTCGACGCGGCCCAGGCCCATGAGCTGCTCGTGCGAGATGCCGAGCTTCTCGCGCATGGGGCCGAGGTGCTCTTCGATGAGCTGCGCGTCGAAGCGGTCGTGGCCGGCCGGCACGGGCGTGTGCGTGGTGAAGCACGTATGCTGGGCGACCTCACGCAGGGCGTCTTCGAATGCCAGCCCGTCGTCGTGCATCCGCTCGTGGATGACCTCCAGCGGGGCGAAGCCGCTGTGGCCTTCGTTAAGGTGGTACACGCCCGGCTCGATGCCCAACGCGCGGAGCGCCTTCACGCCGCCGACGCCCAGCACCATCTCTTGGCGGATCCGCGTGCGGGTGTCTCCACCGTACAGACGGCTGGTCAGCTCGCGGTCTTGCGGGCTGTTGCCCTCCACGTCGCAGTCGAGCAGGTAGAGCTGCACTCGGCCGACGTCCACACGCCAGACCTTCGCCAGCAGCGTGCCGCTGTTGGTCTCCACAGCGACCGTGACCGGCAGGCCGTCGGCGCCCGTGGCGGCTTGGATCGGCAAGACATCGACGTTGGTGTCGATGTAGTCCTCTTGCTGGTAGCCGTCTCCGTCGAGGTGCTGGCGGAAGTAGCCCTGGTCGTAGAACAGGCCGATCGCCACGAGCGGGATGCCGAGACCGCTGGCGCTCTTCACGTGGTCGCCCGAAAGCACGCCCAGGCCGCCCGAGTAGATGGGCACCGACTCGTGCAGGCCGAACTCGGCCGAGAAGTAAGCCACCGGCTTGCTGCCCAGCACGCCGGCTTCGCGGGCGCCCCAGGTGTGGCGGGTGTCGGTCAGGTACTCGTTCAGCCGGCGGTGCGCCTGGTTGATGCGAGTGTACATCGCCAGCTCGCTGGCCCGCTCGGCCACCTGCTCGGGCGACATCTCCGCGAGCAGGGCCTTGGGGTTGTGGTCCAGTTGGCGCCAACGGACGGGGTCGAGCTCGCGGAACAGGTTGCCGACCTCAGGACGCCAGCACCACCACAGGTTGCCGGCGATCGCCTGCAGCTTTCCGTAGAGAGCGTCGGGGGTGATCTCGGTCCAGTTCTCGCGCTCAACGCGCGCGGGCGGCGAGAGTTCGACTTGGCTCATAACGAAGGGGATCCGTATTTGGGGAGAGGCTGCAGCCGAGATCGGCCGGCGTCGATCGCCCGTGTCGCGAGGCGGAGCGCCGGGGTCGGTTGGCTGGGGGTGAGTGATAGCCGGGGGCGGGGCCGATTCGGCGCGGTCGCCTTGAACCCGTTTTCTGAACCGACGGAGCACCTGAAGCGCATCCACGAGGCGGAAAACGAAGGATCTGGCGTGGACCGGAGTATAGCGGATGCACAGGCCTGCAATGCCAGAGGGAAAGCCCCCTCCACGGTCTGAATCGGTTGCTCTGGCCAAACGCCTAACTCGTTCGCTCGCTGGTTGATAAAGTAGGTGACGGTGGAGCAGCTGGCGTGACCGCCATCCCACTCCACCCGCCTTGCTTCCCTTACCCCCGACTCCGACGCTTTCGCAGCGGCGAGGCCCCCCGGAAACCCGCCTCCGATGACGACCGCGACACTCGCTCCCCCCGGCGTAACGCCCACCGCCAATGTCGACGGCGCCCTCTCGCCGCTCGCCGAGGCGAGCATCCCCGTTCTGGACCGGGGCTTCTTGTACGGCGACTCGGTGTACGAGGTGTTCCGCACCTACGACGGCGTGCCGCTGTACTGGCGTGAGCACTTCGATCGCATGGCGAACTCCGCCCGGCTGATCCACATGCCGGTGGCCCAGTCGGTGGAGGATCTGATGGGCGAGATCCGCCGCACGGTCGCCGCCGCGCACGACGGTCACACCGAACGGGGCGAGGTCTACGTCCGCTGGCACGTCTCACGTGGCGTGGGGCCGGTCGAGCTGTACCCCGACCCGTCGTTGCGCACCAGCTTCATGATCATGGTGAAGCCCGTGCCGAGCTGGAATCCGGACCACTACACCACAGGGCTGCGGGTCGCGGTGACCGACGTCCGCCGCAACAGCGTCGAAGCGCTCAGCCCTAACATCAAGAGCGGCAACTACCTCAACAACATCCTGGCGGTTGCCGACGCCAGCACCCGCGGCGCCGACGATTGCCTCATGCTCAACGCTCAAGGCCACGTCACCGAGTCGAGCAACAGCAACGTGTTCTTCGTGCTGGACGATCGATTGGTCACGCCGGACGACGCGTCGGGCAACCTGCGGGGCATCACCGGCGTGGCGCTCCGCAAGCTGGGCGATGAGGGCGGCTGGCCGATCCACGAGGAGCCGGTGGCCGGCGAAGACCTGGCCCGCGTGACCGAGGCGTTCGTCACCAGCGCGACGCGCGAAGTGATGCCGATCGCCGCGATCCGGTTGGCCGACGGCGAGTGGCGCGACCTGCCGGGCGGCGGCGGGCCACTCACTCGCAAGGTCTCCGCGGCGTACACGGCGTGCGTCGCCCGCTACACGGCCGAGAACCAAGACGCCAAGCTTTGGTGAGCCCCCGCCGCGACCCCGTCCCCGCGACCGCTATGCAGCTGCCCGAAATCTACCGAACGACCGACTTCGCGCTCTCGTTCGAGCTCTTCCCGCCGAAGACGGATGCGGGCGTCGCCAAGCTCTTCGAGCACGCGCGGCAGCTCGTGGAGTTCGAGCCGAGCTACATCACCTGCACGTACGGCGCGGGGGGCTCGACCCAAGACCGCACGCTGGAGATCGCCGCCCGGGTGCGGAGCGAATTCGACTTGCCCGTGGCGACGCACCTCACCTGCGTCGGCCGCACCGCCGACCAGATCCGTGACTACCTGCGACGAGCCGACGAGGCGGACGTGCAGAACGTCGTCGCGTTGCGCGGCGATCCGCCCGCGGGCGAGGAGAAGTTTACCGCCACCGAGGGCGGCTACTCTTACGCGAACGAACTCGTGGAGATGATCCACACGGACTTCCCGCACATGGGTGTCGCCGTCGGCGGCTACCCGGAGGTCCACCAAGAGGCGCCCTCAGCCGAGGCCGACCTGGACAACCTGAAGCGGAAGGTCGACGCGGGCGCCCACGCCATCATCACGCAGCTGTTCTACGACAACGCGGACTTCTTCCGCTTCCGCGACCAGTGCGAAGCCGCGGGCATCGGCGTGCCGCTGATCCCCGGTCTATTGCCGGTGACCAGCGTGGCGCAGATCAAGCGGATCGCCAGCCTGTGCGGCGCGCAGCTGCCGGCCGAGTTCCTTACCCAACTAGACGCCGTGGCTGACGACGACGCGGCCCAGTTCGAAGTGGGCGTCGAACAGGCGACCGAGCAGACCCAGGGCCTCGTCGACGGTGGCGTACCGGGCATCCACTACTACGTGCTCAACAAGTCGCAGGCCGCGTCGCGGGTGCTGCAGGCCGTCACCCTGTCGGTCTGACGCCACGCTCTCTTCGGAACCGCCCTCCTGTCGGCGCCCGCATGGACCTCAGCGGCCAGCAGCTCAACGACTACCGCCTGCTGCGACAGCTCGGCCGTGGGGCGATGGCGACCGTCTACCTGGCCGAGCAGCAATCGCTCGCCCGCCGCGTCGCGGTGAAGGTGCTCAACGAAGAGCTCTCGCGCGATCAGGATCAGGTGGAGCGATTCGCACGCGAAGCGCGAGCCGCGGCGTCGATGACCCACCCCGGCGTCGTGCAGGTGCACGAGGTGGGCTCGAGCGGCCCGCTGCACTTCTTGGTGCAGGAGTACCTGCCCGGCGGCAGTCTTGGCGAGCTGCTGAAGCGGCAGGGCCGGTTTACGCCGGGGGCGGTGCTAGGCGTGATGGTCCAGGTGGCCGAGGCGCTCGACGAGGCGCACAGCCGCGGGCTGGTTCACCGCGACATTAAGCCGGACAACCTGATGCTCGATCGGGGCGGCGCCGTGAAGGTGGCCGACTTTGGCCTGGCGCGGATCGCCGAGGCGGGCGCCCGGATGACCCGCGAGGGCATCGCGCTCGGCACGCCGCTGTACATGAGCCCCGAGCAGGTGGAGGCGCGGCCCGTCGACACGCGGAGCGACCTCTACTCGCTCGGCGTCACGGCCTTTCATCTGCTGACAGGGGCTCCACCGTTCGAGGGAGACACCCCGCTGGCGGTCGCCATGCAGCACGTTGGCACGCCGCCTCCCGCGGTGGCGGATCGGGACCCGACGGCGCCCGCTTCGCTCGCGGGCGTGATCGATCGCTTGCTGGCTAAGGATCCCGCGGCTCGGTACGCGTCGCCGCGTGAACTGCTTGGCGTCTTGCGGCAAGTGGCGGATCAGGCCTTGGCGGACGGCTGGTGCGAAACGCTCACAACGGGCGCCGGCAGGTACCCCGTTGCGGCCAGCCACGAGCTCTCTCGCGTCGATCTGTCTGCCGAACGGGCGTTGCTCGGCCGCGCCATGCGTGGCGAGCGTGGGGGCGTCCAGAAGCGGGCAGCAACGTGGATCGTGGCGATCGTTGCCGGCGCGCTGCTCGGAGGCGTGGTGTTTCGCCCGGCCCCGCTTCTGCCGTCGCTCACCAGTGCCGAGGTGGCGCGTGAGCCGTCCGTCGCCCGACAACTGCTGCTCGCCAAGCGGATCGATACGCCCGAGGCGTGGCGCGCCATCGAGCGGCACTATCCGGACGCCGACGAGGTGCACCGCTTGTTGGCGGTGCGGGGGCTGGCCGCGGCCTTGCTGGACCGCGATCGTAATCGGCAGGCGGAGCTCGAGCTCCGCCGCCTCGGCGAGCTGGGGTCCGCCTACGACGAGTTCGCGGCCTTCAGCCACGCCGGGCTAGCGATCGCCTACGCCCGGGGCGGCCGGCTCGACGCCGCGAAGACCGAGCTCGAGCGGCTCGGCGACGCGACCAACGCGTCGGTCGCTCAGCTGGCAGACGAGCTGCGTCGCGTCCGCGAACGCTTGCGGGCCGGCGGCTGATCGCCCGTGGTCGATCGGTCGGCTGCGTAATGCGGACCGGGCGGGGAGACGCCGGCGGCGGGCACGCCCGAGTCGCTCAGCCGTCGATGGCGGGCCTTGGAGAGCTGCTCGCCGAGGGCGAGCGCGCCGATCGCGGCCCAAACGCCCATAAAGGCGATCGCTAACGACACCAGCAGTAGTTGGTGCTCTTCCATCACTCTGGGAATCGGGTGAAAGGAACCGGGCGATTTAGCCCGCGCGACGGAAGCGTCGTCTGCCCCGCGGCCTGCCCACCTTGCCAGGATGCGTGACGCACGCCAGCACCGCCAGCAATTGGCGTTCGCTGCCCACTTTATGCTGTTTTTGTGCCACCCGTGAGGCTAACCTGCGGCCTGTTGATGAGTGTTCATGCGTTCACTTTGCCTGGGGGTCGCCGTGTCCGTTGTGTTGCTAAGCGTGTCGTCGCCGTCGGGGGCGGTCATGCCACCCGCGGCCGACGACCCCGACTGGGAAGTCGTGCTGCCGGACGAGGAGGAGCCGCTGCCCGAGCCGGGAGACTTCTGGATCGAAGCTCCCGACGAGTGGGACGCGGCTTGAACCGCGCCGAATCGCTATCTCTCTCTTCGCTCGACAGCCGGAGACTCCGCCGATGCTCACCCGCGAACAGGTCGACGCCGTGATCCGCTTGTTGGCCGATCCGGATCGCCCGTCGAACCGAAAGATCGCCGAGTTGGTTGGCGTGAGCCGCCAGTCCGTAAACCGGCTCGCGAGTGGCCGCCGCGGCCTTCACGCTCGTGAAGACGCTGTCGTGGATCAGGCGGTGGACGAGGCGCCCCCACGCAAGTGTCCGCGTTGCGGATGTCTCCGGCGGCGACGGTGCGTGCGGTGCGACGCGGAGGCGTACGCCCGCCGCGAGCGCGACCGCAAACGTCGTAACCCGGTTGCTCCCCCCAATCGTTGCTCCGCGAGGTAGCGAATCCGGGTACCGGCACGCGGGCGGCGACCGCTCGTCAGAAAGAAACGCACGGTTCAGCGGCTTGCCACTTGGCCACGGTGGGGTTCCGCCCGATTTTGCACCCGGGCGGGGCCCCTTTTTTGTGCGCCGTCTTCCCGCGCGTGGCACGGCGGCGGACGTCATGCGATTGTGGCCGCCCGGGCTGCGCCGATTGGCAGGCGCTCGGCTCGCCATTAAACTCCGGGCTCGACGAATCGACGGGGCTCTTCTTCGCCCTACCGACCCGACCCCACGGAGCAGCGGATGGCCGAGGCAGCCAAGCTTACGATCGGCGACAAGTCGCTTGAGATGCCCGTCGTCCATGGATCGGAGGCAGAGACCGGCCTCGACATCGGCAAGCTCCGCGCCCAGACCGGCCTGATCACGATCGACGAGGGGTTCGTCAACACGGGCTCCACGACCAGCGCGATCACGTTCCTCGACGGCGAGAAGGGCGTGCTCCGCTACCGGGGCTACCCGATCGAGCAGCTCGCCGAGCACTGCGACTTCGTCGAGGTGTGCTACCTGCTGCTGCACGGGGAACTGCCCAACGCGGAGCAGATCGAGGAGTTCCGCACCGACCTGCGTCAGCACACGATGCTGCACGAGGACATGCGGAAGTTCTACGACGGCTTCCAGCACGACGCCCACCCGATGGCGATCCTCAGCTCCGTGATCCACGCGTTGAGCACGTTCTACGCCGACTCGCTCGACGTGCGTGACGCGAGCGACGTGCACCGCTGCAGCATGCGACTGCTGGCCAAGGCGCCTACGATCGCCGCCTACGCTTACAAGAAGTCCATCGGCCAGCCGTACGTCTACCCGGACAATTCGCTGGGCTACTGCGAGAACTTCTTGCGGATGATGTTCTCGGTGCCGGCGGAGGACTACGAGATCAGCCCGGTCGAGGCGCAGGCGCTCAACCTGTTGCTGATCGTGCACGCCGACCACGAGCAGAACTGCAGCACGAGCACCGTGCGGATGGTGGGCTCGAGCGACGCGAACCTGTTCGCCTCGATCTCGGCCGGCGTGGCGGCGCTCTCCGGCCCGCTGCACGGCGGCGCCAACGAGGCGTGCATCTCGATGCTCGAGCGGATCCGCGAGGACGGCGGAGACGTGGGCAAGTACGTCGCCATGGCCAAGGACAAGACCAACGGCTTCCGCCTGATGGGCTTCGGCCACCGCGTGTACAAGAGCTTCGACCCGCGGGCGAAGATCATCAAGAAGGCGTGCCACGACCTGATCGACGATGGCCACCTGAACGACCCGGTCTTCGACATCGCCAAGCAGCTCGAAGAGGTCGCGCTCAACGATGAGTACTTCGTCGAGCGCAAGCTGTACCCGAACGTCGATTTCTACTCGGGCGTGATCTACCGGGCGCTCGGTATCCCCGTGGAGATGTTCACGGTGCTGTTCGCTATCGGCCGCATGCCCGGCTGGATCGCGCACTGGCAAGAGATGCGAGAGAGCCCCGGAAAACGGATCTACCGCCCGCGGCAGGTCTACACCGGCGCGACTGAGCGAGACTTCGTGCCGCTCGAGAAGCGGTGAGCCACAGCGACGATCCGCGACGACGTCTGGCTCCGGCGATCGAGCGGCTCCGATTCAGCCGTCAGACGACCGAGGCTTTCTTGGGCGGCATCACGCCCGACGAATGGTTCTGGCAGCCCGGCGAGGGGCTCAACCACTTGGCGTGGCACGTCGGCCACGTCGCGTTCGCGCAGTACTTTTTGTGCTTGAAGCGGGTCCGCGACCGTATCGAGTCGGACCTGGAGCTGATCCCGACGTCGTTCCTCAAGCGATACAAGTTCGGCTCAAAGCCTTCGCCCGACCCGGCGAAGAACGCGACGATCGACGACCTGCTGGCGACGTTCCGCGGCGTGCACGAGCTGGCCCTGCGTGAGCTGGCCGAGCGGACCGACGCTGAGCTCGACACGCCGACCCACCCGCCGCACCCGTTCTTCGACACCAAGCTGGGCGCCATCGAGTGGTGCAGCCAGCACGAGCTGATCCATTGCGGGCAGATCATGCTGCTGCGCCGACTGCTCGGCAAACCGGCGGTGTGGGTCTAATCTGATCCGCTGGCGTACGCACCCTCTCCGGACGAGAAAGAGCATGAAGCGTTTGTTGATCGCGTTGATGGTCTGTCTACTGGCCGCGAGCGCCGCCGCCGCGCCCGGCGAAGAGCTCGCGACGCTGCTCGACGAGGTCTGGGCCACCCGACTGAAGGAGTGGCCGCAGTTTGCCACCCGCACGGGGCTGCACGACGATAACGATCGGCTGGCGAAGGTGTCGGTCGCCGACTCCGCCCGACGCGCCGCGATCGACGAAGCGTTCCTGAAGCGATTGCTGGCGATCGACGCGGCGGCGCTCTCTGCCGACGAACGGCTGGAACGCGACTTGCTCGTACGTGACCTACGCGACGATCTTTCCGAGCACGAGTTTGCGCAAGAGCTCCTGCCGATCGACAGCCGCAGCGGCTTTCACGTCAACTTCCCCGAGCTGCCCGACTGGGTTCCGCTCGACACGGTCGAGGACCACGAGAACTACCTGGCGCGGCTGCGTGCGTTCCCCGAGTACGCCCGCGGATACGTGGAGCTGATGCGCGAAGGCCTCCGTCGCGGCGTCACCGTGCCGGCCGTGATCCTTGAGGGCTACGAAGACTCGATCACCGCGCACATCGTCGAAGACGTCGAGGAGAGCCTCTTCTTCAAGCCCGTCAGGGATTTCCCCGAGAGCTTCGCTGCCGAAGACCGGGAGCGGTTGGAAGCCGGCGTCCGCGCGGCGATCGCCGACGACATCGTCCCCACGTACGAGTTCTTCCTCCGCTTCATGCGCGAGGAGTACCTGCCAGGCTGCCGGGCGACGATCGGGGCCTCGGCGTTGCCGCGTGGGCGAGACTTCTATCGGTTCCGCGTGAAGAAGTACACAACCCTGGACACCACGCCCGAGGAGATGCACGCCCGCGGGCTCGCCGAGGTCGCGCGTATCCGCGGTGAGATGGATCAGATCATCGAACGCGTGGGCTTCGACGGCGACTTCCCGGCGTTCGTCGAGCACCTGCGGACCGAAGACCGCTTCTACGCCGATTCGGACGAAGCGTTGCTGGCCGAGTGCGCGGCGATCCTCAAGCGGGCCGACGGGGCGTTGCCGGCGATGTTTGGCCTCTTGCCCCGCATGCCGTACGGGCTGAAGCCGGTGCCCGACTACATCGCCCCTAAGACCACCGCCGCGTACTACATGCGGCCCAACGGCGATGGCTCGCGGGCCGGTTTCTTCTACCTGAACACGTACGACCTGAAGAGTCGGCCGCTGTACATGCTGGAGGCGTTGGCGTTGCACGAGGCGGTGCCCGGGCACCATCTGCAGATCGCGCTGCAACAAGAGCTCGAGGGCCTCTCGCCGCTGCGGCAGAACGGTGGCTTCACCGCGTTCGTCGAGGGGTGGGCCCTCTACGCGGAGCGCCTGGGTCTGGAGATGGGCTTCTACGACGACCCCTACTCCGACTTCGGCCGCCTGAGCATGGAGATCTGGCGTGCCTGCAGGCTCGTGGTGGACACCGGCATCCACTACTACGACTGGAGTCGCGACGAGGCGATCGACTACATGCGGAGTAACTCGGCCATGTCGGATCACAACATCCGGGCAGAGATCGACCGTTACATCGGCTGGCCGGGTCAGGCCCTGGCGTACAAAGCCGGCGAGCTAAAGATCCGGGAGCTCCGCGCCACGGCCGAAGAGCGCCTCGCTGGCGAGTTTGATGTCCGCGAGTTTCACGACGTCGTGCTCGGCAGCGGGGCGGTACCGCTCGACGTGCTAGAGCGGATCGTCGTTGAATGGCTCGACACCAAGTCGCCCATCGCGGAGGCGAGCCGCGCGACACACGTCAGATGAACCCGAGCATCTGCGCGACGGCCGTCAGCACGGTGAGCAGCAGGTAGCCCCCCATGGCGAACACCCAACCCGCGATCACAAAACGCGGCGGGGTGAGGTCGGCCGCCAGGCACGCGAGCCCGCCGATCAACGCGAGGCCCATAACCGACCACGCGTTGTCCAGCGCGATGACCGACGGCATAGCGAGGAACGCGGCCGCCACAACACTCGCGCTCGCCAGCTCACGCAGGTCGAACCGCAGCTCACGCACGGAGCGGATAACCTCGCGGACGAACTCCTCGAAGTTGTCCTCGGCGTTTTCCTCATCGTCGAGCGGCTCGACCGATTCGCCGCGTGCGGCGGCGAGCTCTCGCTCGCGGCGGAGCATCGCCCGCTGCTGTTTCCGCTTCTCGACACGATTGAACCACATGTTGACACCCGCCAGGGCGGCGGTCGTCGCGAGGATCAGCAGCGCGAAACCGGACCCGTTAAGGAACTGCATCCGCAGCAGGCCGAGCAGCAACGCGACCGCCGTCAGCCCGACGAGCAGATGCTTAACGCTGAAGCGGAGCTTCAGATCGGGCACGGCGGCGCCGTCGCCCTCGTGCATCTCTCGGTAGACCGCGTCGACGTCGATGGCCGACTCCGCTTGGCGGACGTGGTCGGCGGCGAGCCGTCGCTGGTTCTCGACGATCTGTTCATCGATCGGCTCCAGCTCGTACTCGTCGGCGTTGTGGCCAGCTAACGCGTCTTCGGCGGAGGCGTCGCCACCGGAGGCGTCGCCAGCCGAAGGATCATCGTCCCCGGCGTCGGCGTAGAAGCGATCTCGGTTGAGGGGCTCGTCGGGGGGCATCGCTTCTCGCGGGCTAAGGGCTACGATCCGGATTGTCAGCCGCCGCTCGGCGCCGATCAACCGATCGTGCGAACCAGCCGCCGCCTCAAGTCCCTCGATCGGCCCGTTTTGCACTGCTTGCTCACCGCCCTCGGAAGCTACGGAGACGTTCATCCGATGATCGGGTTGGGCACGGCGCTCGCCGGTCGCGGCCACGAGGTAGAGATCGTCACCAACCCGCACTTCGAGTCGGACGTCCGCAACGCGGGGCTCGGCTTCGTCCCCGTTTCGACCGCTGAGGCTTACGACGAACTCACGCAGCGTCGCGACCTGTGGAAGCCGCTCGCCGGCCTGCAGGTGGTGTTCCGCTTCGGCGTCGTGGAGCTGCTCGACGATCTGTACGACGCCATCGAGAAGCGATACCGCCCCGGCGAGACGGTGATCGGCGCCCACGGGCTCGACCTAGCGAGCCGCGTGCTGAGCGAGTCGGTCGGCGCGCCGGTGGTTTCGGTCGTGTACGCGCCGGTCGCGTTGTGGAGCAACCGGCAGCCGCCCCGTTTGCCCTACGGTGTGCGTCGGCCGCGGACACTCGCGTGGCTTCAGTTTCGATTGACCGAGGCCTTGCTCCAACGCAGCGAGGTGATGAGGTCGCTGCAGCGGCTGCGGGACCGCGTCGGCCTGAGCCGACTCTCGACGCGCTACTTCGATTGGTACTACGGCGTGGCGTCGCCCATTTGTTTGTTTCCCGACTGGTTCGCCGCGGATCCCGGTGACTGGCCGGCGCAGACCGTCGCGACAGGGTTTCCGCTTTGGGACGACCGAGCGGCGGAGCTGCCGACCGACGTCGCGGACTTTCTCGCCAAGGACACGCCGCCCATCGCGTTCACCCCCGGTTCCGCCAACCGCGTCGCGGAGCGGTTCTTCGCGGCGGCGATCGACGCCTGTCAACGCTTAGGGCGGCGCGGTTTGCTGCTGACGAAGTACGCGGAGCAACTGCCCGCGTCGCTCCCGCCCGATGTGCTGCACGCGGGGTTCATCCCGCTGGGCCGCGTCCTGCCGCGCTGCGCGGCGTTCGTGCATCACGGCGGGATCGGCAGCAGCGCCCAAGGACTCGCAGCCGGCGTGCCCCAACTGATCCAGCCGATGGGCTTCGATCAGATGGACAACGCGCTGCGACTGCGGCGTTTGGGGGTGGCCGCCGAGCTCAAGCCCGCCCGGTTCACCGGCGAGCGATTGGCGAAGAGTCTCGCCACGTTGCTCGACGACGAGACCGTGGCGGGTGCCGCGAAGACGCACGCCGGCCGGATGGATCGCGAGGCGTCGCTGCGGCTTGCGTGCGAAGCCCTGGAGCGAAGAGACCCGGAGCGACACGCCGAAGGTAGCGGGGTCGCAGAGCGACCGACCGGTTAGCCCCGCGTTACGACGTTACGAGCAACCAGCGTCGAGACACTCGCAGATCAGTAACGAGCGCCCACGGCCTGCCACTGATTCACCATGCGGGTTTGCCCCGCCTGGGTCGTGACGCCCGAGAGCGAACCGCCCGCGGCCGACGTGAGCGTCGCGACGCGAGCGGCCAGCTGGGGTTGGCTGGGGTTCGCCGCGAGCGACCGCTGATAGTTCTGCAACGCCTGGGCGTAGTCGCCGGACTGGTCGCGCAATCGCCCGAGGGCCGCGAGGGCGCGCGAGTTGTTCGGGTCGTTGGTCAGCGCCTGAACGAGCTGCTCCGTGGCCTGCTGCGGACGCTCGCTCTCCTCGAGCAGCCGCGCGAGCTCGATCCGCGGGTTCGGGTTGGTGGGGCTCGCCATGGCCCAGTTGTTCAGCAGCCGGAACGCCGCGTCCGGCCGACTGGTCTCGTTCAGCAGCACCGCCAGGCCGCGGTGGCAGTCCGTGTGGTCGCCGTCGCGTTCGAGACACTGGTTGTAGAGCATCTCCGCCTGCTGCAGGTCGCCGGGGCGGCCGAACCGGACACCGGTCTGATGCATCGACGCGGCCAGGTTGTAGTAGGCGTCCGCTTCGTCGGGCCGTTTACCGATGGCCGACTGAAACTTCTCAGCGGCCTGGGCGTAGGCGCCCTGGCGGTACAGGGCCACGCCCTCCGCGTTGAGCGTTTGGTTCTGGACGGTGTTGCAGCCGCACGCCCAGAGCGTGGTGATTGCCGCGACGGCCGCCGCGGCGCGCAGGACGGAGGTGGGGCGGGGCATACAGAAACTCGCTCGGGGTTAGCCCGGGGGGCGGTCGGGTCGCGCGGGCTGAACGGATCGACGCCGGCGCGGCAGCGGCGGACCGTAGCAATCGGCCCCGCCTCGGGCAAGGCGATCGGTCGCCCTCGCGGCGTGCGACCGCGCCACCCGCACCACCCGGAGCGACCGGCTGATCAGGCGCCTTTGCGCTAGCAGGAAAAAGATCGCGACCGCCAACCTCTCGTGCTAGCAGGTGCGATATTTACCCAGCCGACCCGCTTTGCGTAGCCGGCGCCAACGCCCCTTCCCATCCGACCGAGTCGCCAGGAGCCGCCCCGTGGCCGCGAGCAAGACCCCCGCCAAGTCGTCCGCCCGATCGACGAAGACCAAAGCAGCAGCCCGGACGGCCGCGAAGAAGCCCGCCACGAAGGCCGGGGCCTCCAAGACCGGAGCCAAGAAGTCCACCGCCAAAGCGGGGCCGACCAAGTCGGCCAAGAAGCCCGCCGCACGCTCGGCCGCGAAGAAGACGACCGACGCGGAGGTAAAGATCGACCGCCGCCGTGCGTCGCGCCGAGACGACGAGACAGCGAAGACCAAGTCCCCCGCCGGCAAGAAGGCCGCGGACGCCGGCGCTCAGGCCGGAGCCCGGACCGAGGCGGAACCGGTGATCGGCGGCAAGCCGGACGCCAAGGCCCCGAAGCTCGAGCGTCGGGAGAAGGTCAACCGACGTCGGCAGATCGACCCGACCACGTGTGAGCGCGACTACTCGGACGCCGAGGTCGAGTTCATGAACGCCCTGGACGACTACAAGCGCACCAGCGGCCGCATGTTCCCGACGTGCAGCGAGGTGCTGGAGGTCATCCTGAACCTCGGCTACGCCAAGCTGACGCCGGCCGAGCTAGCGGCGCGGAAGGCCGCGGCGCCGCCGGCCGATGAAGCCGAGCTCGAAGACGCCGTCGCTCAAGCGGCGGAGGAAGCGCTCGCGGAGTCCGACAGCTTGTTCGACGACTGAGTGGCAAGCCGATCGACGATCTACGAAAACGGCCGGGTCGCGTTGCAGCGACCCGGCCGTTTCTTGCTTCGTGGGCGATCGACCGCCGTGCTACTCACTCGCCTCGGCGAGCAGGTCGCTGAGCTCCTCGGGCGAGGCGTCGCGTAGCCGTTTGCTCTTTGCTCCGAGCTTCTCGGTCACCTTGATCATCGTTTCCTGCATCCGCTCGTGGGTCTCTTGCGACCCACCGGCGAGCACGAAGTCTTGGCCGCGTGTGAGACGCTTTTGGCCGTCGTCGGCGTCGAGGCCCACGCCCAGCACGCCGGCCACCTTCTCATTGGATCGTGGAGTTGCTTTCATTCCGGCCTCGACTGCACGGCGCTCGCGCCGACTAGCGGCGCCGCGCCATGTCACGGAGGATCTGCTCGGCGGCCTCGCGGCTGTCCTTTGCCTTCGGACCGAACGCGTCTTTGGGCAGCTTCCCCGGCCCTTTCTTTTTCTTCGGGTCGTC
This sequence comes from Planctomycetota bacterium, assembly GCA_039820945.1. Lineage (GTDB taxonomy): Bacteria > Planctomycetota > Planctomycetia > Pirellulales > Lacipirellulaceae > Botrimarina. Next base: position 69,918 of record JBCBPC010000014.1, read on the forward strand.
CGCGTCTTCGTCTCCGGTCGCCGCTTCGCCCTCGGCGGCTTCGCCCGGCTCAACGTCGGAGTCGCCCGCGGCGAACTTCTCGACAATCGCCCTCGTCTCGTCGGTGCTCAGCGCGAGCGTCTCGTTGACCGCCCCGGCGGCCGTCTTGTCGGACGGACCCAAGAGCCAGTCGCTGATGCTGTCGTCGATCGACGCGTCGGCGCGGCCCTTGTTGGCCGTGCGCGCGGCGGCTTCCGCCACGCCGTCGACTTTGGGCAGCTTGAGATCGCTCAGCTCCGCTTCCATCTCGAAGCGAAACTCCAGCGGGCCGATCTTGATCACGTCGCCGTGCTTCAACGCCGTCGGCTGCCCGATCTTCTCATCGTTGACGATTGTCCCGTTGCGGCTGCCGAGGTCCTTGACGATCACCCCGTCCGCGCTGCGGAGAAACTCGCAGTGCTTGCGGCTGATCGCGTCGCTCCCCACGCGGAGAGAGCACTCCGACGAGCGGCCGACCGTCAGCCGATCTTTCTTCAGCGGCACCGAAGAGTTCTTCTTCGATCCTGCTAGTACGACAAGCTTCATACAGCTACCCCCGACGAGTTACCGAGCGCCCGAAGGCGACGGTGGCGATTCGGCCCCAAGCGGCGGTTCCAACGACGCTTGGGATCGAGTGTTCGCCCGATTGCCCGATCTCTGCTCCTAGTTCTACGCTGTCGCTGCTAGGTTCGGTCGCTCCTGGTAAACCGTAGTGACGGTTTACGGATATCCCAGCCGGGAGGCTCTACTTCCGGCCGTTGTTGTGAACAAGCGGCCCCCCGGTTGGGTGGTGTGCCAGTTTCAGCATAGCTGCCGCCGCAGGATTCTGCCCGACAGCATTGCTTTTTTCGACCCGCTGGCGGCCACGCCCTCGCCCGTGTCCGCGTCGCCGTCATCGGTTGGTTATCGGCGCCGCGTCCAGTGGGGCGACAAGAAACGCTGTTTCGTCAGCAAGTCGGCGGCCATCTGCTCGGCCGCCGATCGCTCTCGCCTTGCCAGCTCTAGGCCGAGCCCGCCGGCGATCCTCTGTGCCCAGGCGCCCGCTAACGCGGAGACGCCCGCCGACTCGGGCAGCACCCCTAGTTCGATGGCGCCGCTGAGCTCGGGGGCCGCGCGAGACTTCCGCAGGATCAGCCCGCCGTGCTGCAGCAGCGCGCCGCGGCGGCGACGCTGAGCGCTGCCGCACAGCTTGTGCTCGCCATCGGCGGACAGCAGGTCGCCCTCCGCGCGTCGCTCGAAGCACAAGAACGGTTCGCAGCCGTTGGCCGCGGGTATTGCCTGCGCGCAGGTGGTGAGGCGTGACGCCTCGCCGCCGATCTCGGCCACCGCTTCGCGGAGCGCCTTGTGCGCAAGGCAGGTGAGCTCGGTCGTATTTGCCGCCCGCGGGTGGCCGGGCGGAAGGGCGAGTGAATAGGTCAGCTCTTGGTCGTGCACCAGGGCTCCGCCGCCGGTCGAGCGTCGCACGACGGGCAGGTTGAGGCTCGGCTCGTGCCGCTGCCGATCGGCGTGTTCTTGGAAGTAGCCGAGCGAGAGCGTTGGCTCGCGCCAGCGGTAGAACCGCAGCGAGCACACGCCCTTCTCCGCGGCCCAATCAAGCAACGCCTCATCGACCGCCATATTCCAGGCGCCGGGGCTCGGCTCGTCGATGATCAAATGAGCGGTCGGCATCGGGCTCTTGTCAGCCGCAGTGGCAGAGCGTCGGCTTGCGGGCCGCGGCAACCTCGTCCGGTCGGCTAACCGACGTGGTGTGCGGCGCCTCGTGCAGCAGCTCCGCGTCCTCTTCGGTGATGCGGAAGAGCACCTCCGCGAACGCGTCGAGGGTTTCCTTGCTCTCGGTCTCCGTCGGCTCGCACATGAGCGCCTCGGGCACGGTCTGCGGGAAGTAGACGGTAGGAGCGTGAACGCCGTAGTCGAGTAGTCGCTTGGCGATGTCCATCGCCGTGACGCCGCGTTCGGTCTTGAGCGTCTTGGCCGAGGCCACGAACTCGTGCATGCAGCGGTCGCCTTGGGGCACCGGCAGGAAGTGCTTCACTCGGCTGAGCAGGTAGTTGGCGTTGAGCACCGCTTGTTCGCTCACGCGGCGGAGGCCGTCGGGCCCGTGTGTGCGGATGTAGCAGTAGGCCCGCACCAAGACGCCGACATTGCCGAAGAACGACCGCACGCGGCCGAGCGACTTGGGCATGTCGTGGTCGAGGTAGTAACGATCGCCGTCGTGGCGGACGACGGGCGACGGCAGGTACGGGGCCAGTTTCTCCGTCACGCAGATCGGCCCGGCGCCGGGGCCGCCGCCGCCGTGCGGGCCGCTGAAGGTCTTGTGCGGGTTGTAGTGCTGCATGTCGGCGCCGAAGTCGCCCGGCCGGGTGACGCCCAGGATGGCGTTCATGTTGGCGCCGTCCAGGTAGATCAGCCCGCCGCGGGCGTGCACCTCGTCGGCGATCTCACGCATCTGCGGCTCGAAGATCCCCACCGTGTTTGGGTTGGTGATCATGAACACGGCGATGTCGTCGTCCAGCTTCGCGCGGAAGTCGTCCATGTCGACAGCGCCGGAGACGAGCGTCTTGACCGTCACCGCCTGGAAGCCCGCCATGATGGCGCTGGCCGGGTTGGTGCCGTGCGCGGAGTCGGGCACGAGCACCTTGGTGCGGTGCTCGCCGATGTCGCGGAAGTAGGCCGCTGCTACCCATAGCGCGCTCAGCTCGCCGTGGGCGCCGGCCGCCGGCTGCAGGCTGCACGCGGGCAGGCCTGAGATCTCGCTCAGGTACGCCTGCATCTCGTGCAGCAGGCCGAGCATGCCCTGCAGCGACTCTTCTGGTTGGTACGGGTGCAGGTCGCCGATGCCCGACAGGTTGGCCGCCCGCTCGTTCCGCTTCGGGTTGTGCTTCATGGTGCACGACCCCAACGGGTAGAAGTGCGTGTCGACCGACATGTTTTGTTGCGACAGGTTCGTGAAGTGACGCACCACCTGCGGCTCGGCCAGTTCGGGCAGCTCGGGCGCTCGTTCGGCGAGCACCGAGGGCGGCAACAGCTCTTCGATCGGCGCCGCCGGCACGTCGCACTCCGGCAGCCGCAGGGCGCGGCGGCCCGGCTTCGAGAGGTCGAACAGCAACTGCGTGTCTTGAGTGTTCTTCATCGCGTCTTGGTCCTGGGGAAACCACCGAGACAAGGAGCCACCGAGGTTCTTTCGCTTTGATTGATCTGTGCGGGGCGCCCGGCTCTCAAGCTTGTCCGGCTAACACCTTGGCGTGCTCGGCGCTCTTGGCGTCTTGGCGTTTCGCTTGGAACACTTCGGCGAAGCGATCGAGTTCTTCTCGCGTTCGCTTCTCGGTGGCGGCGATCAGCACGCAGTCGCTGAGCTCGGGGTACCAACGCCCTAGCGGTACGCCCGCCAGGAAGCCGGCTTCGAGCCCGTCGCGGACGAAGCCGTCCACGTCGGCCCGCCGATCCCGCAGCACGAACTCCTTGAAGGTGGGCGCTGCGAAGGCTGGCTCGAAACGTCCGGTGTCGCACAAGCGATCCGCCAGGTACCGGCTCTTCTGCAGGCACAAGCCGGCGGTCTCTTGGAGCCCCTTGGGCCCGAGCAGCGACAGGTACACGGTGGCTCGCACCGCGAGCAGGCCCTGGTTGCTGCAGACGTTGCTCGTTGCCTTGTCGCGACGGATGTGCTGCTCACGCGTTTGCAGCGTAAGCACGAAGCATCGCTTGCCGCGGCGGTCGGTCGTCTGGCCGACGATGCGGCCGGGGATCCGTCGCACGAGCGACGCCCGGCACGCCAGCATGCCCAGATACGGCCCGCCGTACTGCAGCGGCGAGCCGAGCCCTTGGCCCTCGGCCACAGCGATATCGGCGCCACGGTCTTTGGCCGAAGCGTCGCCCCAATCGCCCGGCCGCTTTAGCACGCCGAGGCTTACGGGATCGAACACGCCGATCACGAGCGCGCCGGCCGCGTGGGCGATGTCCGTCAGCTCGTCGACTCGTTCGACACAGCCGAAGAAGTTGGGCTGCGGGATGAGCACACACGCGGTCTGATCGTCGACCGCGTCGCGAAGCGTTTCGGGCTCGAGCACGCCGGCCGGCGTGTCGAGCGTCACCGCGTCGCCGGCGATGGTCGTCAGGTAGGTCTCGATCGTTTGCCGGTACTCAGGGTGCAGCGACGCGGGCATGACGACGCGGGTGCGGCCCTTGCCCGCGGCGAGCGCCATGAGCACCGCCTCGGCCGCGGCGGTGGCGCCGTCGTAGAGGCTGCTGTTGGAGACCTCCAAACCGGTCAGCCGCGTGACCAGCGTTTGGTACTCGAACATGGCCTGCAGGTTGCCCTGCGCGACCTCGGCCTGGTAAGGCGTATAGCTGGTGTAGAACTCGCCGCGGCTCGCGATGGCGTCCACCACCGCCGGGACAAAGTGATCGTACGCGCCGCCGCCGAGGAAGCACGTGTGCGTCGCCGGGCCGGCGTTCTGTGCGGCGAGCTCGCGCGTGTGGGCGTCGAGCTCCATCTCGCCCATCGCCGGCGGCAGGTCGAGCTGCCGCCGCAACCGGAAGTCGGCGGGCACTTGCTCGAGCAGTTCTTCGATGCTGCCGACGCCGATCGCGTCGAGCATCGCCGTCTCGTCTTCGGGCGTGTTGTACGTGAAGGGCATCGTCGCAGGCGGGATTGGGGAGGCGGGGGGCGGGACACGCGTCGGTGATCGGGTCGAAAGAGGTCCGCCTTCCCCTTCGGCCTTCCGCCTTCGCTAGCTTGCTTCTTCGGCGCACATCTCTTGATAGGCGTCGTAGTCCATCAGCGAGCCGAGCGCCGCCTCGTCCGACAGCTTGACCTTGGCGATCCAGCCGGCGCCGTAGGGGTCGTCGCTGAGCTTCTCTAGCTCGTCGGCCAGCGGACCGTTGACCTCGACCACCTCGCCGCCGACCGGGCTATAGATGTCGCTGACGGCTTTGACCGACTCGACCTCGCAGAACGACTCTTCCGCCGAGACGCTGGCGCCCGGCTTAGGCAGCTCGATGAACACGAGGTCGGTCAGCGACTCCACGGCGAAAGCCGAGATGCCGATGGTCGCGGTCTTGCCGTCCGCGGCGTCTTCCACAGCGACCCATTCGTGGGTCTTGGCGAACAGTAGGTCTTCGGGCTTCATGGTCGTGCGACGGGTCGATGGGAAGATGAGCGGCCGGCTCAGCGGGCAACGCTCGGCGTGACGGCGCCGGGCGCTTCAGCAACTAGGCTCGCCGATAAAAGGGCAGGGGGGTGAGGGTGGCGCCGGCATTGGCGCCGCGGATCTCGACGCTCAGACCGGACGCCGCCTCGGCGGCGGCCGGCGTGACCGACGCCATCGCGATCATCGTACCTAGCGTGGGCGACGCGGTGCCGCTGGTGACGTGCCCGCAAGCCGCCCCTTCGTGCAGCACGGCATAGCCCTCGCGAGGCGGGCGACGGCTATCGACTTGCAAACCGATGCGGACCGAGGCAGGTTCACCGACCGAAGCGGTGCGTAACGCGTCGCCGCCGATAAAGTCGCGCGGCGATCCGTCTTTGGCCAACAGCTGGACCGCGAAGTCGAGCCCCGCCTCGAGGGGCGTGTGGTCTTCGTCGAGCTCGTGGCCGTAGAGCGGCATGGCGGCTTCCAGTCGCAGCGTGTCTCGCGAGGCGAGGCCGCACGGCTTACCGCCCGCGGCGACCAACGACTCCCAGAGTCCGGTCGCTGCGGCGGCGTCGCAGACGAGTTCGTAGCCGTCTTCGCCCGTGTAGCCGGTGCGGCTCACGCGGCAGGCGACTCCGCCGACTGTGGCGTCTCCGCCGGTGTAGTACTTCATCGTGGCGATATTGGAGTCGGCCATCTCCACGACGGTGGCGACCGCCTCGGGGCCCTGGACGGCGATCATCGCGGTAGCAATGGTCTCGTCCTTGAGTGTGGCGTCTGCCGCGGCGGCGTGCTGAGTGAACCACGCCCACAGCTTGTCGCGGTTCGACGCGTTGACCACGAGCGAAAAGTCGTCGTCGCCCCGTCGCCAAGCGAGCACGTCGTCCAAGACGCCGCCCGCGTCGTTGCACACCAAGGCGTAGCGGATGCGGCCAACGGGCATGCGTGAGACGCCGCGTGACAGCAGCCGATCGAGCAGCGCACCCGAGTCGGCGCCCGCCACGTGGAACCGGCCCATGTGCGAGACGTCGAAGAGACCCACGCCGCGTCGCGTCGCGTGGTGCTCCTCGACGATCGAGCCGTACTGCACCGGCATCGACCAGCCGGCGAAGTCGACAAGCCTGCCGCGGTTCGCCGCGTGCCACTCGGCTAGCGGTGTACGCGAGAGTGCAGCGGATTCAGCAACGGCTGCCATCCATCCCTAGGGCAGGGTGGGTATCGGGCGGGGGTCTTCCGGACGGGCCCCAACTTAACGCTTTGCTAGCAAATCGGAAGGGGATTCGCACGACCACCGGTCGGAGCGTTCGCGGGAACGCTCATCACAGCTTCCGCCGGTGCTTGCCCGTCTTGTCGCTCTTCTTGCGGGTCATCGGCTTTCCGCCGGACGCTTTGCCCGATCCGCCGCTCGACGCGCCGTCGGATTTCTTGACGCGTTTGGCGGGCCGCTTGCCCGTGGGCGGGCGTTTGCCGCCGGGGTTCTTCTTTCCCGGAGTCGCCTTGCCGCGGCCCAGGTAGCGAAAGTCGAGCTTCCGCCCGTCCACGTCTACCGCCGCGACCGCCACACGCACCGTGTCTCCCAGGCGGAACGAGGAGCCCTCGCGTCGGCCGGTGATCGAGTGGCTCGCCCGGTCGTAGTGATAGTAGTCGTCGCCCAGGGCGGTGATGTGCACGAAGCCCTCGGCCGGCAGCTCCTTGCCCAGGATGAACACGCCGAACTTCTCGACGCCCGTGATGACGCCCTCCATCTCCAGGCCGACCTTGTCACTCAGGTAGTTCAGCAGCTTGACCTTGATCAGGTCGCGCTCGGCGCTGGCGGCGCGTTGCTCGCGCTCGCTGCAGTGGTCGCCTTGCTGCAGCAGGGCGCCGACCTCTTGCACCGGCTTCGGCCCGTCGCCCGCGGCGTGCCGGTTCATCGCGTCCAGCAAGCGGTGCACCGTCAGGTCGGGGTACCGGCGGATCGGCGAGGTGAAGTGGCAGTAGCGATCGCTCGCCAGGGCGAAGTGGCCCTCGTCCTCAGGGCTGTAGACGGCCTTCTGCATCGAGCGTAACGCCGCGTAGTTGACCGCCGGCTGACGGGGGTCGCCCTGCACGCGGTCCAAAAGTGCCTGCAGCTCGAAACGGTCCTGCAGGTTGTCTGCCGGCAGGCCGAGGCTGCGAACGAACTCGGTAAGGGCGCGCGCCTTACGCGGATCGGGCGAGCCGTGAATCCGACGCAGGAAGATCAGCCCGGCGTCGGCCAGCTTGCGGGCCACGGCCTCGTTGGCCCCGAGCATGAACTCCTCGATGATCTGATGGCTCTCGGTGTTCTGCTCGACGTGCGCACCGGAGACGCGGCCCTCTTTGTCGAGGTCGATCTTCACTTCCGGCATGGAGAGTTCCAACGCGCCCCGATCGAACCGTCGGCGGCGGAGCGTCATCGCCAGCTCGTGCATGTTGCCCAGCAGCCGATCGACCTCGGGCGACATTTCGGGCGTCGCCACGCCCGACGCCTTCGCCACCGCGGCGGTCGATGACTTGGCGTCGACACGCTTGCGATCCACCAGGTACGCGTCGACCTCTTCGTAGGTGAATCGGCGGCGGCTCTTGATCGCGCTCTTGAACACCTCGGCGCCGATCGGCGCCCCGTCGGCCGTGAACTCCAGCACGGCGGTCATCGCGTAGCGGACCTTGTCTGGCTGCAGACTCGCCAGGTTATTGCTGATGACCTCCGGCAGCATGGGGATCACCTCGTCCGGCAGGTAGACGCTGGTGGCCCGGTCGTACGCCTCGCGGTCGAGCGCCGTCTTGGGCTGGACGAAGTGCGATACGTCGGCGATGTGCACGCCGAGCTCCCAGTGGCCGTTGTCGAGCCGGTCGAGCGAGATGGCGTCGTCGAAGTCGCGCGCGGTGGTGGGGTCGATGGTGACAACGACGTCGGCCGTTAGGTCGCGGCGATCCTCGGGGATCGACTCGTCGAACCTCTCGGCCGCTTCGCGCGACGCGTCGAGCGTGTCGTCGGCGAACTCGCCCGGCAGGCTGTACTCGTATTTGATCGCCATCGTGTCGACACCCGGCTCGCCCCGCCCACCGAGCACGCTGGTGATGACGCCCTCGCCGTCGCGCACCTGCGACGGGAAGCGGACCATCTCGAGCACGACCTTGTCGCCCTCTTGAGCGCCCTTCGCGCCGGGGTCGCCGACATACACCGGGGCGCCGAACACGCCGCCGTCCACCTCCACGAGCGCCATGCCGCCCGCCTCGACGTACGTGCCGACGAACTGATTGGTCGCCCGCTCGACGACGTCGACCACCTTGGCTGTCGGCTTGCCACGCGGCCCGCCGCCGGAGCCGAGCTTCACCCGCACCGTGTCGCCGCTGGCGGCGTCGGCCGACTGCTTGCCGGGCACGTACAGGTCGTTGTCGCGGCCGGCGGTTGCGGGGGTGCCCTCAGGCCGCACAAAGCCGTCGCCCGACGACACTCGCCGGAAGACGCCGACGACGAACTTGTCCGCCCGAGCCCGCTTGCCTTCGTGGCGGTTGTCGCCGGACGACGGCTCGAAACCGCGTCGCGCCGGGTGCTTCGGGTCGAGCGGCAGCACGAGGTGGTTGGGCCCGTACTCGAGTTCTCCGGCGCGGACCATCTTCTTGATGGTCTTCTTGGCCAGGGCGAGGTCGTCCCCCTCCAGGCCGAGCCGTTCGGCGATGACCCGCGGCTTAGCGGGGCGATACCCGGTATTGGCGGTGTACGTGAGTACCGCCTGGCGTAGGGCTTCGTCCATTCAATAAACCTATCGGTCGGATGAGGTTTCCGCGAATCACAGGATTCCGTCGCACCCCTTCCCAATTCTTCTGGAACACTGTCTCACGGATACCGTACAAGACCAATAGGCCCCGACGTTTCCCCTTGTCACCAGTAGTGAGGAAGCGATGCGTGTTTCTGTGCATGCGCCCGACCTTGGGCGTGATCTGGTCCGCGGCATCTCCGAGCGGATCGAGGCGGTTCTCGGCCGGTATGCCGCGGCGATCGATCGGATCGTCGTGCGTGTCCGCGACGAGAACGGCCCCCGCGGCGGCGAGGACCAGAGCTGCTTGCTGCGGATTGGCTTGCGAGGCGCTCCTGAGGTTCTTGTGCGGCATCGTGGCGATCACCCCATGGCCGCCCTGGCCGGCGCCCTCAAGCGGGCCCGTCGCAGCGTTGGCGAGCGGGTCAACGCCCGTGGACGTCGTCACACCACACGGCAGGCCCCGAAGCTAGCGGCGGCGGAAACCGCGGCGACGGACTGAGCGGTCAGCGTCGGCCGAGCTGACGGAGAGGTCGCGTCGGCAAAAAGTTGAGCCGGCACAGGCGAATCGGCCGCGGCCAATCGGCGTTGTCGTTAGCGAGCCGTTGCGTTACCACGCAGCGATGCACGTGTTGCTCGTGAAGCGAGACGCCGGGGTCGCCGGCGACACAACCTACTTGCTGATGCTCGCCGAGGGACTCCTCGGGCGCGGGCATCGCGTGACGTTCGCCGCGGGACCGGGGCGGATGGCGCCAAGGTTCCGGGCCGCCGGGGCGAGCGTTTGGACGCTCCCGCCGCAACCGCTCGCCACGCCTCTGCTCAAACGATGGAGCCGGCGAGCCGGCGTCGACGCCGTCGCGACCGCCGGCCGTGGCTCGCTCCGCTTTGCTGCCTATGCAACGGCCGACCTGCTCGGCGTGCCGTGCGTGGCGACGCTGCAGGACCACATCGAAGAAGGCCAACCAATCGACGAGCTCGAACGTTGCGACGCCGTTGTGGCGGTCGAGCGACCCATCATCGATCGGGCCGCAGCGCTTGGCGTGCCGCCAGACAAGCTGAGCGTTTGGCCGCGGCCGGTGTTTCAGCGAGAACTCGGCCCGGCCCCTGCGGACGGGTTTCCGATCTTGTGGATGAACCGCATGAGCGGCTCAAAGGCGTGGTCGGCTGAGGTGCTGCTGGCCGCGGCGCCGCAGCTCGCCGAGCAGATGCCCGATGCACGCATCACGCTCGTCGGCGGCGGCTCACGGGCGGGCAAGATGCGAGCGCTCGCCCGGCAAGCTAACCGTTCGATCGGCCGAGAGTTGGTGCGTGTCGAGGGCTTCACGAGCGATCCGCTCGCCAGAATGGCTGAGGCGTCGCTGGTGATCGGCGGCGGCTACACCGCCTTGGAATCGCTCAACAACGGCCGGCCGACCATCGCCGCGGGCTTCGGCTACCAGGGGCCGATCACGGCCGGCGACGTTCCTCAGGGTTACGACCGCCATTTCGGCGACCGTCAGCCGGGCGGCGGGCCGTTCTCGCGGGTTGAGCCGCAAGAGTTGTTGCAGACAGTCGTCGGCGTGCGCGATCAGCTGGCCGACCACACACCGTGTCGCGCCTGGTTCCCGCTCGACCACTCGCTCGACGGACAAGCGGCTCGGCTGGAGACGCTCGTCGCGACGCTCGGCTGTTGCGGCGTGGCCGCCTAGCTCGGCTCGCTCAACGCGCCGTCGCCGCTTCGCCCGACTGGCCGTCGCCGCTCTAGTTGGACTGCCCGTTGGACGACTCGGTCTCGGCGGGCAGCGGCTCGATCACGTTGACGTTGATGATCGAGTGGTAGTTCAGGCCGACGCGATCCTTCTCTTTGTCGTACACCGCGACCGAGATGGCTTCGTCGGCTACGACGAGCATCTCGGGATGCCGTATGTCGACCGACATGCCGTTCGACATGTTGAGGCGAAATGGGGCAAACGGTCGTGCGGCTTGCCGATCTCGGATGTCGTCGGGGGCCATCGCTGACGCTCCTGTTGCCTCCTCGTCTAGCTCACTGCCGAATTATGGCTGGCGGCGGGTGTCGAATCTGGCCACCGACGCTTTAAACTCCCTTCCACAGCTTGCGATCGATGTTGGGGAAGTACTGCGTCCACCGGCTGTCGTTGTTGGGGCAGTCGTTGATGAGGCTCGCCATGCTGGTCACCTTCGCGTCGAGGTTGTCGATCAGGTTCAGCGCGACCGCCTCGAGCGTCATCGGCAGCTTCGCGCTTCCGTAGTCGTACTGGCCGTGATGGCTCAGGATGAGGTGCTTCAGCTCCATCAGCAGCACCGGAGAGAACGCGATCTTGCCGCGCACCTCGGCGTCCTTCGCCTTGCGTTCCAGCTCGCTGATGGCCTGGCACATGTGGCCGAGCATCTGGCCCTCGTCCGAGTAGCCGATCTCACGCTCGTAGGTGAGCTCGTCGACCTTGCCGGAGTCGTGCAGGAAGACGCCGATCACGAGCTTGTCGACATCGATCTGCGGGTATCGCGGCGCGATGAGCAGCGCCACCTCCATCATGTTCAGCGTGTGGTCCAGCAGCCCGCCTTGGTAGGCGTGGTGGTTCTTCATGCCCGCGGGCGCGCGGCAGAACTTCTCGAAGAAGACGTCGTCACCCAGGTACGCATCGACCAGCGACGCGAGCGCCGGCGTCTTCACGCCGCGCAGCAGTTCGACGATCCGCGCCTTCATCCGCTGCACGTCTTCCGACTGCAGCGTCTGGAAGTCCGCCTCGTGCACCTCGTCCGGCCTGGCGGTGCGGATCCGCTGGGCGATCAACTGCAGGTTGCCGTGGAACAGCTGCACCGTGCCTTCGACCAACACGTAGTCGCCGTTCTCGAACGCCTTGTAGTCCGCCTCACCGGCGTTCCACTTGCGTGTGGCCATCGTCCCCGACCGATCGGACAGATCGAGCTGCAGGTAGAGGTTCCCCTGGCGGTTCGGCCGCAGCTGTTTGTTGCTGGCGAGGTAGACCTCTTCGACGGTTTCGTTATGGCTGAGCTGAGAGACAAAACGGCGGGACATACGAATGCAGACTGCGGAAGATCGGGATGCGGAAGGCTACTCCCGCGAGGGTACCAGATGGGGCCCGCCGCGACGCGGGGTCGTGGCATTCCGAGAACTCCGTAGCGCTGTCTAGAATGCCGCCGCGGGGTGATCGTCGGCATCCCCCGACCCGCACTCCGAACTCTGCATTCCGAACCCCGCCATGCCCAAGACCGCCATCGCCCCCACGCGGGCCGACAACTACCCCGAGTGGTACCAGCAGGTGGTCAAGGCCGCCGACCTGGCGGAGACGTCTGACGTCCGCGGCTGCATGGTCATCAAACCGTGGGGCTACGCGTTGTGGGAGAACATCCAGCGGCGGCTCGACACGCGGTTCAAGGAGACAGGGCACGAGAACGCCTACTTCCCGCTGTTCATCCCTATGAGCTTCCTGGAGAAGGAGGCCGAGCACGTGGAGGGGTTCGCCAAGGAGTGTGCCGTGGTGACGCACCATCGCCTGGAGCCCGACGGCGAGGGCGGCCTGCGGCCGGCGCCCACCGCCAAGCTCGAGGAGCCGCTCATCGTACGGCCGACCAGCGAGACGATCATCGGCGCCACGTTCGCCCGGTGGGTGCAGAGCTACCGCGACCTGCCGATCCTGATCAACCAGTGGGCCAACGTTGTGCGGTGGGAGCTCCGCACGCGGATGTTCCTCCGCACGGCAGAGTTCTTGTGGCAAGAGGGTCACACCGTGCACGCCACCCAAGCCGAGGCCGTCGGAGAAACCCGCCAGATGCTCGACGTGTACGCGGAGTTTGCCGAGGGGGCGATGGCCATGCCGGTCATCCGCGGTGAGAAGACCGCCGGCGAGCGGTTCCCCGGCGCCGTCTCGACCTACAGCATCGAGGCGATGATGCAGGACCGCAAAGCGCTGCAAGCCGGCACGAGCCACTTCTTGGGCCAGAACTTCGCGAAGGCGCAGGAGATCAAGTTCCAGAGTCAAGCGGGTGAGCTCGAGCACGCCTGGACGACGAGCTGGGGCGTCAGCACGCGGCTCATCGGCGGGTTGATCATGACGCACGCCGACGACGACGGGCTCGTCGTGCCGCCGAAGCTTGCGCCGTCGCACGCCGTGATCCTGCCGATCTACAAGTCCGACGAGGACCGGGCGACGGTGCTCGCGTACTGTGATTCGCTCAAAGCCGAGCTGCAGCAGCAGACGTACGACGGCGAGCCGGTCCGCGTGCGGATCGACGACCGCGACCTGCGTGGCGGCGAGAAGAAGTGGCAGTGGGTCAAGCGGGGCGTGCCGCTGCGGATCGAGGTCGGCCCGCGCGACGTGGCGGGTGAGGCCGCCTTCGTCGGCCGACGCGACACCGCCGGCAAAGGGCAGGGCACGCCGCGGGCGGAGCTGGTGGCGGGCGTCGCCGACACGCTGGCGAGCATCCAGACGAACCTCTTCGAGCGGGCCCGCGCGGCGCGCGACGAGGCGTCGGTCGTCATCGACACGCTGGCCGACTTCGAGGCGTTCTTCGCCGACGGCGAACCAGGCGGGCTGGCGTACAGCCACTTCACCGACGGCCCCGAGATGGAAGCTAAGTGCAAATCGCTCAAGGTCACACCCCGCTGCGTGCCGCTGGAGCCGCTGCTGGGCGACGACGGCCCCGGCGAGTGTCTGTTCACCGGCGCTAAGAGCGAGCGGCGTGCGGTCTTCGGCCGGGCGTACTAACGTGGCTCGCGATGCACAACGGGGCCCCGGTTGGCGGATACAATGGTGGCACGTGAGGACAGGCCGCGACGGTTACGGTCCAGCACGAGCCACCACGGGCTAGACGGGCCACGACGAGGGAAGCAGACGAGCCATGCGCAACGCGATTTTCACGATTCTGTTCAGCGCCGCCGTCGGCGCGGCCGCGGGAACCTGGCTGGCCTACCGCGACACGGGCCCGATGACGACGGCCTTCTACCCCTCGCCAACCGAGGCGGAGGGCCCGTCGTTCGGGGGCGCGACGCCACCGTCGGCCGTCGAACCGGCGCCGGCCGCCACGCCCCCGATCAACACGGTTACCGAGGCGCCCACGCCGCACGCCGAGGTGGATTCTTCGGTGCACGACTTTGGCACGATGATCCGCGGCGGTACGGAGTCGCACGACTTCGTTGTGACAAACACCGGCGCCGCGCCGCTGAGCCTGGAGATGGGCAGCACCAGCTGTAAGTGCACGCTCAGCGATGCGGCTATCAGTGACCTGGCGCCCGGCGAGTCGACGACCGTAACGCTCACCTGGGTCGCCAAGGTGAACGCGGGCCCCTTCCGGCAGACCGCCAACGTGCTCACCAACGACCCGCGCCATCCGCGGCTTGTGCTCTCGGTGGAGGGGCAGGTGACGGACGTCACCGGCATGAAGCCACGGGAGTTCCTCGTGGGTAAAGTGAACGCCGCCGATACGGTCGAGGCCTCGGTGTACCTGGGCTCGTACGAGGACACGCCGATCGCCGTCACCGCGGCGATGTCCAACAACACACGCAATCCGGACCTCTACCAGGTGAGTGTCGTGCCGATCGAGGCCGCGGAGTCGCCGCTCGAGGGCGCCACGTCCGCGGTGCGGATCGACCTCGTCGCGGGGCCCGGCCTGCCGCTCGGCGGGCTCACCGAGTGGGTCGAGATCGAGACGAACCTAGAGGGGGCGGCCAAGGTGCTAGCCCCGGTCGTCGGCGCCGTTGAGGGAGACATCAGCCTGCACGGCCGCGGCTGGAACCGAGAGCTGGGCGTGCTGAACTTCGGCACGATTCCTTCCGCAGAAGGCGCGACGGCGAAGCTGCTCGTCTCGTTCAAGGGCGACACCGCCGCCGACGCAGCGATCGAGATCGCCGAGACCGACCCCGCGTGGATCGTCGCCCAGGCGGAGCCGCCGCGTGCGGTGAGCGAGACCAAGACACACATCCCGCTGACCCTCCGCATCCCTCCCGGGCAGGCGCCGGCGATCCACAACGAGAGCGGCCAGGGCATCGGCGACGCCCACGTTGTGCTCAAGACGAACAACCCCGAGACGCCCGAGGTGGACGTCCGCCTCCGGTTCATCATCGCTCAGTGACGCTTGCGTCGGCGGATTCGGTTTCTGTGTTCGTTGGCCATACTTGCCACCCACTACCGCGACGGTTCGCCGTAGCACGGGTCGGCCCGATTTGGTAACCCGTAGAAGGCTGGGCGTTTGGGCGGTGAGCATCCGCGCGACGCCAGGAAACGCATGTTGGCGCTTATCGAGGGACGGACTTTGAAGCGGCAACCCCGAGGGATCGTGAAGCTGACGCTCGCCGCGGTGTTGCCCGGCGTGGTGTTGGGCGCGTTGGTCGCGAGCGATCGGCTGGGCGTGGCGCCGGGCGGCGAACCCCCGCACATCGTATCGGAGGACGAGCTCGTCGGATTGGCCGATCGGTTCGACCTCGACGAAGACGCCCGCGATCGCCTCGCGATGGCCTTCGAGGCGCTCGAAGCCCACGAGGCTAAGCCGAAGCCCGATCCCGTTGAAACGAACGGCCGGATCTTCATCGACTGGCCCAAGCCGGACGCCGCCCTGGTGATTACCGGCGAGCAGATCGGCTACCTCGAGCCGTGCGGCTGCGCCGGCCTGGAGAACCAGAAGGGCGGGCTGAAGCGACGCCACTCCCTGATCAAGGTCCTCGGCGACGAGTGGGGCTGGCCGCTGGTGAAAATCGACTCGGGCGAGCAGGTGCGTTACGTCGGCCCCCAGGCGGACATCAAGTACCGCTACTCGATCGAGTCGCTCATCGAGCTGGGGTACGACGCGGTCGGCTTCGGCCCGAAGGACCTGCGTACGGACCTGCTGGGCCTGGTGATCAACCTGGACCCTGAAGAGAATCCGCTGACCAGCGCCGCGGTCGGCGTGCTGGGTTTCGACCCGGACTTCAGCCGTCGGCTACGGGTTGTGGAAGCGGGCCCGGCGCGCGTAGCCGTCACGCACGTGATCGGCGACGAGGCGCTGAGCGAAATTGCCCCCGGCGACGACGTCGAAGTGCTCGATCCCCGCGTAGCGCTCGACGCCGTGCTGCCCGAGATCAAAGCGGCCCGCGCGGATCAAAACGTGCTCATGGTCTACGGAGACCGTGACGAGGCGGAGGCGCTGGCGCGGGAATACGACGTGTTCGATTGGGTGGTCGCCGGACGCGGGTCGGACGAGCCGCCGGCTCGGGCACGCAAGATCGAGGGCACCTCCCGCGGCGGCGGGGCGATGCTCGTGGAGGTAGGCCACAAGGGCATGTACGCCGTCGTGGTCGGGCTCTACCAGACCGACTCCGACGCGGAACCCGGCGACGGCTGGGCCGCCCGCTACCAGAAGGCGCCGCTCGACCATCGCTGGGCCGATTCGCCCGAGATGCACGACAAGCTGATCGCCTACCAGCAAGAGCTCGCCACGCTCGGCTGGCGGGGGCTGGGCCTCAAGCCGCGTCGCCACCCGACGGACAAGGACTTCGCCGGGTCGGCCGTTTGCGGCGACTGCCACACTTCGGCGTGGGAGGTGTTCGAGAAGACACCCCACTTCTGGACCACCGAGACGCTGATCGCAGTGAACCCCGCCCGGCACCTCGACCCGGAGTGCATCTCGTGTCACGCCGTCGGCTGGGAGCCACAGAGGTACTTCCCGTTCGACACCGGGTGGCTCAGCCACGAAACCACCGCTCACCTGTCGGGCAACGGCTGCGAGAACTGTCACGGCCCGGCCGCCCGACACGCCGCGGTCGAGTTCGGCGACCTAGAAGTGGACGAAGCGGAAGAGACGGCGCTACGCCAGGCGTTGCACCTCGACATCCAAGAGAACGAGGGCAACATGCCGGGTCAGGTGCTCGGCAAGTCGGTCGACAACTGCCTGCAGTGCCACGATTTGGACAACTCGCCCGACTTCGACTTTCAGGCGTACTGGCCTGAGGTCGCGCACGAAGGCATGGACTGACCCGGCCGTCACCCTCTCGGGACGAGCGACGCTTTGGCGCCGAAGCGACGTCGGCGGCTCAGCACGTTGGGCACAGCACGCCGGGCCAAGCGGACCGGTTTCAGCGGACCGGGGCCGTCCCGGGTTGGGGAGCGATCCAGCTGACGCCCTCATCGGAGGGCAACGGATTCAGCCGTAGAGTCGCATCGTTCACTCCGCGGAACATCATGGACTGCCGCTGGCGTAGCGGCTGGGTGTTTGCCCCGAGCGATCGGTTTGGACCCTCGGTCAAAGACAAGCCGAGATCGGCCGTGTTGCTCGCAGCGAACTCATCGTTGCTCGCCGCCATCCACGACAGCGGGCCTCCGCGGCGTTGGCCGCTGCCCATGAACGAGGAAGCCGATCGGAGAGCGCTCGACGGGTCCGACGCCAGTTCCATGGAGAGCTCGCCGACGACCGGTTTGCCCGTCACCCGCTTCTGAGGCTTCGGCTTGTTCGTGGTTCTTCTGGCGAGCGGCGGGCCGTTCGGAGCACGCTGCGCCTCCGGCGGCGCTAGGCTGATCGCCGGGCTGACGCGGAGCGAACCGAGATCGAGCGAACCCAGCTCGAGGCGGGGCAGCTGAGGCCGACGCGGTTTGACCTCGGCGGCGGGCCCCGAGCCGTTTGCTGAAAAGGGTCCTTTCGCGACGGCCTCTGCGAAGGGCTTACCGCCGGGCTTCGCGGCGGTGGCCGAGGGCTCTCGGGCGATGGCGATCGAAACCGTCAGGCTCACCGCGCAGGCGGTGACGGCACGCAGAATCAACATGCGACAGGCGGGGGAATCAGGGTGGCGGATCAACGGGGGGGGAGTCGCGCGAACGGAAGACCGCCCTTCCGTCACGCTCGGCGGGAGCCTATGGCGAACCACAGGCCGCATTGGTTTTAGCTATCCCCGACCGGCGTTCAAGCAAAAAGCACCGCCGCGCGTCCGATTGCTGCCATTCGCCGCAGAAACCGCGTCCCGAGCCCTCCCTCGCCGAAGCGGGATCAGGCCTCCAACTCCGCCATGGTCGCGTCGTCGATCTCGAAGTTCGCCGCTACCTGCTGCACGTCGTCGTGGTCGTCCAGCTTGTCCATCAGCTTCAACGCCTTCTTGGCGTCGTCGCCCGATAGGGTGACCGTGTCGTTCGGCAGGAAGCCGAGCGTCTGGCTATCAGGCGTCAGGCCGTCGGCCGCCTCGATGGCCGCGGTCAGGTCGTTGTACGCGTCGACGGGACACGTGACGTGGAACTCCTCGCCGAGGTGCTTCACGTCGTCGCCGCCCGCCTCCACGGCGAGCTCTAGCAGCGACTCCTCGTCGGTCTGATCCGCGGGGATCACGACGAGCCCCTTCCGTTCGAACATCCAGCCCGCGCAGCCGGTGGCGCCCAGCTTGCCGCCGCACACCTCGAAGATCTTCCGCACCTCGGGCGCGGTGCGGTTGCGGTTGTCGGTGAGGATCTCGACCATCACGCCGACGCCGCCGGGCCCGTGGCCCTCGTAGAGCACCTCTTCGAAGTTGTCGCCGCCCGCCTCGCCGGCCCCCTTGGCGATGGCCCGCTCGATGTTGTCCTTGGGCATCGACACCGCCTTGGCGTCGTTGATCGCGTAGCGGAGCTTGAGGTTCGTGTCTGGGTCGCCGCCGCCGTGCTTGGCGGCGACGATGATCGCCCGGCTGAGCTTGCTCCAAACCTTGCCGCGCTTGGCGTCGATCGCCGCCTTCTTGTGCTTGATGCCCGCCCAGTGAGAGTGTCCGGCCATACGCGAGCGCTTCGGGGCTTGAGAGGTGTGTCGGTGGGAACCGTGGGCGGCTCGGCGGCGTCTGCGTCCGGGCCACGCCGCCAAGCCCCGCATTTTCATCGCCGGCGGAGCAGCCCGCAAGGCGAGCGTGAGTTTCGCCGCGGGGCCGCGGGGGTGGTAGGCTGCGGGCCGTGGCGGCGGCTTTTACGATTCGTCCAACGCAGCGGAGAGACAACCATGCGGAAGAGACCTGTCTTGGCGGACGTGTTGCTCGGCTTGGCGGCTCTGTTGCTCGGCGTGACCGCCTGCCCGACGCACGCCCAGGGCGTGGCCGCTCCGGGCGCGTTCCATATCGCCGTCGACGTCGCGATGGTCCCAGACCAGTCGCTCCGGGGGCGTGTGCAGCTGGTGTTGCCGCCGCACGTGGGCGCCGCGGTGATGGTGCGGACCGACGGTGAGACCGTGTTCAAAGAGGTCTACGGCTCGCGGAAGCTGGGCGAGCCCGCACTCGTGAAGTCCAGCACGGCCTTCCGGCTCGCCTCGGCGACCAAGCCGTTCACCGCCGCGGCCGCGTTGAAGCTCGTCGAGACCTACAAACTGCAGTTGGACGATCGGCTGGGTCGGTTCTTCGACGGCCTGCCCGACGAGACCGCGGCGATCACGGTCGAGCAGCTGCTGACGCACCGATCGCGGCTGCCGTTCTACTACCGCCGGATGGCCGAGGCCGACGCCCCCGAGCAGCCCGCCGGTGAGCGGTACTACACCGACGCGGACGTGCTGCAATGGCTCCGCCGCGACGAGGAGCTTCTGCCCGACCCGGGCGCGATCGGGCGGTACAACGACACCAACTACGTGGTGCTGGCGCTCGTCGTGGAAGCGGCCGCCGGCAAGCCGTTCGAGGACTACCTGCGGGAAGCGATCCTCGAGCCGGCCGGGATGGACGGCGCCGCGGTGCTGGCCGGCGACAGCGAGCCCGCCGAGCGGGCGTACGGCCACAACCGCGTACGTGGCAACGAGGGCACGCCGCGCGCCGCGATCGAGAAGCTCACCGGCGACGAGCGTGTGCAGGCGCTCGGCGCCAAGGTCGTCTCCGCCCTCGTGCAGCAGGTCGTGATGAAGTCCCGCGGCTACGACGTGGACGACCAGTCGGGGTACAGCCGGATGCGCGGCGACGGCTGTCTGTACGCGTCGATCGACGACCTGGAGGCGTGGTTCGAGGCGCTCGACGCCGGCCGAGTGCTGAGTGAGGCGTCGCTCATGCGGATGACGAGCCCCGTGGGCGGTTGGGAAGCACGCGGGCGTTACTCGTGCGGCTGGACGATTGAGACCGGCGACGGCGGCCCGCGGCTGTTCAACGGCGGCGCGACCCGCGGCTTCTGCCAGAGCGTGCAGTGGTGGCCCGAGCGAGACGTCGTTGTCGCGGTGCTGATCAACACCGACGGCGAGTGGTCGATCGACGACGTCGGCGAGCGGGTGCTCGCCATGGTCGCCGCGGAATAGCGTTCGGCAGCGGCCATGCGGTCCTGACGCAGCAAGCGGGGCGAGAACCAGATGGCCCTCGCCCCGCGTGCGACGCTTGGTTGCGGAGCCTCACTCGCCGGCTCAGCGGCGGCGAGCGACGCCGACGACGATCGCCAGCAGTGACGCGGCCAGGGCGGCCGGCTCGGGGATGCCGATCGGCGCCTGGCGGATCGTGAACGACGAGATGCCGTCCGGCACGTCGACGTGGAACAGGAAGTTGCCGGCGAACGCGCCGTTGGGCTGAACGCCGCCCGTGGCGAGGATGTCGTCCTCGGTCACCGAGACCGTCGGGAAGAAGAAGCCGCCCGGGTTGAAGTCGAAGTCGGAATCGAAGTCGGGCGCGTCGAAGTCGAGGCCGTCGCCGGAGGTCGACTTCACGAAGCCGGCGCCCTCGCCGAAGCCCAGCTCGATCCGGTAGCCGTTCCAGTCGAGCCCCGTGCTGTTCTGGACGCCCTCCATGACGAAGTACTCGGTCACGCCGCCCGTGTCGCGGACGTCGAACACCAGATCAACGGGGCCCAGCCCCACGTAGTCCTTCTGCGTGACGAAGATGCTGTTGGGGCTGGTCCCGACCGCGTTGTCGTTGTTCGGCGCCAAGGGGGGGAGCGAAGGTCGTGCCGGCGACCGAGGCGACGCCGCTGAACCAGGTGAAGCCGCTGATCTCGCCGGCGCTGGCCGGGGTCGGCAGGCAGAGGGCGGCGGCGAGGAGCGAGAGCGTGATTGTCGTGCGCATGAAGACGTGCCGTGCTGAAGAGAGGCGTGTGCTCCTCTCGCCGCAACCGATTGAGGCGGGAGGAGTGTTGACTCGCCCATCAGCACGTGGAGCAGCGGCCCGACACGTGCGCAAGAAAAATCCGGGGAATCGACCCCGAATCGATCCGGCGGGAGCCCGAGAGGGCTCAGCGCGGCTTCTTCTTCGCGACCTTCTTCTTCCCCTTGGCGGTCGTTTTCTTGGCCGCCGCCTTCTTCACGACCTTCTTCTTCGTCGTCTTGGGCGCCGCCTTCGTCGCGGCCGGTTTTTTCTTGGCAGCCTTCTTCACCACTTTCTTCGCCGGCTTCTTCGCGACGGCTTTCTTTGTCGGCTTGGCCGCCTTCTTCACCGGGGCTTTTTTCGCCGGAGCGGCCTTGGCGGTGGGCTTCTTCTTGGCGGGCGCCTTCGCGGCCGGCTCGGCCTTGGCCGGGGCCTTCTTCGCGGCGGGCGCCTTGGCGGCCGGCGCCTTCGCGGCCGGTTTGGCTTCGGGCGCCTTGGGCTCGACCTTCGCGGCGGACTTCTTCTTGGGCGCCGGCTTGGGCGGGGCCGGCTTCGGCTTCTTGGGCAGCCGGTCCTTGCACGACGGGTCCAGATCGGTCAGCAGCTTCTTCGCGTTCGTGCCGTACGGGTTCTTGCCGATGTCCACGCCAAACTGGTGCAGCACCGAGCCGACCTCGACGCCCTTGTTCTTCGGCACAACCCGCTCCAGCCCCGGCACGACGCCCTTCTTGTGCTCGGCGTCCGAGATCACGTCCAGCACGTGCATCGCGACGAGCAGGCCCCGGTTGCAGGCGATCGAGTGGCCCGCCAGGCCGTTCTGCGTCACGTACGCGACGACGAACGGCGACACGCCGTCCTGCTTCTCGATCTGCTTGACGCTCGCGCCGAGGTTCTGCTTCTTCATCGACTCGAGGTCGAACGAGTAGAACGTCTCGAACAGGCTCTGCAGCGTCCGCTTGAGGCGGTCGGCGGAGCCCCGCGGGTCGTTCAGCGGCTTGAGCGCTTCGGCCAGCTCCGTGCGGCTGCTGACGCGGACCTCGTTCCAGTCGAAGTAGCCGTTCTCCAGGCCGGTCAGCGCCTTCTCCGCGGCGTCGTGCGTGGAATTCTCCAGCAGGCAGCCGTAGAGGATCGTCTCGAAGAGCGGCCGCGGCGCCGGGGGCGTCGGCTTGTAGCGTTTCTTGAGGGCGTTGACGATCTTCGTCAGCTTCGCCGAGCGGTTCGAGGCGGCCATCTTGGTGAGTCAGCGTGGATGTAGCGTGGAGATCTGCCCCGGCCATCGGCCGCCGGCACGATGATAATCACTCGGGATCAGCCGTGTCGGCGGACGCCCCCGTATCCGGCGCGTCGTCCTGCGGCAGGACCTCGGCCAGCATCTTGGCGATGGCGATCGACTTCTTCACGCCGTCGTCCAGCTCGAACTTGAGCTTGGGCGTGTACCGGGTGTCGATGCGGTCCGTGATGCGGCTCTGCAGGTACCCCGCGGCGCTCTGCAGGCCCTGCAACGCGAGGTCCTGCTTCTTGTCGTCGCCCATGACGGAGACGCGTACCTTCGCCGCCCGCATGTCTCCCGAGACCTCAACGCCCGTCACGGTCACGTGCTCGATCCGCGGATCACGCAGCTCGGTCAGGATGGCCATGCCCACGACCTCGCGGATCGCTTCGGCGGCCTTGAGCACACGGCGAGAGGACATGAGATGGTGGGAGGGGGGAGGGAGGCGTGAGGGATCAGGCTTGAGGCGGCGTCAGGGTTGCGTCTTCTTGTTCGAGGGAAGCACGCGGATGGACGCGGTCTCGGCGGCAAGCCCGTAACCGCCTCAGGACTCATCCCTCAAGCCCCAAGCCTCTCCACGTCAGTCGTCGAAGCTGCGGCTGATCTCTTCGACCTTGTAGATCTCGAGCAGGTCCGCCTCTTTGATGTCGTTGAAGCCAGCGAGTTTGATGCCGCACTCGTAGCCCTCGCGGACCTCCTTGGCGTCGTCTTTCTCGCGGCGGAGGGTGTCGATCGCGTAGTCGCCCAAGATGGTGTTGTCGCGGATCACCCGGGCGCGGGCGTTCCGCTCGACCACGCCCTGCAGCACCCGGCAGCCGGCCACCACGCCGATGCGACTGATCTTAAACGTCATCTGCACCAGCACGCGGCCGAGCTCCACCTCACGTTGCTCGGGCTTGAGCATGCCCTCCATCGCGAGCTTCAGGTCGTCGGCCACCTTGTAGATGATGCTGTAGCGGCGGACCTCGACGCCCAGCTGGTCGGCCTTTGCGCGTGCCTTGTCGTCTGGCACGACGTTGAACGCGATGATGACCGCTTCGGACGCGTCGGCCAGCACGACGTCGCCCTCGGTGACGCCGCCGACGCTCCGCTGCAGGATCCGCAGCCGCACCTCGGGGTGCTCGAGCTTGCTGAGCTCTTTCTCGAGCGCCTCGATCGACCCGCGGACGTCTGCCCGCAGGATGAGGTTGAGCGTCTGCACCTCGTCGGCGCCGTCGAGCCGCTCGAACAGCGTGTCCAGCGTCGTCTGCTGGAAGCCGGTGGCGCCCAGGTACTCGGTACGCTGGGCGTTTGCCCGCGTCTCGGCGATCTCACGCGCCTGAGCCACGTCGTCCAGCACGTAGAGTCGCTCGCCCGCCGACGGCGCGATGTCGAGGCCGGTCAGGTTGACCGGCGTGCTGGGGCCCGCCTCCTCAAGCCGCACACGCGGGTTGAGCGGGTCGGTCATCGCCTTCACACGCCCATGGGCGTCGCCGCAGACGATGATGTCGCCCACCTTCAGGGTGCCCTTCTGGACGAGCACCTTGGTGATCACACCGCGGTCCGCGTCTTGCTGGCTCTCGAGGCACGAGCCGATGGCGGTCCGCTCGGGGTTGGCCTTGTAGTCCTCTAGCTCGGCGACCGTAAGGATCGTGTCGAGCAGATCGTCCAAGCCCTCGCCCGTGGTGGCGCTGGTCTTCACCACTTCGGTCTCGCCGCCCCACTCGCTGGGCTGTAGGCCGTTGGTGTTGAGGTCGGTCATGGCCCGCAGCGCGTCGACGCCCGGCAGGTCGATCTTGTTCAGCGCGACGACAATCGGCACCCCGGCCGCCTGAGCGTGGCTGATTGCCTCTTCGGTCTGCGGCATGACGCCGTCGTCCGCGGCCACCACCAGCACCACGATGTCCGTCACGCCGGCGCCGCGGGCCCGCATCTCGGTGAACGCCTCGTGGCCCGGCGTGTCGACGAACGCGATCGGGTTGCCGTCTTTCTCCATCCGATATGCGCGGATGTGCTGCGTGATGCCGCCCGACTCGCCGCCGGCCACGTCCTGGCCGATCAGCTTGTCCAGCAGCGAGGTTTTGCCGTGGTCGACGTGGCCGAGGAACGTGACGACCGGGGCCCGCGGCAGTAGGGCGTCTTCGGCGTCCTCCAGCTCGTCGAGCCGCGTGAGGACCTTGTCTTCGAGCGTTTCGGCCTGGATGAAGTCGATGTCGAAGCCCATCTCCGCGGCGATTAGTTCGGTCATCTCCGGGTCCATCTGGGCATTGATGTTCGCCATCACGCCCTCTTCCATGAGGATCCGGAGGATCTGCACGGCGGGCACACCCGCGGCTTCCGAAAGTTCCTTCACGGAGCAGGGCAGCTGAACGGCGATGCGTTCCTTACGCGGCGCCGCCGTGTTGAGGCCCGAGCGCCGGGTGCGTCGCTGGATGCGACGCGGACGCATGGCGCTGCGGCCGGAGCGGTTGCGGTTGAGCTGGCGCGCCTCGCGTCCGCCGAGCATCGGTGTGCCGCTGCCCGCGCCGCGCCCCCGGCCCTTCGCGGCCGCGGCGCCTTCGTCTTTCTTGTCTTTGAGGCGAGCCGCCTCGAGCGTGCGCTCGGCCCGCTTGAGCTGCGCGGCCAGCGGCTTGGCGGCCGCGCCTCCCTTGCCGGAGCCGAGAACGTCGGCCGGCAGCTTCATGTCCGGCTTCTGAGTCGGGCCGTCTTCCTTCTTGTTCGTAGTCGGAGCGGGCTTCGCCGGCTGAGTCGGCAGCGCGGCCAGCTTGACGACCGGCCGAGCCTTGGGCGCCGCCTCGCCTGACTTCTTCTTGCCACCGCTCTGCTTGGCGCCGATGACCGGCATCTTGCCCGACTGCCCGGTCTGGTCGGCGCGACCCATCATGCGGGCGAGAGGGCCCGGCTGCGACAGGTCCGTCTTCCGCGCCTCGTCGGAGGCGCTCTCGGTCGGCGCGGCGTCCGCCGGAGTGGTCTCAGCCGCCACGGCGACTTCCTCGGGGACCGCGGTCTCGGCCGCCGCGGTCTCGGCGGCCTCGGCCGCGGGTGCGCCCGCCGCGACGGCTTCTGCCGGGGCGACTTCCGCTTCCGCAGCGACGTTCTCGTCCGCTTCTCGTTGCAGACGGCTGGTGGCGGACCGACCCGCTTTCGGGGCCGAGATCGTGCGGATCTCTTTCGCCGCGTTGCCGGAGGGCCTCGTCATCGTCGGCGAGGGCTTCGCCCCGGGCGACTTGGCGGGCGCGGCGGTGGCTGTCGAACCTCCCTTGAGGAAGTCCTTGATCTTCACGACCTCGTCATCGCTGAGGCTCGCCAACGCGGAGCCTTTGCCGGTGACGCCGGCGCGTGTGCAGACGTCGACCAGCTCCTTGCTGTCGATGTCGAGCTCTTTCGCGAGTGAATAAATGCGGACCGCCAAGGACTCGTTTCTCCGTGCTTCCGTGGGGCCTTACCTGGCCACAAGCGTTGGCTCGTGGCGGTAGGGTTGGCTCCCGGGAGGAGCGGGCGGTTCGCGGCGCTAGGGCCGGGTGGAATTCCACGCCGGACACTGCGGGCAGTAAGCACTCACGAAACCATTCCGCACACCTCGTTTTTGCCTGTTCGTGTCTCTTCGCCGCTTCGGCGGCTCCTGCCCACGCCGGAAAGCCCGGCGCAGACCCAATAGTATGCCACGTCCTTGAG
Organism: Planctomycetota bacterium; assembly: GCA_039820945.1. Lineage (GTDB taxonomy): Bacteria > Planctomycetota > Planctomycetia > Pirellulales > Lacipirellulaceae > Botrimarina. The sequence goes on from JBCBPC010000014.1 coordinate 95,724, forward strand.
GGCCGTGCGAGGCGCCCCAGAACGCAATTCCGCCAGAAACGGGCCGCCACTTGCCGCACCGGGGGCAGCCGACCTCGGCTCACGCGGGGGGGGTCGCCTCGTCCTCGGCGGGTTTGGGCTCGGTGGCTTCGGCGGGCTCCGCCCCAGACTCGGCTGCGGCGGCTGTTTCGGGCTCCGCAGTGGGCACTTCTTCGACCGACTCTCCCTCGACTGGCTCGCCTTCCGCCGCTCCGCCTTCCGCAGTCTCGGCCGTCGCGTCCCCTTCCACGGGCGCCGCTTCGCCAGCCTCTTCCGCCGCGGCCGCTTCCGCGGCTGCCTGAAGCTCCGCAAGCTTGTCTTGCTCGCGCTTCAGGCGACGGGCTGCGGCGGCGGCCGCCTCGGCCTCTTCGGCCTTCTCCTCGGACTGCTCGATGATCGCGTCGGCCTGCTCTTGCGTCAGCCCGCCGATCTCCATGAGGTCGTCCGGCTCGATGATCGATAGGTCGTCGTAGCTGAGGAAACCTTCCTCGACGAGCTTCTCGGCGACCTCCATCTCTAGGCCAGAGATCAGGCTGAAGCCCTCGATCGCCCGGTCGATGTTCTCGGCCAACTCTTCCTGGGTCATGATCTCGATGTCCCAGCCGGAGAGCTTGCTCGCCAGGCGGACGTTCTGGCCGCGGCGGCCGATGGCCAGCGACAGGTTGTCTTCCTGCACGAGGGCAATGGCTCGGCCGAGCATCTTGCAGAGGATCACCTGATCCACTTCCGCGGGCTGCAGGGCGTTGGGGATGAGCACCTCGAGGTCCTCGTCCCAGCGGACGATGTCGATCCGCTCTCCCGAGAGCTCGTCGACGATGTTCTTGATGCGGTTGCCGCGGACGCCCACGCACGCGCCGACGCAGTCGACGCGGGTGTCGCTGCTGATGACGGCGACCTTCGAACGGTAACCGGGCTCACGCGCCATGGCGCGGATCTCGATCACGCCATCGGCGATCTCAGGGATCTCTTGCTCGAACAGCCGCTGCACCAATGCGGGCATCTTGCGGCTGAGGATCACCTTCACCCGGCTGCCCGCCTTGCGCGCCTCGTACACGGTGCAGCGGACCCGCTCGTTGACGTGGTGCGCCTCGCCCGGGATCTGCTCGCTCCGCGGCAGCAGGGCCTCGACGTTCGTCAGCGCGACCGTGGCGGCCGCGCCCTCGTTGCGGTGGATCATGCCGGACACCATCTGCCCGACCATGTCGCTGTACTCGTCGTAGAGCGCGTCGCGTTCCGCCTCGCGGATCTTCTGGATCATCACCTGCTTGGCGGTCTGGGCCCCGATGCGGCCGACGACCTCTTCCGAGTCGAGCTGCTCGCCGTCGCAGACCGCGTCGATCTCGCCGCTCTCGCGGTCGATGGCGACGGTGATATCGGCTTCCTCGCCGTAGTACTTCTGCAGGGCAGAAACGAGGGCCGCCTCGATCCCCTCGAACACGATCTCGGTTTCGATGTTCTTGTCGCGGTGGATCGCGTCGACGATGCGCAGGATCTCAGTCGCGTTCATAGCGGCGGCCTTTTTCGATTGTCGGGTTGTCCAGATTGTCCAAATTGTCGTCGGGCGGCTTCCTTGTCACCCGATAGAAAAAGCCGGCGCGGGGCCGGCTTCTCCTGACGCGTCTAGGCAGCTGTCCTTGACGCATCTCCGGCAACGGTACGAGTCGCGGCTTTGCGAGTCAACCGACGCGGCGGACGCCGGGTCGTCGTCATGTTTCCGTCGCGATCCGCGGCTGCTCGTGCGTTACGCGAGCGATCGCACGCACAACGCCGCCGCTTGTCCTTGCGGGGTGTTGCTGATCGAGACGAACGAGTCGCCCGCGGCAACGCCGGGCTCGTTGGCCACGTGGATGGGGCACGCCGGGTCGGGCGTCTCGCAGTTGAGCGTCGGCGGCAACTCGCCGTGGCGAAGCGCCGCCAGCGAGCCGATCAGCTCGACCATGCCGCTCCCGGCCCCAAGATTGCCGAAGTAGCTCTTCATCGCCGTGACCGGCGTGTCATCCGCGGTGTCGCCGAGGGCCGCACGGATCGCGTGCGATTCTGCCCGATCGTCCTCCTCGGTGGACAACCCGTGGGCGTTGATGTGACCGATGCCTGACGGACTTAACGCTGCGTCGTTGATCGCCAGGCGTAGGGCGTTGGCGATGGCCACTTCGTTCTTGCCGACGAGCGACGTGTCGGCGACCACGCTCGAGCCGAACCCGATGAGCTCTCCGTAAATCGTGGCGCCACGCTTCTCGGCCGCCGCGAGGGTCTCCAGCACGATCATGCCGGCGCCTTCGCCGCACACCATGCCGGAACGGTCTTCGGCGAACGGACGGCTAGCGGTTTTCGGGTCGTCCACCTCGGCCAGGGCCGCGGTCTGCAGAACATGAATCGCCTGCATGGGCAGCACCCGCGTGCCGGTGGCGCCCGCGAGCATCCGGTCGGCGCCGCCGCGAGCGAGGATCCGCATCGCTTCGCCCACGGCCATCGGGCCCGACGCTTCGCGCATCGTGAGGGAGTTGTTCGGCCCGCGGAGGTCGTTGTAGATGGCGATGTGGCTCGCCGGCATGTTCGGCAGGTACTTGAGCATCCACAGCGGTTGCATGTCCGGCAGCCCGGCGCCGCCCCACTGCTCGAACGCGAACCGCGTCGGTTCGCCGTTCTCCGTGACGCCGCAAGATCGCACGGCCTCTGCGTAATCTTCCGGCATGGTGAGCATGTAGTCGCTGCCCATGACGCAGCCGACCCGCTCCGGCTGGAAGGCGTCGCCTCCGCCCGCGTCGGCCAGGGCGAGCTGAGCCGCGGCGACGGCCATCTGCGTCTCGCGGCACATGAGCTTGAGACCCTTGCGGATCATCTTCTTCTGGGCGCCTTCGAGTTCGCCGAAGTCGCCGATCGTGCCCGTGAAGCCGCTCGCGATCCCGGCGATCTTTGGGTCGGCGTCGCCCTCGCGTCGCACGACGCCGCTGCGGCCGGCGGAGAACGCTTCCCACAGCTCATCCAGCGATCCGCCGAGCGGGGAGATAAACCCGACGCCGGTGATGACGATACGCTGCTCGGTCGCCTTCGAATCGCTGCTCATAGTCGCAGCAGTCTAGCCGCCCGAGGTCGCCCGGCAGAGGGGCCCGACGGGGTTCGGACGAAGTCGGATTAGCGCCGGCCCCGCGGGAGCGAGCGGGCGCCGAACAACGATCTCCACCGGAGCGACTCAGTACCTGCCGTTGAAGGTTGCCGGCAGGCCCGCGGTGCTCGCCGCGGCGCCGGAGGGCGCCTTCGGGGCGGCCGAGTTGCGCACCTCGATCATCAGCAGCGCGTCCGCCCGCGGCGGTGTCTTGAGCATCGGGATCAGGTCGGTCAGCGGGTTGCCCCCCTCCGGCACGGGAGGGGCGACCATGCCCATGCTCAGCAGCAGCACCTGGTCGGCTGGCCAGCGGAACCGCTCATGCAGGTTGGCCATGGTCATCTGCGGCACCTCGATCTTGAGCCGCTGGCCGGACGTGTTCACGCCCGCGGCGGTCAGCGGCGCGGGCAGGTCGAGCGTCACCTCGCGCATCTTCTCCACTTGGTTCAGACGCAGCTTGATGATCGCCTCGGCGTCGGCGCCGTTGAGCGACAACAGCGGGTTGAACTCAAGCACCGCGCCTTCTTCGATCTGGCCTGCCTCGGGCTGGTAGCCGGGCCAAGCGTTGCGTGTCGCGACAACGCCCTTGACGTACCCGCGGGGCCGCAGCGTGCTGAACACCGTCGACCGCCCGTTGGGCACGACCTGATCCGCCGCGTTGTACTCGCGCACGTCGCCGCGGCGCGACAGCTCGGCCAGCAGCTGGGCGTAGTTCTCTTTCGCCAGGATCCATCCCTGCAGGCCGGCCGACTGGACGGGGATCGGCTGCATCAGGCCGAGCACCTTCACGCGCCAGTCCGGGTTGCGGACCGTGATGATCCGCATGGAGAAAGCTTGGTTGCTCGTGCGGCTGTTGACGAACCGGTCGACGATGTCGGCGACGATCGATTGCATGGCTGGCGTGTGGTAGACGGTCAGCGTGTCGCGATCGGCGTTCAGGATTCCGAAGGTCTCGCTGTGCCACGCCTCGTAGCCGGTCTCGCGGAGCACCCAATCGACGATCGCCTGTTGCGGCTTCGTGGCGTCGCCCGCGCGGAGCGTGTAGGGGCGGATGTCGTACTCGCGCCAGACCTGGCCGGCGTCGTTCGGCAGCTTGCCAGAACCCTTGGAGACCTTGGCCCGGCTCTGCGTGCCGCTCGGCGCCGGTTTCGACCCGGCGACCGGGGCGAGGCGCGACGCCGGCTGGCCGCCCGGCTGGGCCGCTCCCGCGCGTCCGGGCGACGCCTGGGGGGCGGCTCCGCCTTGGGGCGCCTGGCGGTACCGATCAGCCCCCTCGGGCTGGCCGTAGCGGTCGCTTCCGGAGAAGTCGAGCTGCGCGAGCGCTTGAGGGGGTGTTAACAACAGGGCGAACACACCGGCGATAACCAGGGCGTGCGACGCAGCGACGCGGCGATCCATGCCGGCGAGCCTTATGCGGTTACGGCGTCCGACCGGCATTGATCGGCTGGACGCGGAGGGAGCGACATACGGTCGTGGACCGTACTGGCCGCCTCGCCGCGGTGGCAAGAGCGTTGGTCGGTGCTAGCGGCGAAGCGGCACAACCAACGCGGCCAGCAGCACGAAGACGGCGGCCGGCTCGGGCACGGAGAGAGACCCGCCGGACGTGGCGCCGAAGTTCGTCACCCATTGCGAATACGAGCCGATGGGATCGGCCGTGCCGAGGTTGTCCCGCCAAACCGTGTAATCGGCCAGATCGACTCGGTTGTCGCCGTTGTAGTCGCCGGGCAGGGGGGTGGGCTCGGTGATCTGCCAACCGATGTCGATGAGGCTTGCCGCGTCGAGCGAGGTCAGGCCTTTCGTCGTGCCGGTCGTGACCGTCGGGTCCATGAGCGTCTCCTGCATCTCCGTGCCGCCGAACACAGTGCTTTGTAGACCCTCTTGCCAGTGTTCCGACTCGTCGTTCAGCGGGACGACCCCGCCGTACAGGGCTTTCGACGCGGCGCCGTTGAACGACTGTTGATTAGGCGTGAGCTGCATCTGCCACTCGGTGACCGAGTTCGTGCTGAAGATGCCGAAGCCCAGGGTGTGCACGAGTTCGTGCAACGCGACGCTGTAGAGATCAGATTGGTTGCCGGCGGGACCGGACTGATGGTCGTAGTTCCAGTTCGTCGTGGTGTCGAACGTTACGGCTCCGCCCCACCGACCGAAGTCGCCGGCGCCCTGGCCGCGGTTGCTGATCGCGTCGTTGAACTCGTCGTTGATCTGCAGGATCTCGGCCTGCTGAGCAGCCGTGAACCAGCTGAAGCTCGCCCCGCTCGAGAACCCGCCGGGCCCGCCGCGTCCGAGCACCATCCCCGAGCCACTAAACCCCAACTCGCGTGCTCCGACGTAGACAACGTATTCGTCCGCCGCGATCGTTGCGTCGGCGATCTGAACGGTCGAGCCGGTGCTCGGATTGGGGAAGAACTTGGTCCAGTTCCAGGTCGAGGTCGTCGTCTGAGACCCTGCCGTCGCGATGTAGTCCGGCGGCGTCTCGATCCTGACGAAGCTGTCCTCGAGTAGATCGCTCAAGAAGCCGGCCGCCGCTTCGACGGTCGTTCGGGCTTGCTGGCCCTGAGACGTCGAGGCGTTGAAGAAGCCGCTCGTCGCGTAGCTGTAGTCGATGACGATGTTCACCGCTGACGTGGCGTGAACCACCGAGAGCAGCGCAAGACCAACGCAGATCCGCAGCATGACGGGTCCTCTTCGGTTCCGGGCGAGAGAGGTAGGGCGACAACGCCTTGCAGACTAAGGCGGCCCGCGAACGCGAACAACCTTTACCGAAGGATTCGCGGAAAGTTTGCGTGTCGTGGCGCGGCGCCGGCGGCAGAGCCAGCGGCGCTAGCCGTCGAGCCGGCTTGCGATGATCGTGGCGTTGTGGCCGCCGAAGCCGAAGCTGTTGCTCATGATCGCACGGATCTCACGCTCGCGCGGCTCGTTCGGCGTGTAGTCCAGGTCGCACGCCGGGTCGGGCGTGTGGTAGTTGATCGTCGGTGGGCAGACCTGATTCTCGATCGCCTTGAGCGAGAGCACCATCTCGATTCCGCCGCTGGCGCCGAGCGTGTGACCCAGCTGGCTCTTGGTGCTGGAGACCGACAGCTTGTGGGCGTGGCTGCCGTACACGGCCTTGATAGCGGTGGTCTCCGCCTTGTCGCCCAGCGGCGTGCTGGTGCCGTGCGCGTTGATGTAGTCGATGGCGTCGGCGTTCATGCCCGCGTCGTCGAGGGCCGACTGCATCGCCCGCGCGGCGCCGGTCCCCTCGGCGTCCGGCTGGGTGATGTGTCCGCCGTCGCCCGAGGCGCCGCAGCCGAGCACCTCGCCGTAGATACGGGCGCCTCGCGCCCTGGCGTGCTCGAGCTCTTCGAACACGAGCAGCCCCGCGCCCTCGGAAAGGACGAAGCCGTCGCGGTCCGCGTCGAACGGTCGGCTGGCGGCGGCCGGGTCGTCTTCACGCTGCGACAGGGCCCTCATGTTCGAGAAGCCCGCCAGGCCGATCGACGTGCAGGCCGCCTCGGAGCCGCCGGTGATCATCACGTCCGCGTCGTCGTATTGGATCGCTTTGAAGGCCGAGCCCATGGCGTTGGTCGCGCTGGCGCAGGCGGTGGCGACCGCGTAGTTGGGGCCGCGCAGGCCGTAGCGGATCGACACGTGGCCGCTGCCCGCGTTCAGCATCAGCTTGGGGATTGTGAACGCGGAGACCTTGTCGGGGCCCTTGTACAGCAGGCGGGCCATCTGCTCTTCGATCTCGTTCAGCCCGCCGATGCCCGAGCCGACCACCACGCCGCACCGGAACCGGTCTTCCTTCTCAAAGTCGATACCGGAGTCGTTGACCGCCTCGATGGCTCCCACCAGCGCGAACTGGGTGAACCGATCGATCCGCTTGGCGTCCTTGCGGTCGATGTGCGTCGTAGGGTCCCAGTCGGAGATGTCTCCCCCGAAGTGGACCTTGTGCCTGCTCGTGTCGAACAAGCTGAGCGTATGGATGCCGCTTTCGCCGGCGAGTACGGACTTCCAGAGTTGCTCAACGTTGTGGCCCAGCGAGGTGACAACCCCGAGCCCGGTAACGACGACGCGACGTTTCATAGTTCTCTGATGGCCTCCTACCACGGCCGCGCGGGGGGCGCGTACGCATCGGCGGATTCTTTTGACGCCGGATCTAACAAAAACCGCCCGCGGGCAACCTGTGCCGACGCGGGCGAGAGAGCAGCGGCGGCGGGCTTGCTGGTCGGAACCCCGCACGCGGTGGGGATCGATCAGCCGGGCGGGTCAACCGCCCTGGTTCTGCTCGATGAACTCGACCGCGGCGCCGACGGTCTGGATCTTCTCGGCGGCGTCGTCGGGGATGGTGACGTCGAACTCTTCCTCGAGCTCCATCACCAGCTCGACCGTGTCGAGCGAGTCGGCGCCCAGATCCGTCACAAAGGACGTCTCGGGGCTGATCTTTTCTTTGTCGACGCCTAGCTGCTCCGACACGATCTCGATAACGCGTTCTTGAACGCTCGCCACGTTGGTCTCTCCTATTACTACGCCTGGTTGCGGGGCCGACACGCGGCGGGCGAGGGTGATCAGACCTCCGTGCACGCGACGCGTGAGGTGTCCGTCCGTCCGCTGAGGTGGTGTGGAGTCGGGTTGCCCGTGGTTGGTTGGGGGGATCGCTCGGTAGCAGCGGCCACCGGGGTAGCCGGCCTGCGTCTAGCGAAGCGTCACAAAATAGAGCGTCTCTATAAATCGGGTCAAGACGTCCGCTGGCGCCGCCTGCGTGGCCGGTCGGGGGCGCCGGCGAGCGCCCGAACACGCCGAACGCCTCAGCCAGTCATGCCGCCGTCGACGGTGAGCACCTGCCCGGTGATGTACGCGCCCGAGTCGCTGGCGAGGTAAAGCACCGCGTCCGCGATCTCTTCGGCCTGCCCCAGTCGCTGCAGCGGAACGCGTTGCTTGACCGCGTCGAGCAACGCGTCTCCCAGGGCGTCGGTCATGTCCGAGGCGATGAAGCCGGGGCAGATCGCGTTGACCGTGATCGCCCGCCGCTTGCTGCCGAGCTCTCGGGCCACGGTCTGCGTGAAGCCGATGATGCCCGCCTTCGACGCGGAGTAGTTCGATTGGCCCGGGTTGCCCATGAGGCCGGACACGCTCGACATGTTGATGATCCGCCCGCGCTTGCTGCGCATCATCGCGCTGCCACCCTCGCGGGTGAACAAGAAGACCGACCGCAGATTGGCGGACAGCACCGCGTCCCAGTCGTCGTCGCTCATCCGCGGCAGCAGCGTGTCTCGGGTGATGCCGGCATTGTTGACGAGGATGTCTAGCTGGCCCCAGGCCTCCACCACCGACTCGACGGTCTTGGAGACCGTCTCGCTGTCGGTGACGTCGCCCGGATAGACCGCGGCTTCTCCCCCGGCGTCCCGGATCTGAGCGGCGACCTCTTCCAGCTTGTCAGCGCTGCGGGCGACCAGCGCCGTCTTGGCGCCGCACTCGGCAAGCCGCAGCGCGACCGCCTTGCCGATGCCCCGCGAGGCGCCGGTGACGATCGCGGTCTGACCGCTCAGGTCGACCTGGATTCTGCTGCCCTGTGACATGGCTCGGCTCGTTTTTCTCTTGGATGTCTTCTTCGGGCCGTCTCAGACGGCGAGGTTGGCGGGATCGCCGGGGCGTGTAGAGCGGCGCTGTCGCGGCGCGGTTACGCCTCGATCCCCTCGCACGGCGTCTTGCGATGGATCCGCTTCATCAGCCCGCGAAGCACGCGCCCTGGGCCGATCTCGTAGACGGTGGTCGGCGGATAGTCGGCCAGCAGGCGCCGCACCGAGTCTTCCCAACGCACCGGACTCACCACCTGCTGCACGAGCAGTTGCCGGATCTCTTCCGGGTCGTCGTGCGGCGCGGCGTCGACGTTCGACAGCACGGGGATCCGGGGCGGACACATGGCGACGTCGGCCAGCTTCGCTGCAAGCCGCTCGACCGCGGGCTGCATGATTGGCGTGTGGAACGCGCCGGCGACGGCGAGCGGCACCACCTTCATGGCCCCCGCCTCGTCCGCCAGTTGGGCGATCTGCTCGCACGCTTCTGTTGCGCCGGAGACCACGGTGTTTCCGGGGCATAGCAGATTGGCGATCTGCAAGACGCCGTCGCCGCGGGCCTGTTCGCAGAGCTGCTCGATCTGCGGGACCTCGAGCCCCAGGATGCTGACCATGCCGCTTGGCGTCGCCTCGGCGGCGTCTTGCATCGCGGCGCCCCGTTCGGCAACCACCCGCAGGCCGTCTTCGAACGACATCACGCCGGCGAACGTCAGCGCTGTGTACTCACCGAGGCTCAGCCCGGCGGCGACCTGGCAGGCGTCGATCGCCGCGTTGTCCTGTAGTCGCAGCCGCTCGAGCGCCGCCAGACTGCACACGTAGAGCGCGGGCTGGCTGTGAACGGTCGCGTCAAGCTGCTCCGCGGGCCCGTCTTTGCAGAGGGCCAACAGGTCGTAACCGAGGATCTCGCTCGCCTTGCCGAACAGCTCGGCCGCGGCGGGCGTCTCTTCGGCCGCGAGCTCGCCCATGCCCACGTGCTGCGCGCCCTGGCCGGGAAACAGAAACGCGGGGCCTGACGCCATACGGGCGTTGCTCACAAGAGAAAGGCGTGCCGGCCGGCGGCTCACGCCGTGCGGAGAGATCGACGACGGACCGAGCTACTCAGTCTCGACGATCGTGCGGCCCATGTAGAAGCCGCAGTTCGGGCAAACCACGTGCGACGGCTTGGCGGTGCCGCACCGCGGGCAGGACTGCAGGCTTCGGGCCTTCAGTTGATCGTGCGAACGCCGCTTGCCGGTGCGCGAGTTCGAGTGCTTACGCTTGGGGACGGCCATGGCGAAAGTCGCAGCGGTTGGGCTTGGAAAGCAGTCGTGGAAGTCGAGGGGGCTCGCGGCGGGGCCGTTCTCTGCCCCACCCAAGAAGCCGAGGCTTCATCGAGCCCCATAACGTAGGCGTCGGCGTGACGGTGTGTCAACGACCCGTGGGGGGCAAATCGGCGTGATTCCGGCCGATCTTTCGGTGCGTTGACGACGCGTTCCGGCGTTCCCTACCATCGGCGGTGCGAGCTGCGGCGGCGGGCCGGGCGGCGGACGACACCGTCCTCCGCGGAAGCCGACCCGCCCTGCCTAGCGTCCGCCCCGAGCACCGCCATACAGGGATAGCGCCGATGCCACTTTTCGAGATCGAAACCGGTAGCCACATCGTCATCTCTTGGGCCGAGGACCCCGAGTCGGCCAAGCAGGTTGTCTCGGAGAACTTCCCCAACGAGGAAGTCTTGCGGCTCACGAAGCGCCCGCGAGACACGTGGGTCATCTCGAAGGCCGCGCTCGGGATCACCGCCTCGATCGATCCGTGCATGACCGCCCGCGACTGCCTGTCCCGCGCTGGCGGCGACAAGGTGCACGCCATTCGTCTCTACATGAACGACAAGGGCGTCGACTTGGAGCAGGCCCGCAAAGTGATCGAGTCGAACATGGTCATGGGCTGGTAGCCGCCCCTGAGGACCGGTTCGTCGAGAATCAGCGGTACCGCTGCTGGCCGGTCGTCGGGTAGCCGCCCGTGGCAGGCGCCGGGGGCGACGGCCGCGAAGCCACATTGACCGCGCCCAGGTACGAACCCGTCCCAGCGGGACGATACTCGCCCGGGGCCGCGGTGAGTTCGATTTGAGGATCGGCTGAAGCGATGACCCCGCCCGCGGGCTGGACCGGGCTCATTGGCGTCGCGACCGCTGCG
>JBCBPC010000015.1:0-16922 GCA_039820945.1 Planctomycetota bacterium
TACTCTCGGATGACCGGCTGACGCTCGGACATCGGGCGACGGTTTTTCTTCATCTTCGCCATCTGCACCTGAAGCTGACGTCCCTTCCGCCGGAGATCGGACAACTAACGACGCTCACCGCGCTGTATCTGCATGGCAATCAGCTGGCGTCCCTTCCGCCGGAGATCGGACAACTAACGACGCTCACGACGCTGGATCTGCAGGGCAATCAGCTGGCGTCCCTTCCGCCGGAGATCGGACAACTAACGACGCTCACCGAGCTGTATCTGCAAGGCAATGAGAAGCTTGCGATTCCGAAGACCGTTCTTGGCTTCGACTATGCTGCCGTTAAAGTCGATGGCGTAGACGCTACGGATCCTCGCGTCATTCTCGATTTCTACTTCTCCCGCACATCGGGCGGAGAGGCTCCACTGCAGGAGTTGCGTCTGCTCCTCGTAGGCCGCGGCCGGGTTGGTAAGACCACCGTGCTGAAGGCGTTGCGCGATGAGCAGCCTGACGCGCAAGAGCCCGAGACGCCTGGCATCTGTGTTTGCCCATTGCCGGTGAGAGGCGCCAAGGGCGAGGCGACGGCCAACGCTTGGGATTTCGGCGGGCAGGAGTTTTTGCACGGAACCCATCAGATCTTCTTGGCCGATCGCTGCCTCTATCTGCTCGTCCTCTCAGGGCGTGAGAGCAATTGGGAAACCGAGAGCGACTACTGGCTGCGGTTCATCGAGAGCTTCGGCGGAGACAGCCCGGTGATCGTCGTGCTGACGAAGTTCGACGAGCACCCGTTCAGCGTCGATCGGCATCGGCTCCAGGAGCGTTGCCCGCAGATCAGCGGCTTCGTCGAGTGCGACTCCTTCACCGGGCGAGGGATCGACGACCTGCGCCGTGTGATCGCCGAGACGGTCGATCAGATGGACGACGTCTGGCTGCCGATCCCCACGGCCTGGCGCCGCGTGAAGCAGAACCTGGAAGCGACCGCAGAGAGCTTCCTCGAGTATCGCGAGTACCAGTCGTTGTGCCTGGCGACGGGCGTCGACGACGCCCGCAAGCAGGACAGCCTCGCCCAGACGCTGCACCGGCTGGGCGTCGCGCTCAACTTCCGAGATCACCCGCGGCTCCGCGACACGAGCGTCCTGAAACCGGAGTGGGTGACCGAGGCGGTGTATGGCCTGATCCGGTACGTCCAGCAGCGAGAGAGCAACGGCGTCATGCCGCTCGCGTGGATGGCGGACGCCCTGCCGAGCGATCGCTACCCCGAAGAGAAGCACGCGTATGTTCTCAGCTTGATGGAGCGCTTCGAGGTGGCGTTCCAGTTGGAGGGGACCGACACGTGGTTGATCCCCGAGTTGCTGAACGAGGTGCAGCCCACGTCGTTCGAGGAATTCCGCGGCCCAGACGCGAAACGGCTCCGTTTCCACTACCCCGACGCGTTGCCGCCCGGTTTGCTGCCGCGCCTGATCGTACGCACGCACGAGCTGAGCAACGCGCAACCCGAGTGGCGTTGGCGTTCGGGCGTGGTGCTCCGCTGGGGCGATTCGAGCGCGTTGGTGCGGCTCAACCGCAACGAGCGCCGCACCGAGGTTGAGGTGATCGGCGGCGACCGCGAATCGCAGCTCGCGCTCTTCGATCTAATCCGAGCGCACCTTACGGTGCTGCACGGCAAAGTGCGGGTGGACGAGCAGCTCGAGCTAGCGGATCGGTCGAACACCTGGGTCGGCGCACAGAAGCTGCGGCTGATGGAAGCGTCCGGTATCGATCAGACGATCGAAGAAACGCGCGAACACGAGTTGGCAAACGTCGTCGTCGCCGAGACCCTCGACGGGGTTGAAAGCCGCGAAGCTCGGTCGGCGGGCCAAGATTCCGCGCCGCGACGGATGCGTCTGTTCGTGAGTTACGCGCACGCGGACGAGAAGTTGATCAAGCCGCTCTCGACGCATCTCACGATCCTCGGCCGCCGTGGGTACATCCAGGCGTGGCAAGACACGATGCTGATCGCTGGCGAGGAATGGGAAGAACGGATCTTCGAAGAACTCGACCGCGCAGACATCGTGCTGCTGCTCTACTCGACAGCGAGCCGGGCGTCTGGCTTCATCCAGGAGAAAGAAGCCCCCCGAGCCGTCGAGCGAGCTCGATCGGGCGCCAAGCCGTGCACGCTCATCACGGTCCCGCTGAATCGCAATGACTGGGACAAGTCTGTCGCGCTCGAACACGACCTGGTGACCTACCAAGCCGCGACGTTCAACAACCGCCCCATTTCCAAGTTCAAGCCACAATCCGACGGCTGGCTCGAGGTCGAGCGAGCGATCCGCGAGGCGGTGAAGTCTCGGCGTTCTTCGGTGGTCTAGCCCGACTCGAGCGGAGCCCTGCCTTAAACACAGGCTGCGGGGATCTCGCGGAGGGTTGTGTCGGGGTCGATCGCGTCGTCCAGGCAATTGACGACGCTTCGCCCGGCGGTCGCTTCGCGGACTTCGGCGAGGAGTTCGTCGATCAACTGGAGTGTCGCGTTGGTGTCGTCGTACATGGTGCGGTCTCGATGAAGGGGCGTAGAACAGGGCGGGGTAAAGGAAGGAGCGACCGGTCTCATGGCGGTCGTCAGTCGCCGACCGGCTGAATAAGCACCGAGTGCCACCCGGTGCTGTACGTTTCAAAGCCGGGCGCCTGGGCATGGGCCACGCAGCAACGGCGGCCGCCGATGTCGACCGCCGCGTAGTTTTTCGCTTCGCTGAACAGAGTGATCTGTTCGGGCAGGCTTAGCTGCTCGTCCAGCTGCTTGCCCCAAGAGTCGGCCAAGATGAATCCGTCGTCGTTGCAGATGAGGCAACGCGTCTCCGCCCGCTCGCTCTCGGCGAGCGGCACCCCTTCAACGATCGTCTGAGCGAGACCTTCCCAGTTGAAGAGGATGCCAAGGACGCCGATCGGGCGGCCGTGCGTCTCTCCGTCGGCGCGCACGCCGCAAGAGTAGGCCAGCACGCTCTGCTCGTTGACCAACGAAGAACGGTGCGCCGCCTCAAAGCCGTACTCGTCGCCCGAGCGGCTGTCTCGGGCTTGGGTGAACCACTCGGCGCCGACGACCGAGGCGCCGGTCGACGAATACAGATCAGGTCGTCCGTTCGCGACGACGTTCCCGGCGGTGTCACACAGCACCAGATCGAAGTACACGGTGTAGGCGCCCAGGATGACGCTCATCCGCTTCGACGCGTACTCCAGGCTCTCGGGTGTGGGGTTCTCGAGCGCTTCGACGAGGCTGCTGTCGGTCGCCCACCAACGGACGTCGCAGGTGCGTTCGTACAGGTTGCGATCGATCAGGTCGATGTTCGTCAGCGCCAGGTCGGAAAGCCGCGTGCCGCGGACGCTCGATCCGATCAGATCGAGAAGGTCGTCGATCGACCGGCTGGTGGCGTTGGCGAGCTCGTCGGCGATCGAGCTCGTTTTCGCGCCGAGCGCCTGCATCTCCTCGGCGACGACGCTGAACGCGGCGCCCGACTGCCCGGCACGAGCCGCCTCGATCCGTGCGTTGAGCGCCAACAGCTGCGTGTTGCTGTTGATGTCGCTGATCTCTTGGATCGCGCTGGTCATCGTGCCGGAGAGGTCCGCCACGAACTGGGTGATCTGCGCGGTGCTACCGCGTTGCTGGTCGTCGCTTGGTGGGGCGGCCATGGTGGTTCATCGGTGCGTTGTTTGGGCTATCGCGAAGCCCACGCTCTGGCGAGAAAACGTCCATAACGATCCGGAGCGCGGGCCTAGGAAATACTTACCCCGTGAATTCCTCGGTGTGGCTTCCTACTCGCCCGCTTTCTTGATGTCGCGGTCAACGCGGTAGTGACGGTTACGCCGCGCGCGGGCAATCTCCGCCGTTTCGCGGCGAATAACGGCCCGCGGCGACACCGATCGTGTTGCACGGTATCAACGAACGCTGTGACTTCCCGTGAGCAGGCCTGAGCCGCCCGTGACCACCCCCGCAGCCGAGCCCGTGTCCAAACCCGTTGACAAGCTCGGCGCCCGCGTCGGCTTCGGCTGTCTGACGCTCTTCGCGCTGCCGTTCGCCGGGTTCGCCGTCTTCATGGCGTGCAAGGCGATTGCGTTGGTCTCGCTGGCCGTCGAAACCCAATCGTGGGTCGAGACGCCCGCGACGCTCAACCGAGTGACGCTCGACCGCAGCAGCAAGGGCGACGGCGCCACTTACGCGGTCACCGCCGAGTACCGCTACGAATATGACGGTCGGCCGTACGTCGGCGACCGCGTCGGCATCTCCACGGACAAGGACAACCTCAAGCGTTACCACGAGCGGCTCTACGAGCGGTTGAAGGCGGCCCGCGACGCCGGCGAGCCGGTCACCTGCTACGTCGACCCGGGCGACCCGAGCCGGGCGATCCTCGTGCGGCGGCTGCGGTGGACGTCGCTCATGTTCCACGTGCCGTTCGTGGCCGCCTTCGGGTTGGTTGGCTTTGGGCTGCTGATCGGCGCCGGGTACGCCTATCGCAAGACGGTGCGCCTCGAAACGCTACAGGCGGCCGAGCCCGAGCGTCCTTGGCTGTGGCGCGAGGACTGGAAGCTCGGCGTCGTCGAGTCGACCGGCCGCGATCGTCTGCTGGCGGCGGGCTACGGCGGGTTCCTTTGGAACGTGCTGGCTTGGCCCATCGCGCTATTGCTCTGGTCGGACGAGGCCGACACCGGCTGGTGGGGCATCGCCGCCGTCAGCTTGTTCCCGCTCGTCGGCGTTGGGCTCGTCGCTTGGTGGGGCCGTCTGTTGGTCCAACGCCGCCGCTACGGCGAGTCGAAGCTCCGCCTCGCCACGCTGCCGGGCGTCATCGGCGGCCGACTGACCGGGGCGATCCTGGCGCCGACGGCGGTGACGGAAGCCAGCGGTGTCCGCGTCGCTCTCAAGTGCCGCCGCACTACCGGCGATGGTGACGGTCAGAAGACGCGCGTCGTCTGGCAAGAGGAGCGTAAGATCGAGCGGACGCTCGACTCGGGCGAGCCGGGCCGTGTCGGCGTGCCCGTGGCGTTCACGATCCCGTCCGACTGTCTGTCCACCGCGGAGAACGAGGTCGAGTGGAAGCTCACCGCCCACGCCAAGCTGCCCGGTGTCGACTACGAAGCGCAGTTCGCCGTGCCCGTCTTCCGCACGGCCGACTCCAAGAACGACGTCACTGCAGGCAGCGAAACGGACAGCGAGCGGGAGAACGATATCGAGCAAGCCGTCCCGCTCAATCGTCTGCTCGCGGAGCAGGGGATCGAAGCCGCGGAGCTCGGCACGCTCGGCGGGTACCGCTACGCGTCGGCCGCGGGCCGAGCGACGCAGGTCGGTGTTGTGCTGACGCTTGTCACCCTCGTCTTTGCCGTCACGGCCGGAGTGTTGCTGTCGAACGGCGTCTGGCTCTTCGGCGGCGTGACGTCGCTGTTCGTCCTGCTGCTGCTGTTTGCCACGCTCGACGGTTGGCTCGGCCGCAGCGAGCTGCGGATCACCCCGGTCGGCTGGCAAGCGACCGACGGCTGGTGGGGCTTCCCGAGCAAGCCGAAGAAGTTCGTCGCCGAAGAGGTCCGGTCGATCGAGGCGGCGCAGAGCTCTTCCAGCGGCGACACGGTCCACTACCGGGTTCAGGCGTGGCTGCCGGGCGACAAGCGAGCGGTCCTGGTCCGCAACGTGAGCGGCGCCACGGCGGCGCGGCGCCTGGTCGAGCATCTGCGGGCGATCGCGGGTGTCGAGACCGACGCCCCGGCCATCGGCCCGGAGCTCTCGCTGAAGGAACGCCGCGAGGCGCGACTCAATCGCCGGCGGTCGTGAACGTCCACTCGACCGGCTCGAGCGGAACGCCCCACTTGCTCTGGAAGTTCACGTAGTGCGAGCCGTTGAGGCTCAGCCGGTACGTCGCGCCCGGCTCAAGGTCGACGGGCAGCGTGCAGCTGCGGCCGTCCTTGCTCCACTCCGCGCGGCCGTTCTTTGATCCTGGGAAGCGGCCGGCCGCGCGGACCCAAGACATGCCGCCGCCCATCGGCGAGTCGAACGTGGCGGTGATCTTCGCGACCGACGGACCGACACCCTCCGCGCCGTTGGCGGGCGACATCTCCTCCACCCGCGGGGCTTGCGCCTTGCGGGCGACGCTCCGCTTGGCGCCGGCGGTGGCGAAGTAGACCGCCGTGTGCGCCGCAGGCTTGCCGTCAGCGCTCTTGAACCTCTGGGCGCCCTTCGCGTTGACGCCGATGCGATAGAACCTGCCGCCGCGGAGTTTGACGGGGAGCACGCAGGTGCGGTCGCCCTCCCATCGGACCTCTCGTGATTCGTCGATCGGCGGGAACTCGTCGGCCTTAGAATCGCCGGTCCAGCTATAGTTCTTGCCGGTCGTCATCGGCCGATCGTACGTGACGCGGATCTCGTCGGTCTTCGGATCCACGTCGGTGTCGCCGCGTGCCGGTGAGGTCTCGACGACAACGGGGTACGGCGTCGAGCGTTTCGTGACCGTGGTGCTGACGGCCTGCGTGGCCTCTTGAGGCGGTTTCGTCGTCGCGGCCGCGCTGGCCGCCCCGTGGAGCGGCTCTTTCAGCAGGCGGATGTCGTCGACCCACACCGTGCCGGGGCCACTGAGAACGACGTTCAGCGTCAGCCGCTCCGGTTGCTGGCCCGCCTGATAGAAGAACGGGATCGTGAGCCGCTTCCAGTCGCTCTTGCCGAACGCCGCGACATTCGGGTTGCGCGAGAAGTACTTCGCCCCGCCCGCGTGCGACCACAGCTCCAGCGACGCGGCGCCGTCGAGGTCCGACTTCACTTGGGCCGAGTAGACGAGCTTCGCGTTCTCGATCTTCGGCGCCTCGATCTCCATGACGCACACGGTCGTCGGCCATTGGGTGGTGATCCGCGTCGAGGCGGCCCCCTCGATTTTGGTCTCGGTGTCGATCGCGACGACCGTGCCGCTGATCGGCTCGTCGAGGCTGTACCGCGCGAGCTCCTCTTGCTGGGGGATCAGCTGCGCGAGCGCGCCGCCCGCCATCGGGACGAACAGCACGCCGAAGGCGGCGATCGTCAGGGCGCTAGCCATGCCGAACCGGCCGCGGTTGGGATCGAAGCTCATGACTTTCTCCAGGCGTTGTTGAAGGGCGGCGCCATGCTCGAAGACGCCCACCAGGCCGGCCGCGGCCAGGGGGCCCCGCACGCCCAGGCCGATCGGCACGCCGCGGCCGATGGTGAGCGATCGGACGATTGCTTCGCCGTAGCTGTCGCGGTCGCTGGCGGTTTGGCGGAGCACGGCGTCGTCGCACGAGCGTTCGCGCTCGTCGCGGAGCCGGGCGCCGGCCCACCACACCAGCGGGTGGAACCAGAAGAGGGCCTGCACCAGCGTTTGCAGCCAGCCGACCCAGGTGTCGCGGCGGCGCCAGTGCATCAGCTCGTGAGCCAGCACCCCGCTTAGCTCATCCGCGCTCAACTGCTCGGCCAACGCGGTCGGCAGCACGATCGTTGGCCGGCGGAGGCCGAACAAGAACGGCCCGGTCGGTTGGTCAGCCAGACGGACCTCAAAGCGATCGGGATCGCCGACGTCCACGGCCAGGGCGGCCTGCTCCAGCGCAATGCGCGCCGGACCTTCGTCGGCGATCGGCAGCGTGGCGACGCTGCGGCGGAGGCGGCGGTAGCTCCAGAGGACCAGCGTGGTGAAGACAGCAACGCCGGCGAGCCAAACGCCGACGATCGCTAGCGCCGTGGGGTCGAACGCACCGGCGTCCGCCACGAGCTCGAGCGTCCTTGCCGGGCTGGATCGATCGATGTCATTGGCGAGCGTGTTCGAGGCCGGCGGAGCGACATCCACCGCGACACTCAGCAGTTCGCCCGCCGACGTTGGCAGCCGCTCGCGTAGCGGGGCGTCGGCCAGTCGGCCGAGACTCCACGTGGCGCCGATCCACGGCGGCGTGAGCGCCTTGACGAGCACCAACGCCCACAGGCAGTACCGCAGCTGCGGCGAGGCGCCGCGAAGCAGCGACGTGGCGAGGGCGACCAAGCCGATGAAGACCGCCAGCTGCAGGCTCGCCGCGGCGAGCAACGCCACGAGGTCGGCGGCCGCGGAGTCGAGCGTTTCGATCACGACCGGCGCCCCCGCTTGCGTGGCGTCTTGTCGGGCGTCTGACCCCGTTTGCGATCGAGGATCGCTTGCAGCTTGTCGATCTCCGCGTCGGACAGCTCAGCCCCGCCGAGGAACTGCGCGATGGCCGACGACAGCACGCCGCCGCTCACCGCGCCCGGGCCGGTGAGCCGCTCAAGGACGCCGCCGACCTCTTGCCGCGACATCGCGTCGCGATCGACGGCGGGGCGGTAGAGGTACGAGTTGCCGATCTGGTCGTAGTCGATCGCCCCCTTCGCGACGAGCCGCGAGAGCAGCGTCTTCACGGTCTTGTAGGCCCAACCGCGGGCTGGGGCGCCGTCGGCGTCGGGCGGGAGCTTGGCGAACACGTCGCGAGCGGCGAGCGGGCCGTGGTCCCAGAGGACCTTCATGACCTCCCACTCGGTGGGCGACAGGCTGGTTTCAGCGTCGGACACAGCGCGATCCGCGGGATAGACTTGCTGGCGAAGACTCGATCGATAAGCAAAAGACTACATGCGTAATCGATAGTCAAGGCTTTTCTCCCAATTTTCCAGCGACGGCGGGCTACGTTTCAGGCGTGGCGGTTCCGTCCGGCGCTGGTCGGGGCGGCCCCGCGGGCGCGACAATATCGGGCGGCCGCCGGCGAACCACCGGAAGCCACCCCGTCACTTCCTTCGATCGAGCTCAGGCAAGTCCCACGATGCAGAACAACCCGATAGCCGTACTGGTGCTAATCGTCCTCGCAGCGGCGGGCCTCATCGCCTCGCAGGGCGTCGCGACCGTTGAGTCGGGCAACGTGGGCGTGGTGCGGCACTTCGGCGCCGTGCAAGAAAGCATCATGCAGCCGGGGCTCGTCTTTAAGACGCCGATCATGACCGACATCGTGTCCCTGGACACGCGGGTGCAGAAGACGGTCGCCGAGGCGTCCGCGAGCAGCAAGGACTTGCAGATCGTCACCTCGAAGATCGCGCTGAACTATCGGATCGATCCGGCGAAGGCGAACATCATCTTCGAGAAGCTTGGCCCGCAGTACCGCGACACAATCGTCGAGCCCGCCCTGCAAGAGTCCATCAAGGCGACTACTTCCAAGTACACGGCCGAGGAGCTCATCACTCGCCGGGCGGAGGTCGCGCAGGAGATGGAAGACGACCTGATCGCCCGACTCGCATCGAAGGATCTGGTGCCGACGGACCTGTCGATCATCGATTTCGAGTTCTCGCCGGAGTTCAACCGCGCGATCGAGGAGAAGCAGATCGCGCAACAGTCGGCGTTGACCGCCAAGAACCAGCTAGAGCGGATCAAGATCGAGGCGGAGCAAGCGCAGGCCGAGGCCGAGGGCAAGGCTCAGGCACAGCTCGCCCAGGCGCGGGCCGAGGCCGAGGCTCAGGAGATGCTCCGCACGACCCTCACACCCGAGGTGCTGCAGCTTCGGTTTATCGAGAGCTGGGACGGCAAGTTGCCCGTTTACTCCGGCGGCGGCGACGGCGCGATGCCGATGACCATGCTCCCGCTGCCGGCGGCGCAGCCGGCGCGTTAGGCCGCCCGCGAGAGCCGCGCGGAACCAACACACGCCCAGCACGAGTCGCGTTCCCCGGGAGGGCGAAGCTCCCGCTGAGCCGCCGCCAGGTGGTGTGCTCGCGGGGCGACGTGTGCTGTCTGGCTCGGCGGGAGCCTCGCCCTCCCGATGGGGCCAGTCCGATGGGGCCAGCCGGCTGGGGCCAGTCCGATGGGGCCAACCGGATGGGGCCAAGCCGATCGGGCCGGTCCGACGCCACGCGCAACGGGGTTCGGGCCCCTTGCTGCTTCTGCCAACGTCGGGGTTGCTGCGCGGCGCTGGGCGCCGTGCTCGCTTAGGTGTCGGCGTCTTCGACGGTCGTCGCCTCGTGCTCCAACACCCAGGCCAGCAGGCCGATGAGGCGGGCCTCCATCAGGATCGCCACGACGAGCGATGGCATGAAGATCAGGTCGCACAGCAGCACGCTCAAGCCTGATCGCGAGAGCCCCAGCAGCAGCTGGCCGACGCCCGCGGTGAACGGCGCGCTGAGCATGTAGAACAAGGCCCACGCGGCGGGCGATCGCGCAAGCGACCGGAGCACCTTCGGCGAGACGACGCCGAACGGCGAGCCGAGTTCTAGCTGAGAGAGCAGCACGATCGGCAGCAGCAGCCAGAGGCTGATGAACGCGTCCGCGACCCAGCGATCGAGCGCCACGCCCGTCCGCAACGCGGCCGGGGCGATCGCCGTCACCACGGCCATCGTCATGTAGGCCAACGGCTCGAGCCACTCGCTCAGGTCGAAGTTTGGCCACGTCCGCGGTCGGTCGTCGCCGAACGACGAGGCGCTGAGCAGCTCCATCGCGAGCATCGCCATGACGGCGGCGCTCATGGCCCATGTGGCGACCGTCATCACCCCCAGGCAGACCACTGCGATTGCCCCGAAGAGCCCGCTCGCTGCGACCGCGGCCGACCCCGTGTGGGAGACGAATAGCACCGCCGCCAGCGCTATCGCGGCCGCAACCAACCCCGACGAACGCCAGCAGCGAAACGCGTGCGTGAGCAGGGCCCTTCGGGTCGGGGGCGATGGGTTGCGTGCGGAGGGGCCGTCCCCGTCGTCGAGCACATGCCGCGAGCCGAGCGGCGGGTTCTTTAGGTACTCCTGCGGATCGATCCCGGCGCGGGTGTCCTCCGGTGCGTCTTCGACCTCAAGCGGTTCGTCGTCGGGGGCGACCACCGCGCGGGGCGGTGTCGCCGTCCCCTTTGGCTTGCGGACCAAGTTGGCCGTGCCGCAATCGGGGCAGTTGATCGATTGGCCGATCTCGTCGGCGTCGGCGTGCATCAGCGTGCCGCACAGCCCGCACGCCACCGCGATCCGAGCGGGCTGTGTCTTGGCAAGTTCCACGCCCCACGGCTGGTCTTCGCCCTCGTAGAGCTCGTACTGCTCGCCGTCCATCGCCGGCGGGCGGGTGAGCTTGGGCGGCTTGGGCGTCGGTCGGACCACGCGGTTGGCGACACCGCAGTCGGGGCAAGCGACGCGGCGACCCTCGTGCTTTGGCGCCACGTCGAACCGAGTCGAACAGTGCCGGCACGTGAGCGTGATCCGCTCGATCGGGCGACGCGGCCGCTTGGCTGCTGCTTTGCGATTGGCAGGCTGCGACGGAGTGTCCTGCGAAGACACGCCGGGCGAAGCGGGCTTGGGCACAACGAGCGACGCGTCGCACACGCTGCAGCGGGCCGTGCGCCCGGCCGCTTCGGCCCGCGCTGAGCACGCGTGGCCGCAGCCGGGGCACGCGAAGCGGATCACACCCTCGCCGGTCGCCGGGGGGCGGGGCAGCCGCGTGGGGGTGCTGTTCATCGCTAACGTGTCTCTGCGACGGGGGCCTCCGCGACAGGGCTAAATCGCCAAAGCCCCTGCCTTGTCTCGGCAGACGCTCCGACGCGAGGCAGTCTATCATCGGTGAGGTCCTTCCTAGCACTCAATTCAGTCCCGGTTTGAACCTGTTCTTCGCATCGCTGTGGGCCCTCTCGTGCGAGCTGGCGCCGTGGTTGTTGCTTGGCGCTCTGGTGGCGGGAGTGATCCATGCGCTGCTGCCCGCGGGCGTGCTGGAGCGGCAGCTCCGTGGCCGTGTAGGGGTCGTCAAGGCCGTGGCCATCGGGGTGCCGCTGCCGCTGTGCTCCTGCGGCGTCGTGCCGGTGGGCTTGAGCCTGAAGAAGCAGGGAGCCGGCGTGGGCGCCGCCGTGGGCTTTCTGATCGCGACGCCCCAGACCGGCATCGACTCGCTGCTGGTGACCGGCCCGCTGTTGGGTTGGCCGTTCGCGTTGTTCAAGGTCGTCGTAGCGTTGGTGACGGGCGTCGTGGGCGGCGCGCTCGCCGAAGCCCTCAGCAAGCCCGCGCCGCCTTCGCTCGACGTGCTCCAGCCGGCGCCCGTCGCCAACCGCGACGTCTGGTGGCGAGAAGCGCTGCGACACGCCGACGACGTATTCGCCTCGATCTGGCGTTGGCTGCTCGTCGGTTTGGTGATCGCGGCCGCGCTGGCCGCTTGGTTGCCGCCCGCGGCGCTCACGGGCCTCGCCGCGCAGGGGGCGATGGCCGCGATCGTGGCGACGCTCCTCGCGTCGCTGCCGCTGTACGTGTGCGCCACGGCGTCGGCGCCGATCGCGGCGACCCTGGCGGGCAACGGGCTGCCGATGGCCGCGGTGCTGGTTTTCTTGATGGCCGGTCCGGCGACCAACGCGGCCACCATCGCCGCGTTGTGGCGCGGCATCGGCGGACGGGCGACGCTCGTCTACCTGGCGACGATCATCGTCGGCAGCGTCGCCGGTGGCTTGCTGTACGAGGCGATCGCGGACCCCTTCGCTTGGCGGGCGCCGTCCGGCCACGAGCATCACGGGCACGGGTCCATACCCCTGTGGCGGGTTGGGTGTGTGGTCGTGTTCGGAGCGTGGATGGTCCGCTTCGCGTGGCGAGACATCGCCCGCTGGCTGCCGAGCCGCGTGGCCACCTCCGTGCAAACGGTCGGGGTCGATGGCATGCGATGCGGCGCGTGCGTCGCGAAGCTCGAGACAGCGCTGCTCGCCGATCCGGACATCGACGCCGCGTTGGTCCGGCTGGAGCCGGGGACGGCCGAGGTGTCGGGCGCGGTCGCCGCGGCGCGGGTGACGCAGATCGTGGAACAGACCGGCTTTGTGGTGCGTCCCTGACGGCGTCGTCCGTTTTTTGGTTTGACAGCGTCGCCCCAAGCCGCTCTGCTCTGGGCCGTGTGTTGGTGGTTGGCCCGCTTATCGGCGGGCCGACGTAACAGGGAACCCGGTGCGATTCCGGGACGGCCCCGCCGCTGTAACCGAGCACCAACCGCCGGACCCTTCCGCCGCCTTTCGCGGCAGCAGGCCATTGGGACTCCCCCCGACGTTGTCGGTGGGCGTGCTGAGAAGGCAGGTCCGACGGTCGTTCGGGAGTCAGAAGACCTACCAACACGTGGCATGCGGTGCGTTTCGAGGGAAAACGCCCGCGTCGTTGGTGAACGTTTGCGGTTGGCTGACGCCCCTCCGACGGGGACGGTCCGCCGCCCGTGAGCGATCGCCAGAGACTCGCGAAGGAGTCGCCCCGATGGCGTCCCGATCCTCGCGCGGAGAACACGCGTGCCGACAGCCGGTGCGTGGGTTCACGCTGATTGAACTGCTCGTGGTCATCGCCCTGATGGCGGTGCTGATCGGGTTGCTGCTGCCCGCCGTGCAATCGGCTCGCGAGGCGGCCCGCCGCACGCAGTGCACGAACAACCTGCGGCAAATCGGGCTCGCGCTCGTCGCCCACGCCGACCGCGGCGCGTTGCCGATCGGCTGCGTCGGGTGCGCGGACTTCCCCGCCGGAAACCTGACCTCGTGGAACACACGGTTGCTGCCGTTCTTGGGCGAGCAGGCGCTCGCCGATCGGTACGACGACTCGCTGAAGGCGGCTCACGACAACAACCGCGCGGTCGCGGTTCGGCTGTCGGTCTTCCTCTGCCCGAGCGACGACTCGGAGCGGTACACCGACACATCCGGCAAGTGGCGGGGCTGTGCCTACACGGATTACGGCGGGGTGTACGGCCTGGAGGGCGACGCCGTGAGCGGCGACGAAGAGGAAGAAGACGAAGACAACCGAGGAATCGCCAAACGGTTCCTGGGCGTCCTGGTGTACGGCCAGCCGGTGCGGCTAGAAGAGATCACCGACGGCGTGTCGCACACCCTGGCCGCGGCGGAGTTGAGAACACGCCGCGTGCCGCAGGCCGTGTGGACCAACGGGCACAACGTGTTCGCGCAAGAGTCCACCACGCCGATCAACGCCGCGTCCGGCCTGTCGGGCGATCTGGGCAGCGCCCATCGGGGCGGCGCCCTGGGGGTGTTCTGCGACGGGCGGGTCGCCTGGATGGCCGACGAAACGCCGCAAGAAGTCTTGAACGCCTGGCTCACACGCGCCGGCGAGGAGGTGATTTGAAGATGCTTCGCTTTGCTCTACCGATGGTGCTCGTCGCGTGCTCGGCCCCGGCGGCGCCGGTCAACTCTACGGGGGACATCGCGTTCTGGGCGGGCGAGGGCGCGAACCACGCCGCCATCGCGTTCGACTGGGACGGCGACTCGGACACTGACGAGGCGCTCGTCTGGGGCTACCGCTGGGACGGCGTCGCCACGGGCGAAGACGCGTTGCTCGCGGTGATCGCCGCCGATCCCCGCGCGTTCGCAAAGCTCTACTACGACACGGACAACGACCTCGGCGTCGCGGTGGTCGGCGTCGGCTACGACGCGGACAACGACGGCGCCTTCGCCATCACCGACGCCACGTCGTTCGACGCTGATACGGGCATCGCCGTGGCGCCGCAGTCCGATGGCGCCACACCCCTCGGCGCCGATCTCTACGCCGAGGGGTGGGAAGACGCCTACTGGCATTACGGCCGCCGAAGCGCGGGCGGCGTCTGGCAGTCGTCGACCACCGGCGCCACGGACCGCCTCCTCTCCGACGGCGATTGGGACGGTTGGTCGCTGGCCGTCACGCTCAACCGAACCGAGTTCGCTCAGAACCTGACCGCGGCGCCCGCCTTGCCGATCGACGGCGACTTCAACGGCGACGCACGCGTGGACCTGGCCGACTACACCAAGTGGCGAGACACGCTCGACACACCCGGCGGCGCGACGGCCTCCGACTACGGCGTGTGGCGCGACGCGATGCTCGGCGCCTCGCCGAATGTCGGCACAACCGGCGCCGCCGCCGTGCCCGAGCCTGCCGCTTGGCTCGCCATCGTCGGTTGGATCGCCGTGTCGGTGTACTTCAATCGCCCGCGCCCCGACGCCTGAACGCCGCCGACTGCCCCCGCCGACTAATGCTGCGCCGAACAACCCCCCGAGCAATTCACCTTCTTAGAGACGACCTCATGCAATCGACCATCGTTACTCCGTCGCTGTTTCTCCTAGTGTTGACCGCGCTTGCCTCAGTGGCCGTGGCCGCCGATCCGTGGGCGGATGGTGTGGTCGATTATGTGCCGGCCGGCGCCGGCGGCGGTGGATTCGACAACGCCGCCAATGCACTCGGTGAGCCGACGCGCTTCACCTCGCCGTCGAGCCCGTTCGGCGGTCCCGTCACGCCGTTCAACGCCCCCTTCGGCAGCGATGAACTCGTCTCTATCGGTGAGGGCGGAAGCCTGACCGTCTCGTTCGACGAGCCGATCGTCGACGATCCGGCCAACCCGTTCGGCATCGACCTGCTGATCTTCGGCAACTCGTTCTTGGGGCTCGGCGCCTTCCCGGCCGACGGGACCACGACCGCCACCGGCGTGTTCTCTGAGGGCGGAAGCGTCTCGGTCAGTGCCGACGGTGTCACTTTCGTCGAGATCATCGGCGTCGAGGCAGACGGGCTATTCCCTACGCTCGGCTTCACCGATGTGACCGACCCGTTCCCCGCCGCGGCGACCCAGGCGACCGACTTCACCCTCCCGGTGAACCCCTCGGCGACCGTCGTGGGCCTGAACACCGGTGAGCTGGTGGCCCTGTACAACGGTTCGGGTGGCGGGGCGGGCGTCGACCTGGCCGTGACCGGCCTGACGGAGATCTCGTTCGTCCGGATCGACAACCCGATCGGCTCGGGTGCGACGCCCGAGATCGACGGCTTCGCCGACGTCGCCCCGATCCCCGAGCCCGCCGCCTGGATGTTGATGCTGCCCCTCGTCGCCGCTTGGCGGCGCCGCTGACCCCAAGGAAGGAGACGCGACCGATGGCCGAGCCTCAACCCGAGACCGCTGCCGCCGCCTCGCAGACGGACGCCGACTTCTACATGGAGGAGGGGCGGGTCGTCTTCACCGAGGCGTACCACCTGAAGCGTGGGTACTGCTGCGGCAGCGCCTGCCGTCACTGCCCCTACGGCGAGCTGGCGGTGCGTTGCGTCGGCAGCCTGGCCGCGTCTCGCCGGATCGCATGACGCTCGACCCACACCGCGTGGCCATCGAGCGCAACCGGCACGCCTGGAACGATCTGGCCGCGTCTGGGGCGGCGCTCACCCGCGCCGCCTCGGACGCCGATTTCGCCAGCCCGGCGGACGCGGTCGACCCGCAGCGTTGGCTCCGCGAACGCATCGACGGCGGGCTGCACGGCCGGCGAGTGCTGTGCCTTGCGGCGGGCGGCGGCCGCCAAGGGCCGCTCTTCGCAGCGGCGGGAGCGGTGGTGACCGTGGTTGATTTGAGTGACGCGATGCTCGCCCGCGATCGCGCGGTGGCCAACGATCGCGGCCTCTCGCTCACGATCTTGCGGGCGTCGATGGACGACCTCGGCGAGCTCGCCGACGGCGCATTCGACATCGTCGCGCAGCCGGTGAGCACCTGCTACGTGCCGAGCGTGACGCCCGTGTACGCCGAGGTGTCGCGGGTGCTGCGCTCCGGCGGGCTGTACCTCAGCCAGCACAAATCGCCTACCAGTCTTCAAGCGAACCCGCGGGCGACCGAAGCGGGCGTCTTCCTACGCACGTCCTACTACACGGATCGTCCGTTGCCCGAGGCGTCGCCGTGCCGCACCCGCGAGCCCGGCACGGTCGAGCACCTGCACCGCTGGGAAGACCTGCTCGGCGGCATGTGCCGCGCGGGGATGGCGATCGAGGCGCTAAGCGAGCCGTCGCACGCCGACGAGCCGGGCGAGCACGGCCGCCGCAGCCGCTACGTGGCGCCGTACGTCCGCGTGTTGGCGAGAAAGCACGTGTGAGGTTCGCTCACTGAACGCTGTTTGCGAACGCGCTACTCCGCCGGCTTGCGCCGACGGCGCGCGGGGGGGGAACACCCGACAGCAAACCCGCGGCGCCCCCCCCCCCGGGGGGACCCCAGGCCCCCCCGATGCGCCACCCACCCGCCCCACCAAAC
>JBCBPC010000015.1:16932-90042 GCA_039820945.1 Planctomycetota bacterium
CAAGCCGTCGGCGCAAGCCGGCCGGGTTGCACCGATGGCACGCGAGATCCGCCTCACACGGTCACATCAATCCGCAGCCGCAACAGACGCGGCCCGTCATCGCCCGCCTTGTCAGACGGCTCCGCCGACGGCTCGGGCGAACGCGCCGGCATCGATCCAACACGGTGTGCCCGCACCGCAAAGATCGCCAGCCACACGCCCATCGCCAACGCCTGCACCAACGAGTACAGGAGCACGCCGTGGCTGTTCCTGCTGAGTGGCGCAACCGCGATGAGCAGCAGCCCGGCGATCGGCAGCCCGACCATCCACCAGCCGCTGAGGCGCCGCGGAACGAACGCGTAGAGCGCGGTGATGGCGAACACGACCACCGTCTCGCCGAAGACGAGCTCCAGCACGTCGGGATCGGCCACGGGGCCCCATTCGCCACGCTGCGCCGCCGTGCCGACCAGCGCGATCAGCACGGCCGTCAGCAGCAGCGAGCCGATCGAGAACCGCCATCGGGGCCGGGACGTGATCGCCGAGCGGGTGGCCCGCCGCGCGAGAAGCACGATCCCCGCGGCGAGACATTTGCCGCCGAACACGAGCAAGAGCACCGGGCCGAGCACGGCGTCTTCTTTGCCGCTGATGCCGAAGAACACCTGGATCAAAGCGAGGATCATCAGCACGCCGATCGCCGCCCGCAACGCCGCGTCGCGGAGCGTGTGCACGGTCCACACGGCCACGAGGCTCATCTGCGCGAGCAGCACGCCCGCGGCGATCAGGTTTTCGCTGATGTCGGTCAGCGCCAGCACGGCGTCGACGGCCAGCGTGGCTGCTAGCAGCAGCGGCAGCAGCGGGCGCCGCCGCAGGCGCCGTTTCCACAAACGTCGGTAACGCTCAGGCAGCATGCCTCCATGCTAGCCGCGACCCGCGGAGGGGGCGCGTTGCGGCCGACGCCCCGGAAGGCGAAAATCGAGCCCGGCAGGCAGACGAGCCCGCAATACCGGCCCGTCCCCCTTGCTGCTGCCCCGTCGCTGCCTTCTGCCCGTCCACACGTCCCGTGCCCGACACCAACCTGCTCGAGAAGCTGTGCCTCGTGGGTGACCACGTCGCGGGCGACCCGTCGCACTTCATGATCGAGCACGCGCTCGGGGCGATGGGCGTCGACTGGCGGTTCCTGTCGTTCCAGCCGCCGGCGGATCGATTGGGCGAGGCGCTCACGGGGCTCGACGCCCTCGGCTTTCGCGGCGTGCGGTTGCGTGGCGCCATGCAAGACGCGGCCGCGGCGGGCGACGATGGGTCGTGGAAGCTCACCGAACGCGCCGGCCGCACCGGGCGAGCGACGCACCTGACCCGGCATGAGGGTGTGCTGCAGGCCGACGACGCCGCGGGCCCGGCCGTGATCGAGGCGATCGCGGCCGCCGTCGGCGAGGCCGGCGACCCGGCCGGCAAGCGTGTGCTGGTGCTGGGCGCCGGCGGCGTGGCGCGGAGCGTGGCCGACGTGCTCGTGGAGCGTGGCGCCGGGCGGATCGCCGTGGCCGACCGCTCGGCAGAACACGCCGCGGCGTTGGTGCTGGCGACCCAGCAGCGTACGGCGTCGGTCGATGCGAACGTTGCGGTCAACGCCGTGGCGTGGGAGCCCGGCTGGTTCGAGGCGCCCGACGGCGTCGACTGGATCATCTCCACGGCAGAGTGGCCAAAGGAAGACAACGAGCAGGTCGCCGCGAGCGTGGCGCCGGAGATGCCCACGTCGGCGTTGGCGATCGACCTGGGCGTCGGCTCGACCCGCGCGCCGATGCTGCTCCGTTTGGCCGACCGCGGCCTGGCGACGCTCGACGGCCTCGCGGTGCTCGTCGCCGAGACGGCCCTCGCGTTGGAGGCGTGGACCGACCAGGCCGTCGACCGCGGCGTCTTACGCGACGCGGCCGAGGAGTTCCTTGGTCTTTAGACAGGATTGACCGGATGAGCAGGATGCTCGGGAGTATCTTCACCCTCCATATCCTGTAAATCCTGTCTGACTCTCTGAACCAGGAGCACGCGTGAACGGATTGTTCATCACTGGCACGGGCACGGAGATCGGCAAGACGTACGTCGCCGCGCTGATCGCCAAGCAGCTACGCGACGCCGGTGTCCGTGTTGGTGTGTACAAGCCCGTGGCGAGCGGTTGCTCGACGGCGAACGGCGAACTAGTCGCCGAAGACGCCGTGGCGTTGTGGGAGGCGGCCGGTCGGCCGTTGTCGCTCGACGCGGTCTGTCCGCAACGCTTCGCGGCGCCGCTGGCCCCGCCGCTCGCCGCCGCGGCGGAGGGGAAGCAGATCGATGAAGATGCGTTGCGCTGCGGCGCCGACGTCTGGCGAGACGCGTGCGACTTCTTGATCGTCGAGGGCGCGGGCGGGCTGATGTCGCCGCTTTCCCAGGACGAGTACAACGCCGATTTAGCGCTCGACCTAGGCCTGCCGCTGGTGGTCGTCGCCCCGAACCGCCTGGGCGTGATTCACGACACGCTTACCACCGTGATCACCGCGAGCGTGATCGACTCGATGCGCACCGACCGTGAGCTACGCGTCGCCGGCGTGGTGCTGAACGACGTGGCGCCCCGAGATACCAGGAATGGGTGCGACGAGAGCCGAGCGAGCAACGCGGCGCAGATTGCCGACCGCGTCGGCCCGCCGCTGCTGGGGTGCGTTGCGTACGGTGGCGGGTTCGGTCGGGTGGTGGACTGGCTGGCCGTCGCCGAGAACTCGCGCAGAGACGCGGAGACGCAGAGGGGGAGATATCAATCCAGTTGCAGGGGTCACAGCGAAGCGAAGTCCCCCGGTGAATCAGGTGATGGATTGTGGAAATGTAGATCTGATCCGCAGGGAAAAGATCTCATCTAAGGTCACCGAGCAGTCGAGGCGAGTTGAGAGTCACCCGACGTTGCTAGTCGGCTCGTTGGTTGGTGTGCCCCACTCGGCATCGAAGCCTTCCTTGAGCCGTGCCAGGGCTTGAGCAAGACCTATCTCTGAGGTCTCGCCGTAAGCGTTCGCAATGTGCTTGGCGAGATCGACCAGCATGATTCCCCAGTTGGCGGGATCATCCCACAGGTCGGTAGCCAGGGAGACATGTTGCTGCCCACCGGCAGCCCACACACGAACAAGCTCGATGGATTGCTCTTCATTGCCTGCGGCTCTAGGGATCGGCAACTCACTCGGCATATCGATGTCTTCCTTACTTTGCTCGATCAAGTGGCTCTTGCAAGTCGAGCCATGTAAGGGTGCGGTCCGACGAAGTCGAATCGCACCGTGCCGGTTGCCGTGGTGCAATATCGCTTCGCGAGATCACACCCTATCGGGTGAGATCTCCTCTGCGTCTCCGCGTCTCTGCGCGAGACCCCTAAACCGAAGCTAGCTCGCCCGCCGCTTCTTTCGCACGGCTCTCGGCGAGGCTCGTATCGGCGGTCACACGGAGCGTAACGCTCCAGCGGCCGTGGGCGTCGCCCTGCAGGATCCAGTGCGGCTGGATCACCACCGACTGGTTCACCAGCTCGAAGCCCCCCTCGCTCTGGCTCACCGTCGAGAGCGGGTACGTCCAGAAAGACGTCGGCCGATCGGCGGTGACGCCCACGTCGATGCCCAGCCAGTTGTCCACGGCGTGCAGCTCGTGGTGCTCGCCCAGGTCGAGCGTAGCGCCCAGGTCGCCCAGCGTGTCGTCTCGCGACTCGCTGTAGTAGAAGCGGTCGTCGGCGCCGGCGGGTAGCCCGGCGAGGTTCAGCTCGGTAGAGAAGTGCAGCGGCCGCTCGTTGGGCAGGCCTTCGAGCAGGTAGGCGATCTCAAGTGTCGCGCTGCCGGCGTCCAGCGTCACGCCCTTGGTCAGCCGCAGCGGGTGGCCGTCCACGTGGCCGTCGCGTGAGAACATGGCCTGCATGCGGCCCGCCTTGCGGCGGAGCTTGGTGTCGTACTTGGCGCCGACGAAGTCGCCCGCCTCGCGGACGTCGCCCCGCCGGATCGCCTCGAACGGCGCGTCCAGGTCGTAGAAGTGATCGACGAGGCTGCGGCGGCAGCGATCGTCGTACTGCAGGTGCTGGTCGAGGCCCTCCTGCTTGAACACGACCAGGTCGTGGATGCTGGCCACGTCGCCGTCCGCGTTGGACGGACCGGCGAGCACCTTGCGATGGTACGCCTCCTCGCGTCGCGCGAGTGTGGCGCCCAGGTTGAGGCAGATCGATCGCACGTCGAACCCGTACAGCTCGGCGCCGTCTTGCGGGGCGACGAGCGCGACAAGCCGGTTGGACGCCAGGCGTACTTCCTGACGGCCGTCCAGGTTGTAGTCGTCCGTGTCCAGCTCGACCCACTCGGGCGTTTGGCCGTCGCCGGCGTCGGTCGGCAGGCCGCGGCCCTCGCTCTGGTCGATCAGATTCTCCGCGGCGATCAGCTGGTTGTAGACCGCGTGGCGTAGGTGTGGCAGGTAGACGCCGCCGAAGGCGCCGTGCCAGTAGCTGCAGTTGCACTGGCCCCGATAGAGGGCCGTGGTGGCGTGGTCCAGCAGCTCGCAGCGTCGGTCGGTCGACGGCGTGCCGGGCTCCGGCTGGTCGGCCCGCGCGGCGGCCAACCGACGGCTGACCATCTGCATGCGGGCGTACATGTCGCCCGTCTCGGGGTAGCGCGCCTTGAAGTTGCGCCAGAACCCGCCGCGGACGAACGGCTGGATGCCGTCCCACTTGCCCGCGTCCTGCAGGTCGTGCGCGGCGTCGTGGAAGAGGTTCTGCTGCCGGGCGGGCAGGGCCCACTCGGTCATCTCGCGATAGCTGCCCTCGGGGATATACACCTTGCCCAGCGGCGCGACGGCGTCGAGCGCCTCGCTCGGCGTGGTGAGCTTCAGCCAGTCGCTGTTGCCCTGGAGGGCCTCGAAGAACCGCCGCAGCCAGCCGTTCTGGTAGACGTGCTCCTTGGTGTTCGGCCACGTGCCGAGCTTCTCGCCGTCGTCGCCGAAGACGACCACGGCGCCCGGCTGCACCGACGCGACGTGCCGCAGGTGCTCGATCGTCTCGTGCGGCTCGGCGAAGGGGATCGTGTACCGCAGCCGCTCGCTGCCGGGAAAGACGGAGAGCAGCCGCGTGTCTTCCTCGGTCAGGTAGTAGCCGTGCAGCTGGTCGTCGGTCCAGCCGGCGTTTTTGAAGTGGAAGTCGTCAAGGATCGTGTACTCCATGCCCGCTTCGACGAGGTCGCGGGTGAGCGACTGCTCCCACACCCGCTCGGGCATCCACATGCCGCGGACCTTGGCGCCCAGGCGGTCGGTGAGCCAGTCGGTGTACGCGCGGATCTGGCCGACGCGGTCGCGCGACGGGATCATTGTCAGGATGGGCTCGAAGAACGGCCCGCCGAGCACCTCGACGCGGCCCTCGCTCACCAGCCGGGCGACGCGGTGCAGGTATTCTGGGTGGCGTTCCGCGAGCCACTCCATGAGCGACCCGCTGGTGTGCAGGCCGATCGGCAGCCCCTGGAACTGCTCAAAGACGTCCAGGAACGGCAGATAGCTGTCCTGGTAGGCCTGCTCGCAGACCCCGTCGAAGTTGCCGATGGGTTGATGGTTGTGCAGGACGAGCACAAGCCGAAGCGGTTCGCTCATACGTCTCAGCGGCGTCGAAGGGGGCAGCGTCATTTTCGGGGGAAGGCGGACGCGGCGACCGGGGGAAGGGACCCGTCGGCGGCGCCCGCACAACCGCGATCGTACCGAACTCTTGCCGGGCCCGTCCACGCGGTTGATAGCAACCGGTCTGCCGAATCCGCGCCAGCGGAACCACCCACGCCGGGCGACCCGCAGCCTCGTGGCCAGTCGGAACGGTCCGCCCGACCGTCAGGCGCGGTTCGTATGGCCTGTCGCGACGCCGTTCGGCCACGCAGCGCGGACCCGCTCGGCCGCGGTTTCCGGCGGCGTGGTGTTGATCCATAGGCCGGTCGCCAGCTCAAACCCCGCGGCGACCGCCGAACGCGGGGCGATGTCGATCCGCCAGGCGGAGTCGCCGTCGGGCGTGAGGTGAACCATGAGGTTGTACGCGTCGACCCCGCTGGCGGATCGCACCGCGGTGATGGTCGCGCGGAGCAGCGTGGCCAGGTCGCTCGCGGCGGTGGTGTCATCGGCCAGCGAGGCGAAGTCGTGCGTGGCGTCGGCGGCGTAGACGGTCGTCTCGTACGCGAAGCGTGGCGCAGTGGCCGCCCCGACGACGAACCCCACACTCTCTAACACGACGAGCTCGCCCGCGGGCAACGTCGGCTGGGGCGTCGTGGGCCGATCCGGTAGCGCGACCACCTGCGTATGCGTATGGGCGAGCGAAGCCCCGGCGGCGGGACCCTCGTTCTTGAAGACCAGCTGGTAGCCGTACCGCGGCGTGTCCCGCCAATGGGCCAGCCGCCGAGCCCACATCCGCACCGCGGCGGTGGCCTCCGCGGGCGTTAAGTCAGTGAACCGCTCGGTGTGCCGCGGCGACTCGACGATGACCTCGTGCTCGCCGTCCGGCGCCTCGAACGCCGGGTAACGGTTGGGCACGACCCGCGCGAGCCATCCGCCGTCGCCATCGTGTTCGCCCTGACCGGCGCCGATGCGGTCCAGCTCCGGCGGGGTGTCTGCCTCGGCGCCCAAGCAGAACGGGCAGCGGGCGTCGCGCGGCGCCTCGTAGTCGCTCGGCCGCTCGTTACGCCGCGGCGCTACGCGCACGCGGCGCAGGCCGTCGTCGGTGGCGAGCCAACGGCTGGCGGACGGGTCGTTCAAGCAGGACCAACGACGCAAACTAAAAGGGAGGGCGATCGAAAGGGAACGATGAAGCGACCCCACCCATCGTCGGCGGTCAAGCCATCGCCGGCGAGCGGACACAGTCCATCGCCCGCTTGTACAGCTCCGCGTACTGACCGGCGCTGCGGTTCCACGACCAGTCTTGGTTCATGCCGGTCGAAACGAGCTGCTTCCACACCTCCGGCTGGCAGTACGCCCGCACCGCGCGGTCGGTCGCCATCGAGAGGGCGTAGCTCGACGCGTCGGCGAACGAGAAGCCGTTGGCCGTGCCGGCGGCGAGCGTTGCCTCGGTGGTGTTGGTGATGGTGTCGGCCAGGCCGCCCGTCTCGCGGACGATCGGCACCGTGCCGTACTTCAGGCTGTACATCTGGTTGAGCCCGCACGGCTCGTAGCGGCTGGGCATGAGGAACATGTCGGCGCCCGCCTCGATCTGGTGCGCCAGCGCGTTCGAGAAGCCGATCCGCACCGCGACCCGCTCCGGCATCTCCGCGGCGAGCCGCTGGAGCAGCTGCTCGTAGTGGGCCTCGCCCGTCCCCAGCAGCACCCATTGCGCGTCGATCGTGCCCGCCACGCGCGGCAGCACGTCGGCGATCAGGTCGAAGCCCTTCTGATCGGCCAGGCGGCCGACGCTGGCGAGCAGCGGCAGGTCGTCGCGTTCCGGCAGGCCCATCTCGCGTTGCAACGCCCGCTTGCAATCGGCCTTGCCGGCGGCTTGATCGTACGGCCCGTAGTTGGCCGACAAGTGCGGGTCGATCGCCGGGTTCCACTCGGTGTAGTCGACGCCGTTCAGGATGCCGAAGAGGTCCTCGCGGCGATGCTGCAGGACGCCCTCTAGCCCGCAGCTCATCGGCGGCGCCTGGATCTCCTTCGCGTACCGCGGGCTGACCGTGCTCAGGATGTCCGCGAACACGAGCGCCGACTTCATGAAGTTCAGCTGCCCGTAGTACTCCAGTTGGCGCCAGTTGAAGTGCTCCCAACCGAGGCCAGTGAGCTCCATGTCCCAGTGCCAGAAGTTGCCCTGGTAGCCGAGGTTGTGGATCGTGAACACCGAGGCCACGTCGCGCCACACCGGGTGATCGGCGTACAGCGTCTTCAGGTAAGCCGGCAGCAGACCGGTGGGCCAGTCGTTGCAGTGCAGCACGTCGGGCCGGAGGTCGAACCGCTCGGCCGCTTCGAGCACGGCCCGCGAGAAGAACACGAACCGTTCGGCGTTGTCCTGGTAGTCGCCGCCCGCGTCGCGGTAGAGGCCGTCGCGGTTGAAGTAGCCGTGCTGCTCAACGAGGTACACCGGGACGTCGCTGCCCGGCAGCCGGCTGCGGAGGAACTCGCCGGCGACCCGCTTCGGGCCGATCGGTATCTCGAATCGCTCGCCGGTGTGCTCGATCGGCAGCCCCGACTCGAGCGCCTGGCGGAACGCCGGGAGGATGACGGTCGGCCGCACCCCTTGATGCTCCAGGGCGCGGGGCAGGGCGCCGCCAACGTCGCCCAGGCCGCCGGTCTTGCAGAACGGCGCCGCTTCGGGCGTAGCAAAGAGAATATTCACCAGAGGGGCTCGCCAAGAGAGCGGGGGCAGCAGGGCGATCCGCCACGCACCGCCCCCAACGGGCGAGCGCCGCGATCGCGAGCGGCATCAGATAAGAGGATCGACCGAGGCCCCCAATTTTATGCAGGCGTTTCGCCTTGCCAATATTGGCTCGTCGGAACGGTCGCCCGGCCTGACCGGCGAAACCGTTGCAAGGTGGCCAGCCGGCCATCCGGCCGGACGGAAAGCTGGCCCGGCGCTCAGTCGACCCGGCGGCGTGCCAGCCCGCCAGACAGTCGGCCCGGCGGATAGATTGGACTGCGGCTACACGCCTACGCGGCCACCTGCGCGATGGCGCCGCACAGCCGATCGACGTTCGACGGGGTGATTCCCGCGACGTTGATCCGCCCCGAGCCGACGATGTAGATCGAATGCTCCTCGCGGAGCCGATCCACCTGCGGCTTGGTCAGTCCGCTGAACGAGAACATGCCTCGTTGCCGCTCGATGAACGAGTAGTCGCCCGGGGCGCCGTGCTCGGCGAGTTTCTGCACCAGCAGCGTTCGCATGCCGTTGATCCGCTCACGCATCTCGGCCAGCTCGGTGCGCCACTGCGCCGCCAAGCCCGCGTCTTCCAAGATGGTCCGCACCAGGGCGGCGCCGTGGGCCGGCGGGTTCGAGTAGTTGGTGCGGATGGTCCGCTTCATCTGGCTCGCCACGATCTGACGGCGGTCCGCGTCCTTGGCGATGAACGTCACGGCGCCAACGCGTTCGCGGTACAGGCCGAAGTTCTTGCTGAACGAGCCGCAGATGATCAGCTCGGCGCCGGGCGTGCAGAACTCGCGCAAGCCGGCGGCGTCTTCTTCGAGCCCTTCGCCGAAGCCCTGGTAAGCAAAGTCGAGGATCGGTAGCACGCCACGGTCGGCGAGCGTCGCGGCGATCTGATTCCACTGGTCGAGCGTCGGGTCGATGCCGCTCGGGTTGTGGCAGCAGCCGTGAAGCAGCACGGCGTCGCCCGCGTTGAGCTTGCCGAGCGCCGCATGGAACTCGTCGAAGGCGAGTCCGTTCGTCGCGGCGTCGAAGTAGGGCAGCTTGCCGGTTTCCACGCCGGCGGCGGCGAAGATGGCCGCGTGGTTCGCCCAGGTGGGGTCGGTCAGCCACAGCTTGGCGCCGGGCAGGTTTTGCTTGAGGAAGTCGCCCGTCACCCGCAACGCCCCTGTGCCGCCTGGCGTGTGCGCGCTGACCGCCCGGCTGGAACTTATCACCTCGTGGTCGGCGCCCAGCATCAGCCGCTGCACCGCGGCGCCGTACTCGGGCGCGCCCGGGATCGGCAGGTACGACTTGGTCGTCTCGGCGGCGACGACGCGCCGCGTCGCCTCGACGATCGACGGCAGCACCGGGGTCACGCCGGACGCGTCTTGATAGACGCCGACGCCCAGGTTGATCTTCTCCGGATTCGTGTCCGACTTGAACGCGTCCGTGAGGCCAAGAATCGGATCGACAGGGGCGGCTTCAACGGACTCGAACATGGTCAGCGAGACGGTGGGGCAGGGCAGGCGGTGCGTTGACCGCATCGCGGCGTGCAGGGGAGAATCGCGTACTGTAGTTCCCGCTCCCCCCGGCCGGTAGCCGACGGGGCGGGGACCACGGATGACACGGATTTCACGGGTCCGATTCGTATCAGCCATCCGTGCCTAGCTTGCGTCCGTGGTTCTTCAGCGGTGGCGACAGAGAGCAATGGCGGCGCGCAAACGAGGGCTGTGGCTGGTAGGAGCGCGGGGCGGAATCGCCGCCACCGTGTCGGTGGGGCTCGCCGAGCTTGCGACCAGCGCCGACGGCGGCGCTCGGTTCGGTCTTGTCACGGAGACGCCGCTGCTGGGCGACTTGGCGTTCGATCCGTGGAGCGACTGGATCGTCGGCGGCCACGAGCTGCGTGGCGGCACGCTGCTCGACGCGGCACAGCAGCTGGAGCGAGAGAACGGCGCCCTGCCGCGGGGCCTGTCGCAACGTCACGCGGAGACACTCGGCGCGATCGACCAGCGGATCTGCGCCGGCGTTCGGTTCCAGAGTGGCGACGCGATCGACGCCCTGGCCGGCTCGCATCGTGCGGAAGACACGCCGCGCACGCTGATCGATCACATCGCGGCCGACCTGGTCGCCTTCCGAGACGACAACCAGCTGGAGTCGGTCGTCGTTGTGATCGTTAGCTCCACGGAGCCGCCCGTGGACCCGGCTCAGCTGCCGGCCACTTGGGCGGAGCTGGCGCCCACGCTGGCCGCCGCCACCGATTGCTCGCTGCGCGCGAGTTCGCTCTACGCGATCGCCGCGATCGAGAACGGCATGCCGCTGGTGAACTTCACGCCGTCGCTCGGCGCCTCGTGCGACGGCATCGAAGACCTGGCGACCCAACGCGGTGTGCCGATCGGCGGCCGCGACGGCAAGACGGGCGAGACGCTGCTGAAGTCGGTCCTGGCGCCGATGTTCGCGCAACGCGCGTTGCACGTCGACAGCTGGGTTGGGCACAACCTGCTGGGGAATCGAGACGGCGCGGTGCTCGCCGACCCGGAGAATAAAAAGTCGAAGCTCGACACGAAGGACGCCCTGCTGGCCGAGCTGCTGGGCCACGCGCCGCAATCGCTCGTGACAATCGAGTCGATCGACAGCCTGGGCGACTGGAAGACGGCGTGGGACCATGTGCATTTCCGCGGCTTCCTCGGCGTGCCGATGACACTGCAGTTCACGTGGCAGGGGTGCGACTCGGTGCTCGCGGCGCCGCTGGTGCTCGACCTGGTGAGGCTGATCACGCTGGCCGCCGACCGCGGCGAGGCGGGCCCGATCACGGCGCTAGCGCCGTTCTTCAAGAAGCCGCAGGGCGAAACGTCGCACGACTTCGCCAAGCAGTTCGCAGCGCTCCGCGAGTGGACCGCAAGCGACAACGCTTGAGCGCAGCGAAAGCAAGTCGCTCACCAACTCCGCCCAGCGTTCAGCGCTCATGCTCAGCGCGTTTGGCAATGCTTACCAAGCGGACGATCACTCCCAGGTTGGCATCCCCCCATCCCCTCCGCAGGGCGCTTGTTCTCTACCCCAGGTCGATCGCCCACCCGGGCGGCCCGCCGCTCGCCACGCCATCCCCACATCCCCTCCATATCTCCTATTGACGCAGCGCGCCATCAGTTGATTCAATGCGCGCAGACCTGGCGGTTCGCGGCGCAGCGTGCGTCCACGACAACCGCCGAAGAAGGTTAAACAAGCGTTGGCCTCTCCCGTGATGCGCCCGGGGAGGCGGCGCAGGAAAACACCGGGCGCCGCCAGGGAAGGAGCCATTCGCATGGCAGCTGCTAAGAAGACCGCGACCAAGAAACGTGCGGTGAAGAAGACGACCGCCAAGAAGTCGCCGAAGAAGAAGGCCGCCGCCAAGAAGAAGCCGGCCGCCAAGAAGACCACGGCGAAGAAGTCGACCAAGAAGAAGGCCGCCACGAAGAAGGCGACCAAGAAGAAGGCCACGGCCAAGAAGTCGACCAAGAAGAAGGCCACGAAGAAGCCGGCCGCCAAGAAGACCACGGCGAAGAAATCGACCAAGAAGAAGGCGACCGCCAAGAAGACCACGAAGCGGACGGCGAAGAAGAAGTAGCTCTCGCCGACCGACGCGGATTAGGGACCCCGGGGCCGACGCCTGCAATCAGCAGGTGTCGGCCCTTTTTTGTTGCCCGGGCCGCGGTTGCGATTGCCTCGGGTGTCGCAAGTGCTTACGATGATTGGCGTTACAGCGGATGTGTCGCCGTAACGTGTGCAGGAGCCGCTCTCGCGGCTTACGCGACCGCGTACTGAAGCGGGCCGCGTGAAGCCAAGGCGTGGGGCGGCGACGGAAAGCAACGCCGCTACCAACCCGCCCCGCAGCCGACGGAACCCGAGACCTCGGGGGTCCGCTCGGCAAGCTTAGGCCGAACCAGGATTCACCCCGCGAAATGCCGCTCGAAGAAACCCCGCTCGCCGAGAGCGAGACCCTTACGTCGACCGCCGCAGCCCCGTCGTCCGACGCCGACGCGGACGATCAAGAACCACCGCAGCCCACCAAGCGGTTCGACGAGCTCGGCCTGTCGGACGACATGCTCGCGACGCTCGAGTCGATCGGCTACGAGACGCCGTCGCCCGTGCAGGCGGGGGTGATCCCGGTCGCCATGACCGGACGCGACGTCCTCGGCCAGGCTCGCACGGGAACCGGCAAGACCGCGTCGTTCGCCATCCCGATCCTCGAGACGCTCGAAGAGATCGAAGGCAAGGAACGCTCGCCGCAGGCGTTGGTGCTCGTGCCCACGCGTGAACTCGCGGTGCAGGTGACCGGCGAGTTTGAGCGGCTGGCGGCCAAGCGGAAGCAATGCCGGTGCGTTGCCGTCTACGGCGGCAAGCCGATCAAGGCGCAGATCAGCAAGCTGGAGCGCGGAGCCGAGGTCGTCGTCGGCACGCCCGGCCGGGTGATCGATCACCTGAGCCGCGGCACGCTCGACCTCCGCGGCCTGCGGATCGCGGTGCTCGACGAGGCGGACCGGATGCTCGACATCGGCTTCCGGCCCGACATCGAGAAGATCCTCCGCCGCTGCCCCAACAGCCGTCAGACGCTGCTGCTCTCGGCCACGGTGGCTCCGCCGGTCAAGCGGCTCGCCGAGCGCTACATGCACGAGCCGCAGATGCTCGACTTCTCCCCCAAGAGCAAGTCGGTCGACACGATCGAGCAGCATTACTTCACGGTGGACGGCAACCGGAAGTTCGATCTGCTGTGCAAGCTGATCGACCGCGAAGAGCCGGAGCAGACGATCGTCTTCTGCCGCACGAAGCGCGGCACCGACAAGGTGCACGAGAAGCTGCGGCGCAAGAAGTATCTCAACGTGGACTGCATGCATGGAGACATGCCGCAGGGCGCCCGCGACCGGGTGATGAAGAAGTTTCGCGCGGGCGAGGTCAAGCTGCTCGTGGCGACCGACGTGGTGGGCCGCGGCATCGACGTCACGGGCATCTCGCACATCATCAACTACGACATCCCGCAGTCGTCGGACGACTACGTCCACCGGGTCGGCCGCACCGGCCGGATGGGCCGCGAAGGCGTGGCGTTCACGTTCGTCACCCGCGAAGAGGGCGACGAGCTCACCCGCATCGAAATGCTGATCAACAAGGTGTTGATCCAGGACAAGATCGAGGGCTTCGAAGCGGTCGATCCGTCGAAGGCCCAGCGGGCGGCGCCGGCGAAGGTGCAGTTCTTCGGCAAGGGAGCCAAGAACGAAGAGGAGCAAGACGAACCGGCCGATACGCCGCCGGAGCCCGTCGAGCCCCCCAAGCCGAAGCCCAAGCCGTTCGGTGGCCGCACGAAGCGCCGTCGCAGGGCGCTGTAGCGGCGGCGCCTAGAGCGCGATCGAGAACTCCTCGGCCAGGAACTTCGACG
This sequence comes from Planctomycetota bacterium, assembly GCA_039820945.1. GTDB lineage: Bacteria > Planctomycetota > Planctomycetia > Pirellulales > Lacipirellulaceae > Botrimarina. The sequence continues at coordinate 30,633 of JBCBPC010000015.1, forward strand.
CCGTGTCCCACCCGGCGGCCGCGGCGTTCCAGTCCATCGCCATCGCCTTAACCTCGGCGGGCGTTTTGACACGGCACTTGGAGTTGCTCTTCTTGTTCAGGGGGATCTGCGCGCTCGGGCCGTCCACCAGGCGGCACTCGACCATCGGCGTGAGCAAGAACTCCGCCAGCGCGCGGCCCGCGTCCGGGTGTGGCGAGCCCGCGACGAGCCCCAGGCTGTTCGGGATGAACAGGACGCCGAGCTGGTCGTCTTCTTGGTCCGGGTAGATCAGCTCGATCGGCGCGCCCGACTCCTTCTCCAGCATCGCGTCGTCGGTGTCGGTCAGGCCGAACAGCAGCTTGCCCTCGGCCACGTCCTTCGCAACGCGGCGGTTGCCGGACAAGATCCGGCAGTTCGACTTCACACGCTTGAAGAACTTCTGGAACCGCTCCTCGCCCCAAGCCTCGTGCAGGCAGGCGGCGTGCGTCGCGGTGGTGCCGAACAGCGGCTTGGCGATGCCGCACCGATCGGCGTACTGCGGGTCGGTCAGGTCCTCGATCGACTCGGGCCAGCGGGCCTGTTTCAACTGGTCGGTGTTCACCACCAACACCCGCGCACGCGCCGCGAAGCCGTACCAATCGTTGTCCGCCGACCGGTACTCGCGGGGGTAGTCCTGCGCGTATTCCAGCGGCTGCTTGCGGAGCAGGCCGAGCTCCTTCAGCCGGAGTGTGTGCAGCATCTCGTTGTTCCAGTAGAGATCGCAGCGCGGCTGCTCGCCCTCGGCGATCAGGCGGTTCACCAGGCCGACCGTCTTGGTCGACTCCGTGTCGTACACCACCGCGACCTTCACTCCGGTCTGCCGCTCGAACGCCGCGAAGATCGGGCGAGAGAACTCCTCGTCGAGCGAGGCGTACACAACAACCTCTTGCGGGACCTCCGGGGCTCCGCAGCCGAGGGCGAACGCTACGGCGATGGCGAGCGGCAGGGCGAGGCGGAGGGCGGGTAGCGTCATCGGGGCGTCCTGAGTTTGAGCCGTTGGGCCGCGTCTGCTACGGTCGCGGCCCACGGAACAAAACATAGCTCAGCCCCTGTGCGGCCGTCAGGCGTCGCCTGCGCCATGCGAATCGAACTCCTCGGGTCCGGCGGTTACCACCCCAACGAGCGGCGGCACACGCTCTGCGTGCTGCTGCCCGAGCAGGGCTTGATGCTGGACGCGGGCAGCGGCGCCTTCCGAGCCCACGGCCGTGTGACCACTCCGCACCTCGACGTCGTGCTGACGCACGCCCACCTGGACCACATCGTCGGGCTGCCCTCGCTGCTGGACCTGCGACACCGGGGCGAGCCGGTGACGATCCGCTTGCACGCAACGCCCGAGGTGGGGCAGGCGGTCCGCGAGTCGCTGTTCGCCAAGCGGTTGTTCCCGCTGATGACCGTGCACGAGTTTCACGAGCTGCCCGCCTCCGCGGCCGAGGTGGGCGACACCGTGCTCACCACGTTCCCGCTGGACCACCCCGGCGGATCGCTCGGCGTGCGTGTCGAGTGGGGCGGACGATCGATCGCGTTGGTGACCGACACCCGGCCGCTAACGCCGGAGACGATCGACGAGATCCACGGAGTCGACCTGCTGCTGCACGAGGCGTACTTCGACGACGACCAGGTCGACATGGCCCGACTCACCGGCCACTGCACCGCCCGCCACGCGGCGAACGCAGCGAAGCAGGCCGGCGCGCGTCGCTTGGTGATGATTCATCGCGATCCGCGTGCGACGGACGACGCGAAGCCGCTCGCCGAGGCGCGCGAGGTCTACCCGACCGCCGAGTACGGCGAGGACCTTCAGGCGTACGAGGTCTGAGCGATACGCTTCGGCAGGCCGCGGCTGAGACGGCGTAGCTCGCGCCGCAGCGTTCGCCGATACGCGAAGTGCTCGACCTCCAGCCGATGACGCGGCGAAGCCACGTAGCGGATGCCGCGGCGTTGGTCGTTGCGTCGCTTCCGCCGGACGAACGATCGGTGCGCCGGCGTGTCGGCGTGCGCCGCTCGCAGCGACGCGGCGACCAGCCGGGCTTGCAGGTCCACCAGGCCCCACTGGCCGCTGTCCGGCTGGATCATCCCCAGCACGAAGAGGTCTTCGCGTTCGGGATGAAACACGTTGTGGTGCAGCTCGGGCCGCCCGCTCGCCTCGTTACCCCGCCAGTTGAGCAAGCCGCGATCGAGGAACGGAAACGTAAGCTTGTACCCGGTCGCGTAGAGGATGAGGTCGAACGCCTCGCTCGTGCCGTCGGTAAACACGACCCGGTCTTCGTCGAGCCGGGCGATGTCCGGCCGCACCGCCAAATCGCCGTGCCGGAGTGCGTAGTAGAGTTCTGAGTTGATCGTTGGGTGCGTTTCGAAGAGCCGATGGTCGGGTTTCGGCAGGCCCGTGCCGCGGCGCGTGCCGAGCAAGAAGAACACCATGGCTCGCGCTAGGGCTCGGCGCATCGCCAGCGGCACGCGGGCGTGCAGCAGCCGCTCGCCGCAGACGTCGATCGGCGTGCCGTGAAAGAACTTCGGCAAGAAGTGGTAACCGCGGCGGAGGCTTAAGCGCGTCAGCTCGGCGTGCCGCGCGGCCTCCACGGCGATGTCGCATCCCGAGTTCCCACCGCCGACAACCAGCACGCGTTTGCCCTGCAGAACACACGGCGACTTGTACTCGGAGGCGTGCATCCGCAGGCCGTCGAAGTAGCCGTCGACGTCGGGCCAAGCGGGGTCCCAGTTGTGGCCGTTCGCGATCGCCACGGCCCGGTAGCGCCGCGCTCGGCCGTCTTCGAGCCGCACGATCCAGCCACCCCGGGATGCTGGTGCAAGTCGTTGCACCCCGGCGCCGAACTCGATCCGGTCGTCTAAGCCGAACCGCTTGGCGTAGCCCCGGAGATACTTCAGCACCAATCGGTGGCTGGGGTACGGCGGCCAGTCGGCCGGCATCGGGTAGTCGGGGTACTCGGTGAGCCGCTTCGAGGAGATCAGGTGCGTCGACTCGCAGACGCTGCTCGTCGCGAGCCGGATGTTCCAGTTCCCGCCGAGGTCCGGCTCGCGTTCTAAGCAATCGAACGGGATGCCCGCCTCGGCGAGCGCCTTGGCCATCGCAAGGCCTGATGCGCCCGCGCCGATGACCGCCACACGCTCGCCCCGATCATCGACCGGCGAGTCCGTCGGCTCGACGGTCGCGGCTCGTTCGGTGATCGTTGGTGAAGGGTTCAACGGGCGGGTCTCTTGGTCAGCGTCGTGTTGTCGCAGCGAAGCGACCAGCAAAGCCCGGATCTACGGGCGGGGGGCGCGGTGTGTGACAGAATCTGTCGCAGCAGAAGCCACAAAGCACGCCCCGATTGGGGGGCTAAACATTGACAAGCGATCAGCAACCGCGAAGCTGTGCCGCTTTCCTGCACTCCCCGGAGGGCCCCCGCCGGCCGTGGACCGTAGACCGCCGCCAACGCGCCAACAAGGATACGATGATCGCCGATGGCTAGGAAAGCACCGAAGGCCAGGAAGGCCGCGCGGCGGGGCGAAAGTCGGCGGCGCCGCACGAATGCCCGAGCCGTGGCCAGCCCAGGCGGAGGCTCCGATCGGTTCCGCCTCGCCGGCGCCTACGAGCGGCTCCGCCGAGCGCTGCGTGCGGCTCCGTCTGACGGGCGGCTGGAACGCTCGCTCTCGTACTGGGTGCTGCCCACGGACCGCTCGCTGCCGCTTGTCTTGCTCGATAAGTCGCTTGGCCAGCTGCTCGAGGCCGAGTTCGCGGAGGTGATGCAAACCCCCGGTGTTGGCCAGAAAAAGCTCCTCGGCTTGTTCGAGCTGATGCGCCGCGCGCTCAAAGCGGACGACACCGCGGCGCCTTTCGGCCTGCCGACGGACGAGCCGACAGCGGTGAAACGTGCGGCGGGGCGACTCGCTCACTCGCCGCTGGACAACGTTTCCGAGGCCGTGTGGGAGATGTGGGCCGAGAGTGTCCGGCGAGCCGGGCTCGAGAGCCGACCACTGGGGCGTGTCGCGCCATCGCTGCGCCCACTGCCAACGGTCATCTGGGACCGTCCGCTGGGCGACTACGCGACGCTCACGCTGGCCGAGGTACGCCGTCTGAAGACGCACGGTGAGAAACGTGTGCGTGCGGTCCTCGGCGTGTTCCACGCCGTACACGAAGCGGTCTCGACCGCGGTGCTCGACGCGAACCTGCAGCTCGACTTCTTGCCCCGTTTCGTGCCGGAGACGAACACCTGGCTCACCGTCGAGGCGGTTGCCCCGGGCAAGCTGAGTGCGGGCGTCGTTGAAAAACGCTTCGTCAGGCCGTTGATCGAGCAGGTCGAGCAAGATCTCGGCGAGCAAGAAGCACGCCTCGCGGCCGATCGGATCGGTGTCCACGGCGCGCCGCCGGCGGCGGTGCAGCAACTGGCCAAACGCCTGCGGGTGACGCGGGCGCGGGTTTATCAACTGTTGGACGACTGCGCCCGGATGGCCGCCGTGCGGTGGCCTGAGGGCCGGTGGCTGGCGGCCCCGCTGGTCGACCGCCCCGGGGCGATCGAGGGCCGAGCGCTAGCTTTGATCAATAACACAAGAGCGGTGTTCTTCCCGTAGGTTACGGGCTTACGCACGTCAAAAAGGCGCCGTTTTGGCGCCAATTCTGAGCGAATTCGCTAGACAGGCCTCCGTCCGATGTGCGGCTTACCGGGGAATAAGCTATGGTTCAGATGGACCTGTTCTTCGCGACCTGTAGCTTTTGTGTATGTCGCCGCTTCCTGCTCGCAGTCGTGCGTCGGTCGTCGCTCATAATCTGCGGCGGCTGATGGCTCGTCACGGCATGACCTACGACGATGTCTGCGGCCAGACCGGGCTCGACGCTCGCACGCTCCGCGGCATCTTGCACGCTGCCAAACGCCCCCACGCCCGCACTCTCCAACGCCTCGCCGATGGCCTGAGCGTCTCGGTCGATGAGCTGTTCGCGGGCGATCCCGAGGCCGCCGTGGCCGAGTTCGATCTGGCGACCAACCCCGAGATCGCCGCGGTCGTCGATTCGAACGCGCAGCTATTCGAGGCGTGGACCCCCCACGACTTTGGCGAGCTCGCCAGCCGCATGGGGGTCGGCGGCGCAATGACGCCGGAGGGCGTGCTCCGGTGCGCAAGCCGCATGAACGCGAACCGCGAGACCGTGCATCAGGTCAAGGCGATCCTCGAATCGGATCAAGCCGAACTGCTCCGCGGCATGGTGTCTGCGTTGTACGAGAAGGCGTCGGCCGATCGTTGAGCCGCGTCGCCGCTCTAGGCTTCGAGTTCCACCGGCGGAACGTTCAGCCGGGGCTGGTAGCGACGCACCAGATCGACCCACAGCGGCTGACGGTACTCGTCGCTCGGCAGGTCGGCGGCCGTGATGACCGACACCTGCGGGGCGAGCCGCAGCCCGCTACGCGAGGCAAGATGATCGGCCAAGCGTTGAGCGAGGTTCAGCGTCTCGCCCACGTACAGTGCTGAACGGTCTTTCGCACGCAACAAGTAGAGGCCCGGCGCAGAGTCGACGCGGTCGAGCCGCATGCGCGCGAGCGCTTGAAAGCGGCCGAAGTCGCGGCTGCCGACCACGTAGTGGTACTTCTTGGCTTCCTTGGCGAGCGAGTGTCGCGCTTTGCGAAGGCGAAGAGCGGCCCAGCGGTACGCGCTCGCGGCGTCTCGCTCCGCCCCGGCGTGCTTGGCGGCGATGCGGTCGAACGCCAGCGACTTGCCCGGCGAGCTGAACACCTCGTCGAGCGACGCCTCGGGGTACTTCCGCAGCGTTTCGCGCCAGGCGATCTCGGCGGCGTAGGCGAGTCGGTCGAGCCGGTCGGTCGACAGCTCGTTGCGGCGCACCGTGGCCAGCTTCGGCGTCTTCCCCGCCTTGCGGAGGCGGAGCAGCTCGCGGTTCCAGTCGGCGGGGCCGCCGATCAGCCCCGTCTTCTCACACAACGCGTGGAAACGATCCTGCAGCGTGGGGTCGCACAGCAGCCAGTCGATCGACTCGTCGGTGCGTGCCTCCAAGAAGGCGTTGATCAACGCCTGCTCCGTGAGTTCACGCAGCGACGGGTTGGCTGTTGCGGCCGGCTTGGCTTCGTGCTGCGCGTCGGCCGACGACCCTGTGGCAGTCGACCCTGTGGCAGGCGACGCGCCGCCCGCTGGCGACGAAGCGGCGTTCTCCACCAGCGGGTGGCCTTTGAGTTTCCGCCCTTTGTCGGTTGTCGGCGCGCTGCCCACCGGGTCGGCGGGGCCGTTCAGCGTTTCTTCGTCGGTCGCTCCGTCGACCCGCTCGTTGCCGTACTTGGCGTAGTCGCTCGAAAGCTCTAGGCCGAGCCATCGGCGGCCGAGCTTCTTGGCCACGGCGAGCGTCGTCCCGCTCCCCGCGAACGGGTCGAGCACCACGTCGTTCGGGTTCGAGCTGATCCGCACGATGCGGCCCAGCAGCTGCTCGGGCATCTGGCAGCCGTGGAAGCCTTGGCGTTCTTTGAACGTGCCCGCCACGCGGCTGAAGTACCACGTGTCGTCCATCGGCTGAAAGGCGTCGGGCGACTCACGCAGGTCTTGCGGCCGCAGGATCCAAGTGTCGTCCGGCAGCCGGCCGGTGGGGTTCGCGCGGCGATCGCCGTACACCAACGCCCGAGCCGACGGCACCCGCACGGCGGGGTCCTCCGCGTTGAACGTGTGCCGCTCTTCGTCTTTGACGAAGTGGAACAGGTGCGCGTGCGATCGGTTGAACTTCCGTGTGCAGTTCTGGCCGAACGTGTAGTACCACACGATCCAGTTGCGAGCCGTGAAGCCGATCTCCTTGGCGGCGACCTTCAGCTCGGCGGCGTACTCGTCGCCGATGGCCAGCCAGAACGACCCGGTCGGCTTCACCACACGGTGCAGCTCGCCGATCCACTGCCGGCACCAGCCGAGGTAGGCGTCGTCGTCGTGCTCGTCGTGGTACTCGTCGTACTTGAAGCCGATGTTGAACGGCGGGTCGGCGAACGCCAGGTCGATCGACTCATCGGCGACACGCGCCAGCAGCTCAACGCAGTCGCCCTGATGGATACGGTCGAGCGGCAGCGAAGTCTCGGTCGCCGACGCGCCCGTCTCAGACGAGTCAGACGGGTCGGTCGGCTCAGCAACGGCGTCGGGGTTCATGCAGGCCCAGGGTACCGCCTCGAACGCCCCGGCGGGAGAGGTTCGCTCAGGCGAACCGTTCGGCGGCGACTAGCTCTTCGGGCGTCTGCGGCATGCGGACCAGCCTCGCTTCGCCGCCGTCGATCAGCGCTTCCGCCACCAGCGGCTTGCTGTTGTAGTTGCTCGCCATCGTGTAGCCGTACGCGCCGGCGGCGCCGATCACGAGATAGTCGCCCACCGCGGGGCGTGGCAGCTCGCGCTCGGCGACGAAGCCGCCCTCTTCCTGCGTGAAGATGTCGCCCGACTCGCACAGCGGACCGGCGACGACGAAGGCGGCGGGGTTTGAGTCCCGAGGCCCGAGGCTTGAGGCTTGAGGCTTAAGGCGTGAGGCCTCGCGGGGGCACACCCCGATCGGATGGTACGAGCCGTACATCGCCGGGCGCACGAGGTTGTTGAAGCCGGCGTCCACGAGCACGTACTCCTTCGAGCCCATCCGCTTCACGGCGCGAACCTCGGTGATGAGCGCGCCGCTCTCCGCGGCCAGATACCGGCCCGGCTCGATCTCTAGGCCGATCGGGTGACCGAATTCGGCGGCCAAGCGCTCGCGTGTCGCGTTCCACAGCTCGTAGTACGCGGCGACGTCGACCTCCGGCTCGTCGCCACGGTAGGGCGTCGAGAGGCCGCCGCCCGCGCTGATGCTGTGCAGGCTTGGACCCACGCGGCGGGCGAAGCCCTCCATCGCGTCGGCGACGCGGCCGAGGTGCTGCATGTCGGTGCCCGAGCCGATGTGCATGTGCAGGCCATCGATTGTCAGTCCGTGGCGGGCGGCTCGTTCGACACACTCCTCGATCTGCTCGTGCCACACGCCGTGCTTGCTGCCCTCGCCGCCGGTGTTCACCTTCTGGCTGTGGCCGTGACCGAAACCCGGGTTGATACGCAGCGTGACGCCACGTTCGCGTCCGGCGGCGCGGCAACGCTCGCCGTACTGGTCGATCATGTCGGGCGAGCCGCAGTTCACCGCTAGGTCGTGCTCCACCACCGCGTTGAGCGACGCACGGTCAAAGATGTCGGCCGTGTAGACGATCTCCGGCGGCCTGCCGGCGGCGTGGTCGCCGGGCCCGGGCGTGTAGCCGGCCGCCAGTGCGCGGGCGATCTCGCCCGCGCTGACGGCGTCGACCAGCACGCCCTCGCGCCGCACGAGGTCCAGCACGGCTAGGTTCGAGTTTGCCTTCTGCGCGTAGCGGATGGCGTCCGACGGATGCGTGTTGAACGGCGCCAGGTCCGCGACCCGGCGGCGGATCATCGCCGCGTCGTACACGTAGCAGGGCGTGCCGAAACGCTCGGCGAGTTCGGCGATGGCGACGCCCGCGAACTCGGTGACGTGCGGCGTGGTGTCGGTGACGGGCATCGGTCGCGGGGCTGCGAGGTGACGGGCTGCCGGGTAACGGAAAAGAGAAGGGGCCGGGCGTTGCACCGCCCGGCCCTCTACGTGCACTTTAGATGGTAGTGATCGGTCGCGGGACCGAAAAAGCGTGCGGCCACACGCTAGAACCCACCGGCCGCCTGCGCCTGGGCGGCTGCCGCTGCCGCCGCGGCGGCCTTGAGCACGCCGCTCTCGGCCTCATAACGCAGCCGAACGCCGCTTTCGACTTCCGTCCCGGACAGGCGGACGTGGTCCGTCCCCTCGGGCTGCTCGTTGATCGCGTCGAGCACGAGCTGCATGATCGGCTTCGAGTTGGCGTCCGCCATCGGCAGGAAGGCCTCCACCATCTGGCCGACCGAGATGAATCCCTCGAGCGGCGGCGTCTCTTCGCCGTCGCGGGCTCGCGAGTCGTCGAAGCCGGTCTTAATCTGGTCGATGGCGTTCCGGCCAACGCCGAAGTAGACGGCTTTCTCAGCAAATCCGAGGGCGATCTCGATCTTGTCGCCCAGCAGCGGCGACACCGCGGCCGCCTCGGGCGGCAGCGGCATCGAGAGCAGGTGCATCCGCACGCCGGCGTGCTCGTCGGCGTCCCACTGCATGCCGGGGAACTGCGGCTTGCTCTCCAAGACGGAAGCCAGGTTCTTGAGCGCGGCCTCGACCTTGTCGGGCGTCGGCACGTAGATCGCCCCCATGGCGGCGAGGCCCTCGCCCTCGTTAGTCGTCAGCGAGGCCGCCGCTTCTCCGCGACCGTCGAAGACGAGCGCCTCGTAAGCGTCCAAGAGATCCGTGGCGGCCGCTTTGAGCTTCGTGCGGTCTTCCTCGCCGGGGAACTCGTCTTGCTCGTCGATCGCTTGGTCGATCTGAGTGCGGAACACCTCGATCTGTGATTCCAGCTGCGGCCGCTGCTTCTCGAGCAGCTCCGGCTGGCTCTGGCTGGTTCCGATCAAGCCGGCCGCGGCCTCGCCGTCGAAGAACCCGGGGAACGTGGACGGCTGGTCGCCGTAGGAGTCGAGCGCCATCGCCATGTCGGTGCCGCTGAGCGCGGTGAGCACGATGTCGAGAAACGTGCTCTCGGTCTCCGCGTCGAGGCTCCAGCCGATGGTGAACTCGTCGAGCTCCTCGATCAGGTTGCTGAGCTGATCGACCTGCGACTCGGCGAGCTCCACCCGTTGCTCGTAGTCTTCATCGGATTCTTCGTCCCCGCGTTCCAGGCCCTGCTGCATGCCGCTGCGGAGGGCGTTGAGGGCCACCTGGCGGTACATCGGCGGCACCTTCTGCACGTACGCTCGGACTCCCAGGTCGTACTCGCTCACGAGTTCGCTCAGCACCGGCAGCGGGTCGGCGGGGGCGGCGTCGAACGCGTCGGCCGACTGGGCCACGTACGTCCACTCGCCGCTCTGCTTTACATAGAGGGTTTGGTCCGGCAGATCGATCTGCACGACGCCTTCGCCCAGCTCGTCGTAGTCCAGCTGGAAGGTGTCGAGCATGTCCATCATCGGATCGATGTCGCTGATGGGGATGCACGCGAGCGGCGCGAATTGCGTGCCGTCGGTCTGCAGCACCACACCCAACGGGCGGGTGGTGTCCAGGCCCAGGCCTGCCAGCCCGCGGCCCTGCGTCGCCATGGCGAGCATGCCCTCGGCCATGTCCGCGGCGCCGGGGAAGCCGGCCATCTCGCCGACGAACCGCACATCGCCGATCAGGGCGTCGTAGCCGGACAGCGCGGCCGCGGCGACGGTCTGCAGATCGGTTGCCTCTTCAGTCGCCTGCGCCGAGGCCGTGCCAAGGCCGGAGCCCAGCAGCATCGCAGCGGCGAGCACTACACGAAGAGAGCGATTAGCGACGCGCCGCGATGAGCGCAGACGGGCAAGCAGATTCACAGACGCGGTCTCCCGATTTAAATGGACGAACGGCCGGGGCCGATGTGCGCTGCGCGCAAGACCAGCCCGAGGCGAGGCGGCCCTAGGGGGCGGCCTCAAACACTAGTACCGTTTCGCACAGCGTGGCGGGTTCTTGCCGGCTCGGCAAGATCGCAGACGCGTCGGCGCTACCGCTCGCGGTAGGTGATGCGACCCTTCGTCAGGTCGTACGGCGAGAGTTCAACGCGGACCTTGTCTCCCGGGACGATTCGGATGAAGTGCTTCCGCATTCGGCCGGCGACATGCGCGTTAACGAGGTGTCCGCCGTCGATCTCGACGCGGAATCGGGTGTTGGCCAGCGCCTGGACCACGACGCCCTCGACCTCGAGCGCTTCTTCTTTCTGTTTCTGTTGCTTCGCCATCGTGGGGGCCAGGCCGGGCTGGCCCAGAACCTCGTACTTTTTGGGGGGAGTGTGCGAATCACCGCGGGGCGGACGCTCGTTCAGCGTGCTAGCTGGCGGCCGGACCCCGAGGAAGAACCTAATATCATGGAGGCAGCTGCGCCGCCTTGGCTAGTCGGATTCTGCCGATTGGCCCGGATTCCGCGGCGAAACAAGCCACGCTCATCGCTTCTTAACGGACTCGCTTGTCCGCGTTTGATATAAGATCGGGATTCACGTGAGCGCTTCGGAATCCACCAACGCACCACGCCCTGCCGCCGCGGCTCCCGCCGGAGCCGGTGTCGATGCAGACGCCGTGGCACGCGCCAAGCGCGAGATCCAGGCAATCCTCCAGCAGATCGGCGCCCTGTCGCGGAGCGACGCCGACCCGGACCGCTACTACGAGGAGTTCCTCAACAAAGTCGTCGGCGCCCTGGCGGCCGTGGGCGGAGCGGTGTGGACCGTGTCCGACGCGGGCGGGCTCCAGCTCACGTATCAGGTCAACCTCCGCCAGACGGGGCTCATCGAGAACCCGATCGCTCAGGCGCAGCACGGGCGGCTGCTGCACCGCGTGCTGACCGGCGAGACGGGCGAGGTGATCGCCCCGCACTCCGGTTTCTCCGCCGACGGCGAGCTCGTGCCGGGCCACGCGGACGATCAGGCGCCGGCCAACGCGACCGATTTTCTGTTGGTGCTGTCGCCGGTCTACAACGACCAGGGGCCGCAGGGCCTTGTCGAGGTGTTCCAGCGGCCCGGCTCGCGGCCGCAGGTGCAGCAGGGCTACCTACGCTTTCTGGAGCAGGCGTGCGACCTGGCGGGCGACTACCTCCGCTCGCGTCGGCTGTCGCATCTGGCCAACAAGCAGTCGCTGTGGGAGCAGCTGGAGACGTTCACCCGCCGCGCGCACGAGCAGCTAGACATCCGCCAGGCGAGCTACACGATCGCCAACGACGGCCGGCGGCTCATCGGCGCCGACCGCGTGACCGTGGCCACCGGCCCGGCCGGCCGACTGAAGATCCAAGCCGTTAGCGGCAAGGACACGTTCGACACGCGATCGAACGTCACCACGATGCTCACCAAGGTCGCCCGTGCTGTGGCCAAGACGGGCGAAGACGTCTGGTACACGGGCGACACCACCGACTTCGCCCCGCAGGTGGAGAAGACCATCGACGCGTACGTCGACGAGTCGAACACCAAAGCGATGGCTATCCTGCCGCTGATCGACCGACGCGGCGAGGAGGACGAGGCGCCCGAGGCGATCGAGGCCCGCCGCACGAAGCCGCCCCAGGTGATCGGCGCCGTGATCGTCGAGCAGATGGTCGACAACCGCGTGCCGGACGGCTTCCGCCAGCGGGTCGACGTCGTGCGGAGCCACAGCGAGACGGCGCTCGCCAACGCCCAGGAGCACGAGGGGCTGTTCCTCATGCCGCTGTGGAAGCTGCTCGGCAAAGCCATGTGGCTGTTCCGCGGCCGCACGCTGCCCAAGACGCTGGGTGTCACCACGCTGGTGGTCGGCCTGACGCTGGCCGCCTTGTTCGTGCAGAAAGACTTCACGCTAGAGGGTTCCGGCAAGCTCCGCCCCGCGGTGCTGCGGAACGTCTTCGCGGAGGTCGACGGCACGGTGATCGCCATCCGTGCACGGCATGAGCAGACGGTCGCCAAGGGCGCGGCGCTGCTGCTGCTCCGCAGCAACGAGCTCGATAAGGACCTGACGGTCATCGCCGGGCAGATCGAAGAGGCGCTCGCCGAGCAGCTCACGCTCAACCTCGAGACCGGCGGCAACGACCTCACGCCCGCCGAGCGGGAGTCCAAGCTCGCCCAGCTCGCGAAGATCGAGAAGCAACTCGCGACGCTCCGCGCGGAGCAGCGACTGCTCGAAGAAAAACAGGGCGCGTTGAGCGTCACGAGCCCGATCGACGGCCAAGTCATCACTTGGAACGTCGAGGAGCTGCTCATGGGTCGGCCGGTCCAGCGGGGTAACTCGCTGTTGGAGGTGGCCGACCCCTCGGGCGATTGGATCCTCGAGGTCGAGATGCCCGAGAAGCGGATGGGCCACATCAACCGTGCGTTGGAAGAGTCGGGCGGCGAGCTGCCCGTGGAGTTCCTCCCCGCCACCAGCACCGACATCACGCTCGAGGGCACGCTCACCCGCGAGGGTGTCGCTGCGTCGGCCGAGGTTCGCGGCGAGCAGGGAACCACCGTCTACCTGACGGTCAACTTCGATCAGAAGAAGTTCCAGGAGGCCGTGCTCGACCCCAAGGTGGGCGCCGAGGTAAAGGCCAAGGTCGCGTGCGGCAAGCGGAGTATCGCGTACGCCTACCTGCACGACCTGCTCGACTTCATCCGCGCGAAAGTGCTGTTCCGGCTGTTCTGAGCGATCGACACCCGGCCGCGTGTTGCGTCGCCGGATTCCGAGAGGCAAAAGCATGCAGAAACTGACCGCTGTTGTCGTCGCCGCTGTTGCGTTGTCGGTCGCCGCCGCATCGTCGGCGCAGGACTTTTCGCTGCCCGCCGAGCCCGGCTTGGAGGATGGCCCCGCCAGCGAAGCGCGCGACACGGATGACCCCCGCGTGAGCCGCTGCCGCATCGAGCTGGTGCACGACGTGGAGGTCCCCGCCGGGGAGGCGGGCGTGCTCACCTATCTGGGCGTCAAGCAGGGCGACCCGGTGAAGGCCGAGGAACTGATCGCCCAGATCGACGACCGCGAGGTGCGGCAGGGCTTCCGCGTGGCGCAGTTCGCCAAGCGAGCCGCCGACGCCCGCGCGGAGAACGACGTTGAGATCATCTACAACAAGGCCGCGTCGCTCGTCGCTCGTGAAGAGTGGATCGAGATGGAGCAGGCCAACAAGCGGGTCGATAAGTCGGTGACCGACAGCGAGCGCCGCAAGGCGAAGCTCGAGTACGACCGCTCGCAGCTGGCGATCGAGAACGCCGAGAAGGACAAGATGCTCGCCGGGCTCGACGCGGACACCAAGCACGCGGAGCTCGAGGCCGCCCGCATCGCGGTCGACAAGCGGCGTGTCCTGTCGCCGTACGACGGCATGGTGCTCGAGGTGCTCCGCGACGAGCACGAGTGGGTGCAGCCGGGCGAGCCGATCGTCCGCATCGCGCAGCTCGATCAGCTGCAGGTGGACGGCTACCTGTACTTCGACGAGTACGACCCCCGCGAGATTGTCGGCTGCGAGGTGACCGTGGAGGTCATCGCCGGCCGCGGCCGCAAGCACGAGGCCACCGGCCGCATCGTGCACATCGACCCGCGGGCCGAGTACGACGGCCGCTATCGTTATCGGGTGCGGGCGGAGATCGCCAACCGCCAGATGGACGGACGCTGGCTGATCCAGCCCAAGCTGCCCGCCACGATGACGATCCACCTGGGCACCGGCGGGAACGCCACGGTGGGCGATCGTCGTTCCGCACGGCAGACGCTGCGGTAGCGAAAAAGGGGGAGGCGGAAGGTGGAAGGCCGACTGACCAGGCAAGAAACACAATCAGGTAGGGCGTAACGCGGCAGCGCTTCCTTCCGCCTTCCCCTTTCCGCCTTCCCTTTTTGTTCGATGGCTACTCTCGCCGACAGCCTGGTCGCCAGTCAGTCGCGGACGCTGCCCATCCGGGTGCGGCCCGATTTGTCGGCGCGCAAGCAGCGGTACCAGGGGCAGGTGTACTGGGTCGTCAAAGACCCGGTCGGGCTGCAGTACTTCCGCTTTGAGGAAGAAGAGTTCGCGATCCTGCAGATGCTCGACGGCGAGTCGAGCCTGGAGGAGATCGCCGAGCTGTTCGAGGCGGAGTTCCCGCCGCAGACGATCCGCACCGAGGAACTGCAGCAGTTCATCGGCACGCTGCACCGCAGCGGGCTGGTCATCGCCGACGCCCCCGGCCAGGGCGAGCAGCTCAAGAAGCTCCGCGACGAGCGGAAGAAGAAAGAGCTCATCGGCCGGATGTCCAACGTGCTGGCCATCCGCTTCAAGGGCATCGACCCGGAGTGGATCCTTAACTACCTGTACGCGCTGCCGCCGGTGCGGTGGTTCTTCAGCACGCCGGTGTTCTTGCTGTGCTGCCTGCTGTGCCTGGCGGCCGGCCTGCTGGTGACGGTCGAGTTCGACGTCTTCCGCTCCAAGCTGCCGTCGTTCGACGCGTTCTTCACCGACCGCAGCTGGGAGAACTGGCTGCTCTTGGGCGTCGTGCTCGGCGGGACGAAGGTCTTGCACGAGTTCGGCCACGGGCTCTCGTGCAAACACTTCGGCGGCGAGTGCCACGAGATGGGCGTCATGTTCCTCGTGCTCACGCCGTGCCTGTACTGCAACGTGAGCGACTCGTGGATGCTGCCCAACAAGTGGCACCGCGCGGCGATCGGCGCGGCCGGCATGTACGTGGAGGTGGTGCTGACGAGCGTCTGCACGTTTGTTTGGTGGTTCACCGAGCCGGGGCTGCTGAACTTCATCTGCCTGAACATCATGTTCGTCAGCGGCGTGAGCACGATCCTGTTCAACGCCAACCCGCTGCTGCGCTACGACGGGTACTACATCCTCAGCGACATCATGGAGGTGCCCAACCTCCGCCAGAAGGCCAACTCGATCCTGTCGCGCACCATGAGCGAGTGGTGCCTCGGCCTGGAGCAGCAGGACGATCCGTTCCTGCCGCAACGCAACAAATGGGCGTTCGGCTTGTACACGGTGGCGGCTACGGTGTACCGCTGGTTCGTGGTGCTCTCGATCCTGTACTTCTTGAATCAGGTGTTCGAGCCGTACGGGCTGAAGGTGCTGGGCCAAGCGATCGCGATGATGGCGTTGTGGGGCCTCATCGGCCAGCCGCTGTGGAAGCTCTACAAGTTCTTGTCGGTGCCCGGGAGGATGTCGAAAGTGAAACGCACGCCCGTTGTCGTCACCGTGCTCGTGCTCGCGGCGATCGTCGCCGCGGCGGCCACCGTGCCGCTGTCGGCGCACGTGTACTGCCCCTTCGAGGTGCACCCCGACCCGAGCCGCACCACCAACGTGTACACCGAGGCGCCCGGCGTGCTACGCGAGGTGCTCGTCGAGGCCGGCGACCCCGTCGAGCAGGGCCAGCTCCTCGCACGGCTGGAGAGCTACGAAAACCGTATGGCGATCACCCGCCTGGAGGGGCAGATCGAGGCCGAGGTGGCTGAGCTCCGCTCGTTGCAGGGTATCAGCTTCGACGACCCGCGGGCCGCGTCGCGGATCGCCCAGCTGAAGGAGAGCCTCGCCGCCGCCCAGCGGCAGCTCGCCAAGCAACGCGAAGACGCCGCCCGGCTCGAGCTCCGCGCCCCGCGCGCCGGTGTCGTGATGAAGCCGGACTATGTCAAAGAGCGCGATGGCGATCGCAAGGACCTTCGCGGCTGGCACGGCACGCCGCTAGACGAAGAGAACCGCGGCGCCCGGCTCGACGCGGGCGACCACTTCTGCCGCGTCGGCGACCCGCTCGCCCTGGAAGCCCGGCTGGCGATCGATCAGGAAGAGATCGAGTTGGTGGAGGTCGGGCAGCGGGTGCGCCTGCTGCTCAATCAATCGACCAACCGCGAGTACGTCGGCCGGTTGCAGCAGATCGCCGACGACGAGATCCGCAGCACGCCGCCCCGGCTGTCGAGCCTCACCGGCGGCGCCATCCTGACGGAGATGGACGACTCAGGCGTGCCGAAGCCGTCGATGCCGCACTTCCAGGCCGTCGTGCCGCTCTCCGACTACGACGACCTGCCCGAGTCCGCCCGCGAGATGCACGAGCTGCTCCGCGTCGGCCTGCTGGGCGAGGCAAAGATCGAGGTCGAGCCGATGACGATCGGCCGCCGGCTGTACCGGTACCTGTCGCGGACGGTCAACTTCGACCTCTGACGCGAATGACGACGGTACGGCGGACGCAGCGAAGCCGTCGACAACCTTTGTGCTCGTCGTGCCGTCGTGGTTCTGGCTCTCTTCCGTGCTAGCGTGGTTTGCGAATCGCGGGAGGCGTAGAATCGCGGCCGTGCTGTTCGTCCCCGCCACCGCCGCCCGTCGCCCGGATCGTCGTTTGGCTCGCCGGCCGCGTCGCGGCCGTGCGCGGCGGTTGTGGTTGATCGCCCTGGTGGTGGTCGTCGGGTTGCTGGCGATGGCGCCGACGCTGATCGCTACCACCGCGTCGCACAACACGCTGCTGGCGGGCGCGCTGCCCGCGGAAGCGGGCGTGCTCACGGCTCGGTCAACCGTTATCGGCTGGACGGGGCCGCTGGCTCTGACGGGTGTCGAGCTACGCGATCCGCAGGGCGGGCTGATCGCCACCGCCGAGCGGGCCGAGCTGCCGGCCGGCTGGACGCCGCTCGTGGTGGGCGGACCGATCGACGTCGTCGTCACGAACCCGATTGTCTACGTTACGCTGAGCACGGCGGGCAGCAACCTGGAGGCGTTCGCCGCGCGGCTGGAGGCCAACAAACGGGCCGAGGGCGGCGCCGCGAGACAAGACAACAACCGAGCGAAACGCCCCGTGCGGGTTCGTATCACCGGCGGCCAGGCGCAGATCGCCGACGCCGCGACCGGCGAGCAGTGGCTCGCCTCCCAGATCGAGGCCAACGTTTCGATAAACGCCGCGCCGGGCGCCGCCGGCGAGCAGAGCGTCAACGTCCGCGGCGCGCTGAGCGAGGCGAACGGCCAGCCGGGCACGTTCGTCATCGAGCAGACGAGCCAGAGCCCTGCGCTCGGCCAGCCGACCGAGCGGGTCGCGCTCGACCTGCAAGCGCTGCCCGCCAGCCTGATCGGCGCCGTGCTGCGGCGCGACGACCCGGCGGCGCGCGTCACGGGCGTGATCACCGGCGGCGGCGAGGCGACGTGGAACCAGGTCGAACGGCCGCCGCGCGAGCTGTGGCCCCCGGGCGTCGATCTCGATGCGCCGCTGGCGTGGGCCGGCGCCGCCGCGTGGAAGACCAAGGGCCAGATAGCTGTCAGCGGCGCCGCCTATCAGGGACGATTGAGTCGCGGCGAGGTTGTCCGCCTCGCCAACGTGACGGCTCCCTGGGAGATCGTCGCGGCGCCCCCCGGCCTCGTTATCAAGCAACTCGCGCCGACGCTCGACTTCGTCCGCGCGCGGCTCGTCGGCCAGCTCAGCGCGGCCGAAGGCGAACAGCTCGCCGGCGGCGCCCTCGTGGCGCCCGAGTCGCTAGGCGCCGAGGTCGAGATCGACCTCGCGCGGCTAGCGGCCATCGCGCCGGGCGTGCTCAGCGTCCGCGACGGCGTGCGGATCGACTCCGGCAAGATCAACGCAACAGTCGGCCTGCAGCGGACGCCCGCCGGCGCCCGACTCACGCTCGACGCCAAGACCGACGGCTTCTCCGGCGCCTCGCCCCGGGGGCCCCTCCGCTGGCCGTCGCCCGTGACGGTCGACGCCGTCGCGGTCGGGCCCGCGGCGCTCGACGCCGCGCGGCCGTTGGCGGGCTGGCGTGTCGAGACGCTCAACTGCCAGTCGCGGTTCTTGGCGGTGAACGCCAAGGGCGACGCCACGCAGCTGGAGGGCGCGGCCCGGCTCGACCTCGCCAAGCTCGCGACCGATCTCGGGCAGTTCGTCGATCTGGGCTCGTACCGGCTCGCCGGCAGCGGCGAGGCCAACTTCCGCGGCGCCCGCGAGGCGGGCGGGTACGCCTTCGCCTCGGACGGGCGCTTCAGCGACGTGCTCGTCGGCGCCGCCGAACGACCGCTCGTGCAAGAAGACCTGCTGAACTACGCGGTCAGCGGTCGCGTCGCCGGCGGCGACATCGCGTCGGCGGTCGCCCAGGGGAGCGTCGACGCGGGCGGCGATACACTCACGTTTGAGGTGGCGCCGGCCGGCGAGGCCGCCGCCCGCGACTTCCGGGTGAATCTGAACGGCTTAGCCCCGTCGTGGTACCGCCGCGTGCGGCTCGTCCGACCGGGCCTGCCCTCGCCCGAGGATCTGCGTCTGGCGGGCGCCGTCGAGGCCTCGGCTGCCGGGCGATTCGACGCGACACGCGGCCAGCTCAGCAGCGTGGAGGCGACAATCGTCGACTTCACGCTGGCGCCGCCGTCGGCCGATGGTCAGCCCGCCGTGCTGATCCGCGAGCCGCAGGTCGAGCTATCGGCAGACGCGGCGTGGGAGCCCGGGCGGATCCGTTCGTCGCGCGGCACGCTCCGCACAACCGCCGTTTCGCTGAGCAGCCGCGACCTGGAGATCACGCCCGGCGCCGCGGACGGCTGGCGAGGCGAGGTCGCGTTTCGCGCGGACCTGGCTCGGCTGTCGTCCTACTCGATCGGCGCCAGTGAGCCCGGCGCCATCGCCGCGGCCGGCGCCGTCACCGGCAAAGCCCTGCTACGCGGCGTTCCTGAGGGCACGCGTCTCGAGGCGAACGCCACGGGCGAGTCGCTCCAACTGCTGCGACGCCAAGCCGCCGGCGTCGAGTCGCTGTGGAGCGAACCACGGCTAACGGTCGAAACGAAGGCGATGGTCCGGCCGGCCATGCGCGGCGACGGCACGCAGGGCGTGGGGCTCGATCTCGAAGACTTGCGCGTGGCGTCGGAGACCGTCACCGGCTCCGCGGGCGGATCGATCGCCGACGTCGAGCGACTGGCCGGCGTGCGGCTCTCTGGCGGCGTGCAGTACGACCTTGAGAAGCTCTCGCCTGTGCTGTGGCCGCAGCTGGCCGACAGCGTGCGGTTGTTCGGCAAAGACACGGCCCGTTTTCAGATCAACAGCGACGCCGATTCGGCCGACACCCTGCCGGCGCCGTCCAGCTTGCCAGCGCCAGCGGGGGTCGCAACGCCGCCGGGCGGAGCGGCGCCATCGGGGCTCGCATCGCTCACCGGCCGTATCGACGCTCCGTGGCAGGGCGCCGACCTGTTCGGCCTGGCCGTTGGACCCGGCAAGCTGGGCGCGACGCTCGGTGGAGGCGTCCTTCGTGTTGAGCCGATCCGCGTGCGGGTGGGCGACGCCGGCCAAATCAACGCGCAGGCCGCAGCGCGGCTGGCGCCCCCGCCGCGTTACGCCGAGCTGGCCCCCGGGCCGCTGGTGACGGACGTCAGCATCTCGCAAGAGGTGTCGGAGCGGGTGCTGAAGTTCATCGCCCCGGTTCTGGCGGACGCCACGCGGGCGGACGGGCGGTTCTCGATCTCGCTGGCCGAGTTGCGGGCGCCGATCGATCGGCCCGAGCTCAGCCGCGCGCGGGGGCAGCTCGACGTGCACTCGGTGCAGGTGCTGCCCGGGCCGTCGATCGCGGAGCTCGTGCAGCTCGTGCGGCAGATCCGCGGCGTGGTGCGCGACGGTGTCGAGGGCTTGGCCGACTCGAACCAGCGGCCGATCGTCACGATGAGCGACCGCGTCATCGACTTCACCATGGCCGACGGCCGGATCTACCACCGCGGGCTCGAGTTCTTTGTGGGCGACGCGTTGGTGACGTCCGAGGGGTCGGTCGGCGTCGACGAGACGCTCGACCTGCTCGTGCGGGTGCCGATCCAAGAGGCGTGGGTCCAGCAGCGGCCGGTGCTGCTCGGGGGGCTCCGCGGCCAATCGATCGACATCCCCGTGGGAGGTACGTTCGACAAGCCCGAGATCGACCGCGACGCGTTCCGCCGGATCAGCCGCGACTTGCTGCAGTCGGCCGCCCAGGGGGCGCTCGACGGGCTGCTGCGGGGGCTGCTCGCGCCGAGGTGAGCGTTTTGGCGGGGTGCGGTTCGTTGAAGGAGAGGGGGGAGAGGTTGGCGATAGGCGGGATGATCGACGGCCGAGTCTGGCGCGCGGCGACGTGTGGTGTCGTGCTTGCCTTGGTGGTGCTCGTTGCCGAGAGCTTGGCGGCGGCTTGGCCGGCGCTGGAGCCGCTCAACGAGCGGCGGCTGGAGCGGTTTGGGCTTCGGGTCGTTGCCAGTGGGCACGCCGAGATGATCACGGATATGCCGTCGTCGGCGGCGATCGACGAGCTGCCACCAATGATCGACGCGGCGGTCCCGCAGCTGGCGGAGCGGTTTGGCGTTGGCGAGTCGCGGTGGAAGCCGTGGCGGGTGCGGCTCTGCTTGATCGACGACGAGGCGCGATTCGCCGCCGCAGGGCTGATGCCCGAGGGCGAACGGCGGTTTGCCAACGGCTTGTCGCTCGGCTATCGGTGCTGGGTTCGCGACCAGCCATCGGACTATTACCGCCGGCATCTCGTGCTGCACGAGGCGACGCACGGCTTCATGCAGACGCTGCTCGGCGGGTGCGGCCCCGGCTGGTACATGGAGGGTGTCGCCGAGCTGTGCGGCACGCACGCGTGGCGGGGGCGGACGCTCACGCTCGCCGCGATGCCCGCCTCGAAACAAGCGAGCCCGATGTGGGGTCGCGTGCGGTCGATCCAAGACGCGGTCGCCGCCGGCGAGACCAAGCCGGTCGCCGCGGTCCGCCTGCTGGACAACCGCCGGCCGATGTCGGCCGACCAGTACGCGTGGGTGTGGGCGCTCGCGAAGCTGCTCGACACGCACCCGGCTTATCAGCAGCGGTTCCGCGCGCTGAGCGAACACGTGACCGCCGCCGACTTCGACGCGCGGTTCGATCGCTCGTTCGCCCGCGACCGGGAGCAACTCGAGCAGGAGTGGCGGCTGTTCGTCGATACGATCGAGTACGGGCACGACCCGGTGCGCGAGGCGATCGACTTCGAGCCAGGCGAAGCCTTGCCCCCAGGCGCCGAGCGAACCGCCGCTGAGCGAACCGCGACGGTGCGGGCCGCGACGGTACGGGCCGACCGTGGCTGGCAGTCGAGCGGCGTCCGCGTGGCGGCGGGTGAGGCGTATCGACTCACCGCGACGGGCCGGTACACGATCGCCCATGAGCCGGACGGCGCCCCGTGGCCGTGCGAGCCGGGTGGCGTGACGCTCGACTACCACCGCGGCCGGCCGCTGGGCGAGCTGCAGGCCGCCGTCGACGCGGGCGCCGACGCCTTCCTGCGGGCCACGCCCGTCGGCCTCGCCGCCACGTTCCGGCCCGAACGCGCGGGCACGCTCTACCTCCGCGTGAACGACCGTCCGAACGCCCTGGCCGAGAACGAGGGCACGCTCCGGGTGGCGATCCGCCGCGAATGATCCGGCCCCGCCCGATCCCCTTCAATCCTGTAAATCCAGTCAAAACCCGCCGATGCGGCGAGGCATCGACACGGCCCCTCCCATTGCCGACACTAGAAGGCGTGCAAGCCGCTGCCCGGCTTACGGTTAGGCCCGCACAGGTTCGCGGCGATTGCCGCCCAGCCGCTCGCCCCCCTAGCCGTCCGCCACCCCCGCGAGGCGTTATGAACTTCATCGAGCAGAACGATCCCGAGGTCTGGTCCGCGGTTTCCGCCGAGATCGAGCGGCAACGCGACGGCCTGGAGATGATCGCCAGCGAGAACTACACGAGCCCCGCCATTCAGCAGGCCGTCGGCAGCGTGCTGACGAACAAGTACGCCGAAGGCTACCCCGGCCGCCGATACTACGGCGGCTGCGAGCACGTGGACGTGGTTGAGGACATCGCCCGCGACCGGGCGAAGGAGCTCTTCGGCGCCGAGTTCGCGAACGTGCAGCCGCACTCCGGCTCGCAGGCCAACGCCGCGGTCTACCTCGCGTTGGTCGAGCCGGGCGACACGATCCTCGGCCTCGATCTGGCCCACGGCGGCCACCTGACGCACGGCATGAAGCTGAACATGTCGGGCATGCTGTACGACTTCCACTCGTACGGCGTGCGGAAGGACGACTGCCGGCTCGACTTCGATCAGGTCGCCAAGCTCGCCCGCGAGCACAAGCCGAAGGTCATCATCGCCGGCGCCAGCGCCTACCCGCGTGAGATCCCGCACGGCAAGTTCCGCGAGATCGCCGACGAGGTGGGCGCCAAGCTGTGGGTCGACATGGCCCACTACTCGGGCCTCGTGGCGGCCAAGCTGCACGACGACCCGGTGGCCGTGGCCGACGTGGTGACCACCACCACGCACAAGACGCTCCGCGGCCCGCGTTCGGGCCTGATCCTCGCCAAAAAAGAGTACGCCAAGGTGCTCAACAGCCGGGTGTTCCCCGGCACGCAGGGCGGGCCGCTGATGCACGTGGTGGCGGGCAAGGCGATCTGCTTCGGCGAGGCCCTGCAGCCCGGCTTCCGCGACTACATCCAGCAGGTGCTAGACAACGCCAAGACGTTGGCCGAGACGCTCATGGCGGGCGGGCTGCGGCTCATCACCGGCGGCACCGACAACCACCTGATGCTGGTGGACGTCACGCCGCTGGGCATCGGTGGCAAGACGGCCGAGACGGCGCTGGAGCGGTGCGGCATCACGCTCAACATGAACATGATCCCGTTCGACGAGCGGAAGCCGATGGACCCGTCCGGCATCCGCGTCGGCACGCCGGCGCTCACCACGCGCGGCATGGGCGAAGAAGAGATGCGGGTCATCGGCGGCTGGATGCTCGAGGCCCTCAAGGCCGCGGACGACGAGGCGACGCACGCCCGCATCCACGAGCAGGTCCGCGAGCTGTGCGCCGGCTTCCCGGTCCCCTCGGCCGAGCTCAACGCCGAGCTGCAAGCCGTCGCGACGTGACGAAGAAGGAAACCACAGATGAACACGGATGAACGCAGATCGTCTGATCGCGCCGTATTCGTTATCTGTGTCTGTCTGTTTCTATCGGTGGTTACCTGAAAGCGTCCTGAGATGAGCGATAAGCAACGCGTTCTGATCGCCGATGACAACGAGCCCAACGTGGAGCTCTTGGAGGCGTACCTGGCCGGGCTCGACATCGAGACGGCGATCGCCGTCGACGGGCAGGACACGCTCGACAAGGTGGCCGAGTTCAAGCCGCACGTGCTGCTGCTGGACGTGATGATGCCGCGGCTGAGCGGCTTCGAGGTCTGCCAGCGGCTGAAGAGCGACCCCGCCACCAGCGGCGTGATGATCCTGATGGTCACGGCCCTGAACGAGCTGGGCGACATCGAGCGGGCCGTCGACGCGGGCACGGACGACTTCCTCTCGAAGCCGGTCAACAAGATCGAGCTCGTGAAGCGTGTCGAGAACATGCTCAAGCTGAGCACCGTCACCGACGAGGTCGAACGCCTCCGCCGGTACATCGAAGAGATGCAACTCCGCGGCGCCTAGTGGGCGATTTTCTATGGTCCGCCCGCTCGTCCTCGCCACGCTGATCGCCTTGTTGCCCCTCGCGTCGGCGTTGGTGTCCGCGGAGAGCGAACCCGACGGCGCCGACGGCGAAGGAACCGTCGAGACGCGCGTTGAGCGACTGATCGACGAGCTTGGCGACTCACGCTACGCGGTCCGCCGAGACGCGAGCCAGGCTTTGCGTACACTCGGCCTGCGGGCCTTCGGGCAGCTGCGCCGAGGCATGCGGTCGCCGGACGCAGAAATTGCTTGGGCGTGCGAGAAGCTGCTCCGAGCCGCCGCTCGCCGGCTCGACCGCCCGACGGACAGCCAAGAGGTGCGTGCTTGGCTCCGTGTTCTGTGCGAGTGCGACGACCCGTCCGAGCGTGAGGTGCTGCTGCTGCGGACCACCAGCGTCGATGCGTTGTGTCGCGTGGCTTGGTTCGATCCGTCGGAGCGTGTTTCCAAGTCGGCAGCGGCCCGGCTGCTCAACGATCGAGAGCTCCGGATGCCCGAGAGCCGTCGCGAGCGGATCGCGGCTTCGGTCACCAGCCTGCTTGAGCGGTTCGGTGTGGTGAGCCGCCCGGCGATCGACTGGCTGTGCCTCGCAACCCGCACCGGCGACGCCGCCGACGTTCCCGCCGCCGATGCGGCGGAGTGGTGGCGCCTGTCGGCGTTGCGCGAGCGGGCCGGTGCGGAGAACGCCTCGGACGACACGTCGCCGCGGGCCGAACGGCAGCTCGTGCTGTGGTGGCTACGCGAGGCGTTGGCCGCCGGCGACGTGACGCGGGCGTTGGTCGCCGTGCGACGGCACGTCGAATTGAGCGAAGAGGTTCCGCGGGCGCTCCGCTTACCGCTCGCTTGGATCGCCGAGTCGGGCGAGAACGCGCTGGCGCGGGACGTTCTGACGGAGTACTCCGATCGGCTCGCGGATCGGCGGGGCCTATACCTGCGGGCGCAGCTGCTTCGCGAGATCGGCGACGAGCCGGCGGCGGCCGCCGCCGTAAAACTCGCGCTGCAAACGGGCGACCCCGACCCCGGCGTGGCGAGCCGCCTACGGGCCGAGGGTCTCGACGACTGGGCGATCGAGGAGCTGAGAGCCGCGGGTGAGCACCTCGAGCCGCCGACGCTCCGGGCCATCGATGCGCGGAGGCTGCTGTTCGGCTGGCAGCTCGACGCCGCGCAGTACGCCGCCGCGGTTGAGACGATCGCGCCCGCGATCGACCTGCTGAGCGCGATGGCGGAGACGGGGCAGGCGTTTACCGATAACCGAGAGCGATGGTCGCTCGACGCGATCAACAACCTCGCCGCGAGGCGGTGGCTGGCCGAGGGCCTGCGGCGCGAAGAGTCGGGCGACAACGCGGCCGCCGCCGAGGCCTACGAAGAGGCGTTCGAGCTCCGGGGTAAAGACGGCTTCGCCGACGCCGATGTGCTGATCGCGATGCACCGGCTCGAGGAGCCCGAGCCCGGGTACCGGGCGCGCGTCGTCGGGCGGATCGAAGAGCTGGCCGATCTCTACGACGCCCAGGTCCTTGCGCAGCCCGACGAGCCGGACTGGCTCAACTACTGGGCGTGGCTCGTCAGCAACACGGTGGGCGATCACGACAAGGCGGTGCGCTACTCGCGGCGGTCGCTCGAGCTGCTTCCCGATCAGCCCGGCCTGCTCGACACGCTCGCACGCTGCTACTTCGCTCGTGGCGACGTCGAGCTCGCCGTCGAAACCCAACGCCGCGCCGTTGAGCTCGAGCCGACCGCGCAGGTCATGCAACGCCAGCTAGCCGAGTTCGAGGCCGAGCTGGTCCGACTTGGAGTCCCCGCCGATGAGTGAAGCCAACACGCCGAAGACGGCCCGTTCGATCGAGCTCGAGGGCGCCAGGCTCGCGTGGACCGAGTCGGGGCCCGAGGACGCGCGTACGGCGCTGCTCGTGCACGGCTTTCCCCTGCACGGCGAGATGTGGGAGCAGCAACGCGTCGCCTTGGCGGAGGCGTACCGAGTCATCGTGCCCGACCTGCGTGGCTACGGCGGATCGACCCTCGGGGGTTGGCCGGTCGAAGGCCCCGACCGTGAGCCGACGCTCACGCGTTACGCCCACGATCTGGCGGCCGTGCTCGACGCGGCGGAGGCCGACCGGGTGGTTATTGTTGGGTTCTCTATGGGTGGCTACATCGCTTTGGAGATGCTCCGCCAACACCCCGACTGCTTAACGGCTCTGGCGATGCTCGACTCACGCGTTGCGGCGGACGACGAGGCCGGCCACGCCGGCAGGTTGAAGATGGCGGACAACGCCGCCGCGTGGGGGTCGAAGCGTATCGCCGGCATGATGCGGCCGAAGCTGCTTGCCTCGGAAGCGGACGAGTCGGCGGTAGCGCAAACGCTCGGGCAGATCGAGGCGGCCGACCCCGCGGCGATCGCGGCGTCGCAGCGGGCGATGGCGGCCCGGCCCGACTCGTCCGACCTGATCGCCGCCTACGACGGGCCATTGCTGGCGATGGGCGGCGAGCACGACGAGATCAGCCCGCCCGCCGAGATGCGAGCTTTCGCCGAGAACGCGAAGCACGGGCGTTTCGTCGAGATCGCCGGGGCTGGCCACATGGCGCCGATCGAGAAGCCGGAAGCCGTGACCGCCGCGTTGCGCGAATGGCTCGACACGCTGCCGTGACGCGTCGCTAGCCGGCCGGGTTAGGCGGGCAGGCGGAACACCGTCTGAGTCTTCACCACCGCGCCGGCGTCGGGGAACGTGTGCAGCGTCCGCACGCGGAACGAGCGGTCGCGGGCTTCGGTATCGACGTAGCTCGTGGCGCCCACGCCCACGCGGCCGGCGGCGTCGAAACGCTGCACGAGCACGTTGCCCTTGTCGTTGCCGCCGTCGATCCCCGCGGTGCTCTTCAAACTCGCGAGGTCGAGCTCATCCTGGTACGACCGGAACGCTTCTTTGGAGAGCTGCTCCAACGCGAAGGACACTTCGTAGGTGACGCCGCCGCGGCACTCGACCGTGTCGGTCTGCTCGGCGCCAAAGGTGTGCGACATGAGCCGCCGCTTTGCCGGCAACGGCTGGTTGCCGGGCGCGGCGACCTCGGTCAGCGTCACGCCCGCGTAACGCCAAGTGACGACGTGGCCGGCGCTGGTGACCTTGGTGATGGCCCGGTAGCCGCCCCGCTCGATCTCGCGGGTCTGCAGCACCTCAAACAGCTCGGGGTGGAGAGAACGCCCGTACAAACGGAGCGTCAACTCGGCGATCTTGGGTCGGGCGAACAGCACCGGAGCGGTCTCTTGATAGGGTCCGAGGGCGACGAGCGAGCTCGTCGCTATCATCGTGTCGCGGGGCGCCGTCGTCCCGCGTTCGAACGCCGAGTCGCACGGCGTTCTCGATGGCTTCACTCCCCCCGATTATAGCTCTGCCCGCGAACCGACAAAGCGGAGAATCTTTCTTTGCTCGTTGGTGGCGTTGTCGCTTGACAGGCCCGCCGATCATTGAACCGAAACGCCCGCTGGCGCGCGGTCGAGAACCCCCGGCAGCCGATGCTCCCACGCCCCGATCGCGACGCTCTGCTCAGCGCTTACAAGCGTCTGTTCGAGCACTACGGCCCGCAGAGCTGGTGGCCCGCCAACTCGGCCGTCGCGCGCCGAGGAAGAGGAGCGCTCGGAGAGGCGCCGGGCGAGGCGAGCGTCGACGAGATCGCGATCGGCGCGGTGCTCGTGCAGCACACCTCGTGGCGGAACGTGGAGCACGCGATCGAGCGGCTCGCGGACAGCGGCGTCACGACGCTGGCGGAGGTCAGCACGCTAGCGGAGCACGACCTCGCCGAACGGATCCGCCCGGCCGGGCCGCCGAGCGTCAAGGCGAAGCGGCTGCTTGCGGTCGCGGCGTTTGCGAACCGCGTTGGTGGGCTGAGCACGTACCTGAGCGACGTGCGTGATCGGCGTGTCGCCCTGCGAAAACGCGGAGAGCTGCTCGGCGTGCACGGCGTCGGCCCGGAGACGGCCGATTGCCTTCTCTTGTACGGCGGCGGCGCTCCGCTGCCGGTCGTGGACGCCTACCTGCGTCGCGTGCTACGGAGGCACGGCTGGCTCGACGCCGATGCCCCGTATGACGCCCTCGCCGAGCCGATGGCGGAAGTCTTTGGCGAAGCTGCGCAGCGGCACAACGAGTGGCACGCCCTGATCGTGAGGCTGGGCGTTGAGCACTGCAAAGCGCGACGCCCCCGTTGCGCGGGCTGCGCGTTGGAGTCGCTGCTGCCGTGCGGCGGGCCGGCGTCCGAATGAAGGGGTGGCGGGCGCCTACGGATCGACAACCGGCACCGCTTGGCGCAGCACGCCGAGCAGTTCTCGCAGGTTGCGTGGGTTCTGACCCAGGTCTCCTTTGCCCACGCGAGAGCGGCTCTCCGCGTGCAAACGCAGGCGGCCCTCGTCCACGGGCTCCGCGACCAGCCACACGTCGTCGCGATAACGCATGACGCCGGTCGTGTGCACGAGGCTCCACGCGGCGACCGGCGGCTCGGTCATCTGGTCGGGAAGCGGCGAGTCGCTCGGCAACTCCGCGGCCTCGCCGAGCGACCAGTCGCTCGCCCCTTCGCAGAGCGAGTTCACGGCTCGGGTCACGGCGTCGGTCGTGGCGGTCGTGTCGATCGGGCGCAGGCGTTCGTCGGGGCTGCTAGCAGCGGTGGCGGATCGGTTGGTGGTCAGGTCGCGCGACCAGTCCTCCACGTAGATCGCCATCACGAGGAGCGGGGCGAGCACGACCAGCAGCAGGATCACAAGCGGAGACATGCGTCGGGGGGACGGCGCCTCGGGATTCGAGGCGGCTGCGTCCGGCGGGTCCGAAGGGTCGGGTGTGAGGGACATGTCCCGGGTTGCTGCCGTGTCGCCAGATAGTAGAGCGTGTCTTGATGCCACGACGGATTGTTCCGCACCGCGGGCGTTACGCCAAGGCAACTGGTGTAGCCGCCATCAGGCGTTTTCGCGTATAGCAGGCGTTTGCATGCTGCCGCAAAGCGCGTAGCCAGGCCTAGCCAGAGTTACCGCGAAGGCCGCCGGTCGGTCACCTCCCCTGAGCCAACGCGTCGTCATGGAGCGACAAACGCGATGAGCAACATCCGTCCCCTCGCAACCGTCGCGGTGCTAGCCGCGATCGCCGTTTTCCTGGTCCTCGAGATTCAGTCGGGCGGCAACGCCACGCTGGAGTCCGGCTTCGGTCTCGAGCCCGCAGAGATCGCGATGGCGTCCGACAACGGCTCCGCCACCGACGGCTCGGCCGAGGCGCCACCGTTCTACAGCGAGCCGGAGCTGTCGCTCGGCCAGGGCGGCGCGCCGCTCGCGCCGCCGACGTTCACGGACCCCGCGCCGCAAGCAACGCCCGAGGCGGCAATGCCGCTGTTCGCCCCCCAAGCAGACGAAGCGCCTACCGACGCCGCGGACCTCCCGCCGCTTCCGGAATTGCCGCCGGTGGACGATCTGCAAGGCGAGCCCTTCCCCGACCAAACGCCGGGCGCCGCGATGGCAGGTCCCGCGACCTCGCTCCCCGCGCCGGCCGGCCAAAGGCAGGTCGGACAGGCGGCGCCCGAGTCGGTTCCTATGGCGCGCTACCCGGACGAATCGGGCCTGAACCAGCCCGCCCCGCCCCAGAACACAACTCCCGCGCCCGGCGCCGTTAGTGAGGCAGGCAGTAGTCAGCCCGCCAGCGGCCCCGAGTTCGATAGCTACACGCCGTCGGAAACGACGCCGCTGAACTTCGGTGCGGCCTCGCCTGCGGACCCGTCGGAGGCGGATTGGGACAACGCTCAAGCCGCCTTGGCGAGCGGAGACCTAGCGACCGCGCATCGCTTGTTGTCGAAGTGGCGCGCCGACGAGCGCGTGGCCCCGCCGCGGAGACAAGAGATCGATCGGCTGGTCAGTGGCCTCGCCGGCACGCTCATCTACGACTCGCGCGAGCATCGCTTGGCCCCGCCGCACTACGTGCAGCCGGGCGAGACGCTGCAGACGATCGCGAAGAAGTATCAGGTGCCTTGGCGCCTGTTGGCGAAGATCAACGGTGTCGGCTCGGCGGACGCGGTGAAGCCGGGCCAATCGCTGAAAGTGGTCCGTGGTCCGTTCTCGGCGGTTGTCGATGAGCAGGCGGGCGAGATCGTCCTGATGCTCGGCGATGCCTACGCCGGCCGCTTCCCGGCCAGCGTCAACCTGCCCACCGGGGCGGCCGGCCAACTCCGCGTGCAGAGCAAGAACGAGGGCGCCACGCCCGGCTTGGTTTTGTCGGGTGGCGGCGGCTCGCTGACGATGGGCGCCGGCGCCGGCCGGTACGGCGCGGCCGACGTATCGCTGGACGCGTCCGACGCGGCCGAGATCTCCGACATCTTGTCGGTCGGTTCATTGGTGACGATCCGCCGATGAGCCTCCAACGCAACGATCCTGGCAGCCACCGTTCGCGGGGCCGGTGGCTGCCGGTCGTGGCGATGCTCCTCTCGCTAACCGGCTGCACGGCGCGCGACGCCGTGTTCGGGCTGCTGGGCGACTACTACGACACGGGCCCGACGGGTCCAATGGACCCTCTCGGCAAGCGACAGCACTTCGACGAGCGTCTCGAAGCCTTCGAGCAGCAGGTCGAATGAACCGCAGCGGCTTGCCACGGCCCGCCCTTCTTCCATAAGACCTACCCTCGCCGATGTACGACCGCGACGCTCTAGCCCAGCTGATCCGCAACCACGCGTTGCAGTTCGGCGACTTCACGCTCGCCTCCGGCAAGCAGGCGAGCTACTACCTCGACTGCCGCAAGGTGACGCTCGACTCGCGCGGGGCGAAGCTCATCGGCGAGGGCATGATCGACCTGATCGGCGAGAT
Organism: Planctomycetota bacterium; assembly: GCA_039820945.1. Taxonomy (GTDB): domain Bacteria; phylum Planctomycetota; class Planctomycetia; order Pirellulales; family Lacipirellulaceae; genus Botrimarina. Next base: position 61,351 of record JBCBPC010000015.1, read on the forward strand.
GCGCCTGAAGATGGGGCAGGGCCCCAAGCTGGTGGGCGGCATGGCCGTCGGCGCCGACCCGATCACCGCCGCGGTGCTCACCACCGCGGGTATCAAAGGCTACACGCTCCGCGGCGTGATCGTCCGCAAGGAGCCCAAGGCGCACGGCAAGGGTCAGCAGGTGGAGGGGCCGTACGAGTCGGGCGAGTCGATCGTCATCGTCGAAGACGTCGTCACCACCGGCGGCTCGAGCCTCAAAGCGATCGAGCTTTGCGAGGCCCAGGGGCTCAAAGTGGAACGCGTGCTCGCGATCATCGACCGCCTCGAGGGCGGCCGTGAGGCGTTCGCCGAGAAGGGGCACGAGCTGACCTCGCTGTTCACGGTCGAGGATTTTGGAATCAAGGTCTGAGCGGGCGGAACTTGCATGCCGCAACCACCACGCACAGCAGCGAGCCGTCGGCGCATGCCGGCGGAGGACCCCCGGAGTTGATTCTGTTTCACTCCGCCGGCTTGCGCCGACGGCTCGCTGACGATCCCACCACCGGCTTACCGAACAGCGTCTCTTCCTCCGCATGGCTACTTCGCTCCATCAGCAGCTCAAGGCGCTCTACGCCGGCGACGAGGGCGAGCAAGAGGTCAAGCTCGGCCGCTACCGCATCGACGCGGTCCGCGACGACTTGCTGATCGAGGTGCAGCACGGCGGCCTGTCGGCGATTCGCGACAAGGTGCGTTCGCTCCGCCGCAGGCACGACGTGCTGATCGTCAAGCCGATCGTCGCCCGTAGGCGGCTCATCAAGCTCGACCGCGAGGGCGGCGCTGAGGTCTCGCGCCGCTGGAGCCCCAAGCGTGGCGCCGCGACCGACCTGTTCGACGAGCTGGTGCATTTCACCCGGGCGTTCCCCCACAAGCGGGTGGCGATCGAGTCGCCGCTGGTGGAGGTCGAGGAGCTGCGGTACCCCGGGCACGGCAAGCGGCGACGGTGGCGAGAGAACGACTTCGTCGTCGAGGACCAGCGGCTCGTGCGGGTCGTGAAGACGGTGGAACTCCGCAGCCGCGACGATCTGTGGAGCCTCGTCGCTGGCGACCTGCCGCAGCCTTTCGACACGGCGGAACTGGCCGACGCGATGGGCGCCCCCCGCTGGATCGCGCAGCGGGCGGCGTACTGCCTGCGGGAGATGGGCGCCGCCAAGGTGGTGGGCAAACGCGGTAACGCCCGGCTTTATCGCCGTGTGGGGCGTGCTCGCCGGGCCGCGTAAGGCGGGCCGCAGGGTTGCCTACGGGCGGCCGCGACGCGTAGCCTGACGCCTTGCCAGAAGCGACCGCCACGTCTTGCCCCGACGATGACCGAGACCCAGATCCAGACCCGCCGCGGCCCGCTTTTCACGCAGACGGGCGTGCGAATCTCCGGCACGGGCAGTCACGTCGCGGAGAAGGTCGTCACGAACGAGGACCTCGCCGAGCTCGGCTGCGATCCCGAGTGGATCATCCAACGGACAGGCATCCGTGAGCGGCGGCACGCCCCGGCGGGCGTCTCCACCGGCGACCTGGCGACGGCCGCCGGCCGCAAGGCGATCGACGCCGCGGGCGTCGACCCGGGCGATATCGACCTGCTGCTGCTCGCCACGTTCACTCCGGATCGGCTCCTCCCGCAGACGGCCACCGGCGTGCAGACGTCGCTGGGGCTCAACTGCCCGGCGATGGACGTCGTCGCGGCCTGCGCCGGGTTCATGTACGCGTTGACGACCGGCGTGCAGTTCGTCGCCACCGGCGCCGCGCGGCACGTGCTGGTCATTGGCGCGGACACCAACACCCGGGTGCTCAACCCGAACGACAAGAAGACGTTCCCGCTGTTCGGCGACGGGGCCGGCGCCGTGGTGCTCTCGCCGGGCAGCGAAGAGCAGGGCGTGCTCGCGGGCACGCTGGGCGCCGACGGCACGGGCGCTGACCTGCTCACGCGCCGCATGGGCGGCGTCGAGCGGCCCTTCAGCACCAACGGCGACGCCGCGGCGGACGCCGACGGACGCCTGCCCTGGCTCATGGAGATGGACGGCCGCCCGGTGTTCAAGTGGGCCGTGCGGCTGCTGGAAGACACGTTCGAGCACGTGCTCTCCGCCGCCGAGCGCGAGCGCGACGACGTGAAGCTCTGGCTGCTGCATCAGGCGAACGCCCGCATCCTCGACGCGGCGACCGACTCAATGGGCGTGCCGCGAGAACGCGTGGTGAAGCACCTCGATCGCTACGGCAACACCTCGGCGGGCAGCATCCCGATCGCGCTGGACGAATCGCTGAAAGAGGGCCGCATCGCCCCGGGCGACGAGCTGCTGATGTGCGGCTTCGGCGCGGGCCTCTCGTGGGGAACAGCTCTGTGGCGTTGGTAACCCCTTCCTTCGTTTCACCACCAAGGACACGAAGGGCACGAAGGTAAGAAGTCGTGCGACGCACCGGATGAACGGCCTGCAGACGACTCCTTCGTGGCCTTGGCGCCCTTCGTGGTTCACCACCTGAATCCAACCTCTCTGCAATGAAGAAGATCCCGACGCGCGACAAGGTGAAGCCCGCCGATACGTGGGACCTCACCAGCCTGTTCCCCTCGGACGACGCCTGGGAGAAGGCGTTCAAGAAGTGGGAAAAGAAGGTTCCCAAGTACGCCGACTTCCGCGGCACCCTGGCTGACGGGCCGGAGGCGCTTGCCAAGTGCCTGAAGTTCGACAGCCAGATGGAACGCGACGGCGAGCGGCTCGGCTACTACGCCATGCTCCGCACCACCGAGGATCAGGGCAACAGCCACTACCAGGGCATGATGGGCCGCCTGCAGCACGCTGCCACACGCGCCGCCGAGCTCGGCAGCTTCATCCGGCCCGAGATCCTCGCCATGTCGTCGGCCAAGCTGAAGAAGCTGCTCGACGCGAAGGCGCTCGCGCCGTACAAGCTGATGCTGGAGCGGATGGCCCGCTACAAGCCGCACACGCTCACCAAGGGCGAGGAGCGGCTGCTGGCGATGCAGAGCGAGATGTCCGGCGCCGCGGGCCACATCTTCCGCCAGCTGACCGACGCCGACCTGAAGTTCGGTGAGCTGAAGAACGAACGGGGCGAGAAGCAGGAGCTCAACCAGTCGAGCTTCAGCGTCTTCCTGCACTCGCCCAAGCGAGCGGTCCGTAAGGCGGCGTTCCACCAGTTCTACGCGGAGTTCGCCGACCACGAGAACGCCCTGGCCGCGTCGCTCAAGGCGTCGATCCAGAAGGATATCTACTACGCCCAGGCGCGCAACTACCCGTCGGCGAGGGAGGCGTCGCTCTTCTCCGACGACGTGCCGGTGGCGGTTTACGACAACCTCGTGAGCGCGGTGCGCGACAAGCTGCCGGCCGTGTACAAGTACTTCGACCTGCGGCGCCGCAAGATGAAGCTCAAGGAGATCCATCAGTACGACACGTACGTGCCGATCCTCAGCGAGCTGGACAAGCGGCACACGTGGGACCAGGCCGTAAAGGCGGTCATCGGGTCGCTCGAGCCGCTGGGTAAAGAGTACTGCACGACGCTCCAGGCGGGTCTCAAGGGTCGCTGGTGCGACCGCTACCCCAACAAGGGCAAGAGTTCCGGCGCCTTCTCCGCCGGCTCGTACGACGGCGACCCGTACATCCTCATGAACTACCAGCCGGACGTGCTGGACCACGTGTTCACGCTCGCCCACGAGGCGGGGCACTCGATGCACAGCTGGTACTCGGCCGGCAACCAGCCGTTCGAGTACTACAATTACACGATCTTCGTCGCGGAGGTGGCCAGCACGTTCAACGAGCAGCTGCTGAGCCGCTACCTGATGAAGAAGGCAAAGACCGACCAAGAGCGGGCGTACCTCATCAACCGAGAGATCGACGCCATCCGCGGCACGATCGTCCGGCAGACGATGTTCGCCGAGTTCGAGGCGAAGACGCACGCCCTGGCCGAGGCGGGTGAGGCGCTCACGCTCGAGGCGTTCCGCAAGGTGTACCGCGAGCTGCTGGACGCGTACTTCGGCCCCGACTTCGCGATCGACGAGGAACTGGAGCTGGAGTGCCTCCGCATCCCGCACTTCTACAGCGCGTTCTACGTGTACAAGTACGCCACGGGCCTGTCGGCGGCGATCGCCCTGAGCGAGCGTGTGGTGAACGGCGGCCAGCAAGAGCTGGCCGACTACCTGGGCTTCCTCAAGGGCGGCAGCAGCAAGTACCCGCTCGATCTGCTGCGCGACGCGGGGGTCGACATGGAGTCGCCCGAGCCGGTGGCCACAGCGCTCGATCACTTCGAACGGCTGGTCGACGAGCTCGACTCGCTGCTGTGACCGTGACGTGATCTCGCGCAGAGACGCAGAGGCGCAGAGGTTGTTGATCTTCCGCACTCTGCGTCTCCGCGTCTCTGCGCGAGACTCTCCACGATGGTTAGCGATAAGAAGTCGCCGCTGTCCGAGGACTGGCTCGCGTTGGCGTTCGGCTTGGCGTTGCTGGCGGTTTGCTTTGTGGCGGTGGTTGCCGCGGGTGGCGCCAACCCTTTGGCCGAGTGGCTTGCTCTGCCGGGCAAGTGGTCGCAGTCGCCAAGCGAGGGCCTGGCCGACAAGGGTCTTGGCCTCGCCGGCGCCTTGATCGCGACGCTCGCGGCCTTCGGCACGGCGGCGTGGGTAGGCGGGCAACGCGGGGGACAGTTCGCCGCCGCGTTCGTCGGCCTGTTCGCAGTCGCGCTGGTGGCTTTCGTGATGGCCAAGCAGACCGTTGTCGCGTACTACGGCCTGGCGTACGCCCTGTGGGCGATCGTGCTCGGGCTGCTCGTGAGCAACACCGTCGGCACGCCCGCTTGGCTTCGGCCCGCGCTCCGCACCGAGCTGTTCATGAAGGTGGGCCTCGTGCTCCTGGGCGCGGAGGTCCTCATCGGCCGGCTTCTGGCGTTCGGCCTGCCGGGCATCGGGATCGCGTGGATCGTCACGCCCATCGTGCTGTGCAGCACGTTCTGGTTCGGCCAGCGGGTGCTGCGGATCGAGTCGCCGTCGCTCAACATGGTCGTGTCGGCCGACATGAGCGTGTGCGGCGTGTCGGCGGCGATCGCCACCGCCGCGGCTACCCGGGCCAAGAAGGAAGAGCTCTCGTTGGCGATCAGCCTGTCGGTCGCCTTCACCGTGATGATGATGGTGCTGCTGCCGCTGGTGGCCAAAGCGCTCGGCTTGCCCCCGGCGATCGCCGGGGCGTGGCTCGGCGGGACGATCGACTCGACGGGCGCGGTGGGCGCCGCCGGCGCGTTGCTCTCGACCGACGGCGACGACACGGCGCTCGTCGCCGCGACCACCATCAAGATGATCCAGAACATCCTGATCGGCGTCATCGCCTTCGCGGTGGCTGTCTACTGGGTGTCGGTCGTCGAGCCAGGGCAGGGCGAACAGCGCGACAAGCCGAGTGTGCTGGAGATCTGGCGCCGATTCCCCAAGTTCATCCTCGGGTTCGTCGGGGCGTCTCTCGTGGCGAGCGCGATCCACGCGTGGCATCCGCAGGGGCCCGAGCTCATCGACGCGGTCGTCGGTGGGTCGACCAAGACGCTCCGCAACTGGTGCTTCTGCCTGGCGTTCGTGAGCATCGGCCTCGAGACGCACTTCCGCACGCTGGCCCGCACCGTGCGGGGCGGGAAGCCGTTGGTGCTGTACCTGTGCGGGCAGAGTCTGAACCTGCTGCTGACGCTGCTGATGAGCTGGCTGATGCTCGGCGTCCTGTTCCCCGGAGCGGCCGATGCGATCGCGCAGCCGTAGCAAACGGGCCGTTCTCGCGGCCGGAGTCGTCGTGCTGCTGGTGATCTGGCTGCGGATGCTGCCAACCATCGCGTCGTCGCCCCGCCACCGGGCGATCGGCGAACAGCTGGACCGGGCCGGCGTCGACGCCGGCGCCCTGTTCTACACGGATCACCCGCGGTTCTGGCGAGCGAACACCCCCCAGGCGTCGCCCGAAGAAGTTTCGGATCCGCCGCCAGATTTCGCGGCGCCGGCGCTCGGCTCCGGGGTTTGAGGCGATACAGTGAAGTGCGCGTCGCCCCCCGCAAAGTCGCCCAGAATGCCAGTGTTAGCCTCAACGCGGAGTTGCCCCCGATCACGCGGTTTCACGCTGGTGGAGCTGCTCGTGGTGATCGCGATCATCGGCATCCTGATCGGCCTGCTGCTGCCGGCGGTGCAGTCAGCCCGTAACGCCGCGCGGCGGACTGAGTGCAAGAACAACCTCAAGCAGATCGGCATCGCCCTGGACATCTGGATGAGCGCCCGCGGCGAGCGGGCCGAGTTCCCGAAGACGGCCCGGATGCCCGCGACCTTCAACCCTACGAATCGGCCGGGCCTGCGCGAGGTGCTCGCGAGCGTCAGCGAAGACAGCGCCAAGATCTGGCAGTGCCCCAACGATCTAGAACGCTCCGGCGCTGACCTCTTGGAGTTCGACCCCGACCTGTACGACGAGATCACCGACGACCAGCGGGAGTTCCTCGGCCCCAACCTGGAGCGGCTGCTCGGCGATCCGGGGCAGTACGGCGGCTACTTCGACATCGAGGGCACGAGCTACGAGTACCCGGGCGACCGCTTCGGCGAGAAGACCCGCCCCGAGGTGCTCCGCGACCGGCGGAACGACAGCATCAAGAGCTCGTCTCGCGTGTGGGTCGTTTACGACTTCGAGTCGGTGCACGGCTCGCCGGGCGACGACGGCGCCCGCAACTACCTGTATCTAGACGGTCACGTAGACGCGATCGTCCTGGCCGACTGAAACACGATCGACGGACCAAACCGAGGAACGTGGTTCCATGAACAAGAACACGAAGAAGACGCTCGGCTTTGCGGCGCTCGTCTTGCTGGCGGCCGGCGGGGCTTGGGCATTGGGCATGTTTGAGCAAGAAGACCCGGTCGTCGCGGAGATGAAGCTTAAGGCCCAGCAGGTCTTCGGCGAGAACGGCACCGGCGAAGACCGCCGCGCGTTCTTCGAGCAGACCCGCGAGCTGACCGAGGACCAACGGCGCCAGCTCCGCGAGTGGGGCCGGCCGCAGATGCAGCAGATGATGGCGAAGCGGATGCGCGAGCTGTTCGCGACCCCGCCCGCCGAGCTAGCCGATCGGATTCTGCAGGCCCGTGCGAATCGTCCGCCGCGGGGCGACCGCGGTGGCGGCGGAGGAGGCCCTCCCGGCGGACGCGGCGGCGACATGACCGACGCCGAGCGCGACGCCCGCCGCAAGGGCATGCTCGACCGCATCGACCCGGGGATGCGGGCGCAGTTCGGCGAGCTCCGCAGCATGGTGAACGAAGAGCTCGAAGCACGCGGCGAAGAGCCGCTCCGCGGGCGCGACCTGCGGCGGCTCATGGGAGGCGGCCGCGGCGGCCCGCCGCGGGGCTGAAGGGCTAGCACCGCCTAAACAGAAGGCGTGGGGCGGTCGTTCGGGCGTCCGTTGCTACAGTCGCCCGTGGCCGCGGCGGAGTCGGCGGCGGTGATCCAGCTAGAACGAAGCCCCGGCGAAGCACGATGTTCGGACTGTTCCAGAGCAAGAAAGACAAGCTCGAAAAGAAGTACGCCAAGCTGCTGGAAGAGGCGTACAAGCTGTCGCACGTCGATCGCCAGAAGAGCGACATGAAGCAGGCCGAGGCCGACGAGCTTCGCAAAGAGATCGACGCGTTGGACGCGTCCGCCTAACACGCTCGCCCGGTTAGCGTGTGAGCCAGATGAAAGGCTCGCCGGCCTCGTCGACGCGGAGTTCGGTCTTGAGTCTGGCCTGGAACGCCAGCCTATCGATGATGCGCTTGTAGAACGTCTTGGTGCGAGCGAGCTCGACCTGCACGGCGGCGGGATCGATCGCGTCGCGACGCAGCGCGAAGGCATCGAACACAATCGGCGTCCCCCCGAGTCGGGGCTCGATTGCGTCGAGCGCCTCGGCGAGCGTGAACCCGGAGATCTCGACCGGGATGCTCTCCATCAGGGCCGGCGACGTATCGCCTGGGCTCTTGTCCGGCTCGTAGCCGATCGGCCACGGCGCGGCTTCGTTGTTGTAAGAACTCGCGATGCGGAGCCTTAGCGTTCCTCCGACCGGCTTTTCCGGATGCAGCAACAGACCCTCGGCCCGCAGCAGGATGGCGAGCGCCGTGCCACGGGCGAGGCCGTCGACCTTGGCCGTCGCCGGCCGCGCTGACAACGCCGGCGATGCACGTCGGTCTACTTCGAGCGGCAGCCGGGCGTCCGACACGGCTCGTTCGACGAGCGAACGGAGCGGCTGCTGATTGTCGATCACACCGATCGGCTCGCCGAGCGCGCGGAACACGGTTTCGAACTCGTCACGCGTCAGGCCGAAGGCGCCGCGTTCGGCGGTCACGCTTGCCGCGCCGTCGCCCTCGAGCCGGGCGAGGTAAGCGGCCAGCTTGGTGCGGTCGCGGATCGTGAACCGCCCGCCGGGCAGGTAAAGCACGCCCCGCCGATCGAGCACGCCCAGCACCCGCGGCAGCGGCGGGTCCGGTGAGCCGAGGTCCTCCACCCTGGGCTCATCGCCCGGGTTCACGCCGCGTATCCGCACACCGCTTACGCCGAGCTCCGCGAGCAATTGCAGCCACTCGCGTTGTGCGTTAGCGTTCGGTCCGGACTCGCTAGCGATCTCCATCCGCACCGCGGCGTTGGCCGCCGTGGTAAGGGTGATGACGGTTACGCAGGCGAGACTCTTCAGCACGTCCATACCCGAACTATAGGTCGGTAGGCGCCACGGCGTTGGGCAGTGGGCAGCAAGCCGTCTCGCGACAGCATGACTGCTCGCCGCCCGCCGCCCACCGCCCACCGGCTCCGCAGGAGCCCGTCATGTCTCGCCCCGTCACGCTGTTTACCGGCCAGTGGGCCGATCTGCCGCTCGAGCAACTCGCGGAGAAGGCGGCCGAGTTCGGCTATCGCGGGCTAGAGCTCGCCTGCTGGGGCGATCACTTCGAGGTCGACAAGGCCCTCGACGACCCGAACTACGTGAACGACAAGCGGGCGTTGCTGGATCGGTACGACCTGGAGTGCCACGCCATCAGCAACCACCTCGTCGGCCAGGCGGTCTGCGACGCCATCGACGCGCGGCATCAGTCGATCCTGCCGCCACGCATCTGGGGCGATGGCAAGCCGCAGGACGTGAACCATCGGGCGATCGAGGAGATGAAAAACACGGCCCGCGCCGCGCAGAAGTTTGGTGTGGAGGTGGTGAACGGCTTCACCGGCTCGTCGATCTGGCCGCTGCTGTACTCGTTCCCGCCGGTGCCCGAGTCGATGATCGAAGAGGGCTTCCAGTTCTTCGCCGAGCAGTGGAACCCGATCCTCGACGTGTTCGACGAGTGCGGCGTCCGCTTCGCGTTGGAAGTCCACCCGACGGAGATCGCCTTCGACGTCCACACGGCCGCCCGCGCGCTAGAGGCCCTCGGCCGCCGCGAGGCGTTCGGCTTCAACTTCGACCCCAGCCACCTGATCTGGCAGGGCGTCGATCCGGTGGAGTTCATCCGGGCGTTCCCCGACCGCATCTACCACTGTCACGTGAAGGACGCGATCGTCACGCTCGACGGCCGTAGCGGCATCCTGGCCAGCCACCTGAACTTCGGCGATCCCCGCCGCGGGTGGGACTTCCGCTCGCCGGGCCGCGGCGGCGTGAACTTTGAAGAGATCATCCGCGCGCTCAACGTCGTCGGCTACGCCGGGCCGTTGAGCGTGGAGTGGGAGGACAGCGGCATGGACCGCGAGCAGGGCGCCACCGAGGCGGCGGCGTTTGTGAAGGAGATCGACTTTGCGCCGAGCAACGTGGCGTTCGACGCCGCGATGGCCGAGCAGGGCAACGCGTGATCTGAAAGAGTGTTGTTTCGCGCAGAGACGCAGAGGCGCAGAGCCAACGCCGCAGAGCGAGCCGTCAGCCGCTACTCAGCAGCGAGCCGTCGGCGCAAGCCGGCGGAGGGTCTCACGCCAAGGCGCAAAGCAGTCGGGCGCTGCGGAATCGCTGTGTCTCCGGCTCTTTGAGTCTTCGCGCCTTTGCGTGAGGTTTTCAGGCGGTGAGCTAAGCTAGAAGCATGTCGCCCCGCCGGCTTTGCCTGTCGCTCGCCCTGTCGCTGCTTGCCGGTCGGGCGTGCGCGGAGGTGCTGTACGTCCCGCCGACGGGGTATCGCCACACCGAGCGTTCGGGTGATCCCGCTGTAGCCGACTCCCTATCCACGCGCGCCATCGACGCGGCCAAGCAAGGCGATCTCTCCACCGCACTGCGTCTCGCCAGCCAGGCGTTGTACAGGGATCCGAGCAACCAAGCGCTCCGCCGCGCGTTCGGTTACGAGTTGGTCGACGGCGAGTTCCTGAGCGGCTACCAGGCGAAGCAGCATCGTCGTGGCTACGCGTGGGACCCTCGCTTCGGCTGGGTGAAGCCCGCCGACCTAACCCGCTGGGAATCGGGCGAGCGTCCCGCTGGCAAGCGTTGGGTCTCGCTCGAGGTGGATCGCGATCGGCATGCCGACATCGACGACGGCTGGCAGGTCCGCACCGATCACTGCGTGGTGACGACGAACCACTCGATCGAGTCGGCCACGCGCCTCGCCGCAGAGCTCGAAGACCTGTTCCAAGTCTGGCGGCAGCTCTTCGCCGGCTACTGGCTCGACGAGCGCGACGTGCGGCTTGCGCTCGCCGGCGAGCGATCGCTGCCGGAGCCGCGGCGGCCCTTCCGGGTGTTCTACCATCGCGACAAGCCGAGCTACGTCGAGCACCTCCGCCGGCGGCAGCCACGCATCGCCGAGACGCTCGGCATCTATTTTGACACGGCGCGCGAGGCGCACTTCTACCACTCGGACGACTCAACCAAGGCCGACCGGCTCCGCGCCACGCTGTACCACGAGGCCACGCACCAGCTGTTCCAGGAGTCGGCGACCAAGGCCCGCTCACCGGGAGAGAGCGCCGGCTTCTGGGTGATCGAGGGCGTCGCCTGTTGGTTCGAGACGCTCCGCCCCACGGGCCCCGGCATGTACGCAATCGGCGCGGGCGGGCGGTTGCGGTCGGCGTCGCGGATCGAGAGCCCGAGGCCGATCGCCGAGCTGGCCGCGCTCGGGCGATCGGACCTGCAACGCCGCGGCGATCTGGCCGCCGTTTACGCTCAGTCCACTGCCCTGGTGGCGATGCTGATGGAGGAGCATCCCGCCGCGTTCGCACGCTATGTGCGAGCGGTCTACAACCGCCGGCCCGACGCCGCGGAGCTGCCCCGCCAGCTGGGGATCTCGTTCGCCCAGATCGACCTCGCCTACCGGCGGTACGCAAGCGGCCGGCTGCGTGAACTTGCCGAGCCGGCGGCGGGTCATTAACGTTGACCGCTCGCGGAAGCCGATACCGTCGTCCGCTGCCCGACACGATTCACCTCCGCCAGAGCCCGGTTTGCCCGCTATGCCCCTGATCGCCCACGTCACCACGTTTGACCTGCCGACCTTCGCGATGGCGTTTGCGGCGGGGGTGACGACCGGCCTGGTCGTGGCTCGGGTGTGGCTGGCCCGCCGGTAGCAGGGCTGCTGGTACCGTGGCCGTTGGTTCTGGCTGCGGCCGCCGCCGCGTTCGTTGACCCGCCCCGGCGGGCCCGATACGCTTTGGAGCCCGAGTGGGGTGTCCGGCAGGTCTCTTCGCCGGGCTTGTGGTGGCTGTAGCTCAGCTGGTTAGAGCGCCGGATTGTGATTCCGGAGGTCGGGGGTTCGAGACCCCTCAGCCACCCTTTATCTGGCAACGACTTACGTCGATTGGCTCTTCGGCCACTTTGGCCACCTGACACGGATCTGACACACCGTGGCACCCGCATGGCGGTAACGTTGGTGGTCCGCCGGCTGGTAAGAACGAACGATGAGAGCGTCACGAGAACGCCCACATTCGCTCTAGTTTTCTGCCATGGCCAGCCTGGAAATCGACCCCGCTTCGGGTCGCTACCGTGTCCGCTTCCGCTACGCGGGCCAGGAGTACAAGCGGTCGCTTCGTACCAAGAGCCGACCGGTCGCCACCGCGTCTCTGGGACAGGTAGAAGAGGCCTTGCGGATGCTCGCCATGGGCATGGTTGAACTCCCCTCGGACGTGGATGAGGGAACGTTCATCGTCTCGGGGGCCCGGGTCCGGCAACAGAAGAAGCCGCCGCTTTCAGCAGTGCAGACCTTGGAAGACCTCTTCCGTGTCTACCAAGAAGAACTCCCGGTAGGATCCAAGGAAGAACGAACCTTGGCGGGCGAGCGGCTCCACTTTAAGCATCTTTTGCGGCATCTGAAGCCGAAGACCAAGCTGTCGGCTATCAACTCGCGCGAGATTCAGAGGTACGTTGACAGCCGCTCGAAAGACCGGTTCCACAACCGCACGATCAGCCCCGACACTATCAAGAAAGAGCTCACGACGCTTCGGCTTGTCTGGAACTGGGCGAAACGGCAGGAGCATGTCGAAAGCCTTCCTCCCATCAACCATATCATCTACCCCAAGCGAGACGAGAAATCACCGTTCCTCACGATGCCGGAAATTAAACGGCTTCTGGATCGCGGTGGTGTCTCTCAGCGGCAAGAAGCATCTCTGTGGGAGTCCCTCTACCTGACCCGCTTGGAGGTTGATCGCTTAGTCGATCACGTGTCCAAGCGGCCGACAGCGGCTTTTGTTTATCCGATGTTCGTTCTTGCGGCTCATACGGGCATGCGGCGTAGCGAATTGCTGCGCGCGGAAAAGTCCGACCTCGATTTCGATGGCCGCACGATCCTCGTTCGCGAGAAGAAACGATCGCGAAAGCACGCCCTCAGCTTCCGTCGCGTGCCGATGACAACACTGGTAGGGCGTACTTTCAAGAGCTGGTTCGCAGCTTGTTCGGTCGGCAAGCACGCTTTGTGCCGTATCGACGGCCAGCCCTTGGCAGTCGATACGGCTGATTATCACTTTTCCGCAGCGCTCGAAGGATCGACCTGGGAGAAGGTCCGCGGCTTTCATGTCTTTCGTCACTCGTTCGCTTCAAATGCGACAGCGGAGGGCATCGACCAAAGGATGATCGACAGCTGGATGGGCCATCAAACGGAAGAAATGAGGCAGCGGTATCGACACCTTGCGCCATCACAGCAGCAAGCGGCTATCGACACCCTCTTCCGAAGCTGACCACTCTTCTTGACTTGTTGGTATCCTTATGGCAAGAGGGAAGCATGTTCCTCTACCACGGCACGTCAACGCAGCACCTCGATCGCATCCTCGCCGAAGGCCTACAGCCGCGTTGCGTCACGGGACAAGCGAGCAACTGGGAAGGCGACATCGAATCGAAGCCCGACTTCGTCTACCTGTCGGCCGCCTACGCGATCTACTACGCCGTCGAAGCCGCGGATACACCGCACGACCCGGTGATCCTTCAAGTCGATTGGGATCACCTGAAGCTCTACCCCGACGAAGACTTCATCGCGTACCACCGATCGGATGGTACGGTAGAAAGTTGGCAAGCCGAAGGGGCTCTCGTCGATCCGTCAGAGCACAAAGAACTATGGGCTCTCAGCCTCGCCCGCTCGGGCAACGTCTGCACACCAGCCGTCCCGCGAGCAGCCATCCTCGGCTACCGCGCGATCCCGATTGAAGGAAACGGCGGCTTATTGCTCGACACCGGCGTCGATGCGATACCGGCAGAGAGCAACTACCTGTACCGAGGCGATTACTACCGTCGCTGCCTAGCGGCCTACTTCGAACACGACCTCGCCGAGTTGCCCCAAGCGGTACGGAGGATCTACGAGGACGATCAACGCAAGTTGATGGGAGATGAGGCCTTCGACCAGATGGAGGCTGATTTGGATCGGTTCAATGCCGAAGCGATTGCCAAGCGGGTCACCCCATCGAAGTCTTAGCTACGGCGTCACGATCGATGGTCCATGTCAATACGACCCGGACCACAAGCACTCAGAACAGCCCGAGCTGGTTGGTCGGTCCCTTAGCGGCCGGAGGATAGGCTTCGCGCGGTGTTGACGCGATACCGGACCACTTTCCCGGTGCGCAATTGAAGGGCGATTGCTCAACCGGTACCTCGCTGATCACGCCGGAGTTCGTTAGCCTGAGCCCGATACGGTAGACGCGGAAGCATTCGAGCGAAAGCGTGTTCTGCCAAACCGCCCAACCCCGCAGACCGTTGAGCCCCAGGTTGATCGCCGTCATCTGGGCGCACCTGTGATCGACGTCCTGTCCGACGAACTCCCAGTCCGGATGATCGCGTCCGATTGCCAACAAGGTTCGGCCCGAGCCGCAGGCCGGATCGTTGATGGTCCTCGGCCCTTCCTCTGAATCGGCAGGTGCCGTCAACTCCGCCATCAGCCGGACGACCGAATCGGGCGTGAAGAACTGGCCCCGCTCGCCATAGGTGATCGCGCCGGTGAAGAGGTCGCCCAGCACGTCCTGCTGGGTTTCGTCCATCGCCTCGACGAGCTTGGCGAAGGCGAGCGTGACCTGATCGATGCCCCGCTCCCCCTGCTCGCCTCGGTCGTACCCTTTGCGGACGGTCATCAGGTACTCTTCCTCCATCGTCTGGCCGGCCAGGGCACAGCGAACGAACGTCAGGAAGTCGTCAAACGCCTGCCCTCGACTGAGACCCGCCTTATCGGCGGCCGCGTCGAGGTGGGCGAGGATTCGTGGGCTCGCCGCGAGGGCGAATTGCTCCTTCATGCCGCCCTAACTTCGGGCGGCGATACCCTTCGGTAAGTCGGTCATACCGGGTCGCTTTCTCTTTTTGCATTGAATTCAACGAGGCTTCTCGCACGATTCAACGGCCGGAGTCAAGCAGCCGATGCCGATCAAGGCGGATGCGTGGCAGTGGCGTTGGTGGCCTCCGGCGGGGGCAGTAGGGATGATGGGGCCGTGGTGGGAATACGTCTTGCCCAGGGAGCTTCACGATGGCCAGCCTCAGAATCGAATCACGACCCCAACTAGGCGGCGCAAGGTTCTGCTTCCGTCGCCATGAGCCCAAGCATTCTTTCCAGACGATTTCGGCGGTAGCGGTCAAGCTGCGGCTGGAAGAGACACTCGCATTGGTGGACAGCGTGCTTATGCCGATCCGGAGCCTCCCCGTGTCGTCGGTTAGTGACACCCTGAACCTCCTTTCAGCAGGCCGAACACGCTCTTGTGCAGGCGGAGTTCCCCTGCCCGTGCTCGTCGGATCATGCCGCGGAAGTAGGCGGCCGGCGTTCGTATCCGATTCTCGTCGCGGTTGGCACCGTGGTCGACCAACAGCACACACAGAGCGGCCCCGTTGCGGCCCAGCACCGAGCACGCTTCCGCCCAACTCGCTTGCGACACGCCGTAACTACGCCGCACCCGGTTGGCCGCCTCAACGAGGTCACCCCACGAAGCTCCGTCCGGCAGGTGCTCCCGAAACCTGGGTCCTGCGGCGTCGATCGCCATGCCCAACGACACGTGAGTCAGCCCCGAATCCGATGCCGGGTCCGAGTGCTCCGGTAGATCCGCTACGCTTTCCTGAAAGCCGGTGTCGTTCCGACTACTTGTATCTGATTCATCAGATGATCCCTGATTGGTAGATTTGTAGTGAACGAACTTTCGGTCGTTCCTGCATGCACCAATCGGTGTTTCTTTGGCAATTGAAGCACGTTGAGAAGCCTCTTTGGTTTCGGCGGTCTCTCCCCTACCGACAAGAGCCAGCAGCTCGTTGTGCAGGCTCCTGTGGCGATTCAAGAGCGATCGCAGCGTGTCAATCGTGAGGTGCGTCCGGATTTGGACGGCGATCTCGTCGTAGCGGCTATCATACTCGGTGAGTGGACCGCGGCCTCCCTGCTCGGCTTCGAGCAGCAAGCCGCGGATCTGCCGTCGGTACCAGCTGATCTGACGCTTGGTCTCAAGCCACGCCTCGTCGCTGCGGCGTTTTTCTTCAAGCAGCATCTCAAGTTGCTTGCGAAGGTAGCTGAGCGGGGAGAGATCGACACCGAAGGCGAATACGAGCCGACCCGTATCGGGGCAGCGACGCCCGTACCGCTTGTGGTTGCCGCTATCGTTCCAGGTGATAGCACCCGCGGCGAACAACGCGGATTCCAGCTTCTGGACCTGTCGTTCGGAGACCCCCAGGTCGAGGGCCGTCTTGGTCAGCGATTGGTAGACGATCGGACGGGCCCCCTCCTCCCAATCACTATCGCGGGTGAACGCTAGGTAGTAGTCGAGCAAGGCAATTGACCGCGGCGTGAAGCCGGCAAGCTTCCCGGCCTTCTTGACGAGCAGCAACAGCGAGTAGCGATCGGTTCCTTCCTCAAGCCCGCCGAAGTGGTCGCTCATGTCCTGGGCGCATCGCAAGGCGTCCGACGCGACGCGTCCCCCTCCTCCGTAAGTCTTGGGATTGAGTTGGTGGTTCGGTATGTGGTGTGTTGGCATCCATGCTTTGGCGTTCCCTCATCGGCGCGGGCACTCGGGCACGCCGGAGATCGGGCGTGCGGAATTCCACGCAAGAAACTGCTTGCGCGGCGTCGCGAAGAGCGCTAAGCTGGATGGGTACGAATCATCAGCGCACGCTCTAGGTGCGATAGAAACCGCCGATCGTGTCGGCGGTTTTTTATGTGCGGTAAGCCTCTTTCGGGGTGACGCCCTCCTTCGGTTGGTTGGTTTGAGGGCCGGTCAGAGTGACGTGGCCCGAGACAAGTACGGATGACGCGATTCGGCCATCCCGACAACGACACTAGCACGATTCGCACGCACTTATCACCAACTTTCTGGACAGAGCTGCACACCCATGGCCCGACCGTTGTCCGCACCGCACTGACCACCTGTCCGCCTCGACGCGAACAGACAGCACGCACACTCACTCTTCTCCCTAATGCCCATCCGGCTATCCAAAACAACTACCGATACCCAAAAGACATCGGCCGGTGCGGACAGCTGGGCACAGCTGACCGATCAGGTGGGCGAACACTTGTCACGGGCAATAGGGAAGTGAGTGCGTTCGTGTGTTCGCGTCGGTGTGCGGAGCTGGTCGGCCAGAGAAGTCGGTGGATAACTCGTTCTCGCAGCTTGCGCTCAGGGGCGAATCAGATAAGGGTGGTCGGACAACACCGATCAACCACGAACAACCTGTGCGAACTTGCCCAACGAGAAACCGACCACCCGATACACGATCACCCAAGCCCACCGGATCACCGGCCGGTCACGCACGACGATCCAGAAGCATGTCAAAAAGGGGAAGCTGTCTTACACGGAGAACGACGGCACCAAGCTGATCGACGCCTCGGAGCTGATCCGGGTCTACGGCGAGGATTGCGATTTCTCACGCGAGGAGAATCCGAGCGGTGACGCGACGACGCTAGAGGAGGGGGCCGACGCAGGTGTGCGGGCGACGCTGGAAAGTGTTCGACAGCAGGTGGACACCCTGACCGAAGAACGCCGACGCGAGCGGGATCAGCTGCAATCCCAGATCGACCACCTCCAGGAGGCGTTGGCCACGGCCCAATCTGGCCAAAACCGCGTGACGATGCTACTGGAGCAGCGGTCATCGGACGCCACGCAGTGGCGGGAGTCGATGGAGGGCGTGCAGCAGCAGATGTCCCAACTGAAGACCAACCAAGAACAAGAGGTCGCACGGCTCAAGCGAGCTCTCAAGAACGAGCGTGAGAAGGGCTTCTGGACGCGGCTCTTCGGACGATAGGAAACCAGAATCATGTTGGACCGAGAATCCGAGCTGGCGGCGATTAAACAGGTCAACCTGAGCGTGATCGCCGCCTCCCACGGCTACGAGATCGTCCGCAAGAAGAGCACGCGGAGCAGCGTGCTGATGTCGAGCGGATCCGACAAGATCCTCATCAGCAAGCAGGGACCGCATTACGTCTACTGCAGCGTGTACGACTCCGGGTCGCAGGGCACGGCGATCGATTTCGCCATGCGGGTCATCGAGCCGGGCTGTTCTCTCGGCCGGGCGAGGCAACTGCTCCGCCCGTTCCTCAACGCGAGCTACGTCTCCCTCGCTTGGCAGCAGAACGCCAACCGGGTTGCCAAGGACATCCGCCCCAGCCGTCTCGATCTGGAAGGGGTCAAGTCACGGTACAACCGTTTCGCTCCCATCGCCGAGCCGCACGCGTACCTCTGCGGGGTCCGCGGTATCCCGTTCGAGTTGCTCCAGTCGCAGCGGCTGGCCGGACGGGTGCGGCACTGCCCGCGGCGCGGTTCGATCGTCTTCCCGCACCTGGGGGTAGCGGACGGCGATCGCCGGTTGACCGGCTACGAGATCAAGGGGCCGGATGTATCGCTCTTCAGTAAGGGCGGTCGGAAAGGGCTCTTCATCAGCAAGGCGTTTGCGGGCGATCGGGAGATTGTCTTCACGGAGGCGGGCATCGATGCCGTGTCGTACCTTGCGGCTCAAGGCGACCGGGGAACTCGCGTCGCTAGTACGGCCGGACGGATGAATCAACATCAGCACGAGGTAGTCCGAGCAGCGATTCAGCACCTGGGCGAGGGGGCCGTCGTTGCGGCCTTCGATAACGATAAGGCGGGGGATCGGATGGTCGAAGAACTCGAGCAGATCACGCGGTCTGCTGGCACGGAGGCGTTTGAGTTCCGGGAGCACCGCCCCGAGGGACGCGGGCAAGATTGGAACCAAGTGCTCCGCGAGCATGCTGGACTAGCTCGCAACGATGATTGGTCAACTAGAATAGATATGGCTCCCTAAGGCTAGGCTTGCTCTTAGCCATTGGTAATGGGCAGCCGCAGTCGATCGAAACCAAGTCGATAGAAATCGAATGGGCAGCGATAGCGATCACGAAACCACCCTGTCAGGCGTGATCGCTTGTCTGCGACGAGAAGAGCACGAAGAGGGGGTTAGAGCCGCCACACGGCTGCTGAGGGACGACTCGGTTCTGAGCAATCGAGACCGACTCCGAGTCTTGCTGCTGCGTGCCCGAGCCCATCTGATGACGGGTCGGCACGACTTGGCTGAGTTAGACTGCGCAGAAGCGGCGAGCGACTTGAACGCTGTACACGCTGCCGACCCTGTAGCCGCTGGCTTGTATGTCGATGCGGTCTCACGTTCGGGCGACCAAGAGCGGGCGATGGCGCTGGCAAAGAGACTTGCGGCGAAGATGCGACCGGCAGTGCTGAACGTGCCGTACGGTCATCTGGCCCACTCCCATGCCAGGGCGATGAATCAATTTGGCGAACGGGAGGAATCGATTGAGCTACTGACGGAGACCCTACGCTTGCCGTCCGATGGAGACGTGGATGAGGTACGGCACCGGCTGCTGTATCTCCGTGCCGAGTATCTGAAGGCAAGCGGGAGGGCCTCTGAAGCCGTCAAAGACCTAACCAAGATCGTTACCGATTCGGACGACCCTACCGACGCGATAGCAGCCGACGCGTGTGTCGCGCGAGGCATGGTATTGCACCACTTGGGAAGATTCGATGAAGAGGTTGCGAGCTACTCTTTTCTGACTGAGGCTTCCGCTTGGGCGTCCGACGACGTGCTGGCCGATGCCTTGCTCAACAGGGGCTACACATTCGGCTGCTTGGGGGATGGAGAACGCGAAATCGCGGATTGCACACGCGTCATCCAAGATCTGGAGAAGACTTCTCACAGTAATCTGTACCGTGCCCACCTCAACCGCGCCTTTCAACTCCAACGGCTTGGGGGGGATAGCTTGTACGCAGCGATCGACGACTACGACGCCATCATGCGCCTGGCACCGGACCTCGAAGACGAAGACTTGTTCAACGCGATAGTCAATCGTAGTGCCGCCTACCGGCTGACAAATGCTGCTCAGACGATTGACGACTGCAATACCGCATTAGCTATGGATTGCGCAGAAGCCCACGAGATGCGTGCGGCGGCGCATTACAACAGGGCGCTAGCCTATCACGATCTCAGCAGAAAACCGCCGCACGGAGATCATCTCGAAGCGCTAGTGGCGTACTATGGTGAATCGTCTCGCGACAACTTGATCACCGCGGGGAAGGACCATGTTCCGGTCACCGAAGCGGATCGGCAGCATTTCCAGGCCGCCATGAATGACTACCTCAGCATCGTCAAGCACCTACGCAACGCGGATCCCGAGCATGCCGTCAAGAGTCACGTAAATCTTGCTCACATGTATGTTAGCCTAGAGCAGTACGGAAGGGCTTGGTCCCATGCCTCGTGCGTCATCCGCAACCCTAAGGCACCCGCCAACCAAATAGCCAGCGCGGCAATAGCTCGCATCGACGTAGCTCTTGCCAGAAACGACATGGCGCTGGCGTCTGCCGACATCGATCTCTTGCGCGAGCTTGAGACTGATGACGACGTCTTGCTAGCCGGCTCACTCTACACCTACGCTACTCACGCGAAGCAGCAGCAAGAGTGGGAAACAGCGATATCATTCTACGATGAGGTACTGGTGTCGGACGACTTCGCACCGCCTTACTTGGCTGCTCGTGCGCGAATAAATCGTGCTGTATGCCGATGCGAATGCGGCGATATGGAGGGGGCATTCGTTGATTGCAACTATCTCATACAGTGGTCAGATTGCCCGCTCTCGCATCAAGCAATGGCTTACATGTACAAGGGGATCGTGCTTTGGCAGAAGGGGAGCGAGAAAGGGCTTGAGTACTGCCGCAAGGCGCGGCAACTGAGCAAAGATGCTCCAATCACCGACTTCACTCTCGACAGCAGCCTAGCAAAGCTACTGCGTGATTCGGAGGCATCGCAAGAAACTGCAGTGAGCCTTCGGTCTACATTGCAGCTCGGCGGACAGTTGCTGAACAGTGACCGATGGCAAGCGTCTATAAAGTACATCAACAAGGCGATTGAAGGCCTAGATTCTTCCGGTGACGACGCCAACCTACTGCCAAAGTCTTGGGAGTTGCGGATGTACTGGTGCCTTATGGCTGGAGACCGCGTCGGCGCTGTCGCAGCACGCAAGCGTCTGATGGCCCTCGACTACCCAGCTGCCTCAGTTGCAGCGCGAGGGGAAAACGCACCAACCAACTCTGGAGAACGCTTTGCCTGAGTCGACAAGAGTCTTGCCAACGCAAATCAGCTCGGTCTCCGACTTCGTTGCCTACGCTGTCCCTTTGCGAAGCCACGCTATAGCGTCCCGGACAGGGGGGGCCCCGCCACCAAGCAAGGGGGCTCTGGCCTCGGAGGTGATGCGGTGTGCACTGATTGCATGGCGATCCGGGAGCCAAGGCGTCGGCACGATGCTTTGCGAGAGCGTACTCGTTCAGCTAGGTGTTGACCGCTCCGTTCAGGCGGCCCATTTGCGGTTTATTGCACGACTCTGGATGGGCGTCTTCGAGTTGAATAGCGAGAAGCCCGCCATCGATTTCTTGCAGGCGGCTGTGGATGAACTCCACGAAGACGGTCAGCGATACGGTTCCTCTTCACACTTGCCAGTGGATGCGGGTGAGGGAGCATCACTGGACAAGCTGATAAGACTCGCCGCGTCGGCCGAGTTCGAAGACCTCATCGATTCCATTAATAGAGCGATTGATACTCAGAAGGAACGCAAGGGAGCGTTATCAGTCGTGCTGCTGCTGCGAGCGTGCTGGTGCAACAGCATGGGAGATGACCTCGGTGCTCAAGATGCGGTCTCCGAAGCCAGAGCAACTCTTTGGGAAGCGATTGACGGTGTGCAGGGGAGCGAGTTTGACAGTCTTGGCAAAAATGCCCTAGTGTTGGAAGCACAAAAGCAAGGAGTTGAGAAGAGCCGATGGATTCCTGATGACTCAGAACTAAGGGGGGGCGCGCAGCAATTGTTGCGGGCTCTTGAACAGGACTCACCCGCCCGGATCGCCCAGATTGCGCGTGAGAGCTTTACGCCCGATCAAAATCTTGCACTCAGCGATGCGTTCGCGTGGGCGGTTGAGAACGAGCGTTTAAAGCAGTTGCTCGGGGTCGATTGTGAAGGGCTCGGCCCCCAGGATGCCGTTGAGGAGTTGAACCGACGGCTAGAACAGCTGGTTCAAGAGCGAGCCTTCGCAGACAGTTCGGCCGCCATAAAAGATAAGGTAGTGGACTGCTTGCGTGCGGCCGCGAACCGCTACGGGGCGGTCCTAGTTAAGGCTGGTGAGACCGACCCAAACCAGCACGTCTACCTGTCTAACGATGACGCCAACGATGGCACGAGGCGTTTCCGCCTCATCCGTGCAGCTGACAAGAAGAAGAACACGTCGGTTGCTTGCCCTGCCGTCCATTTGCTGATTCCCTGATTCTGACCTCAGGGGACGGCGAAACCCTAGCGACTAGAATCTGGGAAAAGCCCTTTGCAAAAGGGCACAAGTGCCCTACAATCCGTTCCGATGGCTATTTGCCGTCTTTTTCTTAGCAACGATGTGGCACAGGTGCCCTCTTCTGTGCCTCGTCACCCTAGCGGTTGCTATTCGATAACCATTAGCCAGGAGGTACGCGTGTTCAGAAGCTCTCCCTCCCGAGCCGTCCAGCAGCTCCAACAGCTCAAGCAGCAGCAGGGCGCACCGCCCCCACCACCGGACGTCCAGGTGTCGCAGGCGGCTCCCCTCGGACCTCCGACGAGCCGCGGCTTCTTCGGGGTTGACCACTGGTGGAGGCAGTTCCGCCAGTACCTGAGCCAAGACAGCCAGGTCTTCGCCCACCTGACCGGCAACCAGAGCGAAGTCGCCAGATTCCACAGCGACGTCAGCGCCAAGATGGACAAGTACGCGACCGAGGTCGGTCGCGTCGTCATGGACGAGCGGGTCCAGAAGCGGGCCGAGAAGCACGTCCGTTCGATCGGCGTGCACAAGCTCATCCATGCCCAAGACTCTGTCGAGATCTGCACGCTGACCCACGACCGCAAAGCGACGCGGATGAAGAAGATGGTCGACGACGAAGGGCTGCTGGAGAAGTCGCTGTCTGTCCTGAGGCTGATGCACGATCGGGCGATCACCGACATCCAGATCGACGCGTACGGTCTCCAGTTCGATCCCGATCGCAACCGCGAGGAGGACTACTGATGCTTCAGTCAACCGCACCACGACCGTACCGCGAGGGCTCGGAGTGGATGGCCAAGTGTTGCGGGTTGATCGCCGCGATCGCCTGTGGCTGGGTGATGGGCGAACTCCAACTCTTCTGCCTGGTCGCTATCGCCGCGTTCGTAGTTGTCCAAGGCCTCATCCCTTTCTTTCGGGTCACGCAACGGCTCGCGATCGATCAGGGACGCTGCCAGTTCGAGGTCCAAGAACTGAAAACCTCCGGGCTGGAACTGGCCGAGAGACTCCCTGGTCTCGACCGGGCAGAGATGGGGACCGTGTTCCGCCTGGCGATCGCCGTCCAGCAAAGCACCGGTCGGACGAGCAAGGAAGAGGCGGCAACCAGGTTCCTCGACAACGATGCCGAGTCCTGGCAGCACGCGGTCTCGCCCTTGGACAACTCCTCGGAGCAAGCCCCACTGCTGGGGCTGGGCGGCAGCCTGCTAGGGATCCTCCAGAGCCTCAACCAGCTCGGCGACCTTGAAGGGGGCCTGGGGGCATTGGGCGAGGCGATGTCGACGATGGTCAGCACGACACTCGTTGGCTGCGGCTGTGCCCTCTTGTTGATGGGCTTGGCGGCGATCGCCAACAACGCGGTCGCTCGCCACCTGACGTACCTCCGCCGGATTGCTGGCCTAATGGGCCCCGGCGGCGAGGAGAACGACCGAAACCAACCCGACAACTCACTGTTCTAAGGAGATACGAGATGACTATCTGGAGGATTCGGAAAGGCAAGAGCAGCTTCTTCTCCCTCATGGCGGACGTGCAGCTCACGTTGCTGGCGTTCTTCATGCTGCTGATCGGCACGGTCTCGGAACAGCTCAGTCAGAGCGAGGCCGTCGCGTCCTTGGTGCCAGATCTAGAACGGGAAGTAACCGGCCTAGGCGGCGATCTACGCTCAACCAAGATCGAGCTCGGAAAGGCTGTCCAAAAAGGGGTGCACCTTCGCACGGACCTCAGCAGGAAGGACGGCGTAATCGATGACCTGAAACGCGGAGTGGAGCAGCTTACCGTGGAGAACGGCAAGCTCCGCTCTCGGCTCCGGGCGGGCGACCCGGTGACGCTGCTCGTGCTGATCGACGTGACCGGCTCGATGACCAAATCGATCGAGGAACTGAGGGAGAGCCTCGCCGTCTTGTGCGAGATCCTCCCGAACACCTCGAAGGATTTTCGCGTGGGCATCTTGGCGTACCGCTCGGGCGTGGTCGCGAGGTTCCCGATCACCCCGATCTTGCCGACCTATGTCGATCAGGGGAAGTCTCAGAAAGCCGTTCTGGCGTTTGTGGCGTCCCTCGAAGCGAAGGGGGCCTACACCGATCACCTTCCGGTATTCCGCGAGGCGTTCGCGATGCTCGACAAGGCCCATCAGAAGCCCGACCCGGATCGGAAGGAACGCCTGGTCCTGCTTGGCGACGTCGGTCCGTCTGAGTTGGACGAGAAGCAGGGCTACAACTCGGCCGAACGGGCGATGAAAGGCCGCCTGTTGAAGGGCGTCAATGACTGGGCCGGTAAAGGGGACCGGGCGGTCGAAGCCCTGTACGCCCAGAACGATTTCACCAAGTCGGATCCCGCCGCCGCGGAGAGCCGGGAATGGTTCCAAGCCCTCGGCAAGGTCTCTCCCAAGTCGGCGTTCTACACCGAAACCAGCTCGCTCTTGCGGGCGGTCCTCCATGCCTCCCTCGAATGGAAGAAATCATGACCATCCTGCCCCCCGATCTCGAGTCACCCGGAGCGAACAACGGCCTGATCCTACAACACCGACCGTCGGTCATCGGGTGGTTGGTGAGTTGCGTCGTCCGGACCGTGTTGAGGACCGCGGTGATGTCGCTCTTGTTTGGCGGCGTCGCGTGGTGGTTGTTCCCGGCGGCCGTCACCGCGGCCGTCGCGGGCTACTTCGGAAACGGCTTGCCGATGCTCCCTCTGGAAGACCTTCAAGAAGTCGTCGCCGGCCTGATCGAGAGCAACCCAGTCACGAAGAACTGACGCCAAGGACCTCTCCTCCTTCGGCCCAACCATGAGCCACCCACCACAACGCAAGCCGGACTCGTTCCGGCCGCCCCTGGTCAGCATGCTGTACTGCGGGGGTTTTACGGTTCTCGGAGGGATTCTCTACCAGTGGAACTTGGCAGGGATGCCACTGGCGGGGTTCGGGTGCGTGGTCGCGTTGGGAGTGGCTTGCAAGCAAGGCATGAAGGCGATCGTCGATCGCGACAAGAAGAGAAAGCATGACCGGAAACGAGAACGCTTCGAACGCGCCGCTTCACAGCACGGCCGAGCCCATGCCGGGACGATCGAAGAGGTGGAGGAGTCCACCTTGCTATCGAACCATGAAGGCGTCTTCCTCGGCCATCTGCCGAACGAAGGGGGAGAAGGCCAAGACGTCTACGCCGCCGGCAACTACCACCTGAGCGTGATCGGGGGGCCGGGGGACCTCAAGTCGATGGCGATCGGTGTCCCAACCATCCTCGAGTCCGAGAACTCGCTGATCATCAACGACCCGTCGTCCGAGTTGCTGGGGATCTGCCGCGCCGCCTTGGAGGCTAAGGGGTTCGATGTCCGGGTCCTGACGCCGTTCCCCCACGAGGTCTCGAAGATCACGGGCCGAGAGGTCGAAGACGCCGGCCTCGACCTCTTCTCCGAGTTCGATCCGAGCATGGACCCGGCCAGCATCCGCACCAAGCTGATGGCCCGCATGCAGTGGCTGATGCCGGGCAAACCGGACATGGACGAGAAGAGTTCGTTCTTCTACCGGGATGGCCGGATGCTGGGTTGCTTCCTGGGGATGCACGACATCAAAGAAGGACGTAAGCCATCGCTCACCAGCATCCGGAAGCACCTGATGCTCGGCCCGCACCGGCTGGCCGAATTGTTCGAGGAAGCCGAAGACTCCCCGGCATTCGGTGGCGTCTACGCCGAGTTGGCCGGGTCGCTCGGGGGCCTGCTCGCCAGGGCCCCGCAGCAGTTCGCTGGCGGCTACGGCATCTGCCAGCAAGCGGTAGAAGCCTTCGACGCGTTCTCCGCGATGGGGCAACACACGTCGAAGGAAGGCTTCGACCCGCGGGGGCTCACCGACCCCGACAAGCGGACCGCGGTCTTCCTCGTCAGCACGCTTCCGATGATGGAGGTTTGTTCGTCGTTGACGGCAATGACGCTCAGCTACCTGTTCGACACGATTGCCAAAGAACCGGGCGATCGCGTCACAGCAATCATTGATGAGTGCGGAGGGCTGAAAATGCCCCAACTCGCACCATCCCTACTTTTTTATCGCAAGGCGGGGCTTCGCGTAGCAATGATCTGGCAGGATTTGGCCGCTCAAGCTGAGAAAAATTTCGGCAAAGCGGCGATGAAACAGATCATGTCAGCCAGCTTACTGAAAGTCTTGCTGGGCACACAGGAGCCTGAGACGCTCAGAATGTTCAGTGAATTGTGTGGCTCCAAGGCGGTGGCAGATGTCGCAATGCACGACCGCACGGCCAGCTCCGAACGGCTGGCCGACCTAGGTCAGGGGATCAATCACAAGACCGTCCCGCTCTACCGCCCCGAAGAGATCCGCACGATGGACCGGAGCGAGCTGCTGGTGATCGGCGGTAACTTGCAACCGCTGAAGCTGACCAAGGTTCCCTACTGGACCCGTCCCGGCTGGCTAGAACAAGCCGGCCCCTCTCCCTTCAAGTGAACACCGTGATGAATGGCTCCGAACACCTCGATGCCTACGACCCGATCCGACGCTCGTATCGCCAGTACCTCACCAAGCTCAAGGCGGCCGGCTTGCTGATCGTCATGCTGGCCGTATGCGTGTTGCTCTTCGGGGTTCCTCATGTGCAAACAACCTACACGCTCCACCAGTCGCGGGTTCCCGGGAGGATGCCGACGGCGGCCGAGAAGCGGGACGCCTGGTACTGGAGTGTAACCGGCAAGCGACGCGTCTTCAGCGGGCAGTACGGCAACGAAGGCTGCCCGTGGCTTCTCTTCATCCCGCTGAGAGCCTGCTTGAGCTAACGAACCTTCGTGCCGATCCCGATCCTGACCCCAACGAAGAATCCCAAATGTCAAACCATCGCTCCAATCGATCCCGGCAGGAAGTCGAGAACCCGTGGCGTCGCCTGGCGTTGGCAAGTGGGCACGATGGTGGCCCGCCCAACGATCCGCCCAAGGTGGCAGCGGATGACGGGGGGCGCAAGCCTCCCTGGTCACTCACGATGGAATACAACCGAGCGGCCAACAAACCCAACTTCATCGCCAACAGCCCAGCCAGGAAGCAGCAGATCGCCGACCTCCGCAAGCAGATGCAAGAAGCGGCGAAGAAACAGGGAATGAAGCCGAGCCGCACCATCGTCTCTCGCCGCGCGATCAACGCGATGCAACAGCAACTCTCACAACCCAAGGTAACGCACGAAATCACGCCGCTAGGCAGCGTCACCCGAAGCCTCAACCCCGAACGGGATCGCCAACTCGCCCGTGAGATCAAGCGGATGCAGCAAACGTTGAAACAGAATCGAGGCAAAGCGATGACCGGCTTCAACCAAGCCGCCGGATGGGGCCGCTGAGGCACCCGTCCGAGAAAAAGCTTGCGCTCGATCATCGAACCGTGCGACGATGAGGCATGACTCTTGTGACCAAACAGCAACTCGAAGCTTATCGAGATGAGAACACCCGTCAGATCAAGATGCCAGATGGCTCTTTGTGGGAGGTC
The DNA here is from genome assembly GCA_039820945.1 of Planctomycetota bacterium. Lineage (GTDB taxonomy): Bacteria > Planctomycetota > Planctomycetia > Pirellulales > Lacipirellulaceae > Botrimarina. Next base: position 88,942 of record JBCBPC010000015.1, read on the forward strand.
CGCATGACACCTCAGCTCTGGGAGAGCCTGGAGCTATTGAAGAGCGTCGACGGCGTCACGGAAGGCCAACTCGGCATCCACGCTCTGGAAGAGATGGAGTTGCAGCCGGTGACGTTCGACCAAGCGTTCCGCGGGATCGTCGCCCACCTAGCCAACCGCTGGAGCTAAGCAAGCGAGAGTTCCTTCGCCTCCTACCGCCCACACCGCGGAACGATGAACGACGATCCCACCAAGAACCAGCCGACCGAAACCCGGCCTCCTAAGAGCCAGCTGGACGCCGCCGAGGCGTTAGCCCAACGGATCGAGCAACGACTCCTGAAAGCCTGCGAGAAGCTGAACTCTGGCGAGCACAACGACCTGCGCGAGTCTCTAAACCGCTTGCACGCGTGCTCGCAACTGCTCAAAGCGCCCGATCAGACGCGATTCCTGCAAGAAGAGCTGGAAGCGACCGCCAAGCAGATCGCCCGCATCGAACGCCGGATGCGTCGTCAACGCCAAACCGATCGCCAACAGGACAGCGGCTTCTCGTTTGGCATGTAGCCGCCAATCCCGGACCCCGCACATGAACGCCATCGCAACCGCTCGCGAAGCGATCCTTTCGCAGCTCGAACCGATCGAACGGCAAGCCGATGGGCTCCGACACCGGCTCGCCGAGCTGGAAGCCGAGAAAGCCCCGCTCGAAGCGGCCCTCGCAGCACTCGACGAAAGCAAGAAGCCGAAAGCCAAAGCGGGCCGTAAAGCAACCAAACCGTGCGCGAAGAAGCCGGACGTCGAAGCCGTTTGTCAGTCCCTGCTGTCCGACAACGGCTCGCTCTCGCGCGACGACCTCGAAGCCCTGGCCAAAGGGAAGCTGTCCGGTGAACTCGGCTTCAGCCTCAGCGGTTTTGGGCTCCGATTCAAGCAGTGCCTGGAGTCAGGCGACTTCGTCGTGAGCGAGGCAGGGATCGTCACGCTGACCCGAACCGCCGGGTCAGGTGAACCGGATTCGGTTGTGGATAAGAGCCTGCCCGAAATCTGCGTCACCGATCAATCAACTTCCGCTTGCAGGCAGGCTCTTATCCACAACCGAATCCGGTTCACCTGACCCGGCGGTTCGGGTCA
>JBCBPC010000016.1:0-80911 GCA_039820945.1 Planctomycetota bacterium
AGCTCCCGACCGAAGCCCCAGTAAACGGCGGCCGTAACTATGACGGTCCTAAGGTAGCGAAGTTCCTTGTCGGGTAAGTTCCGACCTGCATGAAAGGCGTAACGAGAGGAACACTGTCTCAACCAGTGACCCGGTGAAATTGTAGTCGTGGTGAAGATGCCACGTTCCCGCAGCTAGACGGAAAGACCCCGTGAACCTTTACTGTAGGCTGATATTGGGCTGTGGTATGTACTGTGTAGGATAGGTGGGAGGCTTTGATCTCCCGGCGCCAGCCGGGAGGGAGCCGTTGGTGAAATACCACCCTTTGCATGCTTTAGTTCTAACGTCGATTCCCGTGAAACCGGGCGACGAACAGTGTCAGTTGGGCAGTTTGACTGGGGCGGTCTCCTCCCAAAGAGTAACGGAGGAGCCCAATAGGTACCCTCAGCCTGGTTGGCAATCAGGCATCGAGCGTAAAGGTAGAAGGGTGCTAAACTGCGAGACTTATCAGTCGAGCAGGTACGAAAGTAGGGCTTAGTGATCCGGTGGTCCCGTATGGAAGGGCCATCGCTCAACAGATAAAAGGTACTCCGGGGATAACAGGCTTATCGCTCCCGAGCGTCCATAGCGGCGGAGCGGTTTGGCACCTCGATGTCGGCTCATCACATCCTGGGGGTGAAGAAGCTCCCAAGGGTTTGGCTGTTCGCCAATGAAAGTGGTACGTGAGCTGGGTTCAGACCGTCGTGAGACAGGTCGGTCCCTATCTACTGTGGGCGCACGAAACTTGCGGAGGTTCTTCTTTAGTACGAGAGGATTTAGAAGGACGTCCCTCTGGTGTTCCAGTTGTCGCGCTAGCGGCACGGCTGGATAGCTAAGGACGGAACGGATAAACGCTGAAGGCATCTAAGCGTGAAGCCCGCTCCAAGATGAGGTTTCGTAGGTCAACGACCGAAAGTCCCCTGGGAGACGACCAGGTTGATAGGCCGGGTGTGTAAGCACGGTAACGTGTTCAGCTGACCGGTACTAACGGACGAACGTTTGGCCACATTAATCAAACGCTCCCGAATCGCGGCAACCATCGCGTTGCCACCAAGCGGTCGGGCGGAGCGGCGACCCTCGCCACAAGGCGAGTAGGTTGCCTGTCACTCTTGCTCACGCCAAGTCATTGCTCTCTGGGTTTACCCCTAGGGCAGGCGTGGTCGGCTTCATCGCCGCCCACGGCTTTCTGGCGACCATATCCGGTAGGAAACACCTGTTCCCATTCCGAACACAGTAGTTAAGCTCCCGGAGCCGATGATAGTGCCTACCAGTGCGAAAGTAGGTATCGCCAGTTTTTAAACCCCGCCGCGACAGTTTGTCGCGGCGGGGTTTTTTTGTTTGACCGCCACGGCAAAGTCGCCTACCACGATACGCGGAAGCAGCGACGCCGATGGAAATCGGTTCCGTGCAATGCCTACGCGAAGTCAAACAACGCAATCGACCTGGTGCGCTTACGTTACGTTACCCGCCATCACCTTCAAGTCGCTCGGACCGCTGATCTCAGCGGCGGCGTACGTAGCGTGAACCCCGCGTTCTCCCCCCCTCTCCAAGCAACAACTATCCGGCGAGCCCGAGTCATGAATACCAGCAGAACACGACACGCTCTGAACGGTTTCGTCTGCCTAGTTGGCTTGGCGATCGGCGGGCTCTGCAGCGCCTCGGGCGGCGTGCTGACCGCCTATTACGACCCTTTCACCGGCGCTGTGGCGCTCGACACGCTGACCACTCGCAACGGCGAGGCGTTGATGTACGCCTTCGAGCTCGATCCGTTGGCAACCGACATCCGCTTCAACGCCGACAACTGGGTGCGGCTCTCCGGCTCGACGCTGTTCATGCAGACCGAGCTCGTCATCAGCGAGGGCACGCTCTCGCCGCCGCTCAACGGCTACTACACGATCGGCGAGATCCTGCCGCCCGGCATCGACGAAGCGACCTGGCAGAGCCTGTTCGCCAGGCCAAACGCCGAGCCGGGGAGCCTGATCTACAACGATATTCTCGGCGGCGGCCTCGGCCTGCCGAGCGAATTCATCTACGGCCTGCCGGACCGCCCGTTCGATAACCGGTGGGACGTGGTAGACCCGGATTCGCTCGACTGGGCTGCCGCGGCGACGCTTGTCTACGACGCGACGAGTGGCGAGTTGGTGCTCGACACCACCGGCCCCGACGGCGGCCACATCGCGTCCTTCACGCTGCGGTCGGACGATGCGTTCTTGGCGGACAACTACGCCCCGCTGCCGACGCCCACCAGTCCGATCAACAGCGCGACCAGCGGTTCCGTGTTCGTGTCCGCCGACGCGATCGAACCGGGCGCCTACTCGTTAGGAGCGATCCTCGAGGCGGGGCTGTCCCAAGCAGAGTTTGAGGCCTTGTTCAACGAAGCGACCTTCATCGCTCGCGCTGGCTTCGGGCAGGCGTCGTTCGATTTCGCCACCTACGGGGTCTCGATGAGCCTGGAGTACGTGGCCCTCGTCCCCGAGCCGAGCGGAGTGATTGTGGCGATCGGGGCGGCGGCGTTGGCGTGCATTCGCCGTCGAACGCGGTAACTTGATTGCACGCGGCGGCTCCGCGGATAAACTCGGTACGGAACAGAGAAACAACCTTCTTGCGGCGCCGCGCTTGTGGCGTGCCGTAGTGCTTGGTGGTTTTGATGAATCGTTCCGCTGTCTGTTGCTACGTCGTTCAGTCGATCGTCCTCTTGCTGCTCGCGTGCGACGCGTCGGGCGGTGAGCTGCGTGTATGGACTTCTATTGATGGGGGTCATACCACCCTCGCCGAGTTGGTGCGACTCGACGGTGAAGTCGTCGTCCTGCGGAAGACCAACGGCCGCGAGATCAGCGTGCCACTCGCTCGGCTCAGTTCCGCGGACCGACGCTTCGCACAGGGGCAGTCCAGCTCGCGAGCGCGTCCCGAGACAGCCGTCGGTGAACGCCGCGAGCCCGAGTCTCGCGGCGGCAAATCGCAACGCTCTTCGGAGAGCCAGCGTGTCACCACCGCCGCCGGCGTCGAGGCCGAGGCGCAAGCCATGGCGACGGGGGAAGACGGTCTGCTGGTGTACCAACTGCACCTCGCCGGCGACGAGCTTCCTCCGAGCGAACGCCGCAAGGTCGAGGCGAGGCTAGAACACTGGAGAGACCTGGCCGACGCGGGGCGTGTGCGGCTCGGCGGCGAGTGGGTGTCGAAGGAAGAAGCGAAAGAAGCCCGAAAGGCGGCCAAGGCTCGCATTGACGAGGGCTTCGAGATGCTCCGCCTCGGCAACGGCGAGCTCGCGGAAGAGGCGTTCGACGCCGCGAGCCGCATCAACCCGGGCGCCGCCGACGCGGACTTCTTCAAGGGGCTCGTTTACGGCCTGGTCGCCAACAACGATCGCGAGGCCGCCGAGTGCTTCGCTGAGTGCGTCGAGCGAGAGCCGAGCAACGCCGCCGCGCGGAACAACCTGGGCGTCAGCCTGTTCATGTGCCGGCGGTACAGCCAGGCGATCGATCAGTGGATCGCGGCCGCGAACCTGTCGCCAGAAGCGGACGAGATCGCGAACAATCTGGGGTGCTTGATCGCCATGCAGGGTCGCGGGCTGCGGGCGCCCAAGAAGAAGGTTCAAGCGGCGGCCGCGGTCTACCAGAGGCTCATCACTGAGTTCGAGCACGAGAGACCCCGTCGGATCTTTCTTCGCTACGTTCCGCCCGGTGAGGCGGGGCTCGGCTACCTCGACGAAGAACGGACCGCGGGTGAGCTGAACGGCGACCTGATCACGATCGGATCGGGGAGCGGTTTCGTGGTCAGCCGCGGCATGGTGGTGACGAATCACCACGTGATCGAGGGGGGCGACGGCCTGCTCGTGCTCGATCCCAAGGACCCGAACAACCGCCTGCCCGCAACGGTCGTCGCGGCGGACGAGCGACTCGACGTAGCCCTCCTGCGTTGTGCAGACCTCGACGCACCGCCCGTTCCCGTTTCTACACGCCTGCCCAGCCGCGGGGCCGACGTGATGGTGCTCGGCTACCCGCTAGGGCTCGAGTTCGGCGCCGGGCTCAAGGCGACCCGCGGTTCGATGGTCGCTATGCCGGACGCGAAGAACGAGGGCCTGTGCCTGTACGACGCGCTCACCAACCCGGGTAACAGCGGCGGACCGCTGTGCGATCGCGGAGGCCGTGTCGTCGGCGTCGTGCGTGCGATCACCGGATATATCGGCGGGGTGTACGGCGGCGCCATTCCCATGGGGGAGGCGGTCGCGTTCCTCGACCGGCACCTTCCCGGCCTGGATCACCACACCCAGTCGCCCGCAGAGCTGGCATGGACCGAGGTCGACGCCCGGGTCTCACAATCAACCGTGCTGATTCTCAATCGTCAGCGCAAACGTACGTGCAAACCGGAATCGCTGGGTCGCGGCATCTGGCAGAACTAGATCCTCGCGGCTTGTTGCGAATCGGGGCGGGTGCGAGTCGCGTTCAGCGCGTTTCGCCTGCAGGTCGCTCGCGAAGCTAATTAGAGTGCGGCGTATGTCGATTCTCATAGACTGTCCCGCGTGCAGCGCAAAACTTCGGCTGGCCAACACCATGGCCGGACGAGAGTGCGCGTGCCGCGAGTGCGGCGCCGCGTTCCGTATTCCAGAGAACGTCGACGCTTTTCAGCCGATCGAGGAACGCCCGCTGGGAAAGGCCTCGCTGGAAGAGATGGCGAGCGAGTTGCGCCGCCGCGGCCTGACAGCGGTTCTCAGCGTGATCGGCGGCCAGAACGGTGTACGCCGTGGCGTGCAACACTTCCCGTCCGAGCCGATGGCCGACGATCGGCTCGAGCGTTTGTTCAACGCGTGGGCGCAAAGAGCGCGCAAGGATGGCTCCAACGGCGTCGCCGCTCCCGCCGCCACAGCGGGGGGACCGAGCCCCGAGCCTGCCGCCGACGCCGCCGAGGTTTTTGGGTCGGAATCGGCGGAGCCCCGCGAGCGTTCCGCCCCGGCCAGGGCCCCGCAGCCCGTCGAGCAAGACTTTGCCTTCAAGGGCGACGCGTTGGGCATGTCGCTCGCCGACTTCAAGCTCAAGCACGAGCGGCGTGTCGTGGGCCGACGACGCCGGATGCCTTGGTGCTCCGACGAGACGCCCGACGCCGCCACGCCGGACCTGCTGAGCGAGGCGTGGCACGCCGCGGCGGGCATCGTCCACGCCCGCGTTGAGCTACCCAGCGAGCACAACCCGCCCACGATCGCCGGCGTCCCCGCGCAGCTGTTGATCTATCAGTTCGTGGACGAGCGGCTCTTCCAGATCACGGCGTTCTTGCCGACCGAGGGCTTCACACCGGTGCACGCGGCGTTGCTCTCTCGGCACGGTGACCCCCAGCACTCCAGTCACGAGCCTCGCGTGATCCAGTGGTGGAAGCTCAACACCTCGCTCGAGCTGATGAGTGGGCGGCTTCATCCGCCAGAGCCTGCCGTCGTACGCTTCTACCACGATGAACTCTTGGCGGTCGCCGGATCGCGGCGGCCGGATCGCGCTAGCGACCTCTAACCCGAACGGTCCGCCACGCGATCGACACGGCGATCGGCCTCAGCGGCTGAGTCGCCCGCGGAAACCGGCGGCCTCGAAGGTCTCCTGCTTCAGCGGGTCGATGAACTTCACGGACGCGATCTCGGAGAACGGCACCAGGATGAAGCGGGCGCCCATGGTGTCCGGGTTGGTTCGCTCGAGCAGGACCGTCTCGCCGCGTGTCATGAAGCCCTTGAACGGCATTGCTTCGTCCAGCATGTTCATCAGCACCCCCCGCTGAGCGATGGCTTCTGGCCAATCGTGGAACAACGCCTTCCAGGTGCTGGCCCGATCGGCGGCCGGCGCCGGTGCGGGCGGCGTCGGTGTGGCCGACGCCGAGGCGACCGGAGCCGGTGCGATAGGGGCCGACGCGGCGGGGCCGGCCGCCGCGCTGCGCGGCGATGCGGGGACGCCGGTCGCCGGCTGTGACGGCTTCGCGGTGCGTGACTCGAGGGCCTCGCGAACGCGGGGCGGCAACGCCGCGGCGGCTGGGGCCGGACGGACCACGGCGGGCGTTGCGGGCTTGATCGTCGCCGCCTGAGCTGGCGTCGTAGAAGGTGCAGCGGGCGTTGCGGCCAAGGGGAGCTCTCGCGTAGCGGTGAATCGGTCGGTGGAACGCTGTCCGAGAGCCTGCCCGTCTGGGCAGTCGGAGCACGCCCCCTGAAGGCTAGCTCACGTTTGGGCGTTTGCCGGCTCGTCGCCAGCCTCAATCTCCACCGGCGCGAGGCCTTGGCGACGCATGGCTCGCCGGGCGTCCGCGGCGATCTCGTGGACCAGGGCCACACGCTTCTCGCCCGCCAGCTCGTCCGGCCTCGCGGCGGCCACACGCTCGAGCGCCGGCCGCAGACCTCGGCGATGAGCCACCTGGATGGCTAGCCCCGGCCGCGCGTTTGCCTCAAGGACCATCGGCCCCGCGTCCGCGTCGATGACGAAATCGACGCCCAGGTAACCGAGCGTTAGGGCGTCGGCCAGAAGCATCGAGGACTCGAGCACTCGTGCCCAATCGGGCACTTGGAGACCGACGATCGAGTGCTGCGTATCCGGGTGCAGGGCGATCATCCGCCCCTTGCTCACCCCGCCGTAGGTGCGGCCGGTCGCAAGATCGATTGCGGCGGCGATCGCTCCCTGGTGCAGGTTGGCCCGGCCGTTGGACGCCTCGGTTGGCAGCCGCACCATCGCCATCACGGGCACGCCGCGGTAGATCACCACGCGGATGTCGGGCGTCCCGCCCACCGCGACGCTCCGGAGCACGGGATGCGTCACCACACGCTGCTCGATGATCGCCTCGTCGGCGCGACCGCCCAGCGAGTACAGGCCGGAGACGATCGCCGACAGGTGGTAGCGGAGCTCCGATCGGGGCACGCGCCGCCCGCCCGGGGTGAGGTAGAGATCACCAACGTGCTCCCCGATCACGAGGACGCCCCGTCCGGCGGCGCCGCGGGCGGGCTTCACGACGAAATCCGCCCGGTCGCGGACGATCGCGTCAAAGCCCTTAACGGCGCCGTGAGAGTTCACCACGCCGAAGGTTTCGGGCGCCGGGATTCCGTGCTCTCCGCAGATCGCCTTGGTGATCAGCTTGTTGTCGACACGCGGGTAGAGCCGCCGCTCGTTGCTATCGAGGATGTACGCCAGGTTGCGGCGATTGATCCCGAGGATACCCGCCGCGCGGAGATCGCTCGGGTTCGCGAGGAAGCTGCTCATGCCGTGCCCTCCCGTTAGCCGTTCTGCGGCTCTACCAGGTCGCGGAAGCGCCACAGCTCGGTGAGCCGGTAGCCGGTGTACCGACCGATGGCGACAAACCCAGCGATCGTCAAGAAGTGCAGCTCGGGGTAGACGAGGATCGTCTCGCCCACGGTGTCCCACGCGAGCACGAGATAGCAGCAGGCGCCGACGACCAGGGTCCCCACCAACAACCGGGCGGCGTTCGCCGGGCCGTCCTCTTCCACGGTGACGAAGACCCGCTCGATCAGGATCGTGACGATGACCAGCGGCAGCAACACAGCGTTCGCGCTCGCCGTCAGTTCTAAGTATTCCAGCGTCGAGACGCCGAACACCACGCACAGGATGATGGTGGTGAGGATGATGCTCAGCCGCGGCACCATCAGGAGGCGCAAACGCTCGATCAACGACCGGCCCAAGAATCCGGCGATGAGCACCAGGGCGAGCACCAGCAGGCCGGTTGCCCAATCGGCGTAGACGAAGCTCACCGCGAACAGGGCGGGGGCGAAGGTGCCGAAGGTGGCGATGCCCACCACGTTGCGGAACACGGCGGTGACGAGCGCACCGAATGGCAGAAGCAACAAGAGCTTGAGCACCTCGTGCATCTCCACCGGCAAACGCGTGAGATCGAGCACCTGCAGCGGGTGGCGGAGCTCGTCACGCAGCGCGGCGGCTTCCGGGCGTTCGCGGACGAGCGAATAACGCGCCTTCAGGTCGGTCACGGCGTTCGGCTGCCGGCTGCGGACGACGCGACTGCCGTCGCGGCGGGCGACCACGTGGTCTTGCGGCAAAACGCGGGAGTGGCCGTACTCCGGGTCGAACGGCGCCCATCGGTCGCGGCGGAAGACCTCGACCCAGACGCGCGGCTCGGCGTCGGAGCGGTGCCGCACCTCGAAACCCGTTACGAGCCGTGCGGGCAGCCCGGCGGCGCGACACAGCGTCGCGAACGTGCGCGCACGGTCGATCGGCGACGCCACGCCGCTGTCCAGCACGCCGAGCACGCCGTCGCTCGCGGCCGCCTTGTCCGGACGCTTGAGCCGCGCCACACAGTATTCGAAGAGCCACTCGAGCAACTCTTCGTTCGTGGTCCACTGGCCTTCGGCTTCCGCTAGCACCTGCGAGACGCCGCGGTTGCGTACCGGCAGCGTGTCCGGCTCGTGCCTCGTGTACTTCGCTCGTTCGTCGCCCGTCAGGTTGATCGCTGAGCGGGTCCGGCGGCGCCGCTCTGAGTGCAACCGCACGTTGAACTCCGCGGTGACCGTGTACTTGCCGGGCCGCTCGGCAACGAGCACACGCTCTCGGGTGCCGCTCGGGCGGAGCCGCACCGTGCGTCCACCAAGCGTAGGGTCGCCGAGAAAGTCCCCCCTCACCGAAAAGTGCTCGCTGAGCACCTCGGCGTGTTCGCCCGACGCTGGCAGCGCGAACCGCAATTCGGAAGACGGCGTAGGGGCGGTGAAGGCCAGCTCGTACGTGAGCCGCCAAACGCCGTCCTCCAACGATCGACGCGCCGCTTCACGCCCGGTCTGACGCGCCCAAAAGCTGAGCGCGCCGACCACCGCAAAGACGACGATCGTCAGTCGGCTGAGGGAACGAGGGCTCAAGTCGGGGCGATCCAAACGCGGCGAATACGGGTCAACTGTCGCGACGGGGAGGCGGCGAACCGCAACTCTGACCTTCCCCCTCGGCAGGGGTAATGCCGGCTTTCTATCCTTCGCAACTGCCGTAGTATAGCTGTTGGTTCACGCACAAGCCGGCTAACGCAACCCGCCCAACCAACCCAACCGCACCAAGCCATGTGGCGCCGGCTGATCCCGATTGCCTTATTCCTCGTTCTCGTCATCGGCGTGCGCGTGTCGGGTGCCGAGCCGCCGGTCGGCCCCCGCGTGATCGGCGCCACTGCGTGGCTGGTGGAAGGCGGAAGCGGCGCACGCATGCTCGCCCGGGTTGATACGGGGGCCGCCTCGTGCTCGTTGCACGCGGAGGAGATCCTGGTGCCCGGCGGATCGGAGGAGATGAAGGCCAACAAAGGAAAGAAGGTCCGCTTCCGAATCCTCGATTACGCTGGCGAATCGCACTGGGTGGAATCCAAGATCGCGTCGACAGTAATCGTCAAGAACGCCGAACGCCGAGAGCGGCGTTACAAGGTGTGGGTCGACCTCGTGTGCCACGGCGTCGAGAAGCGGGTCTGCGTCACCCTCAACGACCGGACGACCATGGAGTACCCGGCGCTGCTCGGTCGCAACTTCTTGAAGGGCGATTTCGTGGTGGACGTTGCGCAGGAGGCGACCGACCTGGAGCCAGACGAGGCGAAGGCTGATAACGCCGGCGACGCCTAGGCGCCCCCGGCCCGCCGGCCGAGCCACGCCGGGTCCGCGTGGGTCGCTACACGCCAAACTGTCGCAAAACGGTTTCGCAGACGTCGATATCGGCCATCGGCTGCTCCACCAGCACGCCACGCTCGCTGCTAAGAAGCACGCCGCGTTGTTCCTCGGTCCGTACGCGCGCCCCGTGTGAGCCGCGCACCAGCGTGGCGTCGAGTGGCGTCGGTCCGAGGCCCGCCGCCTTCGCCGCCGCGTCGAAGAACATCTCAGCCGGGTCGTACCCTGGTTTGCGATGGATATCGACCGTGCGGGCGAACGCCGGGGCCGCCGCGTCGTCGTTCCAGTAGTAGTAAGCAAACCACGCGTCCGAATCGCTCACCAACAGCACATCGGCGGAGCGCTCGTGAGCCACGCCATGCCGGCGTTGTTCATCGACATCCCAGACTTCCGCGACCTCCGGCACGCGGACCAACAGGTCCTTGACCTTGCCGATGACGTCCGGCGACGAGTTGGCCACGAACACGTGCGCGGTCTGATGGTCCGCGAGCGCCCACGCCCGGCTCTGCTCGAAGTCGATCAGCTCGCGACCTTCGGCGTCTCGCCGAACCGTTAGCAAACCGGCGTCGCGCAGTACTCGGTTAGGGTACGCCACGCGAGAAACGTCCGTGATGGCGTACTCAGAGGCGACGATCCATAGCGGCGCCGTGGGGGCTCCACCGCCTACGTCGTCGGTCTCGCGCACGAGACGGCCGATCTCGACGTCTAGCTCGCGACACGCCTGCACGGCCTCGGGGGAGTTGGGCCCAAACTTCTGCGCGCGGTAATCCAGGTGCGGCAGGTAGGCGTAGAGAAAGTTCGGTCGCTGCTCGCGGACGATATGCACCGCCGACGATACGATCCACTGGGTCGCCTCGATGCCGGCCAACGGCCCCCAGAAACGGTGCAGGGGGAAGTGGCCGAGTTGCTCGGTCAGGTCACCGTACAGCCGTTCCGGCTTGGTGTAGCACCACAACGACTCGGCGCCATCCGGATGATGAATCGGCGCCGGGGTACAGATGAAGTCCGCGCCGCATCCCTTCGCCAAGAGCGGGAACCAGACCGCGGAGGTGATCGAACGGTCGTGTTCGTGCAACCGATCCCAGATCTGCGGGCGCTCGATCTTGTCGTTCCACGCGGTCCACATCTCTAACCGAGCGTCGTCGCGCCAGTAGAAGCCGTTGGCTACGACGCCGTGCTCCCCCGGCAGCTCACCCGTCGTCATGTTGGCCTGAACCGGGCAGGTGACCGCCGGCGCGCTGGCCGACAGCGGCGCGTGGTCGCCGCCGGCGACCAGCTCCGACAACCGCGGCATCACGGCCAGATCGCGTTCGCGTAGGCCGGGGATCGAAAGCAACACCACGTAGTCACGCATCGCCGGATGTCTCCAAGAGCGGCTGCAGGAACTCGATCGCACGACGCGCGGCCAAGGGCGCCGCGTGGCTGTGCCGGCTGAGCTCGACGACCAACGGACCCGAGTAACCGACTTCGCCGAGCGTGGCGACGACCGGCCCGAAGTCGATCTCCCCGTCGCCGAACATTAGATGCTCGTGAACACCGCCGCGCATGTCTTCGACGTGCATGTTCACAGCGTGCGACGCGTACCGGCCGAGCAACTCGGTCAGGTCTCCCTCAGCGTTGCAGTGCAGATGACCGATGTCGATCGTCAACCGGAGTGCGGCCGTATCGATCTTCGCGGCTGTGAGTCGCTCGCGCAGGTGCTCGTAATCCGCGAGCGTCGCGATCAGCATGCCCGGCTCGGGCTCGAAAGCGACGAGCACCCCGCGCTCAGCGGCGTAGCGAAGCACCACGCCCAGGCCTTCGACAAGTCTCGGCATCGCCTCGCCCTGAGAAGCCCCGTCGTGGACCACACCGGACCAGAGGGAGACACACACCGCGTTGAGCGTTGCGGCCGTGTCGATCGCGTGCCGGTAGAAGCCGAGGCGCCGCTCGCGGGCCTCAGGCTCGGGGCTGACCAGTGTCGGCTCGTGCTTACGCCACGCGTCGAGCAGGTACCGGGCGCCGGTCTCAATAACGTAGCAAACGCCGTGCTCGCGACCGAACTCCTGCAACCACGCGAGTTGCTCGCTGGAGTAGCGGGCGCCCGGCGCCAAGACACCGTGATCGATCGATAGCCCCACACAACGGTAGCCGAGCGACGCGATCACCTCGACCGCGTCGGAGCAGCGATGATGCGCAAACCCGTTTGTGTTGTAGCCGAGCAGCATGCGGCCTATCAGAACTTGCCCTCCCGGGCCGAATCAACCGGCCGCTTACGTTGGCGGAATCGACCGCCCGAGCAACATCGCGACCGGCAGGCACGACAAGACGGCCAAGCCGGCGAACGGTCCGGCGTACCCGGCCGCGAGCGCCGCGTCGATCAGCACGATCGCCTGAACGCCGATCCCCACAGCACGCCCAACCCGCTGTGGTGTGGGCTGCAGGATCGCCGCGACGGCTCCCCGCGCGACCCACAGCGTGGTCACGCACCACAACAAGAGCCAGGTGCCGCCGTCGGCGGCCGGCCAACGCCCGACCGACACCACCCAGGGAGCGACGCCGAGCCAAGCCAGACCGACAACGCTCGTTGCAAAACCCGCCATCAATCGCCCGCGCGAACCGGCGATCGCTTCGTCCCGAGCGAACCACGTAAGCCCCGCGACGTAGCCGAACACGCCCGGAGCCAACAACCACGCGACCCCGCCCGTGACCGCGGTGCCACAACCCAGCAAGGCGTTCAACGCGCGGCACGCGCCCATCAGCACGGGTCCCAAAGCCGTCCGCTTCAACGGGGTGTTGTAGAGCGTCACGGCGACGGCGATCGCCACGCCGAGCAACGCCGGCCACCACGACGCCAGCGCCCACGAAACGCCAACCGCGATCGCTACGCCAATCGTTAGCAGTCCGATCGCTACGCGAAGCACCGCCGACCGCGAAACCAGGCCGCCGGCGATGGGGCGGCCGCGCTGTTGTTCGGTGTCGATCTGCGCGTCCACCGCGTCGTTGAGCGCCATGCCGCCGTGATAAAGGCAGAGAGACGCGAGCGCAAGCGCGGCCGTTTGTGTGTCGAAGGCGTCGGCGCCGCGAGCCACCACGGCGCCCATCAACACGTCCGCCACGGCGGTGGGTGCATTCGACACACGCAGCACTCGGGCCCAAGTGCGCACGCCGCTCACGAGCCTTGCACCAGCGGGGCGAGATAATCGATCGCTTCTCGGGCGGCGGCGTCCGGCTCGTCCGCGTAGGGGTAGAGCTCGACAGTGAGCCAACCGTCGTACCCGGTGTCGCGGATCGCCTCGATGGTCGCGCGAAAATCGATCGCCCCGTGGCCGGGGACCAAGTGCTCATGGACGCGGCTCGCCGCGATGTCTTCCAGATGGTAATGACGGGTCCGCGGCGCCATCCGCGCGACGAAGTCTTGGGGGTCCTCGCCGACGCAGTAGGCATGACCGATGTCGAAATTGAGACCGACCCGCGTCGACCCGAGGCGGTCGAGCAACTCGTCGAACTCGTCGAACTGCTCGACAAGGAGCCCCGGTTCCGGCTCCACGAGCAAGCCGACGCCGAGCTCCTCCGCGAGCTCAACACACGGCAGCAGGCCCTCGACGAAGAGGGCGAGCGCCTCGTCGCGCGACTGCCCGTCGAACGGCGGGCCGCCCGGCTCCGTCGTGATGTGCGGCGCCCCCAGATCGGCGGCCAACCGGAGCGACCGCTTCGTGTGCTCGATCCGGATCGTGCGGTAGTGCACGTCGGGATCCGTCCAGCTCGGGTGCCAGTAAGGCTGCCTCGGATCGGCCACGGCGTTCATCATGAACGCGTTGATGTTCGAGATCTCGAGACCGGAGGCGGCGAGCCCGTCGCGGATCGCCTGCTTCTGCTCTTCGAGAAGCCCGGCCGGCCAGGCGTGCGGCACGTCGGCCATCAACTCGACGCCCCGATAACCGAGGGCCGCAAGACTAGGCAGCGCTTTTTCGAGCGGCTGACGGAGGTAGGCGTTGGTGCTGAACGCGAGGCGCACGAGCTTCTCCGGCGAAACGTGGCAGGTCGAGGTTGGTGTAGAGTTTGACGACGCTCGGGGCCGACGCCCAGCCCGACGCCCGTAAGGGTCTTCGCCAAACGCGGCTCTCTGAGCGGCCCCTAAGCAGGCTCGCTCCGGTGCGCGGCGATCACCAGAGGCTTGCGGGCGGCGCCCATCGTCGGGCAGAGGAGCAGCGTCATTGGCGCGTCACCCTTCGGCTTCAGTTCGGCCCGCAGCCGCTGGGGCGAGACATCGACCCCGCGGCACTTGATCTCTAGGGCCCCGACGCCGCGTCGACGAAGCCAATCGGCCAGCCGACGCCGATCGAGCGGCATCGTTTCGATCACCCAAAACGAGGCGAGCAGCGGGTCCACGATCGCTCGGTCGCCCGTCAGGTACGCGACGCCGCCCAGGCGCCGGAGCCCGTGCGACGCGGCGAGAGCGCCCGTGAGGTCCGCGGCCAGCACCGACGCGTCCGGCTCGAACACGTAGGTGTCCGGCCGCTCCGCGGCTTGCGGGTCAAGAGCCGGCTCGCCGGCGAACGACACAGGCGCTCGGCTCGGCCTGCCGACGCCGCCGAAGACGCGCGTCGCTCGCCGGCAGCCGTCTGTGGTCGCTAGGGCGCCGCCCCACGCGACTTGCTGCCGACACTCCCCGTCACGGCTGATCCACTCCAGTTCGCCGCTTTCGGCCCAAGCCGGGGGCGCCGTCGCCGCGGGGGCAAGCTTCGCGCAGAAGCTGGGCTGCTGCGACCTCCAGCTTTCGATCGTGTCCAACGACGGAGCGCTCGCTTCAAGCCGCACCGTGCGGCGCCCCTGCGGCCGACGATCTGGATCGACGTGCCAGGCGCTGAACCCCTCAACGGCACGCGTGTCGGCAACACGGTGGTGCACGGCCACCCAGTGCGCGTCAGTGTTAAGGTTGTGCTGCGCGAAGGCGGCGAGCGTGGCGTCCGCCTCGATGCCGACGCTTGCTTTCACCACCCCGGAGAGACCCAGCAAATCTCCTCCGACGCCGCAGCCTAGATCGATGACGGAATCGAACCCGTCGAACCGTCGCGCTTTGTAGTCAGAGATCCACGAATCGGTGGATTGCTCGACGCCGCGGCGGGTGAGCAACATCTGAGCGGCTCGCGGAAACTTGGCCGCTCCCCGGAGCCGCGCCTCGGCGACTTCCAACACGGCGGAGACCCGCGTTGCCGTCAGCTCGGCGCGGAGCCGGCTAACGACGGCCGGCGTGGCCCCGCTCGCTGGAGCACGGTCGAGCCACGCGAGCCCTTCGGCCGTCGCCAGCCAGGCCGCTACGTCGGGCGAGATCGTCTCCACGGTCTGGTCGGGTTGTGCGGTGCGAGACTCTAGCAGTTGACGCAGTCGATCGGACGATCGAAGCGGCGAGCGATTCCCGCTCTTAGTTGGACCGATCTTATCGGATGACGCCGGCGCCCGCCGCCGGCGGGCGCTCCGCCGAGAGAACGCGACGGCCCGATTACGCGACGCCCATGACACGCAACCTAGCAATGGTCGGACTGCTCGGCGCCGCGGTGGGGGGGCCGTACGTGGTGTCGCAGTCGCCGTCTTGGTCTCCCGCGTGGGGTCCGAACACGCCCGTGTCCCAGCAGGTAGGGCAAACGGTCAACCCGTCGCTCCTGGCGCGGCCTTCCGCTGAGGCGCCGCGTGGGCCCGGGTCGGAGGTCTACCGTCGCCCTGCGCCGTTCGAAGGCCGCATCCAGCGATCGCTCAACGAGGTGCTCCGCTGGGAGATCACCAAAGGCTGGGTGTTCCGCAGCTGGGATCGCAAATCGACCGGGCTCGCCGATAGCGAGCTGTTCGGCGTGCGTGTGCCCGTCGTCACGGGGCGGGGCATGGCGGACGTCGCCGGGGCGTTGTCGTACTACTTCGACTCCCAGGGCACGCTGCAGCGGATCCGGCTGGTCGGCACGACCGCCGACACCAACGGCGTCGCGCATCTCGCCGCCACACGCTTCGGCCTGCGACGGCGTGTTAGCGCATCGCCGGGCGACCAGCTCTTCCAAGCCGAAGAGAACGGCCAGGTGCGTAGCCAACTCCGGACGCGTCCGGAGGCGGTACTGTGGGGCACGTCGCCGCACAACAGCTTTCGGATCGAGCTCGAAGCGAATCGCCCGGGCAGCCCGTTCTGGGTACGGGCCCAACAGCCACCGCTCGACCTACCGCCCGCCGCGACGACGACGAACCCCTCCACTGCTGGACCTCAAGTCATGCCTAACGACGGCCAACCCGTGTTCCCGCCGCGGTCGGTCGTTCCGGACGACGTGGGTGCCGCCACGGCCACCGTTCCCGCGACCGTTAGCCAACCACCCCCGGCGGGCCCTGCAACCACCGCGTCCCAAGCGCCCTCCGTAACGCCGACAAAGTCGGACGGGGACATTGAACCGCTCGACAGCTATCGTAACCGCTTTCGCTGGCCCGACTGACCGACGCCGGTAGCAGCGTGTCAGTAAGGCTTCTCTTGGGGTAGAGGGGCCACTCCCGGTACGCTACCGCCATGACGGCGGACCACTTCGACATCGGTGTCGCACAACCGGCGGAGCAACGCGAAGCGCTCTCGTTGGCGCTCAGCGAGGTGGATCCGTCCGCTCGTGCGGCGTTGGTCGAGGCGCTCGCCGACGCCCCGCGAGAGGCCCTTGGTCCACTCGACGCGTTGATGGTGGCCCGCCACGCGGACCGCGTCGTTGCCGCCACCTGGGCGCAGCCCCAAGCGGGCGACGCGGCCAGCCTGTGGACACCGCAAGCGGCGGATAGCAACGGGGTAAGGGCGTTCGAGGCGCTCGTGCTCGCCTGCGCGGACGTGGTGGCGGCGTCCGGCACGCCGCTGCTTCAAGCACTGCTCGATCCGCAAGACGAACGCCGTCGCGACGTGCTGCTGCGGTGCGGCTTCGAGCGGATCGCGGAGCTTGTCTACCTGGGACGGGCGAACCCGCCGGAGCCGCCGCTCGCCGACGACCGACTCGCCTGGGCGCCGATCACCGAGAGCGACCTGCCGATGCTAGGCGAGCTTGTCCGCCTTACCTACGCCGGCAGCCTCGATTGCCCCGAGCTCGGTGACCGACGCAATATCAGTGCGACACTACGCGGCTACCGGGCGATCGGCGACAGCGATCTGGACGGCTGGCGTGTCGGACGGATCGGCGAGGAACCCCTCGCCGTTGTGTTGTGCGCGCGGCATCACGGCGGCTATCAAGCGGAGCTGGTCTACATGGGACTCGCGCCCGCCGCACGGGGCGGCGGCCACGGCGAAGAGCTTGTGGCTTGTGCGTTGCGGATTGCCCACGCGTGGGACGCCGAGCAGGTCGTCACCGCGGCCGACGCACGGAACAAGCCCGCCCGACGGCTGTACGAGCGAGCCGGGTTCGCCGAGTGGAACCGTCGGCACGCCTTCGTTCGCTTCAACCCGTAATCGATTGAGCGCGCGCGGAGATGCTTCGCGCGGTGTCGATAACTTTTTACGACGCTCCCGCTCGGCGTTTGCCGAGCGCCGCGCACCGCCGTCGAGAAGATTTCCACGGTGGCACGCGAAGCGGTTTGACACCCGTGCTAGCACTCGTAGAATCGGCTCCCCGCACGTGAGGCATCGCTGCCACGGACGGCGGCCGGCGCCGGTTGAGCGCCGCCCCTTCTCAGCGTTGATCGCGTCCGGGTTCTGTCGCCGTGCAGCCCTCAAGAGCGCGCCGCGGTCGCAACCACTCGCAACGCCCACGACGGGACAGCGCGAGCCGGATCAAGCGACCCCTTGGCCCCGCGATCGGCAGGCGTTGTGTTGGCGGGTGTTTTGAGATCTTCGGAAGCGTAAGCATGGAAGCCGACCCGAGAATCGACGCGCTGCGGCGTAAGCTCCAAGAGCTGCTCGGCGCCGAGCGATTCTCGGTCTGGTTCGACGACGCGGTCAGGCTCGGCGTCGAGGGTCCCGCCGTCACGGTGACCGCCCCTTCGGCCTTCCAACGAGACCGGCTGCGGAAGCAGTTCCACAAGACGCTCACGCAAGCGGCGCAGGCTTGCTGCATGACCGACGCGGTCGAGTACCGAGTCTCTGCCGCGTTGCCGGACGAAGCCCGGGCGAAAGCCACCAGCAAAGCGGGTCGCCCCGCGCGAGAACGCGTTAAGACCGAGGACGTCGCAGACGAGCAAGCCAAGCCGGCGACCGTCGCTCGGCCTTTCGACGGTTGGGTCACCAACGACTCGGCCGCGGAAGCCGAGACCGCTTGCCGGCAGATCGTCGATGGCCAGCTGCATGCGAGCCCCATCCTGCTTTGGGGCAGGCCGGGCGTCGGAAAAACGCATCTGCTGCACGCCGTGGCCGACGGCGTGCGGCGGCGGATGCCCAAGCGGCGGGTGCTGCTGATAACCGCCGAGCAGTTCATCGTCGGATTCGTGGCGGCGATCCGTGGCGCCGGCTTGCCAAGCTTCCGTCAGAAGCACCGGGGTGTCGGCTTGCTCTTGCTCGACAACGCTCATCAGTTGCTCGGCAAGCAACGCACCACCGAGGAGTTCCTCAGCACGCTCGATCACATCGCCATGGCGGGCGGGCAGGTCGTGCTGACGAGCGATCGCAGCCCGACCGAACTCGCGGAGATGGGCCCGGAGCTGGCTTCGCGATTCGCCGGGGGCGTCTCGGCGCCGATCCAGATGCCGGACGTCGCTTGCCGTGTCACGCTAATCGATCGCGCTGCGGCCGAACGGGGTATCGAGCTGCCGCCGCGGGCTCGCGACGCTTTGGCGACCTCGCTTAACGGCGGGGCCCGAGAGGTGTCCGGAGCGCTCAACCGCTTGGGCATTATGCAGCAGGCGTTCGCGTTGCCGATCGACGAGGAACTGGCTCGGCGTGTGGCGGCGGAGATCAACCAGCTGGCGACACCGCGTGTTGGCATCCGCCAGATCGAGGCGGCGGTCTGCGACGTGTTCGGCGTCGGCCCGAAGGAGCTCCGATCGAGCAAGCGGACCAAGGCGGTCACCGAGCCCCGGATGCTCGCGATGTATCTTTCACGCAAGCTGACCGGCAGTGCCTGGAGCGAGATCGGCGACCACTTCGGCAAGCGAAGCCATTCGACGGCCATCGCCGCCCACCGCCGCGTGGAGCGGCTGCTGGCGTCTGGGGCCTCGCCGCGGCTCGCGGGTCAGGCGGGCGATCTGCACGACGCGATCCGCCGTGTGGAGTCGGCCCTGCGGATCGCGTAGCGAGCCGAAGAGGGGACCGAGGCTAGCGACGCGAGGGTAGGGGGGTGAGAATGTTCATCCCGCACCTGCAAACCCGCTGCGCTTCATGACCCGCCCCAGCCTGATCGTGCTCTGCCCGACGGTCCTCTGTCTGCTGTTGGTTAAAGCCGCGTTGGCCGATGAAGACATCGGTCCGATCAACGCGGCGCGGATCGACACGATCGCATTCGGCTCATGCGCCAAGCAGTCGCTGCCGCAGCCGGTGTGGGATGCTGTGGTGCGGCAACGCCCGGACGTTTTCCTTTTCATCGGCGACAACGTCTACGCGGATAAGCCCGCAGCGCCCGAGTCGCCGGGCGATATCGCGGCCGCGTACCGCCAGCTCGGCGCGAAGCCGGGCTACCAGCGGCTTCGCCGCGTTTGTCCGATCCTCGCCACCTGGGACGACCACGACTTCGGGCTCAACGACGCCGGCAAGCAGTACCCGCTGAAACGGCAATCGCAGACGCTGTTGCTGTCGTTCTTCGACGAGCCGGCGAAGTCGCCGCGTTGGTCCCGCGACGGTGTCTACGGCGCTTGGATGTTCGGCCCGGCCGAGCAGCGCGCGCAGATCCTCTTGTTGGACACCCGCTTCTTCCGCGACGACCTGCTCCGCCACCCGGCCGGGCGAACGAACGGCCTCGGCCCGTACGCGCCGCATCCCGACGCGGGGCCCACGCTGCTCGGCGAGCCGCAGTGGGAGTGGCTCGAAGCACAGCTCAACAAGCCGGCCGCGGTGCGGATCATAGCCTCAAGCATCCAGGTCGTTCCGTCCGAGCACGGGTGGGAGGGCTGGTGCACCTTCCCCGCGGAGCGGCAACGGCTGTACGACCTGATCGGCAAGACCGGAGCCGGCGGCGTGATGTTCGTCAGTGGCGATCGTCACCTGATGGAGATCAGTTGCGATCGCGATGCGAACACCCCGTATCCGCTGTGGGACTTCACCAGCAGCGGGATGACCGATCCGCCCGGCGAGGTCAACGAGCCAAACCGCTACCGGGTCGGACCGACCGTCAAAGAGACCGTGTTTGGAGTGATCCGGATCGATTGGTCCCAACGACCGCGGTTGACGCTCGAAGGCCGCAATCAGTCCGGAGCTCTCCGGCTACGCGAAACCCTCGAGCTGGCCGATCTGCAGCCAGCAACGGCGGGCTGAAGACGAGCGTGCAACTCGGTAGGCGTAGCTTCGCACAGCTCAGCGGCCATCAGTGCTCTAGTTGTGCGACGCGGACCGCACGAGGTCTTTGATCAGCTTCTCTCGCTGGGCGACGGGCGGCAGCTCGAGCTGATTCGACGCCCCCCGATAGATGCCAACGGCCGTCGCGGGCGGCTTGCCGCCGGGCATTACGAACTGCGCTCGGGGGTTGCCGTACAAGCGCACCTGCGGGATCGGGTCGGATCCGTAGACGAACGGCGAGAACCGCGGCGTCCCGGTGTCGTACTGCCTCGTCCACGAGTCGGGAAGCAGGTCGCCGAGTTTCGGCAACGGCTGCACGATGTTGGAGAAGCCCGCGTAGGCGAGGATCATGTTTCGCTTGCCGTTAGGGCGCTGGGTGATCTGCTGCCCCGGCAGCACGAGTTCCTTGAGGTACTGCCACGAACTCGGCACGCCTCCCGCAACGCGGTTGCCTTCGTAGAACACGTCCTGCTCATCGCAGACCTGCATCACCCGCCGCACGACCTGCCACAGGCCCGGGCCGATGGTGTTGCCCACGGCGGGGAGGCCCGACTTGCTGTGGATCTCCTCGACAATCACGTAATTCGGCTGCGGGGTACACATCCGCATGCTGACGCCCATCGTTCGCTCTCCGTTCTGTTTGTTTCTGAACCACCGGGAACGAAGAGGTTGTCGATGCGTGGCCTCGAGTGTTGCGAGAGAATACGGAAGAATCTCGAGAGTTCTCCGCTCCGGCTACGCACCGCGGAAGCGGGGCGGCGGCGGCCGCTCGCGCGGGACTCCGCCGCCCCACCGCGAGTCTTGTTGGCTAGATCGTCATCGACGAGAAGCCGCCGTCGACAACGATGTTCTGACCGGTCACGAACGACGCGGCGCCCGACGCTAGCCACACCACGGCTCCGGCCAGCTCGTGCGCCTCGCCGAAGCGGGCCATCGGCGTGTGGCCGATGATCTGCTCGCCACGCTCCGTGAAGCTGCCATCGTCGTTCATGAGCAACGAGCGGTTCTGCTCGGCCGGGAAGAAGCCGGGGCTGATCGCGTTCACGCGGATGCCCCGCGTCGCCCACTCGCGGGCCAGGAACTGCGTGAGGTTCAGCACGGCCGCCTTCGCCGCCGAGTACGCCACCACGCGCGACAGCGGGATCATGCCGCTCATGGAAGCGATGTTGATGATGCTCCCTTCGCCCGCGGCGAGCATCTCACGACCGAACGCCTGGGCCGGCAGCAACGCTCCTCCGACCAGGTTTAGGTCGAACACCTCGTTCCACGCGTCGCTCGGCAGCTCGCAGAAGTCGGCCCCGGGCGGCAGGGTGGCGTCCGGGCGATTGCCGCCGGCGGCGCTGACCAGGATGGTGGCGGCGCCCACCTCGGCGGCGATCTTCTCAGCGGCCGCGGCGAGCGACTCGCCGCTCAAGGCGTCCGCCTCCACGAACAACGCCTTCCCGCCGCCCGCCTCGATCGTCTTCACACGCTGGCCGCCACGCTCCGCGTTGCGGCCGAGCACCGCCACGGTCGCCCCCGCGGCGGCCAGGGCTTCGGCCATGGCCCCGCCCAGCGTGCCCGTGCCGCCGATCACGGCGGCCGTCTTGCCATCGAGTTGAAAGTCAGCGCTGGTCATATCGATCCCCTGTTCGTGTTTCGAGTTCGAAGCAAACCCCGCGCTCGTCACGAGATTGGCTTCTAATCCGGTCGCGGGCCCGCGGATTACTGGTGCGCTTTTTCGCCATCACCGGCTCGGCTAACTTAGCGACATGAGCACAACCACCGTCACCCCCGCCGCCCGCGGGCAAGACCTCTCGGCAACCGTCGAACGGATCGTCGCCGAGACCCCCGTCTGGGACCTGCACACGCATCTCTTCACGCCCGCGTTCGGCACACCGCTCGGCCGCGGCGTGGCCGCCGATCCGGACGGTTTGATGCTGTGGGGCATCGACGAACTGGTCACATACCACTACCTCATCGCCGAGGTCATGCGGGAGCTGCCCCGCGACGACTTCCCGACCGAGAAGTTCTGGACGCTCTCCCAGCAGGAGCAGGCCGACCTGATCTGGCGGAAGTTGTTCGTCGAGTCGACGCCGTTGTCCGAAGCACGCAGGGGTGTCGTGACGACCCTCACCAAGCTCGGCCTCGACCCGCACGAGCCGACGCTCGACGGCTACCGCAAGTGGTTCGCGGAGCAATCGCCCGAGGAGCAGATCAATCGCGTGCTCGAAGCGGCGGGCGTTGAACGCGTGACCATGACCAACGAACTGTTCGACCCGAACGAACGGCAGCGTTGGCTCGACGACCCGGCCGCCCTCTGCGCCGACGGCCGTTTCGTGCCGGTGCTGCGATTCGACACGCTCGTCGTCGACTGGCCGAAGGCTTCTGAGGAACTCGCGACGTGGGGCTACCGGGTCGACGCGGGCTTCGGCGGCGACTCGGCGGCTGAGGTCGGACGGATGCTCGACGACTGGATCGTCCGGATCGGCCCCGCGTACTGCGCGATGAGCCTGCCGCCCGATTGGCGGTACCCGGCCGACAACGTCGGCGTGCGGGTGCTGACCGAGGCGATCCTGCCGGCGTGCGAGAGGCACGGCCTGGCGCAGGCGTTGATGGTCGGCGTCACCCGCGGGGCCAATCCGGCGTTGCGTCTGGCGGGCGACTCGGTTGGTTCGTCCGACGTGGAGTCGGTGGCGTCGCTCTGCCGCGACTTCTCGGGCGTCGACTTCATGGTGACGCTCTTGGCGCGGGAGAACCAGCACGAGCTCGCGGTCGCCGCACGCAAGTTCCGCAACCTGCTGCCGTTCGGCTGCTGGTGGTTCCTCAACAACCCGTCGCTGATCGACGAGATCACGCGGATGCGGATGGAGCTGCTGGGCACGAGCTTCGTCCCGCAGCACAGCGACTGCCGTGTGCTGGAGCAGCTCGTTTACAAGTGGGACCACAGCCGCCGGATCATCGCGACGGTCCTGACCGAGAAGTACGCCGACCTAGCGAAGGCGGGCTGGCGAGTCGATGAAGACGCGATCCAACGCGACGCCCACCGGCTGCTGTACGGCGAGACCGCCCGGTGGCTGAAAGTATGACGACGTGGCGGATGATGGAGCCGACGCCGTTTCGCGGAGGCGCGATCCGCCCGAGGTAAGCGCTGCCCCCGTGAGCACGGCTGCGCGATCGAAACCACGACCGCGATCGCCGGAATCGCTACGAAAACGCCGCAGAACGATCCGGATGTCACGCCGCCGTCCATTTAGCGTGGTGACCCGGTTGCCGATCGGTAAGCAAGAAGCCGCCGACCGAAATGTCGGTCGGCGGCTTCCCGTCTTGTTGGGCTAGATCGCGTCGATCAGAAGCGGCGCTTCGCAAACGCCAGGGTGGCCAACAGCGCGAGCGCGGCCGTGCTCGGCTCGGGGATGCCCGCGACGAACTCGACTCGCACGTTGGTGATGTCGATGCCGTTGTCAGGGTCACCCGGCGTGTTCGACGAGCCGAACGCGCCGCTGGAGGAGCCGTAGGCGAGCATCCCGAAGTCGTACGACAGCGGGCTGGCAACGTTCTCCGTGTGCGAGTTGCCCAAGAAAGTCGTGGTGACGTCGAGACCACCGGTGGCCGTCCGGGTCGCGGAGAGTGTGGCGGTGTACTCCGTGTCGGCGACGATCGCGTACCCGATGTCGGAGCCGCTGCCGAGATTGGTGAAGCCCGAGCTTGTCGCGAGCAGGCGCCCGCTGGTCGAGGGGTTCGACTCGCGGATGTTGAGGTCGGTCCCCGAGTCGGCGCTCTCCACGTCGAGTTCCGCGTAGTAACCTGGTAGCCCGCTATAGGAGGCGTTGGGGCTGCCGCTGCTGTACGAGGTGTCCTGACCGAGTTCGGACGCCGACGTGCGGCCAAGGTTGTCGAAGATGCCGAAGCGGAGGTCCTCGTTGCCCGACGCGACCGTCGCTGGGGTCATGAACGTGAAGCTTGTCAGGAGCGTGTCCCCGGCGTTGGCCAGGGTCTGGGTGGGAAACAACGCGTGGATCTGCCGGCCCGAGCCGCCGCTGACGAGGCCAACCGACCCGGCGTTCGACTCGATCGCATTGGAGGTCGACGAGGCGAAGAAGTCGGCCTGCAACGGTCCGGTCGCGGCGCGATCGCCGTCGGCGAAGCTGTCATCGACGATAAGCGTCGTCGCCAAAGCGGACGTCGTCGGAATACAAGCGAGCGCGGCGACGCCCGCAAGCAGAAGAGTGATTCGGTGTGGTCGTATCATGAGGCCTGATCCAGAAAAGAAGGAGAGAAGCGGCTTGCTGTTTAGTATGCATCGGGCGCCGCGCGAAGGAAATCGAATTACGCGGAGCGAAGCGTCAGTTCCTCGGCGCCCGGCAGTCGTCACGCCTCGCACGGGAGAAGTCTCTCCGGGGGTAATCGGCCTACCGCTTGCGGGTGTGGGTCATGGTCCGAAGGCTGTGCGTCGATCGGAACGATCGGCGCTTAGCTACCGCTGCACGCGTGCCGAACCGCCCTCCGCCAGCGCTTCGACCTCCGGCAGCCTCGCCAGCGAGACATCGCCGGCGAAGGTGGTGAGCAAGGCGCCATGGGCCCAGCCGAGCTTGAGCGCCTCCTCGGTCGGACGGCCGTCGAGCAGGCCGTAGATCAGGCCCGACGCAAAACCGTCGCCGCCGCCAATGCGATCGAGCACGTCGAGCTCCATCGTCGGGCTGACGAACCGTTCGCCGTCGTGCCCCCCGTCCCCGGAGAGCCAAAGCACGGCGCCCCAGTTGTGACGGTTGGTGCTCTTCACCTCGCGGAGCGTCGTGGCGACCGCCTTTACGTTGGGGTACTCGGCTTTGACCTGATCGATCATGCCGAAGAACGCCTCGGGGTCGAGCTTCGACTTGTGCTCGACATCCTGGCCCTCCAGGCCGAGGCCCTTCTGCAGGTCCTCCTCGTTGCCCACGAGCACATCTACGTTCTTCGCGATCGAACGCATCATCTCCAAGCCCTTCTCCTCACCCCCTTCGAGCGTCCGCCACAGCTTCGCCCGGTAGTTGAGGTCGAACGACGTGACCGTGCCGACCGCCTGGGCTGCCTGCATCGCCTCGACGATCAGTTCGGCGGTGTGCGGGCCGATGGCCGCGAAGATGCCGCCCGAGTGGAACCAACGGACGCCACGATCGAAGATCGCCTTCCAGTCGAAGTCGCCCGGCTTGAGCATCGCGCCGGCCTCGTTGGCGCGGTTGTAGAACACCACCGGCGCGCGGGCGCCGTGGCCCCGGTCGCTGTAGACGGTGGCCATGTTGGGCCCGCGGACGCCGTCGTGCTCGAAGTGCTTGTACACCGGCCGCACGCCACGTTCGCGGACCTGCGCCTGGATCAGCTCGCCGATGCCGTTATCGACCATCGCCGTGGCGACGCCGGTCTTCAGGCCGAAGCAGCCGGCAAGGTTCGCCGCGCAGTTGTACTCGCCGCCGGAGACGTGCACGTCGAAGCTCCGCGCGCGGCGGAACGGCGTCTGCCCCGGGTCGAGCCGGTGCACTAACGCACCGAGCGAGAGGAAGTCGAGGTCGCACTGGTCCGCGCGGATCGTGAGGGCTGCCATCGAGAAGAACGCTCCGCCGGATGAGAAGGAACTGCGTCGAAGAACTGCGTCGAAGATCCGCGTCGAAGATCCGCGTCGAGGAATTGCGGCGCCGGGCCTCAACTTATACATAGAGGCCCAGTCGTTTACGACCCGTTCAACCGAGCGCGCACCAGATGAGCACCCCGTCGGACCCGCTGCTTACGATCGACGCCGGTCCCGACGGATTGACCGATGAAAATCTGAAAGAAATCGTCGCGTCGGTGTCCAATTCTTGGATCTCGCGCCCCGGCGTGAAGCGTCTGCTGCTGCTGCCGCCCGATCACACGCGGCTGTACTCGTACGCCGGGGCGATCACCGCCGAGCTGTGGCGGACGCTGCACGGCTCGGTCGAGATCGACATCCTGCCGGCGCTCGGCACGCACTTGCCGATGACCGAAGAGCAGCTGCGGATGATGTTCGGCGACGAGATCCCGCTCGAGCGGTTTATCGCGCACGACTGGCGGAACGACCTCGAGTCGCTCGGCGTGCTGCCGGAAGACTTCCTCGCGGAGCTGTCCGAGGATCGCATGCGGTCGTCGGTCGAGGTGGCCGTCAATCGAAGAATCGTCAGCGGCGACTACGATCTGGTGCTCTCGATCGGCCAGGTGGTGCCGCACGAGGTGATCGGCTTCGCCAACCACTCGAAGAACGTTTGCATCGGCTGCGGCGGCGGGCAGATGCTGCATCAGTCGCACTTCCTCGGCGCCGTCTGCGGAATCGAGCAGGTGCTCGGCGTCGTCGACACGCCGGTTCGACGGCTGATGGACGAGGGTTTTTATCGGTTCGTGAAGCCGCGGGCCGACGTGCGTTTCTTGCTGACCGTGGTCGAGGACAAGCCGGCGGGGCCGCAGCTGCGAGCCGTTACCGCGGGGGACGGCAGCGAGTGCTTCCGCTGGGCCGCGGAGCTCTCCGGCGAGCTGAACCTGACACACGTCGATCGACCGATCGATCGGTGTGTCGTTTACCTCGACCCCCGCGAGTTCCAATCAACTTGGCTCGGCAACAAAGCCGTCTACCGCACGCGGAAAGCGATGGCCGACGACGGCGAGCTGATCGTGCTCGCGCCCGCGGTGCACACCTTCGGCGAAGACAAGGCGATCGACACGCAGATCCGCAAGCACGGCTACCGCGGCACGCCAGCCACGCTCGCCGCGCTGGATAACGACCCCGAACTCGCGGGCAACCTCTCCGCGGCGGCGCACCTGATTCACGGCTCGACCGAAGATCGGTTCTCGGTCACCTACTGCACCGGCGACGGCCTGTCGGCTGAGGAGGTGACGTCGGTCGGCTACAACCACCGTCCCTACGCCGACGCCGCAGCGGCGTACGATCCGCAGGTGCTGACGGACGGCTGGCACGACGGCCCCGACGGCAAGCCGTTTTACTTCATCCGCAACCCGGCGCTCGGGCTGTGGACGGTTTAGCCGCGGCGACTCAGACGCAACCCTGTGCGAGCGCGGCCCGCAGGTTCTCGTAGCTGGTGCGGGCGATCGCCTCGCCCGAGGGCTCGTACTTGAACACCTCGACCGACATCCAGCCGTCGTAAGCGATCTCTCGCAGGGCGGTGAGCGCCGGCCCGATCGGCACGTCGCCCATGCCGGGGCCTAGCAGGTTCGGGTCGTTCGCGTGGAAGTGGGCGACCGTGTCGGCGCTCTCGCGGATGATCCGCGGGATCGGGATCGCTTCGCTGGCCATCGCCTTGACGTCGAGGTGCAGCCGGCAGGAGGGCGAATCGACGCGGGCGGCCAACGCACGGCCGGCCGCCGCCGTGGTCATGAAGTCGCCCTCGGCCGGGCCGAGCGGCTCAAGCGCTAGTGTGACGCCGCGATTCTCCAGCACCGGCGTCGCAGCCCTTAGCACCTCGGCGGCGTTCTCTTCGGCCTGCTCGTAGGTGACTCCCGGCAGCAGGTTCCGCTGCTGGGGCGAGCCGAGCACCATCACCTTGCCGCCCAGGTCCGCGCAGAGCACGCCCAACGCGCACAGGTACTCGGCCGTCGCGTGCCGGACGGCCGGTTCGGGACTGGTGAGGTAAAATCCCTCGGTCTTGGCCAGCAACCAATGGAGGCCAACGACCTCCAGCCCGGCGTCTTCCGCGGCGTGGCGGATCTCGATGCGTCGCTGGGCGCTAAGCTCGCGCACGTCGGCGAGCGGCGACTCCGTGATCCTCCCCCGTGACCCTAGCGTGAAAGGGGCGATCTCAATGCCCGCGTAGCCGATCTGGGCGGCCAGACGAAACCCGCCGGCTAGGTCGTGGTCGACGAACGTCTCGTTGCAGATCGCGAGCTTCATCTTTCGCTCCTTGCTTGGCGGATTTACCGCCAACCTTCCTCACGACGCGCAGAGAGAACTCAGAACCGCAACTCAGCCCGCAGCACACCCGCCCGACCGCTTGGCGTTAGCTAGTGGCCCGCTTAGTGTAACGCCCGGCGACAACGTCGCTGAGACCCTCTTCGATACCACGGACCGTTCGGCCGTAGAAGGACGAGCGATACGCGATGGCAGAGACCAACGATCGGCTGGCTCACGACCGCGCGGTGCTCGAATCGGTCGCTGATCGTGGCCCCGGCGCCAAGCTCGGCGCCTACCTGCGGCTGTCGGGCCCCGGTTGGCTGCAGAGCGCGATCACGCTCGGCGGCGGATCGCTCGCCGGTGGTCTCTATCTGGGCGTGCTGTCCGGCTACGGCCTGATGTGGCTGCAGCCGCTGGCGATGCTGATGGGCGTCGCCATGCTCGCGGCGATCGCGTACGTGACGCTGTCCACCGGGCGTCGTCCACTGGGCCTCGTCACGCAAGAGGTCAGCCCCGTGCTCGGCTGGGGCTGGGCCTTGGCCACGCTGATGGCGAACGTCGTTTGGTGCCTGCCGCAGTTCGGCCTCGGCACCGCGGCGATGACGCAGAACCTCGCGCCCGAGGCGCTTGGCGGATCGACCGGCAAGGTGATCGCCGTGGCGATCCTGGCGGCGGCGGCACTCGCCACCATCATCTCGTACGAGCGTGGTGGGCGCGGGATGAAGATCTTCGAGAACGTCCTGAAGGTGCTCGTCGGTGTGGTCGTGCTGTGCTTCCTCGGCGTGGTGGTGAAGCTCACCGGTGTGGAAGGCGGGATCGACTGGTCCGCCGTGTGGAGCGGGTTCGTGCCGGACTTCGGCTCGCTGACCGGAACGCCCGCGGCGTTCGCCGAGGGTCTGGCAGCCTGCGGCGAGGCGGGCGAGTCGTTCTGGGCCGGGCTGATCGAGGGCAACCGCCGGGACGTCATCCTCACCGCGGCCGCCACGGCGGTGGGCATCAACATGACATTCCTGCTGCCCAACTCGCTGCTCGACCGCGGCTGGGACCGTACGTTCCGGGGGCTCGCGTTGAGCGATCTGGCGGTCGGCCTGTTCGTGCCGTTCCTGCTGGCCACGGCATGCGTGGTGATGGCGGCCTCCGCGCAGTTCCACGGCAAGTACAACGAGGCGCTCGTCGCCGCGGAGCCGACGCCCGACGCGGCCAAGGCCGTCGCCAGCGGTAAGAGCGCGGGCGAGTACCTCGGCCTGCTCGACACGCGGCTCGCCTGGGAGCACGGCGCGGAACAGGTTGCCGAGTGGCAGTCGGCCGACCGGTTGATCGAACAACGGGCCGCCCTGCCGACGGCCGACAAGCAGATGGCCGCCACGCTGGTGCGCCGCGACGCGGACGACCTGGCCAAGGCCCTCGAGCCGCTGGTGGGCGAGCAGGTCGCTCAGCTCGTGTTCGGCTTCGGCGTGGTCGCGATGGCCCTCTCGACGATCGTCGTGCTGATGCTCATCAACGGCTACGTGGTCTGCGAGGCGCTCGGCGCCCCGCACCGCGGCATGACGCACTTCCTGGGCGCCTTGCTGCCGCTGCTGTTCGGCGCCGTGGCGCCGTTCGTGTGGACCAAGGCGATGTTCTGGCTCGCGGTGCCCACGAGCGTGTTCGGCCTGGTCCTGCTGCCGATCGCGTACGTGACATTCCTGGTGCTGATGAACAGCCGCCGGGTGCTGGGCGACGCCGCCCCGACGGGCGGCACACGCGTGGCCGTCAACACGGTGCTCGGCCTGGCGTTGCTGCTGGCGACCGTCGGCGCCTGCACGAGCATCTACAGCAAGACCGGCTGGTACGGCTTCGCGGCGGCGGGGGCGTTTGTGCTGGCCGCGGTGCTGACACCGCGGCCGGCCTCCGCGGCGACGGACGCCCGCGACACCACTCCGCAAGCCGACGCCGGCTGACCCCCTCAAGCGAGATCGGCGGCCGCCGCCACGCATGGCTTCCCACGAAGACCCGCCGCCATTCGCCCGCTGGACCGAGCCGCTGCTGCGGCTGCCGTGCTGGGGCGTGCAACAAGGGTACAGCAGCTTCCTCACGTTGGAGTTTGGCGAGCCCTACCTCAGCATCCGCAACAGCTCCCAGACGCGGCCGGACAGCGAGCTCCCCGCGTACCGCTCGCCCCGCCTGAAGGGAGAGTGGCATCTCTGGATCTACTGCTGCGGCTGGACGATCACGCAAGACGACGAGCGGCTGGCCGACTACGAATCGTCGGATCCAGAAATCGCCGCCGCGTGCGGCAAGCTCGAGGGTCAGATGCTGAGCCGTGTGGCGATGCTGCCGGAAACCGGACAGAGCGTCTTAGCGTTCGACCTCGGGGGGCGCATCGACACCGAGCCTTTCGGCACGGACCTGTTGGAGCAGTGGCACCTCTTCGGCCCCGGCGCGCGGTGCTTCACGTATCGCTCCGACGGCGCCGCGTGCCTGAGCCGATCCGACACGCCGCCGGACGAGCGCCGCTGGAGTCGGCCGCAGTAGGAAAGACCCTAGGGAAGGCAGTAGGGAAAGCGGGCAGGGGCAGGGGGCAGACGGCGGCGGGTCGTTGCCTGTCGGCGGCAACGCTCGTCCGCGCTACTTGTAAACCACCGCGGCGGGCTTGCCGCTCTCGGCAGAGTCGTACACCGCGCGGATGATAGCCAGCGACTTCCACGCCTCTTCGGGCTCCACCAGCGACGGGCGATCCTCGTCGAGCGCTCGCAGGAAGTCCTCGATGTTGCGGGTGTGCTTCGAGTAGTCGATCGCCATCGGGTCGGCCGCGCCGCCCTCGGCCGTGGCGCCGCCGAACCGCTCGCGGGTCGCCTCGTCTTCGGCCGTCTCGTCGCGGAACCGCCACGTGACGAGCTCGTCCTCGTGCACCTCGATCGAGCCGTCGCGGCCGCCCACGTGGAACCGCACGGCGCCGCCCGGCCACATGGCCGTCGAGGCCAGGATCACACCCAGCGGGCCTTTCTCGAATCGCACCGCCGCGGCGCAACAGTCCTCAACCTCGATGTGCTCGGGGTTGTGGCACAGCATGTTGCTGTACGCCGAGACCTCGACCGCGGGGCCGGCGCCGGCGGCGTCGGCGAGCCACTGCATGGCGTCCACCGCGTGGATCGACTGGTTGATGAGCGCGCCGCCGCCATCGAGCTTCTTGGTGCCCTGCCAGCGGTTCGGGCCGTAATAGGCGTCATCACGCCACCAGGGGACGTACGCCGCGGCCATGCCGAGCGTGCCGAGCCGACCCGCCTTGGCGGCCTCATGCGCGGCCTGCACCACCGGGTTGAACCGCTGGGGGAAGACGCTGCCCAGGCGGCCGGCCGACGCCCGCGCGGCGTCGAGCATCTTGCCGGCCCGCTCGAGATCCACCTCCAGCGGCTTCTCGCAGAGCACGCTCACGCCGGCCTCGAGGGCCGCGACGGTCGGCTCCATGTGCGCGCCGCTGGGCGTGCAGATGGTGACGACGTCCAGCTCGGCGCCGGCGATCATCGCCTGGTAGTCTTCGTAGTACTCGCCGCCGTACTCGTCGCGGAACTCGCCGATCCGCGGCTCGACGCCGTTGCAGAACGCCACCATCTGGGCGCCATCGATATCGCGGATCGCCTTGGCGTGGATCCCGGCGATGGCGCCGACGCCGACGATGCCGATGCGGTAGGTCTTCTTCATGGGTCGCGTCGAGAGAGAAGAGAGGTTCAGGTGAGGTCGGCCCGGCCACGCAGGTCGTAGCCCACGCCCAGGTAGTCGAGCATCGAGCACAGCCCGCGGAGGGCGACGCCCATGCCGTCCGGGCCGCTGTAGCCGCCGAACTGCCCGCCGCCGCGGACATGGGGCTCCAGGTCGAGCAGCACGCCGGGCAGGCCGGACTTCTTGAGCCGCCGCTCGATCGGCGCGGCGCTCTCGGCGAGGTCGCGGAGCACCCGCTCGTAGACGCCACTGCCGGTCTGCACGGGCTGGTAGTCGCTGAGGGCGTCCTCGTCGATGTGGCCGCCGCGAGACGCGGTGCGGATCGGCCGGTAGTCCTTGATGTGCACCCAGCCGAGGCCGCGCTTCATCGACTCGTACTGCTCGAACGTCTCGTCCGGCGAGTAGCCCTGCGTGAGCAGGTTGCCCGCGTCGAAGATCAGCACCATCGCCGGGTGGGCGACCTGCTTGTGGATCTTCGCCAGCAGCGGGCCGGTCTGCCCGACGAGGTTCGCCTCGACCTCCAGGCCGAACACCAGCCCGCGCTCGCCGCACGCCTCGGCGATCGCCCCGAGCTGATCGACCACCTGCGAGAGATGCGCCTCGGGCGCCTCGCCCTTCGGGTGGTAGAACGAGAAGCCCCGCACGAGCTTCGTGCCCAGCGTCTGGGCCAGGTCGCACGCCTTGGCGACGTCCTTCTTCAGGTACTGCTTGAACGGCGTGTAGCGGTTCGCCGTCCCGTCATCGACGTTCAGCAGTTTCACCTTGCCGATCGGCGAGCCGAGCGTCGCCACGCTCAGGCCGAATTCGGCTTGTAGCTTGACGAGCTGCTTGAGCTCCGCCTTGGTCAGGTCCATGGCGTTCTTCACGCCGGAGCCCAGGTCGATAAACCGCAGCGTGTACTGCCGCAGCCCGAGGGCCGCCATCGCCGCGAACTGCTCGCCCGCCGCCTTGGACTGCGACGTCTCGTCCGCGAAACCGCTCAGCTGTACCGATAAGGACACGCGCCTTCTCCGCTGCGTCTTGAATGCCAACCACGCCAATGGCCCCCCCGAGGAGGGCCGCCCGGCGATGGCCGAGTGTGGCGTGCCACGATGGTGGCGTCGACCCTCCCCGCGGTGTCTCTGCGCGGGGGTTAGGAATTGACCGCGCAATCGAACGTCGGCGGCCGAAAGCAATCGACGCCGCGGGCACTTACTCGCCGGGGAAGACCCAATCGATCGGCGTGTGGCGGGCGACCCGCGCGCGGAGCCGCTCGTGGTCGTCGCACGCCTCGGCCGTGGTCGCGCCGCTGCCGGCGAGGTCGGCCGCCACCACTCCCGCGGCGACACCGCTGGACCACTCGATGGGTTGCAGGCGTGTCGCCGAGTTGGCGACGAACGTCTGAGCCATCGTCTTGCCGGCGACCATCAGGTTCACGAAGCCGTCGTTCGTCAACGCACGTAGCGGGAGGTAGAACGGCATCGTCGGATGGTTCACGTGCACGTGCTCGGGGTACTTGCAGCCGACCAGCGGATGGATGTCCGCCGGGTAGGCGCCCAGGGCGACGCGGTCCGGGAACTCCGTGCCGGTGCGTCGCGTGAGCCGGCCGCCCTCGACGGGGGCGATCAGGTCGTCGAACTTCAGCAGGAAGCCGCCCACGCCGACCGAGCGGCGGGTGTCGCGGATGTAGGGCAGCTTCGCCAGGCCGTGCCCCGTGCCGAGCACCTCGCCGTTGAGCGTGATCTGGTCCGGATCGACACCGTCGGGCGCCGCGTTGCGGAACCACTCGTGCCACGCGAGCGCGCGTTTCTCCGCGGCTGCCAGCACGCCGACGTCGACGCCGCCTTGCCAGTCGTCGCGTTGCGCAGTCGTCTTCTCGGCGTCGAGGAACAGGTACGCGAACGGGTAGTCGTTGCCCCCCTCGTCGCGCTCGACGTCGTAGCCCCAGTTCTGCAGGCAGAGCTCGCCCGGCGACGCCTCGCCGCCCTCGCCCTTGATGCGGCGGTACGTCCAGATCTTCTGCCAGGCGTCGGGCCGCTCGGCGTAGGCGCCGAGCCCCAGGTTGCCGACGTCTTCGATGGCCGGGTGATCGGCGACCGCCGCCGCGTGCATCTCTTGCACAAAGCAGTACGTGATCGACTGGCCGCACGTCTCGTGGGTGGCAAGCTCGCCGTCGACCACCTCCACGCCCTGCAGCAGCGGCGCGTCGGCTAGGGCCATCACCTCGCCCCACTCGGTGGCGTCGATGAACACGGCGCCGGTGAACCGATGCACCTTCTTCGCGAAGCGTTCCGAGTCGGTCGGCGAGTACCAGTCGGCGAGGTCCTCCGAGGGGAACCGGTCGTAGCCGGCCGCGGCGACGCCCGGCATGGGAGTGCGCTCGACCGCGATGATCGCGTCGATCCGTTCGCCCGAGGTCTCGACTTGCTTGACCACGGTCTCGCGGTAGACGGTCAGGCGGCCAGCCAGCTCGCGTTCGCGGGGGATCAGGAACCGCTCCATGAACGGCCGCGGCTCGAAGCAGAACCGGCTGACCCAGCCCTGGCCGGGGTTGCCGGTGGCGAGCAACGCGTCTCGCAGGAACGGGGTGATGTTGCGCGGGTCGCGGGCGACGGCCGACACGTTGAGCAGGACCTCGCCCCCCGCGTCGCCCCCGCCGCCGTGCACGTCGGCGTTGGCGCGGACCTTGTGCCAAGCCTCATCGACCGCCGGGACGGCCGACGCGGTGAGCTGCCCGCCGATCCAGTCGGTCGGCTCCAGCAGAGCGACGGTGGCGCCGTCGTCGGCCGCGGCGAACGCTGCGGCCAAAGCCGCCGTCGTGCCGCCGGCGATCACAACGTCGTACCGAGACTCCACGAGGTCCGCGGCCGTCGCCGGGCGTACGTGGAGCGAGACCGCGGCGGCGACCGCCGCGACGAAGAGCGACACGGAGCGGTGGGTCATCGGCCGGGGCCCTGCGAGCTGAGCTCGATTCGGAAGTCGGGAAGACCTTCCTTGGGCACGTCGGCGGTGATGCCGCTCATGTTGCCGCGAGTGTAGGCGGCCGGCACGAGAGATCGCCCGAGCACGACGCCGTCTCCTTGCCGTTGCGCCCGCGCCTCGGGGCTGTGGCCCTCGTTGCACTTCACGCTAACGAGGTGCGTGCCGATGGTCGCCCCGTCGTGGAGCTTGAACGTCGACATCTCGAACGACCCATCCGAGCCGATCTCCGATTTCGACATCTGACCGCTCGTGGGTTGAAACACGACGTAGCCGAACTTGAGCGGCTCGCCGTCGAGCGTCACGACTCCCGTGACCGGGGCCACAAGCGGCGAGTCGTCGCACCCGCTCACGGCGAAGGCCGCCAGCAAGACCATCGCGGCAAGCCTAGACTCCATCGCCTTCAACCTCTCCTCCGTCCACCGTGCCGAGCGATAGGTAAGTGTTCAGCTCGATATCGTCCGCGATGATGTGAACGCTGCCATCGACGTACACGAAGAGCGTGACCCCCGGGTGGTAACTGCCCATCGGCAGGCGGTTCCATCCCGGATCATCACGGGTTTGGAACCGCGTGTTCGGCGTGACTACGAGTTCTTTCATCGAGTAGATGAAAGGCGTTTGCCACGGGAACGGGTGGTAGCCCGCGAGGTACCACGGTCGAACATTGCCCGGGAACTCAGCCGGCGGCTGACCGATCTCCTGATCGCGGTGGATGAACTCGCCGATCAGTATCGTCTTGCTCTGCCCGTCGGTCACCTCGCGTCCGGGCCGGCGACGGCCGACATAGTTCCCGTTCGCGGGCGGTCCGAGCTCAAAGTCGAGCGTGAACGCACCGTTGTCGGGATAACCCTGGCTGACCCCGCCGATGTAGTCTTCCTCGCTCATGCCAGCGGGGCTGGCCGCGCCGGCGCAGCCCACATAGCTGGCCAGGGCGCCGTTCTGGTAGCCCAACGCAGGCTCCGACCCGGTAACCACAAACGGGTCCTCCCAAGACGGACAGATGTACCCGGAGACGACCTGATCGCGTGCCGGGTCCGCGTAGGGGTCACTCGGATTGCCGTCCCGCCCGTAGTCGAAGATCAGCGCGTCGTAGATCGCTTGCTCTTCCATGAACTGCAGCAGCTCGGTGAACACGCCCCGCTTCTGGTAAGCCCGCCCGTTCGGCGGGATATCCATGGGACCGGCGTAGCCGAACGGCAGACGATCGTCGTACGTGCTCAGGTAGTTCTGAGCGGCGAGCCCCATCTGCTTGAGATTGTTCGCGCACTGAGCCCGGCGGGCCGCCTCACGCGCCGCCTGGACGGCCGGCAAGAGCAGGGCGACCAGAATCCCGATGATGGCGATCACCACCAGAAGCTCCACCAGCGTGAAGCCACGCCCGCTGTTCCCCGGCCCGCGAACCGAACGAATCATCCGCCCGTCTCCCTACGCTTGAACCTTCTGCCCCTGAAAACGAGAAGCGACGGGGGCCACGTGACCCCCGCCGCTGTATCGATAACCGATCACCGACGGCGTGTCGCGGTCAGACCGAGCACGCCGAGGGCCGCGACCAACACCGACGCAGGCTCGGGGACAGCCGTGACGCCGTTGCCCCACGTGTTGAGCAGGAAGTTCAGCTCGTCGTTGTTCACGCCGGGGTTCGGGGTGAAGTTGTTCGTCCAGTTGCCCGGAACACTCGTGTTACCCCAGTTGTTCAGCAACAGGTTGAGGTCGGTGTTATCGACGCGGCCGTCGGCATCGAAGTCGCCGTCGGCCAGGTCCGTGGCCCCGCCCACCTGGAAGATATGCACGTTGCGGTTGCTCGAATCGAGCAGCGCGAGCGTCTGCGACACGGGATCGAAGCTGAAGTCGTACCAGCCGACATCGTCGTCGTCGCCGATCGGGTCTTCGGTCAACAGCGTGTAGTTGACGGTCTGCTCAACGCCGGCGGTGTCGGTCACCTTGATCACGTCGAGAAACGCCTGGGCGCTCGTGACGTCGCGGTCGTTGAAGACCAAGAGGTCGCCCTCCGACGTGTTGCTCATGAACGCGATGTTCTGGCTGCTGACGAAGTTCGCGTTGCCGGGCCCCGGCGTGTTGACGACGAGCTCCACCGGCGGGTTCACCGAATTGTCGCCGGTACGCTCCGCGAAGTCGATCTGGTTCGACCGGCGAACGTAGATGTCGCCCGTGTCCGGGTCGAAGGTCATCGAGCGGGCAAAGTTGCCTCCGGTGATCGTGCTCGGAAGCCAAGTGAAGCCGGGCAACGTGGCGCCGAAATCACGGAGGATTGAGCCGTCCGCCGTGCTCTGCAGCGCACGCGTGCCGCTGCCGAACTTGGTCCAGGCCACGCCCTGGTCCGTTCCCCCGCCGTTAAAACCGGGGTCGAACGCCACACCGCTGCCGCCACGCTCGTTGGTGATGCTCGCGGCGCCGAGGTCCCACGTCTTCGAGTTGTCGGACGTGTCGAAGAGCTGGATCGAGTCGGTCGAGGCGAAACCCAGGTCGGTGGCGATCGCGAGGTTACCGCCCGAGATGTCCATGCCGGCGACTCCGCGGAACTGCCCGGTCGCCATGGAGACGAACAGCGGGTCACTGAAGTCGGCGTCTTCGGTCGTCACCAGACCGGTGCGCGTCGCGTCGAGCACCTCGATCGCGCCCGAGATCGCGAAGTTGTTGCCGTTGTTGTAGCCACCGACGTAGAGCTGCGAACCATCCCACGCGACGGCGGTGGGGTTCGTGCCGATGTACTTGGGATTGTTCAGCAGCGGCGGATCCTGCGGCTCTTCGCTGACAATGTCAGAAGCAAACGCGAAGTCGACGGCGAACCGCGCGACCTCTGTGAGATCAACCGCCAGGACTGGCGTCGCAAAAAATAGCGCAGCGGCTGCAGCGAGCAGGCCGCGGCCGAGGTACCGGCTGGTCATGATGAGTTTCTCCGTGGGTGGGGTGCGGTTCCGGTAACGCGGACGGGGCGCGGATGGGGCGCGGATGGGGATCGTCGCGGTGTGAGAGTCGTGCTGAGCCGGAGGGCATCGCGGGCGGATATCGCTAAGACCATCAGCGATCAGCATATTTGCCTCCCCTAATCCACGCAACGATCGCATCGCGCGATTCCGCTACCGACCGTCGCAATCGCGCACGAGCGTGCGGCGACCGACCTTGCCGACTCCGCGTCGCTGTCCGGCATGGCAGCGCTCGAGTAGTCTCGAAAGGTGTCGGGGCCGCAACGGGATCGCGGCGCGGGCCGAAGAAAAACAGGCGCTGAGACTCTCCATGATCAATCGCTCCAAGATCCGCCCGGGCTGGGCTGCGCGGGTCGCGGCGTTCTCAACGCTGCTGCTGGCCGTCGGTCTCGCCACGAGCGCCCCGGCCGAGGTCCGCGGCACGTGGCTCACCACGACCGGGCCGGATCACATCCGCAGCGGTTTCAACACCGCTTCGGTCATGAGCGACCTCCGCGACGTGGGCGTCAACACCGTCTACATCGAGACCTGGAAGCGTGGCGACACGAACTTCGCGTCGCCGACGATGGACGCGCTCATCGGCCGCGACCGCGCGCCGTTCCTCGGAACGAGCCGCGACCTCGTCGCCGAGACGGTCGTCGAAGCGCATCGCAACGAGATGATCGCCATCGGCTGGTTCGAGTATGGGTTCATGACCGACTTCATCGGCACCACAAGCTCGGTGCAGTTCGCGTCGCAGCTGACCCGCGTCGCCGAG
The DNA here is from genome assembly GCA_039820945.1 of Planctomycetota bacterium. GTDB lineage: Bacteria > Planctomycetota > Planctomycetia > Pirellulales > Lacipirellulaceae > Botrimarina. The sequence goes on from JBCBPC010000016.1 coordinate 38,260, forward strand.
CAAAACGGCTGGCTATTGCAGGATCAGCAGGGACGTTACGGCAACCCGTCCAACGGCTTCGCGTGGATGAACCCGGCCGTGCCGGAGGTGCGGCAACTGCTGATCGACATCACGCTCGAGGCGATCGACGCCCACGACCTGGACGGCATCCAGTTCGACGACCGGCTCGCGTGGCCACGTGAGTTCGGATGGGACACGACCACGGCCACGCTCTACGCCTCGGAGACGCAGAACCAGCTGCCCACCGACGTGAACGACCCGGAGTTCCGCGCCTGGCGGCAGTTGAAGGTGACGCAGTTTGCCTTGGAGCTGGCCGCCACGATCCGTGCGACGAGGCCCGACCTGCACATCTCGGTGAGCCCGTCGATCACGGCGTTCTCGGAGACGAACTTCAACGCCGACTGGCCGCTGTGGCAGGACCTCGGCTTCTTCGATGAGTACGCGGTGCAGGTGTACCGGTCGAGCTACCTGGGAACCACGACTCAGTCGGGCTTCGCCTCCACGTTCCCCGTGCAGGAGGCCCAGTTCGCTCCCGGCGCTCTCGACGAGTTCGTCGTCGGGCTGCGTGGCAACGGCACGGGGGCGAACACGCCCTGGCCCGACCTCGAACTCATGCTCGACGACGCCCGCGCCAGCGGCGCTGCCGGGCACTCGATCTTCTACAGCAAGGCGGTCCGCGACGATTACGACGCGGAGCTGACCGCTTACTACGACGTCGCGACACTCGGCCACGCCGAGAACCCGCTGTTCCCCACCGGCCATCGCCCCGCGCCGACCGTCGCGACGCCCGCCGGCGCCGACACGTGGACCGTCGACGTGCCGGCCGACGGCAACTACCGGATCATCGCCCAGCAAGGCGGCGACTGGGTCGAGGTCTCTGGCGGCTGGCTGCCGGCAGGAACGCGAGAGCTGACCGTGTTCGCTGCCACGGGCGTGGAGCTGCTGGTCGACCGCCGCGAGCCCGTGCTGCCGGACTTCAACGACAACGGTGTCGTGGACCTAGCCGACTACACGATCTGGCGAGACACGCTCGGCAGCACCACCGACCTGCGGGCGGACGCCAACGGCGACCTTGTGGTCGATGAGCTTGACTACGACCTGTGGAACGCGGCGGTCGGGCAAGTCGTACCGATGGCGAGCGCATCAATCCCCGAACCCGCGGCGGTTGGGCTGTTGCTAGTCGCTCTTAGCGCTTTGGCGGAAAGGCGAACGGTTTGATCCGACGACGCACGTACCTTCTTAGTCTTCTGCTCGCGATGTTGACGATCGGCGGCGGACCAGCGCGTGCGGCCGAGCAGCCGTGGTGGCTCGCCGAGCCGGTGCGGGGGGTGTGGGTCGCCAACGTCGGCAGCGACTCGCTCTACTCCGCAGAAGGCGTCCGCGAGACCGTGGCGCGGTGCGAACAGGCCGGGATCAACACGATCTTCGTCGTCACGTGGAACCGGGGCTACACGCTGTACCCGAGCCGCGTGATGGAGCGAGAGTTCGGCGTGGCGATCGACCCGCGGCTCGAGGGCCGCGACCCGCTCCGCGAGCTGATCGACGCGGCGCACGCCGAAGGGCTGAAGGTCGTCGCATGGCTGGAGTTCGGCTTCTCGTGCTCGTACCAAGAGCCCACCGGCGGGCGGCTGATCGCGGAGCGCCCGGAGTGGGCGGCCCGGGATCGCGACGGCGAGCTGGTCAGCCGCAACGGCTTCCAATGGATGAACGGGTTCGACCCGGCGGTGCAAGACTTCTTGATGGAGCTGCTCCTGGAGGTGGTCCGGGAGTACGACGTCGACGGCGTGCAGGGCGACGACCGGCTGCCCGCGCTGCCCAACACTGCCGGCTACGACCCGCTCACGCTAGAGCTCTATCGTGCCGAGCACGACGGTCGGTCGCCGCCGGCGGACCCGACCGACGCGGCGTGGACGCAGTGGCGGGCCGATCGGCTCAGCCGCTTCGTCGAGCGGGCGTACGGCGAGCTGAAAGCGCTCGACCCCGAGCTGTGTGTCTCATGGGCGCCGAGCGTGTACCCATGGAGCAAAGAGAACTACCTGCAGGACTGGCCCCGCTGGCTCTGCGAGGGCTGGGGCGACCTGTTCTGCCCGCAGGTGTATCGCAAGCGCCCCGCGGCGTACGCGGAAACGCTGCGTCCGCTGGCCGAAGAGCAGGTGGCCCCGGCCGACCGGGCGAAGGTGGCGCCGGGCATCCTGATCGCGCTAGCGGACGGGTACAACATTTCCTCGGACGACATCCGAGCGATGGTCCGGGCCAACCGCGACGCCGGCTTCTCCGGCGAGGTGTTCTTCTATTACGACGGCCTTAAGCAGCACGCGGAGCTGTTCGAGACGCTCTACGCGGAGTAGGCCGCAGCCGGGCTAGCGAGACGCGTCCATGCGGACGAGGTGCTTGTCGAACAGCCGTTTGAACACGTAGCCCGTCGCGGCCGCGACGAGCACGTACCCCAACGCTTCGCCGTACCGGCCGACCGTGGCGACCGAGAAGGCGAGCGTTCCGCTGGCGACCATCACGGCGCCGACGACGGCCACGCCCAGCCCACCCGTCAACAGGCCGGTCGGCGGGACCTTCCAAGAGGGGTCATCGTCCGCGAGGCACGCCTCACGCACCGGGCTCCACGCGCCCATCGGCCGGGCCCGCTTGTAGAACGCCTTGAGCGTCGCCATCGGCTCGGGCTTTGAGACCAGCGTGACGGTGACCCAAGCGGCGAAGGTCAACGCCATGCCGAGCGCGGCCTGGATCATGGCCATGCCGTCGCGGACGGACTGGCCCTTCTCGAGCTGGGCGGCCCACCAATCGATCTGCGGCAGCAGGCCCGGGATCGCGACGCCCGGCAGGCTCACGCCGCCGAGCAGGGCGTAGATGAGCGGACCGCCGACCATCGCGGTGAGCCAGCTCCAGAAGTTCACCCGCCACCACCACCACTGCCCCCAGTAGACCGTGGCCGTCGCCCCGTACATGCCGGCCAGCACGATGGCGATACCGATCAGCGACTGGGCGTTGAACGTCACCACGACGCCCAGCCCGAGGATCACGAGCATCAGCAACCGACCGGCCCACACGGCGGTCGGCGTTCCGCCGGCGAGCGACTTCGAGTTCGGCATCAGCGGCCGCAGCACGTCGTTCAACAGCGTCTGCGAGCCGTAGCTCAGGTGGCTAGAGATCGTGGACATCACGCTCGCCAGCAACGCGGCCAGCGCGACGCCGTACAAACCGGTCGGCAGGTAGTTGTTCAGCAGCAGCTCGTACGACTTCTCGCGTTCTGCCGGCTCCGCGTGGTACAGCTCGGGGTGATCCACTAGCAGCCCCATCGCCGGGAGCGTCAGCAGCAGCAGCATGAAGCACAGGCCCACCACCCCCCACACGTTCATGTGCGCGGCGTCGCGGTCGCTTTTGCAGGAGAACAGGCGTTGGCCTTCAAAATCGACCAACCCGCCCCGGCCGACCGTCGGCACCACCAGCCACGCCATGACCACCAGCGGCCCCAGCACGCGGTGGCCCCACACGGGCCAGGTCGAGAGAATCTCCGCGGAGTCCGTGGCCGGCTGCGCGGCGACGATCGCCTCGCTCAGCCCCATCGGCCCGCCGTGCTGCCACAGCACCATCACCAGCAGCATGAGGCTCGCGCCGACGATCACCAGCGACTGCATTACGTCCGTGACCACCACGCCCGCGAAGCCCGACGTCCACACGTAGAGCATCAGCACCGGCATCACGAGGCCCAGCGTGATGAGCTTCGGATCGACGCCCCACTCCGCGGCGAGCGGGTCGATCTGGAACGCCGGGCCGAAGATTTTATGCACGCCCAGCATGCCGGCGCCGATCCACGGCACCATGTTCACGAGCACCATGAACAACGCCATGTAGATCCGCATGATCCGCGTGCGGTCGCCTCCGAACCGCACCGCGTAAAACTCAGGGCCGGTGCGAACGTTGAGCTGCCGCCAACGCACCGCGAACAACGCCGCGGCGATCATCCACGCCAACGCGAAACGCGGCAGGTAGAAGAACGCCACCGGCAGGCCGATGACCACCGCCAGCCCGCAGTAGGTGGGGCCGACGTCGGCGTTGAGCGCCGTCGCGGCGAACGACACACCGTTCACCCACCCGGGCACTCGGCGGCCAGCCAAGAAGTAGTCGTCTTCGCTGTCCGGCTTGTCGGTCGACGCCTCATCGGCGCCGACGGCGTCAGCAGAGGCCTCACCGCCACTGCGGAGCCAGCCGCTGGCGTACAGGCCTAACACCAGGCTGCCCAACAGGTACGCCACCACGACCATCTGGTCAGTGAACGTGGCAACGGCTAGCAGCGAGACTTCGATAACGGCCGCGCCGGGATCGAGCGAAGGGAAGGGCTACGCGTACGCCGGGCATTCGGTGGACGAGCGGTCGGCCGTTACAGCGTAACCGGTGCGTTCTTCTCGCTCGATGCGTAGATGGCGTCCACGAGCGTCTGCACCGCGCGTCCCTCCGCGGGCGTCGCCCCGACCACGGGCTGCCGGTCCGCCACGGCCTGTGCGAAGTCGAGCATCTGCAGGGCCATCTGGTCTGCCTCGGGCAGCATGAGCTTCGAGTCGGTATTGCGGCCGGCTACCTCGTGCGCAAGCCGCAGGTGGTCGCCGAACAGCTCGAACGTTAGCCCGCCGCGGTCGCCGAACAGGCCGATCAATGAGTCGGGCAGGGCGCCGGTCGGCAGGTTGCCGGCCCACGTGACCTGCAGGTCGAGCGTCGCGCCGGTGTCGAACGTGATCATCGCGTGCGCGGAGTCGTCCACGTCGAACACGCCGTCGAGCTTCGGCGGGCCGGCCCACATCGACTCGTAGACGTAGTCCTCCATCTTCGTGCCGAAACGCGAGTACGCCTTGCCGCTCACCGCGACGGCCGTCGGCTGGCCGAGCAGGAACAGCTGCAGGTCCAAGAGGTGCACGCCCAAGTCGATCAGGCAGCCACCGCCCGACATCGCCTTGGTCGTGAACCACCCGCCGAGGCCGGGGATGCCGCGGCGGATAAACAGATGGGCCTTGGCGTGGTAGACCTCGCCCAGGTCGCCCGATTCGGCCACTCGCTTCGCCGCGCTTCCCACCGAGGTGAAACGGTGCACGTAGCCGATCTGCAGCACACGGCCGGTCTCTTCGGCCGTGGCGATGAGCTCGTCGCACTCGGCGGCGGAGAGAGCCATCGGCTTCTCTAGCAGCACGTCCTTGCCCGCCCGCATCGCGTCGATGGCGAGCGGCTTGTGGAAGCAGTTCGGAACGCCGATCACGACCGCGTCGACGTCCGCGTTGTCGAACACCGCCCGCGGCTCTGCCTCCGCGGCGGCTTCGTACGACCCGGCCAGCGCGGCAGCGCGGTCCGCGTCTCGGTCGGCGATCGCCGCCACCTCCACGCCCACGCCCGCCGCTGCCGCGGCGTGCTTTTCGCCGATCGCGCCGGCGCCGATGATTCCGAGCTTCACCTGATTCGTTCCTCGGTTAGAGGCTGAGTGGCGCCTTGCGGGCGCTTGGGTCGCTGGCCGCCGCGAGGATCTTCATCACCGCGAGGGTCTCTTCACGCGGCACGAGCGGCTGGCCCGCGTCGAAGAAGTCGAGGATCGCCCGCATGGCGTCGACGAACAACGGCTCGAAGTCGACGGTGACGGGCTTCGACGCGCGGGTTGTCGTCAGCATCGCCTCGAACGGGACGTGCTCGTGGGCGTTGAAGTCGATCGTCGCCACGCGGCCGCCCGCGAAGTCGATCACGACGGTGGGGTGGTCCGCGGCGCCGGTGACGAACACCCGCTCCGCGTTAGGGCCAAGGCAGCTGACCGCCAGCTCGACCGGGTGGATGCCGTACTCGTCGAACGACATCCCGCCGGCCCACTGCGCGAGGTTCACCAGCGGGTCCGCGAGGTCCCGCACCTCGCGTTGGGCGTTGGTGGTCCGCAGGGCCGAAGTCGACTGCACGGGCACGCCGTGCTCGTCGGCCAACGCGAAGATGCGCTCGGCCGTCGCTACGTCTGGGGCGAACGTCTTGTCGACGAACGTGATCTTGCCGTGCGGGAAGACCTGCTCGCAGAGGCCCAGGTGCGTGTCCGGTGTGCCTGGCGCCAGGATCACGAAGCAATCGACCGCCGCCGCTAGCTCGTCGACCGTATCAAAGTACGGGACTTCCTTCTCGGCGCACCATTTGGCGCCCGCCTCGGCGGCGATCGCCGTGGCGCCGGCGACCTCGTAGCCCCGCTCGGCCAGCGGGCCGCGGGCGACGTGCAGGTACGTGTTGGCGTGGTAGTTCTCAAGCTCGTCATCGACGAACCCGATCCGCTTGCTGGCCATGGCTCGCTCGGTGTCCGGCTTCGGTCGGCCGCTCAGAAACGAGCGGACGGCGGAAGGGTAGACACGCCGGCCCAGGGCCGCCAGCCCCGCCCCGCTCAGACGGGGGCGAAGTCGTTGCTCGGCTCGACGGGGGCGTGCTCCGCTGCCTCCTCATCGACGCCTTCCACGGTCTCGGTCGGGCCTTCTTCGAGCACGTCGTCACCGTACGCGGTCAGCTTGTTCAGGCCGTCGAGCGCCGCGACTTTGTAGCACTCGGCCATCGTCGGGTAGTTGAACACCGTGTCGCGGAAGTACTCGAGCGTGCCGCCCAGCCGCATGACCGCCTGGCCGATGTGGATGATCTCGGTCGAGCACTCGCCGATGGCGTGGATGCCAAGGATCTCCCGTGTTTCGCGGTGGAACAGCAGCTTCAGCATGCCGGTCCGGTCGCCCAAGATCTGCCCGCGGGCGATCTCCGAGAAGCGAGCCAACCCCATCTCGTATGGCACGTGGTCGGCCGTCAGCTGCCGCTCGCTGGCGCCGATCAGCGAGATCTCCGGCACGGTGAACAGGCCGTAAGGGATCTCGCCCATGTCGACCGTCTCGGCGCCGAAGGCGTGGCTCACGGCCTGGCGGCCCTGTTCCATCGAGGCGCTCGCCAGGGCGGGGAAGCCGACGATGTCGCCCACGGCGTAGATGTGCGGCACGCCGGTCTGGAAGTGCTCGTTGGCGCCGATGCGGCCCCGCTTGTCCGGCTCCAGCCCGGCGGCCTCGAGGTTGAGCGACTCGGTGTCTCCCTGCCGGCCGACGCTGAAGAGCACCGTCTCGCCGAGCACGCGCTTGCCGCTCTCTAGCTCCACCGCCACGGAGCCACCTTTAAGCCGGCGCACCTCCGAGACGTTCTCACCCAGCCGGAACGTCACGCCCATGCCGCGGGCGTTGTACACGAGGGAGTCGACGATCTCACGGTCGCAGAAGTCGAGCAGCCGCTCGCGGCCGTCGATGATCGTGACACGGACGCCGAGCGTGGCGAACATCAGCCCGTACTCGACGCCGATCACGCCGCCGCCCACCACGATCATCGATCGGGGGATGTGCTCCAGGTTCAAGAACTCGTCCGAGTCGAAGACCGTGCGGCCGTCGAACGGGATGTGCGGCGGACGCGCCGGCTTGGTGCCGGGGGCCAGCAGGATCTTGTCGGCCGACAGGTAGACGGGCTCGCCGTCGCCCAGCACCTCCAACGCGTGCGGGCCGACGAACCGCGCCTCGCCCACGACGGTCTTCACGCCGTTGCGGTCAAACTGGTCCTGGATCACGTCCCACTCGCGGTCGGCGACACTCGCCAGCTTCTGCCGCAGGGCGTCCATCGTGATGTCGCCGCGGCGGCGGTACTGGTCGGCGTACACCTCGCGTTGGCGGAAGCCGGTCAGGTGCAGGATCGCCTCCCGCATGGTCTTCGACGGGATCGTGCCGGTGTGCAGGCAGACGCCGCCCACCAGCTCGCGGCGCCGCTCGATGATCGCGACGCGTTTGCCGAGCTTCGCCGCGGCGATGGCCGCCTTCTGCCCCCCGGGGCCGCTGCCGATGATGGCCAGGTCGTAATGATTCGCCACGCGGATATGCCTCTCGCCGATGGGGCCGATGGATTCGATGCGTGCCCCGGGGACTGGGGGGCGTTACGTCGAACCGTAGGGCGTGCGGCGAGGCGACCGCCCCGGGCGATGCGGCCTTCGCGGGGCGCCGAACCGCGCGGCGACCGGTTCTGCGGGCCGCTCCGTTCGTAACGGCGTGGCGACGTACGCGCGTACCGGCCTGGCGGCCCAGCGAGGCGGCCCGTCAGGACGCCAAGAAGTCGATCACCGCCTGGTGATCGGTTAGGTCCTCGACCAACGCGTCCGGGTTGGACGCCAACAGGGCGATCGGCTCGACGTGCCCCGTCGCCACGGCCACGGCGTAGGCGCCGATCGACCGGGCGCAACGCACGTCGTTGGGCGTGTCGCCGATGACGACGACGCGTTCCTGCTCGCTCGCCTCGCCGTGGTGCTCGCGGGCCCGGTCGAGCGCCGAGGCGGCGATGCCGTTTCGGTCGGGGTGCTCGTCGCCGTAGCCGCCAAACGCGAAGCGTTCCCACAGGCCGTAGTGCGTGAGCTTCAGCTCCGCCGCGGCCGCGACGTTGCCCGTCAGCAGGCCGATGTGCACGTCGCCCATCGCCTCGAGCTTCTCGATCAGCGAGACGCAGCCGGGCAACACCTCGCCGTCGCGCTGCTGGAGCTGATTGCCGAGCCGGCCGACGTACACCTCGCGGAAACGCCGCCAGTTGTCGTCCGTGTTCTCGACGCCGTGCACCTCGAACAGCCCGGCGGCGATGCCCCGATCGCTGCACCCGGCGAAGGGCACGTCCTGCGACAGCTCCTTCACGCCGTACAGCTCGTCGAACGCCTCGGCGAAGGCGTACATGCCGGCGCCGTCGGTCTGCAACAGCGTGCCATCGATATCGAACAGGCAGGTTTTCATGGGGCAACCACGGATAATACGGATTTCACGGATGCGAGATGGTAGGTCAGCGCGGCGGTTCGTCGATCGAGATCACGACCGCCCCCGTCCCGTCCCCGTGTCATCCGTATCATCCGTGGTTTGACTTTCTACCGCAGCCGCCCGAAGCCGCGTTCCGCTCGGCGGTCGTTCAGCTTGCCGATCGCCGTGGGCTCCTGCATCAGCAGCTTCACGAGCTGCGTCCGCGAGACGGCGAGCCGCTCGGCGGCGATCGCCTCGTCCCACTCGGCGGCGGCGATGTGGTCGAGCGCCTCGGCCAGCAGGGCAGGGTAGTCCGCGTGCTCGGGGCTGACGGCGATGCGGCCGCCACTGGTCCGCCGGCGCCAGAGTTCGCTCGTCGCCGCGGCGGGCTCCGTGCGGTGCTCCACCGCCAGCCGTAGCCGCAAGCGGCCGATCGCCACCTCGCGGTTCTGCTGCTGGCTGCGGCGTTCGTTCGCCTCGGCAGCCACGCCGGTGGGCGTGTGCGTGAGCTCCACGGCGGTCTCGACCTTGTTGCGGTGCTGCCCGCCGGGGCCCGACCGCCGCAGCCGCCGCTCGGTGCACGCCTTGGTCAGTTCGTCGGGCGGTAGCTGGGCGGGGTGCACGGGGTGAGGAGTGGGCGGTGGGCGGTGGGCAGAAGGCGGACGACGGTGGGCGGTGGGCGGCCGAAAGTAGATAGCGGGCGGGGCGAACGCTGTTGCGGGCTGGGGTTGGCGGCGCGGCGAGCGTACGCTTTCCGCGATGGCCGTCACCACCCCACAACCGATCGCCGGCGTCACGCCAGCCTCTGTCGCCGAGGCGACGGTCGCCAACGTGTGGCCGTCGATCGCCGCCGGCCCGCTCGGCCGCGCCCTGGGGCGGCTGTACGGCTGGCGGCTGGGCGTGCGGATCCGCGGCGTGCCGCTGACGATCGGCTGGCTGATGGTGGTGCTTACCGCGCCGCTGGCCGGCCTGCTGTTCCTAGCCCGCAAGGCGCCCCGCAAGCCACTGGTGCTGTTCGGCCCGGTGAACCCCGACGCGGTCTGCTACCGCCTGACCAACCGCGGCGTGCAGGTGGTGTGGCCGCTGGAGCGTAACGCGGCCCCGGCCGCGGCGATCACGCACGCCGACTACGACGACGTCCGCATCGAGGTGCTGCCCGGCCAAGCGTGGTACCCCGCGGGCGACGTGGTATTCCTCCACGGCGAGACCGAGCGGCTACGCCTCGCCGGCGTCCCACGGCCGGATCCCTTCGTCGAACTGTGCCGCAAGACGCACGTCGCCGCGACGATCGGCCGCTAAAAAGGGCCGCCCGCCTTCTTGCGATCTCGTACGGTAAGCGAGTTCCAAAAGCTGAATGCCGCCCGGCTTGTGGGACGTGGCTTTCGGGACGGGATTCGGGGCAGTCTTGTCGCCGCAAGTCCTTTGGCAGCAATGGAGCGTCAGAAGGCCGGAAACGTCCGTTCTTGGCATACGCTATCCTGCCCAGGTCGACGCCTCATTTGCACTTAGCGATGCGGCCGAGCCACCTACAAGTCGCCGAGGTTTGAGCTGACCGACGCGGACTCAGCGGCTCGCTACGCCGACGTTGCTGGCTCACCCGTCGAAGATCGGCCAACGGCCTCAAAGTGCCCAGGATGACGCCTCCTTTGCACCTTTGCGGATCCGGTATGAACGCGGGGATTCACTACCGTTCGTCTAGACTGGGGTGAAGACGAGAGCCTGCCGACCGATCATTCGGCTGCCTGCTTTCTGCCCAAGGAGCTTGCCTTCCACTCGCTGTAGCATGCAACAGTAAGTAGAAGCACTGACGACCCAACGACAAGCACATTGACGTAGGTACCAGTTCTGCTTGGCAGCAATAGGCCGGCTAGGGGCCAACTAAGAAAGAACGCTGAAGTGAAAGACACCCACCTCCAATCGCTCGAAGTCAGTTCGCCTGCCACTTGTGAGGCAGCTGGCCGTCTGAGGCGAATTCTACGCAACACCTGATAGAGACCGATCAGGGCGGCAAGAGGGAATGAAGAGAGCGAGAGACGCACGAGTCCGAAGTCAGGCCCCGTGAAGACCGGCGGCACATCGGGTGCCGGGTCGAAGACTACCGTCGCAGAGTACTCTAGCTTACCGCTCTTCTGGAGTGCTGTTAGGTAACCGCTATCGAAGTCCTGCCGCAGGACTAGGGAACCCGCGACCCTATTGGGGCGCTTGGGCCCCACGACTGGTTCGCTGGCTAAGTCGGAGAGTTGCGATTGGGCATCATAGTAGAACACCCGTCCAGCTCGAATCAGCGGGAACACGTACATCCATCGCGGCTGGCCCGTCACCAAGTCAATGCACTCGACGTGTCCATCCATCGATGAGAAAACGAGGCACCCTTCACCTTCCGCGATCCTACCAATCACTCCCGATTCTTGGAGTTGCGTCGGGTAGATTGCCCATCCTCGTTGATCGCTCGCAAGATCGAGAATGGTGTGCCTACCGCCCGCAGGAGTGCTTACGCCGCGGTCCAACAGCAAGCCGGCTTTCAGCGGCTCTGGGTAGACGTCTTCCGTCTTCCAGGCGTAGACGACCTGGTCCGGCTCGTAGTCGTAGGCTTCTCGGCACCCGTCCCGAACGGAGAAATAACGACCTTCGAAGTAGAAGCCCCCTCCGGAACTCTTGTCGCCTCGCTCTGAGATTATTTCGGGGGAAGCATAGTCGATGGACCGCACCCTACGACCATCCTGGCCAAGCTCCACAAGAGCCGTTGGGGGTGGCTTGTCGATTGCTGGGATATCGCCCACGTAGGTCAGCACGTAGACGGCCTGTCCTACCTGATAAACGCGAAGAAAGCGTTCGCGGCGCTCGGCTCGCACGGTGTAGAGCCTTTGCCCGGAGTCTAGCCGCATCGCCTTTAAGGCGTGCTGCTGGTCGTAGATTTCGGGGGTTGAGACCACCCCGACGTTGCCTTCTGCCGATAGCTGCCAGCCACCAGGCATCTCCACCGACCAAACAGGCTCTCCGTCGGTTAGCCGATGGCACGTGACGGTCTGATTCCCGTCGCTTACGAGAAACCGATCTTCGGCTATCGCCGCCACGTTTGCGTCCGTGACGCTCCAAATCACATCGAACGTTTCAGGGTGCAGCAACGCGACGTCCCCGAAGTCGACCATGACGATTCCGAGCCGGTGAGGCCGCAGCTCGCCGCCGTAACGGAGCTTCTCAGGAGCCTTGCGTAGCAACACTTCACCGGTGGCCAAGTCGAGCTTGGTTAGGCTGCCAATCCCCTGGGCAAAGAGGACGCACCCGTCGAGGATGACGGGGTCACTTTGAAGTCGCAGGGTGCGATGCGTGGTGGCTTCTGATTCTGAAGCCAGCGAGCCAAGGACTGCGGCAAGAAGGGCGAATAGCCAAAGACTTGCAGACTTCATCTCTTCGGTAGCCTCGGGGAACGACGGGGTCGCCGCTCTACTTCTACTGTAGTCGGAGTGCAGAAGCGAAGTTGCAGGCAGGAGAGTCCCCGGCTAACCATACGGCTCGACGCATCCTATCGCAGGTCCGCTAAGTACAAATGTGTGACCCACCTGGGCGGGCAAACGCAACTGGCAGACCGGCCGAGGACGCATCGGCCGAAGCGACGTTCGGCTGGCCCAAACTCGCGTCGGCTGCACGTCACCTCGGCAGGTTAGCTCGTGCAAGAATCCGCCCAACGGCTGTCGCTTCTACGCAGCCAATCCGGTCGTCGCTAAATGCAAACGAGTGACCCTCCTGGGCGTCGAAGCGGCGCCGCTCCGCTTGCGACCCACCCCCACGATCCGTCAAGATCAGCTCTCAGAAAGAGCCTAGTAGACCCGCAAAGAACCCTTCGGGCACCTTGGCAAGCTGCCAACCGAGAACGAATCCGCCGGCCGGAAACGCGAGCAGAGAGCTCGCCACGCAACACGTGACACGTGACACGTGACAAGCTCGATCCATGGAAAGCGCTTCATTCGTCTCTCCCTATGCCATCGTCTTCGCCGCTCCCATCGCGAAATACGTCAGCACGCCATCGGCGCCGGCGCGTTTGAACGCGACGAGGCTCTCTAGCATCACCGCCTCGCGGTCGAGCCAGCCGCGCTCGGCCGCGGCGGCGATCTGGGCGTACTCACCCGACACCTGGTAGGCGAACGTCGGGGCGCCCAACTCCCGCTTCACCCGCGACACGATGTCCAGGTACGGCTGCCCCGGTTTGACCATCACCATGTCCGCGCCCTCGGCCAGGTCGAGTGCGACTTCGCGCAGGGCCTCGTCGCTGTTGGCCGGGTCCATCTGGTAGGTCTTCTTGTCGCCCTTGCCCAGCGAACCGGCCGAGCCGACCGCGTCGCGGAACGGGCCGTAGTAGGCCGACGCGTACTTGGCGGCGTACGCCATGATCGACACGCGGTCGTGGCCGGCGCCGTCGAGCGCGGCTCGCAGGTGGCCGACGCGGCCGTCCATCATGTCGCTAGGCGCGATGATGTCGCACCCCGCCTCGGCCTGGACGAGCGTCTGACGGGCGAGGGCCTCGAGCGTGGCGTCGTTGGCGACGTAGCCGTCGATCACCAGTCCGTCTTGCCCGTGCGACGAGTAGGGGTCGAGCGCCACGTCGGCCATCAGCCCGATGGCGTCGCCGTGGGCCGCCTTGACCGCCCGCAACGCGCGGCAGACGAGGTTCCCCGGGTTCCACGCCTCCTCGGCGCCGGGCGTCTTCGCCTCCTGCGGCGTGGCCGGGAAGAGGGCGACCGCGGGGATGCCCAGCTCAACCGCCTCGCCGACGGCCCGGATGAGCCGATCGATACTCAGCCGCTCGACGCCGGGCATCGACGCGATCGGCTCGGTGCGGTCGGCGCCCTCGCAGACGAACACCGGCCAGATGAGGTCGGCCGCGGAGAGCCGCGCCTCGGAGACGAGGCGGCGCGACCAGTCGTAACGTCGGTTCCGCCGCAGGCGGGTCGAGGGGAATCTGCCTAGCATTTGCCGAGTCGCTGCGCTGAATGAGGGGAACCACGAAGGAGGGACGGAACGAAGTTACCCCGTTGTTCCTTCGCTCTGTTGTGGTTCCTATTTTGGCTAGCCAACCAATCGCAATCCACGCGTCACCCATGCCCCCCAAAGAAACGCCGCCGGAGATGCGTGTCGGGCCGTTTCGGTTCACGTCGGTCGGCGTGCGGATCGACGGTAAGCCGACGCTCGAGGCGTGGAAAGGCCCGCTGCAGTTCGCCCTCTGGTGCCAGAAGGCGGGTCCGTGGTGGATCGGCGACCTGCTCAACGCCGGCGAGGACGACTTCGGCGAGGCGTTCTACGCCATGTGCGACGGCGCCGTGTCGGGCGATCAGCTGAACCGATACGCCTCGGTGGCCCGGCGAGTGCCGATCGGCAGCCGCGTGGCTTCGCAGAGCTGGTCGGCCCACGCCGCGGTGGCCCGGCTGCCGCCGGCGCACCAGAAGCGGTGGCTGATGCAGGCCGAAAAACGAGGCTGGTCGAGCGAGGAACTCCGCCGCGAGGTCCGCAAGGCGACCGGCGGCAAGCGTTGAGCAACCCGCGTGAAGCGGTTCAGCCCAGCGTCAGCAGCAACGCGATAAAGCCGACGACAAGCGCGACGCCTGCTGCGATCACCAGCGTCGGAACGTTGGGAGACGCCGCGTGGTCGGCGGTCTTCAGGCGGTCGGTGAGGTTGGCGTCGTGATCGGAGGCGATCGCTCGGATGACCCCGCGGCCGCTCGCCTCCGCGGCGACGGCGTGCAGCTCGTTTCGCAGATGGGCAGCGGACAAGCCACGCTCGACCGGCTCCTTGCAGAGCAATCGCGCCACGAGTTCCGACAGCGAAGCCGGCACGCGCGGCGCCGCCTTCGCCAGCTCGGGGGGTTCGGCGGTCAGATGCTTCTCCATCACCTCGACCGCTGTCTCGCCCAAGAACGGCGGCCGACCCACGATCATCTGGTACAGCAGGCAGCCGACGGCGTAGAGGTCGACCGCCCCCGTCAGTTCGTCCTCGCCACTGACCTGCTCGGGCGCCATGCAGAGCACCGTGCCCACGGTGTGGCCCTGAAGAGTAAGCCGCGAGTTGCCCGTGTCGCGTGCCAGCCCGAAGTCGCCGACTTTCACCAGCCCGTCGGCTGACAGGAAGAGGTTCTCCGGCTTCAGGTCGCGATGGATGATCCCGGCCGCGTGAGCGTGGGTGAGGGCGTCGCAGACCTGCGCGGCCACTTCCGTGGCTTCGCGCCAAGGCAGCTTCGAACGCTTCTGCAGCACCGCCGCGAGGGAGCCTTCTTCCACCAACTCCATGGCGAAGTAAAGGCCGGCCTCGCACACGCCGCAATCGCGGTAAGCGACGATGTTGGGGTGCGAGAGTCGCTCCAGCACGGCAACCTCGCGGACGAACCGCTTCTGGATCTCCTCGTGCGTGGCGTGGCGTGCGTGGACGAGCTTGAGAGCCACGTCGTGGCCGCCGTCTACGCGGCGCGCCCGGTACGCGGAGCCGGCCGCCCCGCTGCCGAGCATCTCCAGCACCTCGTAGTCGCCGACGAGCTTCGATTCGGCCTTGGCTTCGGTCGTCATCGGGCGGCGGTCTCCGTACCGAGCGGCGAACGGGCGGCTGCTTTAAGCAGTCGGGCGCCGGAGCGGGTCCGAGACGACCGCAACGGCTCCGCCCCAGTTTATGGCGCCGCGAGGGAGTCGGCGAGCAAGTTGCCCGAACAGCGTGTTAGCTCAGCACCCGTGTGCGTTTAACTCAGGACCTGTGTAAACGTGAAGCGGTGGCCGTCGAACAACCCTTTGTCGCTCAGCTTGAGCGACGGGATCACCAGCAACGCCATAAACGACAGCGTCATGTAGGGCGCCCGGAGCTTCGATCCCCATCGCTTGGCGAGGGCGTCCAGGCAGCCGTAGGCCTCGCCGACCTCCTGGCACGTGCCGGTAGCCATCAGCCCCGCCACGGGCAGCGGCAACGCCTCGGCGACACCGTGGGCGTGGCTGGCGGCGCTCAGCCCGCCCCCGTTGTCCATGACTAGGTTGATGGCGGTCGACAGATCGACCTCATCGACGCCCACGGCGATGACGTTGTGCGAGTCGTGCGCGACGCTCGACGCGATGGCGCCGTCGGTCATACCGAACCCCTTGATGAAGGCGATCGACGGCGGCGCCTTCTGATAGCGGTTCACGACGACCAGCTTCAGCAGGTCCCGCGCCGGATCGGGGGTGGCAAACCCGGCGTGCTCACGCGGCTCGGTCGCAACGCCGTTCGTGATGAGTTGTCCGTCGATGGCCTCGATCGCCAGCAGGTTCTCGCCGCCGGTTGCGGGCAGCAGCAGCTCTTCGGCCGTGACCTCACTGGCGACGAAGTGGTTGGCGACCGCCGGCTCGACGCGGGGGATCGTCGTCTGGCCGTTCTCTGCGACGAGCTCGCCGTCGATCCACGTGCGCCGCACGTTGAATTCCGTGAGCGAATCGACCTCCACGAAGTCGGCCGGGTCGCCCACGCGTAGCAAGCCGATCGGCAGGCGGTAGTGCTCGACAGGCGTCTGGCAGGCGGCCCGCAGAGCGTCGAACACATCGGTCCCCGCGGCAACGCTCCGCGCGACAAGCTTGTTGATGTGGCCGACCGCGAGCTCGTCGGGGTGCTTGTCATCGCTGCACAGCAGCACGTCGCCGGGGTGCGTTCCGATGAGCGACTGCAGGGCGTCGAAGTTCCGGGCAGCCGAGCCCTCGCGGATCGCGATCTTGCAACCGGCGGCGAGCTTGTCATGCGCTTCTTCGAGCGTGAAGCACTCGTGATCGGTCGTCATGCCCGCGGCCACGTACCGAGCCGCCTCCTCCCCACGGAGGCCGGGCGCGTGGCCGTCGATCGGCTTGCCCCGTTGCTTGGCCGCCTCGATCTTGGCCAAACACCCCGGGTCGCCGCCCAGCACGCCGGGGAAGTTCATCATCTCGCTCAGGTAGCCGATGCGGTCGTCGTCGAGCAGGCGCTCGACGTCTTCGACCGTGATCTCGGCGCCGGCGGTCTCGAACGTCGTCGCCGGAACGCACGACGGGGCGCCGAAACAGAACTTGAATGGCGAGTGGCTGGCGTTCTCCAGCATGTACTCCACGCCCGCCACGCCCAGGACGTTGCCGATTTCGTGCGGATCGCTCACCGAGCCGACCGTGCCGTGCGTCACGGCGGCCCGAGCGAACTCCGTGGGCACGAGCATCGAGCTCTCCACGTGCACGTGAGCGTCCACAAAGCCCGGCGTCAGGTAGCCTTCGACGGCTTCGCCCTCGGGCAGCGGCTCGATGGCCGCGACCTTGCCGTCGGCGACGCGCACCTCGGCTGGCTTGACGGTTCGCGCCGCGAGATCGACGACGTTGGACTTCAACGAGAACTCGGTTGGCATACGCTCGGCGGGGGAGGTGACGGGAGACGGAGCCTGCTAGCAGCAAGGCGGCGAGTATACCGAGCCGCCGCCAACCCGGCGGACGAGGACGACCCGGTGGCGAACTTTGCGGATTAGGGCGACTTTGCTGGAGCATGGGCCGCCGCCGGATCGATACAGGCAGTAGCTGTGATCCAGGGGGGCCTGGCGTACAGCGCTAGCAGTGCTCGCGTCGCCAGCAAACGAAGCCCTCCCTCGAAGGATCTCCCGCGATGCGCCTCGCCGCTTACTCGGTGCTCGTCTTGGCCGCTGTGCACAGTTCCGGCTCGCCCGCCCTGGCACAGCAGGCACTCCGCTGGCAGACGTCCGGCGTGCAACAGGTCGCCCACGAGGCGCCCGCCAAGCCGCGCCTCAAGCCGAAGGCCCCCACCGCCTTCATCAAGCCGAACGTCACTCGCGCGATCGCCGAAGTGCCGGTCGCCGCGCAAGCTCTGCAAACGCCCGCGAGAGACGCTGGGGCGGCCGTCCGGCAGGCGGCGGTCCAGACCGCGGCAGCGACCCCGCAAACGATCAACCCGGTAACCCCGGTCTGCTACCAGAACTGCGGCCCCGAGTGCGGCTGCGGCATGCCGGCCATGACGGGCGACCCGTCGTGCGGCGTCATGGACTGCGGCGAGCCGACGTGCGGAATCGCCTACGGAGAAGACTGCGGATGCGGCGACGTCGGCTGCGCTGGCAGCTGCGGAGGCACGACCGGCAACTGTGTTTCGCGTGGAGCGATACCCGTCGTGTTCTTCGTGCCGCCGATCCAGGAGCTGCAGTTCTTCGGCGGCGTCCAGGCCTTCAAAGGCGCCCTCGACGCGACGCGAGACCGCGGCAATTTCGGAGCCAACCTGGGCGTCAACATCGGCGGCCGCATGTCGTGGCTGCCGTGGCCGGGGCTGGGCTACCAGATCGGTTACCGGGCCGCGTCGAGCCAGCTGCACGGCTCCGATATCGGCAACACGGTGGACCCCCACACGCAGAGCTTCTTCACCGCGGGCCTGTTCCATCGCAAGCAGGTCGGTCTGAACTACGGCGTCGTGTACGACGTGCTCAAGGACGAGCGGATCGAGTCGGCCGACTTCGGTCAGCTCCGCGGCCAGATCAGCATCAAGAACCCGCGCGGCCACGAGATCGGTTTCCTGTTCGCCCGCAGCCTGAACGAGAACACCCTGGCGGGCGTCGACTATCAAGGCGTGGATCAGTACCTGCTCTTTTACCGCGTGTGCGGCCAGCACGGCGGTGAGTTCCGCGTCTTCGGCGGCATGGACGACGACAGCATGGGCATCGTTGGCGGCGATATCGACGTGCCGCTCTCCGATCGCTGGAGCCTGCAGACCGGTTTCTCGTACCTCATCCCGGAGGAAGAAGACGGCGGAATCGGGGCGGAAGAGGAGGGCTGGAACCTCGGCATGGGCCTCGTTTGGCACTACGGCAAGCGAGCCCGCAGCGGCTACGGCAGCCCCTACCGGCCGATGTTCAACGTGGCCGACAACGGCACGTTCTTCGTCGACGATCGGCCGTAGCGGGATCGGCCCTGACAGGGCGGTTGGGTTGGAATGCTGGCGGGAAAGCCGTAAACTCTGGGCTGCGTGAGGGTTGCACGCCCCAGCCGGTGGCGTCCCCTCCTCCCCGAAACACCCGCACCGCCAGCGTGACTCGCCGACGTGTCGGCTCGAGCCGCTGTCTTCAATGACCAAGAAAAACACGCCCAGCTCTCAAGACAAATGGGGTGCACTGGCCGCCGATCTCGGGGCCAGCTCTGCCGAACCTCGGCAAGCCGCCGACGACGGCCCTTCTGCCGCCCCTGAGGCGGCGACGCCGGATGAGCGAGAGTTGCCCGAGGATTACCCCGAGGCAAAACCCAGCGCCTGGGGTTCGCTCGCGGCCGAGCTCGGGATCGAGGGCTCTGAGCCCGAGGCGAAAGCAACGGCTCCGGAGACCCCGGCGCACGCTGTAGAGCCCGTTGCGGCAGCTATCACCGAGCCCGTAGTGGCGGCGATCAACGAGTCGCCCGCCCCCTCGGTCAAACCGCCACCCAAGAAGACCTGGGCCCGGCCCGAGGCGGCGTCGCCGCCCGCTGAGCCCGAAGCGGTCGACGCGGACGAACCCACGTCTGAGACGGCGAGCGACCACGCTGACGCGTCGGCAGCCCCGAGCGCCTCGGAGACCGTCGAATCCGCGGCGTCGACTGACGAGCCTGCGGCGAAGTCATCATTCGGCTTCGGCGGCTGGTTCCCGTTCGCCGGGCGACGATCGCGACGGCTCGCCGAAGCCGCCCCCGAGGCGAGCGAATCCGAAGTTGAAGCGGTTGCCGAAGTCGAAACGGAAGCCGCCGTCGCAGGCGAAGGCGAAACCCCGGACGACGGCGAGAAGCCGAAGCGTCGTCGCCGGCGCCGGGGTGGCCGCCGCCGCGGTAAGCGTCGGGAAGAGTCGGCAGAAACCCCCGACTCGGCCAATGGCAGCGAAGACGCGGACTCCTCGTTAGCGGAAACCGTCTCTGAAGAGACCGCCGACGCCGACACTCGCGAAGCGACGGAAGGGTCAGCTTCCAGCGACGAAGACGAAGGCGAGGGCCGCAAGCGCCGCCGTCGACCACGCCGTCGCCGCAGGAAGAGCGAGCCGGCGGACGAGACTTCGGCGACCGAGACGCCGACCGACGAGCTCGTTGACGCCAGCCAGTCCGCGGACGAGGAAGAACTCGACGACGGCGACGACGACGCCGATGACGATGCGGCAGCCGCGGATAAGAAGGGCCATCGGGGCATCACGCCCTGGCAGGAGGCGATCGGTGTCTTGGTCGACGCCAACATCGCCGCCCGTTCCGAGAGGCGGAAGCTGGGCAACGACTACGGCGGCCGCGGCCGTAGCCGCGGCGGTCGTGGCGGCGGCGGCGGCCGCGGGCGGCGAGGCTCGTCGCGCGGCGGACGCAGCCGCAGCGAGTCGGCTTCGTAGTTCGGATCGGACGATCCATGAGCACTTCGGCCAGCGGAGCACACGGACGATGAGTCACGCCTCAGCGACCAAGCCCGCGCTCGAGGGGGCGGACGCAGCGACGACCCCGGCAACGGAAGCGGATCCCCTCGCGCCGAACGACGGCGCGTGGCACTGCAGTCATCTGTACTACAGCTTCGATCGTGTCGCTCTCGGGGCGATGGCGCCCACGCAGCGCGCCGACATCGCCGACAGTCTGGTGGAGACGCTGGATCCGACGCACACCCATTCGCCCGTTCGGCTACAGACGCAGATCGTCAGCGGCCACAAGGCCGACTTTGGCGTCATGATGCTCGATCCGAATCCCCTGACGATCGACAGCGTCCATCAGCGTCTCGTGTCCGGCCCCGCCGGAGCGGTGCTGCGACCCGGATATTCGTTCGTTTCGGTCACCGAGATCAGCGAGTACGTCCCCACCCCAGAGGGGTACGCGAAGCGGCTGGTGGCCGAGGGCGAAGAAGAGGGCTCGCCGGCGTACAACGCGAAACTGAAGGCTTACACAGATCGGCTGGGGGGAATGAATCGGCAACGCCTCACGCCCGAGCTGCCGCCGTACCCGTCGATGTGCTTCTACCCGATGAATAAAAAGCGGGAAGTCGGCGAAAACTGGTTTACACTGGGGAAAGAAGAGAGAAGCCGCATGATGGGCGAGCACGCCCGCAGCGGCATGGCCTACGCGGGCAAGGTGAGCCAGCTCATCACCGTCGGCGTTGGTTTGGATGACTGGGAGTGGGGTGTTACCCTGTGGGGAGCGAATCCCAAGTATCTCAAAGACATCGTCTACGAGATGCGATTCGACGAGGCGAGCGCCCGCTACGCGCAGTTCGGCCCGTTCTTGGTCGGCTACGTGTGCGACGCAACCAAGCTGATCGACCACTGCCGAGTGAGACGCTAACGAAGCGATCGATCCTCTAAACGCCTGTGCCGCGCGCAATCCGCCGCGGCCTCTGTGGCGTTCGGCAAGCTTCCTGCAATTGGTCTGTGCTCGTTGTCCGCGATCTTAATGAGAGGTCGCTGCGCGTGCATGCCGAAGTAAGCCGAGGGTCGGTCACCGCAAGCCGCACCTACGACACAACATCATGAAGTCCACCGTCACCACGATCACGCTGCTAGCAGCCGCTTCGATCGCATCGGCCGATGTCCGATCGATCGACGGGAGCGGCAACAATGTCTTGAACCCCTCGTCGGGCGCGGCGGGCGAGCAATTGCTGCGGATCGCGCCGGCAGACTACCCGGGCGACGGCTCCGGATCGACAATCTACACATCGCCCGATCGCCCCAACCCGCGGGCGGTGAGCAACGCGCTCTTCCCACAGGTAACCACCACGCCGAACGCGCGGGGCATGACCGCCGGCGTCTGGCAGTGGGGTCAGTTCCTCGATCACGACCTCAGCCTAACCTCGCCCAACAGCGCCGAGCCGGCGACGATCTTCTCGCCCCCGGGCGATCCGATCGGCATGGCCATGGTGCCGTTCAGCCGCTCGCTCAGTCACACCGACGGCGCGGGCGTCCGGCAGCACGAGAACGAGATCACCAGCTACATCGACGCGTCCATGGTCTACGGCTCGGACGCCACTCGGGCCGCGGCCCTGCGTGAGTTCAACGGCGGCCGGCTCCGCACCAGCGCGGGCGGCCTGCTGATGCCGACCGACGACATGGCGGGCCTCGGCTCGCTGCCCAACGACGACGGGCACCTGGGCGCCCCGACGCTGTTCGTCGCGGGCGATATCCGGGCGAACGAGCAGACGGGCCTGCTCTCGATGCACACGCTCTTCGTCCGCGAGCACAACCGCCTCGCGGGCGAACTCGCCCTCGCCAACCCCTCGTGGGACGACGAGTCACTGTACCAGACGACCCGCTCGCTCGTGGCCGCGCAGGTGCAAGCGATCACCTACAACGAGTTCCTGCCCGCCCTGATGGGGGGCCACGCTCCCACGGCCCAAGCCTATTCGTACAGCGCGGGCGTCGACGCCCAGATCGCGACCGAGTTCTCGACAGCCTTCTTCCGGCTCGGTCACAGCATGCTGAATGAGCAGCTGCTGCTCGTGGACGAGAACGGCGTAGACGTCGGCGCCCTGACGCTGGTCGAGTCGTTCTTTAACCCGCAGCTGGCGATCGACTCGCCGGAAGTCATCGACAAGACGCTGATGGGGCTAATGGCGCAACAGGCGAACGAACTCGACACGCAGATGATCGACGGCGTGCGTAACTTCCTGTTCGCCCCAGCCGGCGGCGTGGGCAGCGACCTCGTGGCGCTCAACATCCAGCGTGGCCGCGATCACGGTCTGCCGGACTACAACACCCTTCGCGACGCCTACGGCCTCACGCCTGTCGACACATTCGCCCAGATCACCGACGACATCGACGTCCAAACCACGCTCGCGTTGCTGTACGGAAACGTGGATAGCATCGACCCGTGGGTCGGCGCCCTGGCCGAGGACCATCTCGACGGGGCGAGCGTCGGCGAGCTGATGGGCGCGGCGATGAACGACCAGTTCGAGCGGCTCCGCGACGGCGACCGCTACTTCTACGCGGGCGACGATGACCTCGCGTTGGTGGCCGATCAGCTGTCGCTCAATCTTGCGACGCTCTCGCTGAGCGACATCATCGTCTGGAACACGGCGATGGACTACGACGACATGCCGCCGAGCTTCTTCATGGCGACGCCGATCCCGGAGCCCACCACGCTGTTCGGCGTGCTGCTTGCGATGGCGGCGTATCGGCGCCGCTAGGGCGATTCGATATCGACCCAGACCATGCGGTGGTCCGAGGCCGTAACGGCGTCGGCGCCCGGCTCGTCGTCGATCGGCCAATACACGCCGGTGCGGACGACGCGTAACTCGGGGCAGGGCAGGGCGTAGTCGATCCGCAGGTTGCCGTGCCCGTCGGGCCCGAAGGCCCCGGTGTCCATGCCGGGGTCGCCCGTGTGGGCGCCGTTGAGCTGAGCGAACGCGCGACTCGCCTTCACGCCGCCCGCCGACCGCGGGGCCGGATCGCCGGTGACGGCGAGCAGACGCCGGATCGCCTCCGGCCGGCCGTTGCCGTCGTTGGGGTCCGCGTTCAAGTCGCCAAGCACCACGTACCGGGCGCCTACAGCAAGCGATCCCGCTCGGCCGGCGTCGTCGACAAAGTATTCGGCCAACTCGCCGGTGACGTACTCGCGCACGAGGCGTATCTCGTCGGCGTTGCGGGCGCCGTTGCGGTCTTCGGGACCGTCAAAGACCGGTGGTGTCGGGTGCGAGCCGACGAGGTGCAACGGTCGATCGCCGACGCGGACGACGACGTCCACGAGCGTCTTGCTCGGTAGCCGCAGGCGGCGCCAAACGTCGGACGGATAGAACGGCTCGCCGGTCGCGGGCACGATCGGCCGGCGAGCGTTAGGAAGGTCGGCCCAACGCAACTTGCGGAAGCTCCGCGAAACCGCAGCGTCGATCGGCAACCGCGAGAGCACCGCCATGCCGTAAACGCCCGGGTAGGCGCCGTAGCCCCACGCGTCGGCGGGGCCGTCGGTCGATCCGTCGCCGTCGAGGTCGAGACCGCTCGGCTCGCCGGTGTTGACCGGGGCCGCGAAGCGGTGCGGCAGGTCCAACGGCTCGAGGCCGGGCGCCTGCGGCGCCGCGAGGTACCGCTCGGCGAACAACGCCACCGGGTCGGAGGCCGACGCGTCGTCCGCTGAAACGTGGTCAATCTCGTTGAGCAGGACGATGTCCGGCCGGACACGTTGCAGCACCTCGGCGATCCGCTTCGCCTGCCGCGACGCGCCGGTCGACAGCTCAGCGGCAAGTTCGCCCGCGGCGCGCCGGTACATGGCCACGTTGTAGGTCGCGATGCGCAGCGTCCCCGGCTCCGTCCGTGGCGGGTCGGCCGCTCGGAGCAGCGGCGCCCCCAAAGCCAAACCGGCCACGACCGTTGCAACACGAACCCTGCGAATCACTGTGGTTGCCTCCAGGTTGCCCAACTTCTTCCGCTTCGCGCCTGGGTTCGTTAGACTGCCGCCCGTCAGGCGACGCAACCGCTAACGACCGATGCGCGAGGCCCCCGTGGGCGGAGTTTACGAGGTTCAGCACCCGCTCATCGACTGTCACCTGTCGCGGCTCCGCGACGCCGCGACCGAGCCCGAGCAGTTCCGCTCGCTCGTGCGGCGGGTGGCGACGCTGTTGGCGTACGAGGCGACCAAGGACCTCGCCACCGAGGCGACCCGCGTCGCCACGCCTCTGGTCGAGACGACCGGCAGCCGCCTAGCCGAACGCATCGGGCTGATCCCGATCCTCCGCGCCGGCCTAGGCATGGTCGAGCCCGTACTTGATCTGATCCCCACCGCCGAGGTCTGGCACCTGGGGCTCTACCGAGACGAGGCCACCGCCGAGCCGGTGGAGTATTACAGCAAGCTGCCGCCGGGCCGGCCGGTCGACACGGCATTGGTCGTGGACCCGATGCTCGCTACGGGCGGCTCGGTCATGGCCGCGGTCGACACGCTCACGGCGTGGGGCGTCAAGCGGATCAAGGTGCTCGCCGTGCTCGCCTCGGCGGAGGGCATCCGGCTATTCGCCGAGCGGTACCCGGACGTGCAGATCTTCGTCTGCCGGATCGACCCCGAGCTGAACGCGAACAAGTTCATCGTGCCGGGCCTCGGCGACGCCGGCGACCGGATCTTCAACACGCCGTAACCGGCCACGCCCCGGCTGCTCGACAAAGCCTATGGAACGTTTCACGAGCCTGCTGGGCATCGCGGTGATCATCGGCCTCGCGTGGGCGTTGAGCTCCCACAAGAACCGCTTCCCGGTGCGGATCGTCGTGTGCGGGCTGCTGCTGCAGCTGGCGTTCGCGGTGCTGATCCTGCAGACCTCTTTCGGCGCCGGCGTCTTCGCCCTGGTCGATCAGGTGTTCGTCGCGTTGCTGGGGTGTGTCGACGCGGGCGCTGAGTTCCTCTTCGGCGAGAGCTTCAAGGATCACTTCTTCGCCTTCCGCGTGCTGCCGACGATCGTCTTTTTCTCGGCGTTCATGTCGATCTTCTACTACTTCGGCCTCGTGCAGAAGGTCGTCGGCGCGCTCGCGATCGTGATGCAGAAAACGCTCGGCACAAGCGGCGCAGAGACCCTCTCGTCGGCGGCCAACATCTTCGTCGGCCAGACCGAGGCCCCGCTCGTCATCCGGCCGTACATCAGCACGATGACCCGCAGCGAGCTGAACGCGGTCATGGTGGGCGGCTTCGCCACCATGGCCGGCGGCGTGCTGGGGGCGCTCTCGGCGATGGGCATCAACGCGGGCGACCTGCTCGCCGCGTCGGTCATCTCGGCGCCCGGCGCGCTGCTGATCTCAAAGGTGATGCAGCCGGAGACGGAAACGCCCAAGACGCTCGGCCACGTCGGGGTCGACGTGGACGACGACAGCGTCAATGTGCTCGAGGCGATCGCCAACGGCACCACGGGCGGCCTGCAGCTCGCGCTGAACGTGGGGGCGATGCTTATCGTGTTCCTCGCGCTGATCGCCGTGGTGAACGGCCTGCTGGGCGTGACCGGCGATGGCTTCTGGTGGGTGGCGTCGCAGCTCGGCGCCGAGGCCCCCGAAGGCCCGTCGGCGTGGACCTTGGAGGGCATCCTCGGGGCGATGTTCGCCCCGATGGCCTGGCTCATCGGCATCGAGTCGGGCGACTGCCGCGCGGCTGGCGAGCTGATGGGCCTGAAGATGGCGACCAACGAGTTCGTCGCCTACGGCCGCCTGGCCGAATGGACCACCGCCGCCGGCGTGGACGGCGTGGGGCAAGCCCTCAAGACCGACGTCGTGAGCGAACGCACCCGACAGATCATGACCTACGCCCTCTGCGGATTCGCCAACTTCAGCTCGATCGGCATCCAGCTGGGCGGCATCGGCGGAATCGCCCCCGAACGGCGCAGCGACTTGGCGAGACTCGGTCTGCGGGCGATGATCGGGGGCACCATGGCCGCGTTCATGACCGCCTGCATCGCGGGAATCTTGATCTAGCGTCGCTCGTCTCGCCCCCACCAAAGAACACGTATTCCATGCGAATCCTGTACTCCGAAGAGAAGCTCGGCGAGGGCGTCCAGCAGATGGCCGCCGAGATCCGCGAGACGTACGGCGACACGCCGCTGACGATCGTCTCCGTGCTGACCGGCAGCATCGTGCTCATGGCCGACCTGATCCGCCGGCTAGAGATGCCGATCCGCGTCGGCGTGATCGAGGCCAGCAGCTACGGCGGCGCCACCACCACCCGCGGCGAGCTGACGATCAACGCCGAGCTGCTGCTGGACATTAAAGACCGGCACGTGCTGCTGGTGGACGACATTTTCGACACGGGCCACACGCTCGTGAGGGTGCTCGACAAGATGCAGGAGCTGGGCCCGAAGTCGCTTCGCTCGGCGGTGCTGCTGCGGAAGCACGGGCGGCAAGAGGTGCAGGCGTTGCCGGACTTCGTGGCGTTCGACATCCCGGACGAGTTTGTCGTCGGCTACGGCCTCGACTACGACGACCACTACCGCAACCTGCCGTACCTGGCGGTTATGGAAGAGGCCGATCTCGAAGAGCACCCGAAGCTCACGGCCGGCCACGCCGGCTGAGCGGGAGCGGCGGCCGACGCTCTACAGCGTGAACGTTCGCTCGACGAACGTGGTGTCGATCCGCGCCTCGTGGAACGCCGTGTGGCTCAGGATCTCCTGGTGCAGCGGCTTGGTCGTTTCGATGCCGTCGACCTTGAGCTCTTCGAGCGCCCGGAGCATCGTCGCGATCGCGCCCTCGCGCGTGGGCTGGTGCACCAGCAGCTTGCCGATCATCGAGTCGTAATAGGGCGGCACCACGTAGCCGCTGTGGGCGTGCGAGTCGAAACGCACTCCGTACCCACCGGGCACGACGAGCCGCTCGATCTTGCCGGGCGACGGCCGGAAGTTGTGCTTGGGGTCTTCGGCGTTGATGCGGCACTCGATCGCGTGGCCGCGGGGCTTGATGTCGTCCTGCGTGAATGGCAGCGGCTCGCCCGACGCCACCATGATCTGCGCCTTGATCAGGTCCTGGCCCGAGATCAGCTCGCTGACCGGGTGCTCGACCTGGATCCGGGCGTTCACCTCGATGAAGTAGAAGTTGCTGTCGCCGTCGACGATGAACTCCACCGTGGCGGCGTTGGAGTACTCCGCGTGGCGGATCATCCGCACGGCCGCCTCGCACATCTTCTCGCGGGTCTCTTGAGAGATGTTCGGGCTGGGGCTCTCCTCGATGAGCTTCTGGTGGCGACGCTGGGTGGAGCAGTCACGCTCGTACAGGTGCACCACGTTGCCGTGATGGTCGGCGATGACCTGCACCTCCACGTGACGGGGGTTCTCGATGTACTTCTCGAGGTACACCGCGCCGTTGCCGAAGGCCGCCTCGGCCTCGACCTGCGCCTGCTGCAGCGCGGACTTGAGCGCCAGGTCGTTCGACGCCACCCGCATGCCACGGCCGCCGCCGCCGGCGGTCGCCTTGATCAGCACGGGGAAGCCGACCTCGTGGGCGAACCGCATCGCCTCGGCCTCCTCGGTCACCACGCCGTCGCTGCCGGGCACAACCGGCACCTCGGCGGCACGGGCCATCTCGCGGGCCGTGTTCTTGTCGCCCAGCTTGGCCATCGCGTCGGGCGTGGGGCCGATGAAGTCGATGTTGCAGCTGCGGCACACCTCGTTGAAGTGCGCGTTCTCCGACAAGAAGCCGTAGCCCGGGTGGATCGCCTCGACGTTGCCGACCTCGGCCGCCGAGATCACGTTGGCGATCTTGAGGTAGCTGTCGGCCGCCTTCGCGGGGCCGATGCAGTACGTGTCGTCCGCCAGGTCGAGGTAGTTGGCGCCGCGGTCGCCCTCGCTGTAGACGGCGACCACGCCGACACCCATCTCCCGGCACGCGCGGATCACCCGGAGGGCGATCTCACCGCGGTTGGCTATGAGGATTCGTTGGTACATGGTTTATGCGTGTGCTGACCCACACGCCTCCGTTGGGGCCGCGATGTCGCGCAGCCGTGGTGTGCTTGCCGTGTGCTTGCCCGCGTGCCGAGGCGCCACGCCGTGCGAGCGACGCGCTGGCGACTCGGAGCGCTGCCGACTCGTAGCGCCGGCTACTCGACTCGGAACAACGGCTGGCCGAACTCGACCGAGGCGCCATTCTCTGCGAGCACCGCGACGATCTTGCCGCTGCACTCGGCGGGGATCTCGTTGAACACCTTCATGGCCTCGATGATGCACACCGTGCTGTCGGCGCCGATCTGGTCGCCCACCTTCACGAAGGGGGCCGAGTCGGGGTTGGCCGACAGGTAGAACGTGCCGACCATCGGGCTCTTGATGACCGTGCCCGGGGGGTCGGCCGCGGGGGCGGGCGTTGCCGGCGGGGCAGCGGCCGCTGGCGGCGCTGCGGCCGGGGCCGGCGGGGCGGCGGCGGGCTGAGCGGCCGGCACGGCGATCATCTCGGGCTCGGGCCCGCGACGCAGGCGGATCCGCTGCTCACCCTGTCGGAGGTCGACCTCGGCGAGGTCGTGCTCGTTCATCAGCTCGACAAGGCGGCGGACTCGGCGGACATCGAAAACATCGCCGCCGCTGTTGGACTTTTCTTCCACGGTAGGAGTGTCTCGTTGGTTGCTGGAACGGGGCGGGCGCCGCGGCGGCGTCGGGCGATGCGCCAGACGCTCAGCAAGGGGCACAGCAGCGTTCCAAGGGCTGCAAACCGGAGGGCGGAGTGTACTTTCGCCCCCGCGTGGGAGCCACCCCTTGCGCTCGCCAGACCACCCAGCCCGCCCAGCCGGCTGCCTGCATGGCGGCGGCGCGCTTCGATCAGAGAAGACTCTCTTCCAGGGTCTTCGGCACGCTGGAGAGCACCTCGTGGCCGGAGCTCGTCACGAGCACGTCGTCCTCGATGCGGACGCCGCCCCAGCCCGGCAGGTAGATGCCCGGCTCGACGGTCACGACCATCCCAGGCCGGAGCTCCGACTGCTGGTTGCGTCCCAGCCGCGGGGCCTCGTGCACCTCAAGGCCGAGGCCGTGCCCGGTGCCGTGACCGAATTTCGGGCCGTAGCCCGCCTTCTCGATGATGCGCCGGCCGGCGGCGTCGACGGCTTCGCAGGTCGCCCCCGGGCGGATCGCGGCGATCGACGCGAGCTGGGCTTCTAGCACCGTTTCGTACACCTTCACGAAGCGTTTCGTGGGCTTCTGCGTAACGACCATCCGGGTGAGGTCGCTGGCGTAGAGGCCCGTGTAGACGCCCCAGTCGATGAGCGTGAACGGGTGGTTGCCGACGACGATGTCGGTCGGCGTTGCGTGCGGCAGCGCCGCCTGGGGGCCGGCGGCGACGATCGCGGCGAAGCTGAGCCCGCGGGCGCCGACCCGGCGGGCGAAGTACTCGAGGTCGCGCGCAACCTCACGCTCCGTCATCTGCTCCGACCAGCCGGCCCGGACCATCTCGTACGCGCGGCGGGCGTGATCGCACGCAACGCGGATGGCGTCGATCTCCGACTTGTCTTTGCAGACACGCAGCGACTCGACGAAGCCGCTGCCGTGCGACACCTCGACCTCGGCGAGCCCTTCCACGAGCCGGGCGTGCGACCCGACCGTCAGCGAGTCCGCCTCAACCCCAAGTCGGCCAACGCCCTCGCTGCAGACCACGTCCGTCACGGTCGGCCACATCTGTTCCCCGGGCTCGCGGACCCGCAGGCGCAGCCACGGGCACTCGCCTTCGAGCTGCGTGGTGTATCGCGGATCGGTCACCAAGACCGCGTCGTCACGGGTCAGCACTAGATAGCTGTCGTCGCCGGTGAACCCGGTCAGGTACGTGACGTTCGTGAAGTCCGTCACGAGCAGCGCGTCGAGCTTCGCACCGACGAGTCGCCGCCGCAGCTTTGTCAGGCGCGACGCGTGCGGCGCGGTTCGCGGTTTGGTCGCAGCGGCCATGGGGCGTTACCGGGTTGCCTGTGGTCGTACTGCGGCATACCAGCCGCAGCGGCGGCCGGGAGTATCTCGCCAGAACCACCGCAACCACAAGCCCGACGCTCAGCAGTCGCGACGACGACCGCCCCCAGCGGCCATGGCGGACAACGCCAGCGCGAGCATACCCGGCTCAGGAACTGCGATCGAGCTGCTTCCGACCGCCAGGGCGAACTGCTGCACCGACACCGCTCCTGCCGCCGCGCCGCGCCACAGCACAAAGTCACCGATGTCGGTCACACCGTCCATGTTGAGGTCGCCGTGAACCCATGCTTGAGCGTCTTGCTCCGCGTGCGTCATCCCGTAGTTATCGACGATCCGGGCAAGATCGCCGGTGGCTGTCTCGCCGAGGATCTCGCCGCTGACGATGCCGTCGAGGTCCATGTCTCCGATGATCGAGTACTCGTTCGACGCCCGCAGGTCGGCGATCTGGTCGTAGTACGCTTGGGTCGATAGGTCGCTGATCCCCGAGTGGTTTCCGTAGACCGGGACCGGCGCGCTGGCGGACTGCCCGCTGTTGAGGTAGATGCCGTGGAACACGCCGAAGAGTTCCCACGCGCCCGCGCTGTTCTTCGCGAACACGGGTCCGCCCGAATCACCGCCGAAGGCTTGGAACTCGAAGTCCGTCGCCGGGAACGGGGACACGATCTCGGAGCCGTCGTCGTTGTATCTTTGGTCGAAACTCGTGGCGACGCCGATGGTGTCGTTGAGGTCGGGGATCTCGAGGATCGCGTTCGTCGCGTTGTTGACCGTGCTGGGAAGCTGCGAGGGGGACGCTATCCGGTTCGTGGCCCACGCCTTCTCACGCACAGCGGGGCTCTCGGTCAGGTAGCCACGGTTCGGCGCGGCGGCGTCGCCCGTCAGGTTGTAGGAGGCGTCGAAACGCCAGGCGCCGTTCGAATTCGACGGGTGCACACGCCGCGTCGTGCCGGCGGCGATGGCCAGCACCTCGGTCCCGACCGACGGCGTAGAGGGGGCGATCGTGATCGCCTTGATCGACGAGTCCATCTGCTCAGGCGTCAGGCCGGTCGTCGGGTGCAGGCCGATGCGGTAGAGCTTGATGTCGGACTTGGACGAGAGGCTCCGCCCGAGGAACGTGGACGGGTTGTCGAGCACCGTCTCGGTGTTGGGCACCACCGGGTACTCACCGCTCGGCAAGACAATGCTGCCGGTCTCGACGTGCGTGGCGGTCATCACCCACTGGTCGCCCAGGTAGATGGCCGAGCGGCTCGCGCTGCTGTTGTGCCAGCCGGGGTCGTCTGCCGGGGCGGTCGTGTTGATGCTGTTCTGATCCACGCCGCCGGTCCCGGGGACCGCCGAGTTGCCGATGATCAACGCCTGCGATTCGCTCGCCGAGACGATCACGGCCGCTAGCACGACAGCGCCGAGCGCGAATCGACCGTGCACGCTTGCTTCTCCGGTCCGCCGCATGAAGGTCCTCCGATGTGCTCAGCCGTCGCCAAGCCCGTTTGCCTGAGTCTGTTTCCATTCAAGCCCGCTCTTTCACAGTAAACCAACCTCGCCACCCGGGAAAGCGTTTCGTTGACGGCAAGCCTCGGCACGCCAAGCGTTTACGGCGATCAACCTACGAGTCAAACCCGCCGTTGTAGGTAAAGCGTTGCGCTGGGATTGGTTCAACGCTCTATCCCGATTGGGCCGATATTACCGACAACGCGGGCCCGACGTGCGCCCGCCCCGCGTTTCCCCGATGCGTCTGTCCACGAGCAGCCCGATGTCTCAGGTTTCCGGCTTAGCGAATTGGTTCCTCCGGCTGCCGCTCACGTGGGCGACGCTGGCGACGCTGGCGTTCTACGCCGCCTTGCAGGCGGGTGTTGGGACGTCGCCGTTTGTTTCGCGGTACTTCGACAGCCACCTGGTCGAACGCGTGGCGACGCTGCTGTTCGCCGTCGGCGCTGTCGCTCTGGTGATGCGGCTGACGGGGCTGCTGGGTCAGTTCAGCGTGCTTGGCTCCGATCCTCTCGGGCGGAAGCCCTCGGGCGGTCAGCCGGTGGCCGACTGCGGCACGCTGCTGGAACGCCTCGCGACGCTGCCGTCGCACGTCCGTTCCACGTACTTGATCAGCCGTCTCGACGCCGCGCTCACGTATCTCCGCGAGGTGGACTCGGCCGATGCGATCGAAGACCAACTCGACCGTCTGCACGAGGAAGCCCTCGATCGCATGCACGGTGGATACGCCACGCCGCGTCTGATGCGGGCCACGCTGCCGATCGTCGGCATGCTGGGAACGGTGATCGGCATCACGATGGCAATCGGCCAACTCTCGCCCGACGCGCTGGAGGAGTCGCTCACTTCCGTCATGGCCGCGTTGTCGGTGGCGTTCGACACGACCGCGCAGGCGATGTCGTTGATGCTCGCCCTGTGGTTCGCGATGTTCGGTGTGGAGCGTGTCGAACAGCGCCTGCTCGACGCGGTGCACGCCGAAGTGAAGCAGACGCTCGTCGGACGCTTCCAGCAGTACGGAGCCGGCACCGACCCCAACGTGGCGACGATCCGCCGGATGGGCGAGCAGGTGGTCGGAGCTGTGGAGCAGCTGACGGTGCAGCACGCCAGCGCGTGGCGGACGGCGATCGACGCAACGCACGACCGCTGGACCGGCGCCATGGCGGACGCCGGTCGGCTCATGACTGACACGCTACGCCAGGGGCTCGCGGACAATCTGACGCTGCACGCCGAAGGGCTGGCGAAGCACGCCGAGCACCTCGCCGGCGGCGCCGACAAGCAGCTCGAACGGATCGCCGACGCCGTCAGCGAGCAGACCGCTTCGATCGACACCGCGACCCGCGCTCGGCTGCAAAAGCTGACGGACATTGAGGAGCGTCACACAGCGCGCCTCTCCGAGGCGAGCGACGCGCACGCCCACCAACTGTCCTCCGGCGCTGACAACCTGTTGGGCAATCTCCGCGAGGGACTTGAGCGGATGGCCGAGCTGCTGGTCGAAGCGTTGCAGAAGCACGGCGAAACGCTGACGCTCGCCGAGGGCGAGCTCGCGAGCGAGAACCGCCGCCACCTGACGGAAGTCGAGGCGGCGCTGGGTGAGTCGATGGTGGTCGCCGCCGACCGGCAAGAGAAGCTGATCGGGCAGAGCGAGCACCTGCTCAAGGACATGCAAGAGGCGCTCGTCGCCGCGGCGGACTCGACCGTCAAGCACCAGCAAGAGCTCGTTCGTCAGGGAGACGTCCTGCTGCGGGTCGTCGAATCCACGACCCAGGTGCAGCAGCTCGAGGACTCGCTCAATCGCAACCTTCAGTCGTTGGGTCGCACGCACAACTTCGAGGAGACGCTCATGAGCCTCTCCGCGGCGATCCAGCTCCTCAGCGCACGCGTCGGCGCGCCGAAGCCGACCGATCACCGCGGCCCCTCGAGCCACGCGGCATGAAACGCTCGGCGCGAGAGCAGACCGACTCGGCGTCATCGCTGTTCCCGTTCCTCGCCGTGCTGCTGTGCACGATGGGGGCGCTGATCGTGCTGCTGGTCACGCTCGGCCAGGTGGCCCGTGACCGCGCCGTCGCGAGGGCCGAGCAGCAGGAGGCCGCGGCGCCCGAACAGGCGGCCGAAACCGTCGCCGCGCAGGAGCGGCTGGATCGGCTCGCCGAGCGTTCCGTGCAGGCCGCCGCGTGGCGCCGCGACATCGACGAGCGTCTGACAGCGGAGCGGGCGCAGCTACGCTCGGTCGATGATCACATCCGCCGTATGCAGGAAGAGGCGGACGGGTTGTTCGTCGAGATGGAAGAGCTGCAGGCGCTCGACCGCGAGCACTACGACGACGAACGGATCGCCGCTGCGGAGCTCGAACGGCTGACGGCTCAGGAGGAATCGCTCGAGCGCGAGGTCGCGGGGCTGGAGCAAGAGGTCGCCGAGTCGCAGCAGGTAGTACTCATGCCGCCGGTCAACGGCAAGACGGGCACGCGGCGACCGCCCGTCTACTTCGAATGCACCCCGACCGGCGTGGTCTTGATGCCAGAAGGGATCGAATTCGACGTCAGCGATACGCTGGCGCCCGAGGCGGCCAACCCCTTCGTCGCGGCGGTCAACGCCTGCGAGCAGTACTACCTGGAGTACCCGTCCGCCTACAACGACGGCCAAACGGGCTCGCCGTATCCGCTGCTCGTCTCGAAGGCGCGCGGCGTGCGTTCGATGGAACGCCTGCAGCACGTCTTCGACTCGGTCGGGATCGTCTACGGGTACGAGACGGTTCCAGAGGACTGGAACGTTGGCTTCGGTGTGCCGGACGCCGAGCTCAGCCGCCGCATTCAGCAGGCGGTGCGTGTGGCGCGGGTCGAGCGTGAGCGACTCGCTCAGCAGGCGCCGGAGCTGTTCATGAAGATCGGAAGCGGCTTCGCCGCCATCGGCGGTGTTCCGAGCGGCTCGGCGAGCCGCAGCGGCGTCGGGCTCGGCGCCGGCGAGAAAGATGCCGGCGGTGGCCTAGCGGGCAGCACTTCGGGGTCCGGCCGAGAGCCCGGAGAAGGCGCCCTCGCGAAACAGCCCTCCGCCGATCAGTCCGATTCCGATCCGGCCAACGGACAGCCGCGCGGAGCGGCGGGAGGTCCCGACGCCGGAGGCCCTGGCGGTGGAGCGTCGAAAGGACGCGCCGTCGCAGCCGCCGACGCGAGCGCGGGCGGCGGATACCAGTTCGAAGACCTCCAGGCAGCGAAAGCCGCCGCGGGCAAGCTTTCCGGTCAAGGCAACCCGCGGAGCATGCTGCCGCTGGTGCGAACGATCGGCGTCGAACTGCACCGCACGCACTTGTACGTGCTCAAAGAGGGCGCCGCCTCGTCCGCGGAGGGATGGACCAAGCGGGTCGATCTGCCGCAGGGCATCCGCGGGCACACGGACGAAGTCGTCGCAGCGCTCAGCGCGGCGACCGACGCCTGGGGCGAAGCGGGGCGCGGCATGGTGTGGCGCCCGGAGATCGTGATCAACGTCGAGTCCGGCGCGGAGGCGCAGCGGGCGCCGCTCGTTGGGCTCCTGCGATTTGTCGGGGCCAAGGTCAAACGCGACCGGTCGCGCATAGCCCAAGAAGCGGAAAGCCGCGGGGAGGTTATCCGATGAGCAGTCACGCCAGGCCCTCGCACGACGGCGCCCTGGAACTGCCGGCTGGGGACTCGTTCCTCGACGTCGTCGCGAACCTCGTCGGCATTCTGGTGCTGCTGGTGGTTGTGGTGGGCGTACGCTCCGCGGCGAAGGTCGAAGAGCAGCACGCGCCCTCGACGGTTGTCGACGTCGCCGAGCTGGTCGCGCAGGCCGAAGCGAAGGAGCGAGAGCTCCTCGAATCGCTCAACGACGGAGCGCGCGTCGCCGATCAGGTCCGCAACGTGATGACCAACCGAGCCGTTCGCGAAGCGACAAGGCAGGAACTCGCCGGCGAACTCGCGCAGCTACGCGCGGAGGTGGAACAGATGCGGCTCGACCTGGAGCCCGACGACCGCCGCTCTGCCGAGACACGCTTGGCCCTCGCACGGGCGCAGGAGCGGCTCGACGAACTCACGACGAAACAAGTGACGCTGATCGGCAGGCTGGCAGAGGCGGACAACGCGACCACGATCGAGGCTATTAGCAGCACGATTGTCACCGGACACCGACGCACGAAGACCACAATCTTCATGCGTGACGACCGCGTCGCGGTGTTCCCCGACGAGCAGCTCGAACAGGCGCTGCGCCGCGTTTACCAGACCTTGCCCATGCCGAACGCGCTCAACATGAGCATCGAACATCGGCGGTCGGTCGGTTCGATCAACGGTTTTGAGATCGAGATGGTCTTCGCCCAGGGGCGCCGCAGTGTGGTCCAGCGAAACTCCGGCCGCACGGGCTCCGCTGTCGGCTACTACATCAAAGGCGGCACGCTCGACATCGGCGGCGACAACGTCGTGTGGGAGCCGCTCGAGAACGCCATGAAGCCCGGCAGCCGCTTGATGCTGTACCTGAGCTCGGTCGATCCCGAGGAGACGGCGATCGTGCTCAAGCCGTCGCCAGACAGCTTCGACTCTTACCACGATCTCAAACGCCACCTGATTGGGCTCGGCTACGGCGTCGTTCTCCGGTCGATCGGCGACGTGGACGTGCTGACATTCGGCGGCGGGCCCGCGCACGGCTGGGCGGTCAACTAGCGAGCGGCGGCGTCCGTCGTGACGGGTTTCCCTTCCTCCGGGTCATCTTGCTCCGCGGGCTCGGCCGGCTCGAGCCAGGCTTTGATGAAGAGCAACGCGGCGCCGACCACGAGCAACGCGTCGGCGATGTTGAAGTTAGGCCACCGGTAAGCGTCGCCGGCTTGCCACAAAATGAAATCACGAACCGCGTACACCGGCTCACCGGCACGCGGATCGGGCGCCGGCCAGACGAGACCG
Organism: Planctomycetota bacterium; assembly: GCA_039820945.1. Lineage (GTDB taxonomy): Bacteria > Planctomycetota > Planctomycetia > Pirellulales > Lacipirellulaceae > Botrimarina. Next base: position 74,751 of record JBCBPC010000016.1, read on the forward strand.
GTCATGCCCAGCCGGTCGTTCAGGTTCCCGAGCACACCGCCCATGACCAGGCCGAGTATGAGAGTCATCCCCACGTCGCGAGAGGCCTTCCACACGAAGAGCCATAGCGGGATCGCTGCGGCGGCGACGAGGCTCACCGCCGCGAACACGGCGACCGCGCCTTGGCCCATCCCGAAGAGGGCGCCTTCGTTGAGGCTGGTCTGCAGGCCCACATACCCGGGCACGAACCAGTACACGCTCCCCAACGGGCGGAGCCATGAGAAGACCCACCACTTGCTCCACAGGTCGACGCCGAGGCCCGCGATCGTCAGCCCGACGAACAACGCGTACCGCGAGGCGGGAACGCGATCGGCTCCGTGGTTCGGTTGCGACTCGCTCACTGGTTCCCTCCAGGTCTGCGCGAAAGAAGTAGGGCGCCTACGGCGTCTCGTTCGCCTCGGCGCAGCGTACGCACATCGGCGTGTAGGGAATGGCGTTGAGCCGCTGCTTGGGGATCGGCTCGCCGCACACGGTGCAGATGCCGAACACGCCGGCTTCGATCCGCTTCAACGCGTCGTCGATCGCGGAGATGGTGTCTTCTTCCGTCTCGAGCACGCTCAGGTTGAACTCCTGCTCGAAGTTCTCGCTGCCCAGCTCCGCCATGTGGATCGGCATGGCGGTCGATCCACCGCCTTGATCGCCGGAGCCGTGCAGCGCGCTGTTGGCGAGCGCTGTGGCGTCGCCCAGGAGCCGGGCTCGCAGCAGCAGGAGCCGCTGCCGATAAGCTTCCGTGTCGGCCTTCTTCATCGCGTCCGTCCTCACTTCTCTCGCGTCTTGTCGATCGCCGGCACGCCCCCGAGGAGTCGTCACCATCGTGGGAGGCCGGCGGATTGGCACAGCCTCGCCAGTTTACTCAGACCCACTCGGCGCCGTCTATTCGATGGGGGCGTTCCTCGTTTGGCTTGCTCGCCTGCCCGGGCTGGGCTACGCTTGACCTAAGTCGCTACCAGCACTCGCGTTAACGCCCCTTTCCGCTCACACCACGCTCAACGCCGGCCGCTTGTGCGGCCGTCACTTCGCCATGTCCACCGCCACGATGACCGCCACGAGCGCCGCGGCTTACCAGAAGTGCATGATGCCCGCGTGCGGGGCGACGTACGACGTGGGCGAGGTGCACACCAGCTGCCCCGAGTGCGGTGCGCTGTTGGACATCACCTACGACTGGGACCGTCTGCCCACGCCGACGAGCCTCCGCGACTTCGAACGCAAATGGGCCCGCCGCAACGAGCCGCTCGAGCGGTCGGGCGTGTGGCGATTCCGCGAGCTGCTGCCGTTCGCCCCGGACGACAAGATCGTGTCGATCGGCGAGGGCCAGACCCCGCTGCACCCCTCGGCCGGCGTCGCCAAGTACGTGGGCATGAAGCCGGGCCGTATCTTGCTGCAGTACGAGGGCATGAACCCTTCGGGCAGCTTCAAGGACAACGGCATGACGGCGGCCTTCACGCACGCCCACATGATCGGCGCCGAGCGGGCCGCGTGCGCCTCGACCGGCAACACGTCCGCTTCGCTCGCGCTGTATTGCGGCATGAGCCGCCTCATGCAGGCGGTCATCTTCATCGGCTCGGGCAAGATCAGCTACGGCAAGCTCTCGCAGGCGCTCGACTACGGCGCCCTGACGATGCAAATCACCGGCGACTTCGACGACGCCATGCAACGCGTCCGCGAGGTCTCCAAGCGGCTTGGCATCTACCTCGTCAACAGCGTGAACCCGTTCCGCCTCGAGGGGCAGAAAACCATCATGCTGCGGGTGCTGGAGAGCCTCAACTGGGAGATCCCCGACTGGATCTGTGTGCCCGGTGGCAACCTGGGCAACAGCAGCTCGTTCGGCAAGGCGTTCCACGAGCTGCACAAGCTCGGCCTGATCGACAAGCGGCCGCGAATCGCGATCATCAACGCCGCCGGCGCCGACACGCTGTACGAGCTGTACGAGAAGCGTGGCCTGCGGTGGAACAACGGCTCGCCGGACATGTCGATCATCGACGGCTACTACGCGGAGCTCGACGCCGCCGCCGAACGGGCCGACACCATCGCCAGCGCTATCGAGATCAACCGCCCGGTGAACCTCATGAAGTGCCTCCGGGCGCTCGAGTGCAGCGACGGCGTGGTGCGTGAGGTGACCGACCAGCAGATCCTCGACGCCAAGAGTCAGGTCGCCGCCAACGGCCTCGGCTGCGAGCCGGCCAGCGGCGCGAGCGTCGCCGGCGCCAAGCTGCTACGCGAGCAGGGCGTCATCGACGCCGAGGAGCGTGTGGTCTGCGTGCTCACCGGGCACCAGCTGAAGGACCCCACCGCGACGGTCGCCTACCACTCCAGCGATCAAGAAGAGTTCAACCGCGTGCTCGGCAGCCGCGGCGTGAACACCGCCACATTCGCCAACCGGGCCGTGCGGGTCGAGAACGACCTCGACGCCATCGTGCGAGCGATCCAGCTCAACAGCTAGGAGATCGCGGGGCGGTCTGGCCGGTCGCGGTCTGTGTGTTGAGCACGCCCCCACGGACTAAGCGTGTCGCAAGAACGGGCGTGCGTCGACCCGCGAGGGCCCGGTATGCCGGACCGGAGCCTTGACCTGATTCGCCGGACGCACGACGCCGTCGGGGTCGGCGTCGTCGTCGGGGAAGCGTATCAGCGCCCGGACCGGGCAGTCCGCTGGGGTGACGACCCGACGTCGCTTCACGAAGCCGGCGTGAGGTCGGACGACGAGGTTAAGATCGCACGCGCCGGAGTTCGCCGGCCGTGCGGTCGAGCGGATAGCGCCCGGCGGGTATAGTTCTTGACGGAAAGCGGCGAGCCACTCTTGTACCGCGAGCACACGCCCCGATGACTTGCCGACTGCTGATCGTTGCGCTCTCGTTGCTCGCTTATGCCGTGAGCGAAGCAGCCGCGCCGCTGCGTGTGATGTCGTTCAACGTGCGCTACGGCACGGCGCCCGACGGTGACAACCACTGGGAGCAACGTAGGCGTTCCGTCGTGGATACCATCGAGGCGTTCGGCCCCGACCTGCTCGGGGTGCAGGAAGCGATCGATTTTCAGGTCCGGTACCTGCAGGAAGAGTTGCGGAGCTACGTCGGCTTCGGGCGATCCCGATCGACCATTCCCGACGAGCAGTGCGCGGTGTTCTACCGAGAGGATCGCTTCACGCGGCTGGCCGGCGGTCACTTCTGGCTGAGCGAAACGCCGGAGTCGCCCGGCTCGATCGGCTGGGACGCGGAGTACCCGCGGGTCGCCACCTGGGTGCTGCTGCACGACCTCCGCGGCGGTCCGCCCGTGCTGATGCTCAACACCCACTTCGACCACCGGGGCGAGCACGCGCGGCGGCGGTCGTCGGAGCTCCTCGTCGAACGCCTCGCCGCCCTCCGAGCGATCGTGGACGACTCTCGGCTGGTCGTGATGGGCGACTTCAACTCCGAAGCGAACTCCGCGGCGTACCGCACGCTGGTCGCGCCGGCGTCGGGCCTGCGTGACGCGTACCGCGCGGCCCGGCCCGAGCGCTCGCCGAAAGAGGGCACGTTCAACGGCTTCGCGTTGAACCGGGCAAGCAGCCGACGGATCGACTGGATCCTCATGGGCAACTCGCTCAAGGCGGCCGACGCCCGGATCATCCGCACGGCGTACGACGGGCGTTACCCGTCGGACCACTTCCCCGTGACCGCGGAACTGCACACCGCGCCTTGAGAGCGGCCCCAGGCCGGTCGGGCGGGGACTACTCCGCGAGCCAGTCCGCCGTGAAGCCGGCCTGCGTCAGGCCGCGTCGCAGCGGCTCGCAGCCCCGCATCACACGCCACACGCCGCCGGTCCGATGATTCTCGATCATCAGCAAGAGCGGCCCCTGATCGATGCCCAGGTAGTCGCCGTTGAACCAGCCGGCGCCGTCCACGACCTTGCCGTGGCGAACATCGACGCGCGTGTCGGTCAGGCAGAGGTTGAAGCTGTCGAGGAAGCCGTACTCGGCGTACAGGTGCTCCCCGTAGCGCTCGTGCATGGTGCGGAGCGCAGCGATCGACGCCTCGGGCGTGAACGGCATCGAGGCGCCCGCCGCGTAGGGGGCGATCGTGCCGTCGTCGTTCACCCGTCGGGCGCTGGCTCCACGCGCCCAGTAGGACCGGAAGGGGACCCGCTCGCCGTGCGAGTCGAAGCCGCCGGCGCCCGGTCCGTCGCACGCCGTCAGCCCCCAGACGTCGGGGCCGTAGCCGACGAAGCCGGCCGGGTTGGCGATCGCGTACGCCCGCTGAGCGAGCGTAGCCCGGCGTGAGTTCTCGAAGTAGTCGATGCCCTTTCCGCGGAGGTAGTCGTCCTGCAGGGTTCGCGGTGAAATCCAAGAAGCGAAGAACTGGTGGCCGAACAGCGGGCTGAAGTTGATGTGCTCTTCTCCGTAGAACTCGGCCCACTCGTTGGACGCGGTGTACGCGTCCCACGCGCCGGGGTCGATCGGGTGCGTCGGCGAGCCGACGGCCAGCGCGTACAGGAACAACGCCTCGTCGTAGCCACGGTAGTCGGACCGGCTGTAGTGCCCGCCGTCGGCCCGCCCGCCACTGGGTCCGCGGCGCGGCGGCTCGGGGCGCCACGCCATGGCCATCAGCGGCGCCCGCGGCTGCATCCAGTCCCACTGCACGCGTTCGTACAGCTCAGTGGCCAGCCGGCGGATCTCTCGCTCGTCTTCCGACGGGCCGTCGTAGTACTCGCGGGCGTAGAGCACCCCCATCATCAGCAGCGCTGTGTCGATGCTCGAGAGCTCGCACGTCCGCCAGCGATGGCCGGAGCCGTACCGCAGAAAGTGGTAGTAGAAACCCCGGTAGCCGCTCGTCTCGGAGACGCCGGCGTTCTGCGGCAGGTCGGACAAGAACCGGAGTGTCGCGAGCGTCCGCTCGGCCGCCGCCTCGCGCGACACCCAGCCGTGATCGGCCCCGACGCCGTACGCCGTCAGGCCGAAGCCGATCGCCGCGACGCTGCTGGCGGTACGCTTCGGCCAGCGGTCGGGCGTCAGCCCGGTGTCGGGAGAGGTGGTTTCCCAGAACCAGTTGAACGTGCGCCGCTGCACGTCGTCGAGGAAGCGTTCGGTGTCAGAGGCGTCGGCCGCTGTCGTCACCGCAGAGTTTGCGAGGACGCAGCAGACAGCTGTCGCAAGAACTAGCGTCTTGCGTATCGAGCCGAAGACGCCCGCTGCTTGGGTCAGATCGTGCGGCATCCGACTAGACGACCCCCTCGGCTTGGGAGAAGAGAAGTTCGACGCGGCCGGAACACGCTCAGCGGGCGCCGCTACGCCTGATTAAAAGTCGTAGTCGTACGTCTCGCCGTCGAATCGGTGGCCCATCTGGTTGAAAACCTCTTGCTCAACGTCCGAGTTGATCGTTCGTACCGAGCCGTCGGCGAACACCGCATTGATGATGCCAGGGTGGTTCGATCCATGACCGTACTCGAGGGTTTGGCAGACGCCACTTCCCAGCGGCCAGATTTGTATGGGATCACTATCGTTGCGAATCGGGAACATAGTGCTCCGCATGACTCCGCAGTCCCATCCGTCGGCCCAGCCCTGGTCTTCGGACGCGACTGTGGTCGGCGGGACGCCTGCACTCTGAGGGTGGACGCCCTCGTAGGTATCCGGGTGCACGTACTTTTCGGCAACAAGAAGCGTCTTGCTCGATCCATCCGTGATCTTGGCGTAGGTCATCTTAGTACCCCATCCCTCGTGACGACCTCCTTCGGGAAGCGCCGGGTTATCTAGCGCAAGCCAATCGATCCGTTGGATAATGCCTCGGTAAGTTAACGGACGGCCTTGCATCACAAGCGAGTTGCCCAGCGCCTTGCTGGGCAGTCCGGGACCACAGCCGCGGCACCCCCAGAACGCCATGTTCGCCGTGTTGGATCCAGAGGGAGCGTAGGGGTCGGACAACGTCTCGATATCGGTATCGAAGTCATCGACGTGATACTCCACCTCACCCCGCGCGGGTCCCGCAATGACACCCGCGTAGTCGATCAATCCGATGCCCGAACGAATGTTGCGTGTCCCCATTCGGCGCGACGGACAGTAGTACAAGGTGATCGTCGCCGTCTCGATCTCTCCCATCGTCGTTAGTTCTGCTAATGCGCCTTCTTCGAGGAAAGGCGTGATCTGATACGCCCAGCCG
>JBCBPC010000017.1:0-79165 GCA_039820945.1 Planctomycetota bacterium
GAGCCGCTTCCCGGGACCGAGCACGGCGTAGCGCATCGCCTCGACCAGCGTGGCCGGCCGATCCGCGGCGGCGCCGAGGCACGCGTCAAACTCGTCGTCGAGTCCCGCAAGAAAGCTTCGCTCGTCCCACGTGGAGCCGGCCGCCGGCGGTTTGGCCGAGCCCGCTGTGGTGGGCGTTAATGTGCTCAATGCGAGACTTCCGAGAACTGGCGGCGCGGGGTCACAGCGAGAGCGACGTAACTCGTTACCCCATAAGCGATACGGTCACCGACCGCACGCCACCAGTTTAGAAGAGCGAGGACGAATCGTCCACGCCGCCGCTTTTCGGCTTCTTGGCGGTCCGCTTGCCGGCCCGATCGCCGGCGTCGGCCGTCGCTTCCGCGTCGAAGGGCGCCGTGATCGGGTTGCCCTCCGCGTCGACGCCGCTCAGCAGCTCGATCCGCCGCTCGGCTTGCTCCAGCGTGGCGTGACATCGACGCAACCGCGCGACGCCCTGTCCGTATCGCGCAAGCGATTCGTCGAGGCCCAGCTCGCCGCTCTCCAGGTCGGCGACGATCACCTCGAGCTGCTCGAGGGACTCCTCGAAGGTCTCATCCGCCGCGGCGTCTTCGATCGAAGCGTCGTCCAGCTGCGCTTTGGGTTTGGCTTTTTTCTTGGCCATCAGTCCGCCGGGGTTTCGTTGGGCTCGATCGATTCGACGCGGCTGAGCACCGCGCCGGCCGACAAGCGGGTCTTGATCCGTTCGCCAACACGCACCGCGTCCGCGTCTCGAACGACCCGGCCGGTGTCGGCCGCGGTCGTCAGGCTGTACCCACGGGCCAGCACGCCGAGCGGGCTCAGCGAGTCGATCTGCGCTGTGAGCGTCGCGATCCGGCCACGGGCCGTCTCGATGCGGCGACGCACGCCGCGGGTTGCTTGCTGCTCTAGCTCGTCGACACGGCGGGCCCGATCTTCGAGCAAAGCGTGCGGTCGCGCGACGGGTCGACGCACTTCCACGGCGGCCAGCCGATCGCGCCGCGTCCGCAAAGCCCGCCACGTGGCGCGGCTCATTCGATCGGCGATCGACGCGACGCGGCTCGTCAGCTCGTCCGCTGAGGGGACGACCCGCTCGGCCGCCTCGCTCGGCGTGAGCGCTCGGACGTCGGCGGCGAAATCGGCGAGCGTGAAGTCGATTTCATGGCCCACCGCGGAGATGGTCGGCACCGCCGACGCGGCGAGCGCACGGACCACTGGCTCGTCGTTGAAAGCCCACAGGTCTTCCAGGCTGCCGCCGCCGCGGCCAACGACCAGCGTGTCGAGCGGCGGCTGCACTTGGTTCGCCAAGCGGATCGCCTCGGCGATCTCTTCCGCGGCGCCGTCTCCCTGCACCCGTGTGGGGATCACCAGCACGTCGACGCCCCGCCAACGGCGGGCGAGCACCTGCAGGAAGTCGCGCACCGCCGCGCCGGTGGCGCTGGTGACGAAACCGATCCGGCGCGGGAACCGCGGCAGCGGCCGTTTGCGGTCCGCGTCGAACAAGCCCTCGCGCTGCAGCTTCGCCTTCAGCTCACGCAGCGCGAGCTCCAAGGCGCCGACGCCCTTGGGCATCGCTTGATCGATGACGAGCTGGTAGCTGCCTCTTGGGCCGTACACGTCTATGCGGCCACGGCAGACCAGTTCCAGCCCGTCACGCAGATCGAACTTCATCCGCGAAGCCGAGCCACGCCAGACGACCGCGCGGATCTGCGCGGCGTCGTCCTTCAGCGTGAAGTAGCAGTGGCCCGACTGCGGCCGCGAGAGGTTTGACACCTCGCCCGTGACCCACACCGAGGGGAACTGCGCTTCGAGCGAGCCTTTGATCTGCGCGGTCAGCTCCGCAACGCTGAGCGCCTGCAGGGCGGAGTCGTTTTCGGCGGTCGGGAGGCTCGCTCGGCTCATGGGAGGCCGCATTCTGCCGCGCTGCCGCCACCAGCGGAACGGCTGGCCATCGCTGGTCCGCCGCTGGTTCGCCGCTATGCCGCGCGACGCACGGGGACGACTCCCTGCGGAAACGGCGTCGCGCCCTTGCTGCGTCGCACGACACGGCTTCCGGCGGGGGCCGCTCCTCCGGCCGCCCATGCCTCAACGAGTTCGTTCGCACGCCGCATCGCGTCTTGCACACGTACGCGTTGTCGCTCCAGCCCGTCGCGGCCCAGGCGAGCGGGGACCCGGATCTCTTCGCCAATGAAGACCCGCGCCGTGCTGAAGGGCCGCGGGATGGCGAAGCGGTCCCAGCTGTTCAGACGGTGTTTCCGATCGTACGCGAAGCCCATCGGCACGATCGGTATGCCGAGCTTCGACGCCAAGAAGACCGGCCCGGGCGCCAGGTGTCGCCGCGGGCCGCGGGGACCATCGGGCGTGATGACCAGGTTATGAGTCTGGCCGCGGGCTACGAGCTGCTTGAGCGCCGCGGCGCCGCCACGAGCCGTCGACCCACGCACGCACTCGTAGCCGGAGTGACGAGCGATGCTCTCCAGCAGATCGGCGTCGCGGTGCTTGCTCACGAGGATCGCGACCCGGCAGCCGGCCCGCAGGTAGATCGGCGCGAGCATCGACTCGTGCCACACCAGGTAAATCCGCGGCCCGCCCACGCCGAGGGCCGGATCGGTGTCGGGCTGCGCGAACACCGCTTCGTACCGAAGCGTGCTCATCCACGCGCGGATGCCATGGGCGATCACACACCCCGTGGCGCCGGTGAGTCCGGGGAAGCGAAACTTCATCGCTAGCAAACGCGGATCGAGCGTCGGATCGAAAGGCGAAGACTGTGGCGAACGTTAGCCAGCGCCTCCGGACGCTGCCAGAGCAATGGCCGCCCCGGCTACAGCGGCCAGTCGCCGTCGAAGACGGTGACCGCGTCGCCGGTCATGAGGACGTTGTCGTCCGCGTCTCGCCACTCGATGTCCAGCACGCCGCCACGCAGCTCCACCGATACCCGGCGACCCGTCCGACCGGTCATCGCGGCGGCGACCGACGTGGCGCAGGCGCCGCTGCCACAGGCGAGCGTTTCGCCGGCGCCGCGTTCCCAGGTGCGTTGCCGCACGCGGTCGCGATCGATCACCTCGACGAACTCGACGTTGGTGCGCTTGGGGAAGACGGCGTGGTTTTCGACCAGCGGGCCCACGCCGGCGACGTCGCTCCGATCGACGTCGTGCGAGGCGAACTGATCAGTGAACAACACACAGTGCGGGTTGCCCATCGAGATACACGTCACCGTGACCTCCGCGTCGCCGAGGGCGAGCCGCGCCTCTCGCGTCTTGGCAAGCGTGGTGGGCAGGCACGCGGGCTCTAACTCGGGCACGCCGAGATTCGCCTCGACGCGACTGACCGTGCCCGACTCGTCGATCATGCGAACCGGCACGAGGCGCTCGGCTGAGCGAATCGTGAACTCGGCGTGGCTCAAACGCCCCGTGTCGCGCAGCAGCTTGGCGACGCACCGCACGGCGTTGCCGCACATCGCGGAGAACGACCCGTCCGGGTTGTACATCCGCATCTCCGCGTCCGACCGATCGTCGGGCAGCACGAGCACGAACCCGTCGGCCCCCACGCCGCGGCGGCGATCGCACACCGCCCGGATCAGCGGCTCGAGGTCGTCCGGCGCCGCACGCTCGAAGCAATCGACCACCACGTAGTCGTTCGCGGCGCCGTGCATCTTGGTGAATCGCATCGCTGGGTGGTCTTTGAACGCACGCGGCTGAGGGGTTAGCCGACCAAGTCTAGCGAGCCGCCGGTTTCTTCGTCGTCACGCGGCGATCGCGACGTCGCCTCCTCGTCCAGCGAGTCGTCGTCCGGCGAGTCCTGCTCACGTTTTTCTTGCTGCTGCTGTTCCCACATGCGACGCCCGTCCGCGTCGCGGTCAGACGACTCTTGGTCACCCTCGGTCTGGCCAATGCCCGCGGCCTGTTCCGCCTTGAGATCGAGCTCGACGCCCCGCTCCTGAGCCGCGGCATCGCGGCCGGAGCGTTCGGCCGAGGCTCCCTGCGTTTGCGACAGCGGCGCACCCGCCGCGCTGCCGATGATTCCGCCAATCGGTCCCATGCTCATCGCGTCGGTCCTCTCGGGGTTGGTGGCCTTTTCGGGCTAGTTGGGGGCTGCTACCGCGGTGTCCGCCCGCGGGCCGCTGATCGTGGCTCGGGAAGCGTTGCGGGCGTCGTGGCGCCGGTCGCCTCGCTTGGCTCCAGCGGTCGGGCCCAGCCGGCCTGCAGTTGCTCGATCATGTCGCCGACGATCGGCAACGCCTCGCGGCGGATCTCCGGCGCGTCGAGCGTGCCTCCCACCTTCAGCTGGAGCAGCTGCTGGCTCGCCTGGCCGAGCAACGATCGCAACGCCGGCGCCGCCAGCTCGTTGCGGCCGACGATCGTGTGGAACTCGAGGTCGAGCTGCCGATCGAGGTTCGCCCGGCCGCGACCGTAGAAGCTCACCGCGTCGCCCAGCAGGTTCAGTCGCTGGAACTCAAGCTGCTTGCCCTGCTGCGTGAACGAGGCCTCGCAGACGTCGAAGGCCGACGCGTCCGGCGCCCGGTTGCGCAGCACCTTGAGCAATCGCACCAAGAGCGGCAGCTCGTAGAGGTCGGCGTCCTCGATCGCTAGGTCGCCCCGGCCGTCGAGGCCGTAGATCGAGGCGCCGACTCCCTGAAACTCGAGTCGACCTCGCAGGCGGCCGCCGACGGCCTCCGGCCGTTCGAGCCACTCGGAGGCGACCCGGCTCACGTCGACGTTCGCCAGGTCCATCTGCAGCCCGTACCGCGGCCGCCCCCCGTACTGCACGAGACTGTTCAGTGTGACGTCGCCGCCGTACGCCCGGGCCGTGACACGGCGGCTCTCGCCGCCCGTCTTGATCGCCACGCCCTCGCCGAGCACACACTCCACGTCGTCGCAGTGCAACGGTCCGTTGACCGCGGTCAGCATCAGGTCGTTCCAGACGACCGAGTCGAGGTCGAGCGTGCCGCCGGTCGCCGCGTTGGCGCCGTCGCTGCCGCCCTCGAGCCGGACCACTCCGGACAAGGCTTCCAGCGGCACCCCAGCGGTGAGCGCCACCTGGTGGCACGCCAGGGCAAGCTTCCAACGGGCCTGCACCGCAGCGCCGGGCGCCGGGCTGTACACGTCGAGCGTGCTATCCGAGAGGTCCACGCCGCCGCGGGGCTCGAGCTGCGCGATCACCGCCCGCAGCCCCGGGGGCGCGGCCAGCAAGAAGTCGTGGTTGAACGCCAAACGATCGGCCCGCAAACGCTCGAGCGCCAGGCGCCAGGCGCCGCTCGGGTCGGTCTCCCAAACCCCGTCGCACCCGTACGCCGTGCGGCCGTGCACCGCCCGCGCGTCGGTCATATCCAGCCGGTTGTCGCGCCAGTCGAACCGCCCGTCGAGCTGCTCCAAGCGATAGCGGTAGCCGGCCGTGGAAAACGCCGGTTCGATCGCCACGCTCCGCTCGTCGGGCGTCATCGAGATCTGCACGCGTGGCTTCTCGTCGCCGGTGTCGTGGGTGACGAGCGCGTCGAAGTTCAGCCGGCCGCGTGGGAGCAGGTACTGCCACGCCGCCTGGGCGTCCGACGGCAACGCGGCGCGGAGGCGCTCTTCGAGCGGGACTCCCTGACCGCGGAGGGTCAGACTCAGTCGGCTGCCACGCGACGTCGGTTGCACACCGCCGTGCCCGGCAACAAGCAGGCGGCCGTCGCTGGCGCGGCTCTCGAGTTCTTCGAACCGCCATGTTTTGCCTCGGGCGCGGATCCAGCCCGTGACGCCGGCCAGGTCGTACGGAAAACCTTCGTAGTTGACGCCGCAACCGGCCAGCCGCACGTCGGTCTGCGTTTCGATGCGGGCTCCAGACGCGTCGGCTCGGTCGGCCTGCCATCGCATGTCGACGCGGCCACGCGGACGGAGCTGCCGGATCACCTCGCGCGCTTTCGCGTCGGGCAACGCGGCGACGAGCTGCGGGGTGATCGGAACCCCGTCGGCGGTGATCGAGATCGTGCCCGGCGGCATCGCTGACGGGGCGCCCGCCGACGGACGCCCGACGCCGCTCAGGCTCGCCACGATCTTTGCCCTGGTGTCCTCCACGACGGCCGTGACATCGGCCGCGATGTGGTGACCGCCGCGTTGGTCCGGCGATGGCTCGACGGCGCCCACACCGCCATTCACGAGCACGGCGCCGCGTCCGCCGGTGAGCCGGTACGGGAACTTCTCGCTGTCTTCGAACGCCGCATCCTTGAACGTGATGGTCGCCCGCGGCGTCAGCCGCAGGCCATCGAACGTCGCTTCAAGCTCGGCGTCGGCGCGGCCCTGAGGCTTGAACCGGCGCCACAGCCGGGCCGCTTTCTCCGGCAGGCCGCGGGGCGGCTCCGGCGTGACCGGCAGCCCGGCGACTCGCATCCGCAGCGACACCGGCGCGGTGGTCCGCCAGCCGTTGCGAGTGGCGGCCAACTGCAACCGGGCGCCCCGCCACACGGCTGTGGCATCCGTCACGCTCAATCCATGACGGTCCGCCCGCGCGTTGGCGGTGAGTTGCTCGACGGGGCCTTCGAACCGATCACTGGCGACACGCGCTCCCGCAAGTTGGAGCGTGGCGTTCCAATCGAGCGGCTTGCCCGGGTCGCGGGTGACGCGGCCATCGACCGAGATCGACCCCGCGAGCCGTACCGCCGGTGGCCGCACCCCGAGCGTGGCGAGCGACGCCACCAGCGTATCGTCGATCTGTAGATCCTGCGTGAGCACACGCATCCGCGCGGCCCCGTCCGCAGCACGCACCTGACCGGCGACCGCTAGTCGCCGCGCCAGCTTGCCGGACGATTCCGCCCGAAACTCGTACCAACCGGGCGAATCGGTCATCGGCTCGACCTCGGCGTTGATGCCGGTCACGGCGAGCGGTTCGCTGCGGATCGCCGGATCGTCGATCAGGAGCGTAGCGTTGTGGATCTCGATCTTGGGCGCGGGCCTTCCGTCGCCCGCCGGCAATCGCAGTCCCTCGAAGCCCCATCGCCCGCTCCGATCTCGCTTGAGCAACAGCTGCGCGTCGGTGAGCGTGACCCTGCCGATGGAAGAATGACCACGCACGAGCGACGCCACGTCGAGCCGGCCGGCCAGCCGACACTCGCCGAGCTTAAGGGCGCAGCCCACGTCGCCGTTCGGCAGACGGCGGTAGACCGAGAGATCGCGGAGCGTCACACCGCCGGGCGTGTAGCGTGCAGATCCGACCGTCACGTTCAGGGGCCCGAGCATCTGCTGGAGCCGCTGTTCAGCGAATCGCCGTGTCTCGTCGTCGGCCCGATAGTAGAGGTGGGCACCGAGCGCCAGCGCAGCCACGATCGCGAGCGCAATCGCTGCGCGGAACAGCCTCCAACAGCCGTTGACGATTCCCGTGAAGATCCCTGGCCCTCCGTGGCCCCAAACCGATGTGCCCGCGACGGTGGTACGCAGGCGGCCGGAGAGTAGGGCGGGGGAATTCGGGCGGTCAAGGCAAACCGTCGGCATTGGTGGCCGCTAGCACGAGCCAGTCGCCGTCGCGTTTGCCCGCGACCCCCCCCGGCAGGTTCGGCAACCGCTCTAAGTCGCCGATTGCCCATTCCTCCAAAACCCGCCAGTGCTCCGCCGTCATCGCCCGCTCGCCAAACCCCGCATGGCGCCACGCCGACCTCAACACGTCCACGCGGACGCCGGGCCCAACTTCCCCTAGGGGCAAACCTCGCAGGCGTAGCTCGGCGCCGCGCGATACCTTCACACGGCACGCCTCGTAGATCGAATCGGCCTGAGCGGCGATGGCTTGCGTGGCCTCGAGGGCGTGTTCCGCGAGCCGGTTCAACGCCGCAGGCACTCCCGGACCAAAACGCTCGCACGCCAAAGGCAGGAGCTCTTGCCGCAACCAGTTGCGAGTGGCGTCCGTCTGGTCGTTGGTCGCGTCGTGCCGATGGTCTTGTCCGAGCGCGGTTAGGTAGGCACGCAGTTCCTGCCGCGTGCTCGTGAGCAGGGGCCGGACGAAGCAAACGCTCGGCGTGGCCCGCGAAATCGCCGGGATGCCGCACAAGCCGTCCAAGCCGGTTCCCCGTAGCACGCGAAAGAGCACCGTCTCTGCCTGATCGTCGGCATGATGCCCGGTAGCGATCCAGCGGGCGCCCGCCCGCTCGGCCGCGTTGATCAAGAAGGCCCGCCGCTGCGTGCGGAGCCGTTCCTCGCTGGCCGGGCCGTCCGTGTCGGCCGCGCCCGTCATGACGCGTAATCCCAAATCCTCACCTAGCCGCGCGACCCACGCGGCGTCGTCCGCCGAGGCGGCGCCCCGCTGGCGATGGTCGAAGTGGCCCACCAGTAGCTCACCACGGCCGCCGGCCACGCGCTTGATCGCGACGAGGGCTCGCAGAAGCGCAACGCTGTCCGCGCCGCCCGACACGCCGACGAGCACGTTCACGTCACGCCATCCCTCGGCCGGCCAGACCGCCTCGATGGCTTGTTCGACGGGCGCCGGTAACGCCTTATCTTGCACGGTGGCAACGGTTTCGGTACACCAACGCGTCTGGCAAGCGGCCGCGGCTAACCCACGGTTGTGCCAGTTCGACATAAATTTAACTACCACGCAGATTACCCCATCCGGGCGACGCCCGCGCGGGCGTGACGGAGCCGCCGGAGCTCCCGCCGCTAGCGTCGCCGCGACCAGATCGCCGCCGGAACTCTTGAGGAGACGCCGCCAAACCGCGGCAGATAAGAATCAACCGGCCATGGCCCGCGACGGACCAGGCAAGCTTCTGCCCCCACCGGGGCCGCGGCTTCGCCGGCGTGGGCCGACTCGTCGCAGCTGGGGACAAGCAAAAAGCCGCTCCGTCCATGGAATCGTCACCCCTCGTCTTGGTCGTCGTCGCGGTCGCCGCCGCCGCGATGGGCATGGGCGTCATCAAGCTGCTTGGGCACCTGCGCAAGTGGGACGCTGAGAAAGAAGCCGCTCAGATCATTGAGCGGGCCGAGCACGAAGCCGAGAACCGCCGCAAAGACGCCGAGATCGAAGCCAAAGAGGTCGCGCTCAAGGAGAAGGCGCGGATCGAGGAACAGCTCGGCCAGTCGCGCGACAAGCTCCACGAACGAGAGCGACAGCTCGACAAGCGCGACGACGGGCTCGCCAGCCGCGAGGAACATCTCTCCAAGCAAGAGCGGATGGTTGAGAACAACCAACGCCGGCTGGAAGAGAAGACCACCGACGCCGACCGGCGCCAGAAGGAGCTCGACGACCTGCTGGACGTTGAGCGCCAGACGCTGCACAAGCTGAGCTCGCTCGACGCCGATCAGGCTCGCGAGGAGCTGCTGCGGCGGCTGGAGTCGGACCTGTCCGCGGAGCTCGGCGCCCGCATCATCAAGCACGAGAAGGTCGTCGAGGAGAAGTGCGAAGAAAAGTCGCGCGAGCTGGTGATCTCCGCCGTGCAACGCTTCGCGGCGGCCCACACGGCCGAGGCGACGACCAGCACGGTCGACATCCCCAGCGACGAGATGAAGGGGCGGATCATCGGCCGCGAGGGCCGCAATATACGCAGCTTCGAGAAGGCGACCGGTGTCGACGTGATCATCGACGACACGCCCGGCGTGGTGATCGTCAGCTCGTTCGACCCGGTACGTCGTGAGGTCGCGCGGCTGGCGCTGGCGAAGCTGATCGCCGACGGGCGGATCCACCCCTCGCGCATCGAGGAGCTCGTCGCCGAGACGGAGAAGGAGGTCGAGAAGCTCATCCGCCGCTACGGCGAAGAGGCCGCGCAGGAGGTCGATGTCCGGGGCCTCAACGCCAAGGTGATCCAGCTTCTTGGCAGGCTGCGTTACCGCACCAGTTACAGCCAAAACGTGCTGCGGCACAGCATCGAGGTGGCGTTCGTCACCGGCATGCTGGCCGAAGAGTTGGGCATGGACGGCGATCTGGCCCGCCGCGCAGGTCTGCTGCACGACATCGGCAAGGCGGCGGACCACGAGGCCGAAGGGGGCCACCCGAAGATCGGCGCCGACCTGCTGAAGCGGTACGGCGAGAACGAGGTGGTGGTCCACGCGGCGCTGGGCCACCACGACGACATCCGCCCCGACATGCCGTACACGGTGCTGTGCGCGGCGGCCGACGCGTGCAGCGCGTCGCGCCCCGGCGCCCGCCGCGAAACGCTCGATCGCTACATCAAGCGGATGCAAGAGCTGGAGTCGATCGCCTCGGGTTTCGACGGTGTGGGCCAGGCGTTCGCCATCCAAGCGGGCCGCGAGGTGCGTGTGATCGCCAAGACTCGGCAGACTACCGACGAGTCGGCCGCCAAGACCTGCCGCGACATCGCCCAGGCGTTCGAGCAGCAGCTCACCTACCCGGGCGAGATCCGCGTGACGATGATCCGCGAGTCGCGATTCACCGAAACCGCCAAATGAGACCAATGCGGGGGCGCGGAGTCCGGAATGCGGATCCGCCCGACCGCTCGAACGACGCCGCATTCCTCACTCGTCCTTCCGCATCGCTTTGCGTCTTTTCTTCATCGGCGACATCGTCGGCAAGCCGGGCCGTGAGATCCTTCGGCAGGCGTTGCCGGGGCTGATCGCGGAGCGTGAACTCGATCTCGTCGTCGCCAACGCCGAGAACGCCGCAGCGGGCTCCGGCTACACGCCCAAGATTCATGCGGAGCTCGCCAACGCGGGAGTCGACGCCGTGACGCTCGGCGACCACGCCTTCCGCCGGCGCGAGGTGCTGCCGCTGCTGGAAGACAAGCCGAATGTGGTTGTGCCCGCGAACCATCCGGCCGAGGCGACCGGCAGGCGTTGGGCGGTCGTCGAAGCACGCAACGGCGAGCGCGCACTCGTCACGTGCGCGTTGGGGCAGCTCTTTATGAAGCCGATCGACAACCCTTGGCGGGCCGTCGATCGGGTGCTCGCCGAGGCGCCCGTCGACGTCCGGGTGCGGCTGGTCGACTTCCACGCCGAGGCGACGAGCGAGATGCAGGTGATGGGGCGGTACCTCGACGGCCGAGCGACCGCGGTCCTCGGCACGCACACGCACGTGGCGACCGCGGACGAGCGGGTGCTCCCCGGCGGCACCGCGCTGCAGTGCGACGTCGGCATGACCGGCCCGCACGAGAGCATCATCGGCCGCCGGGTCGATCGCGTGCTGCAAGCAACGCTGACGGGCATGCCGCACGCCTTCGACGTCGCCGAAGCCGATGTGCGGATCAACGGCGCCGTCGTTGAGACCGCCTCCGACACAGGCCTCGCGATGTCGATCGAGCGACTGATGGTCAATGAGGCGGAAGCTGACCGCCTAGCCGCCGTCAGCTAGCGGCCGTCAGCTCACCGCCCCGACTCCGCGGCGCGCGTGGCCGATCCGGCGTTGTGCCAACGCACGCGGCTCGCTAACGTCCGCCCGCCGCGCGACCTGCGCGGTGCATTCATCCGCTCTGGCTTCGCAAGGACGCGAGATGCCTCTAGGCCACCCCGCCCGTTCCGCCCGTTGGGCGCCGCTCGTCGTCGTCGCCGCGTTGATGGTTCCGTGCACCGGCTGCCTGCACCTGCTGGTGGCCACGGGCATCTACCTGTGGGAAGGCGGCAACCTCGCCCCGGCCGAGTACGAAGGGCTCGAAGAGAAGCGGGTGGTGGTTCTCTGCCGGCCCCCCGCGTCACACGAGTTCCGCCAGGCCGGAGCCGCGCGGCAGCTCGCCAGCCGTGTGACCGATTTGCTGGAGATGAACGTGCCGGGCTGCGACACCGTCTCGCAGCGGAAGGTCGACGACTGGATCGACGAGAACGACGCGCGGGAGTACCTCGAGCTCGGCCGCGCGGTGAACGCCGACTTGGTGCTCCGCATCGAGCTGGGGCACTTCGAACTGTTCAACGGTCCGACGATGTATCAGGGCGACGCGGACGTCACGATCAGCGTGCACGACGTCGCGGACAACGGACGCCGTGTGTGGGACAAGCCGATGGGCGAGGTCCTGTTCCCGGTGCACAGCGGTGTGGCGGTGCAAGAGAAGTCGGAAGCGACTTTCCAGCAGGAGTACGTCGCGGTCGTGGCGTCGCAGATCGCCCGCCACTTCCACAAGCACGACCCCCACGCCGACTTCGCGATCGACGCTCTCGCCACCCGTTGAAGACGCATGGTGGGGTGAAGAGACCCCTACCCGCGTTGGCCAGCCGCTCGAGCGGACGCCGTTTCGCGGCCGTCCTACACGCTCACGCCACGCCGACGGGCAAGCACGGCAACCGTGCTCAGCGCCGGGCAACCATCCCCCCATCTCCTTCAGAGTTTGGGCGGGTCCCTCCGGCGAGGCGGCTGCGGGGCCGGCCCGCGGGGTCGCTGCCGGGCGACCTGTCGCTGCATCTCGCGCTGGGCGGCGAGGTTGCGGAACGCATCTCGCCATTGCCAACCGCGCGGGGCATTGAGCTCGCGCTTCGCCAGCAGCCCCCAGGGCGTCCCCGGGTGGTCCTCGACAACACGCGCAAGGTAACGCTCGGCGTCCGCCGCCGCGGCCTCGAGGGTGCTGTTCGCGAAACCCTCGCTCGCCGGGCGGAGCACCCAAGTGTCGCTCGGGTTCTGCGTCGGTCGCAGCCCGCCCTTCGCGGCGCCCAGCATGGCGTTATAACCCACCGCCCGCACCTCTGCGGACAGCGCCCGGCCCATCGCCAGGTCGAACCCTGCCCGCCAGCGTGGCGAGCGCTCCGCCTCGCGACCGCGCTCGCCCCGCCGCAGCGTAGCAAGGATCTCCCGCAGCTGCGGCTCCACACGCGCCGCCGCCCGCTGAGCGTTGTTCAATGACTCGACGAACTCTGCCTCATCGACCGCGGGGAACACACGCCGCACGTTGGACAGTGGCTCGGCCCAGCTGAGCGACGCCGCCCGCACCAACGCGGCCCGAGCGGGGCTGTCACGCAGGCGGCGTTCGTACTCGGGCAGGGTCACGTAGTCCGGGCGGTACCGCCGCATAAGCCGCGTGTCGAAGAAGTAATCGAGCCGTGCGATCATCTCGTCGGTCTCGCCCGACTTGGCTCGGCCCGAATCGACTCGCAGCGGGTGAACCGCGATGAAGAAGCCGCCGGTCTCGGCGCACAGCCGAGTAAGCCCGAACGGCCCAAACCCCGAGTCGAGCATCGGTCCTTCGAAGTCGCCCGCACCGATAACGCCGAGCTTCAGACGTTCCGCACGCAGCGACTCGGGGCCCTGCCGCACGGGCAGCCACTGGACCGACTGGTCGAAACGCGGGTCGGGATCGACGTACCGCACGTACGATTCGGCGCGGCCGAACGGCGCCGGGGCGCCGACGGCGTACACCGGCATGCGGAGCTTGCGGCACTTCTGCACGGCGGCGTCGAGACGCTCGGCGTCGTCGCCCGCCTCGTCGGTCACGACGATGAGCATCACGTTTCGTCGCGGCTCCTTCAGCCGGAACCGCCGATGACGCTCCGCTGACTCGAGCACCGCGGAGAACACCCGCTCCGATCCGCTGTCGTCTTCGTCGATCGAGCGCACGGCCGACTTGATCTCATCCAGATCCCCCGTCGGCCGGCGTGTGACGAACTCTTGGCTGGCGCCGAAGGCGCCGATGACCGTCAGCAGCGCCGGCTGACCGTCGGGCGCCGTCGCAAACTCACGGTCTTCGCCGATCGCGCCCAGCTGCTCGTACACGCGGTCGAAGCGAGCGAGCATCTCTTCACGCTGCGGCCGCAAGCTGGCCGAGCGATCGAACAGCCAGACGACGACCGTCGGTCGCTGGTCGAGAGAGTTCAGGATCTCGCCGGTCAGCCGATCGACGGCGCCCCGCGCGCCGGTGGCGCCGACGGCGCCGACGCCCTGCACCACAACGGAGCTCTCTGGGTCGGGGCTCATCATGACGGGCGTCGTGGCTTCAAGCGTGGGCAGTTGGCCGAAGTCAACGATCGGCGTCACCTCGAGTGCGACCTCGCTGAGGTCCGCCTCGTTCGGCGCGGCGGCCGCGGCGTCGCCGACGCCGCCGTCGGAGAGGGCGCCCAGATCGATCGTGAGCTGCTCCGACACCCGGAACACTTCTTCAGGGTCCGCGACGTCGGGCTCCTCCACGGGCGTGTACAGCAACGAGTTGCTGGGCGGGGCGACCAGCCACGTGGTCGTCGCGAGCGCCGCCAGCAAGGTCACGTGCAGGGCGAAGCTCGCCAGCCACGACACGCGCTCCCACGACCGCGGCGGGACGGGCGACCGATCCGCTCCGCTATCCGTGGTGATTGACGCCATCTTGGTTCCTAATCGAGCCGCGACGCGATAAGCGTTTCCCCACTCAACTATACTAAACCGCTGGATTTAGGTTCGGCGCCGCTGGCGCCGATGATTCCCCGGCAGCGGCGCCGATCCCCAGGCAGCCACAAGCCCCAGGAGGCCGCGGATGCTACGCGAACGGACGCTCCGGGCGGGGCTCTTGCTGGCTTTGTGCGGCTCGTGGGCCGCGGCGCAGTCGCCCCAGCCCGGGCGGCCGCCGATCAAGCCGCCTCCGCCGCCCACGCCGGTCGAGATTGAAACGCGCGACGGCGTCGCGTTGCGCGGCGTCTACTACGCATCGGCCATTGGTCGCGAGGCGGTACCGGTCGTGCTGCTCGCCGACCACAGCAAGTCGCGCGCGATGCTCGAGCCGCTCGCGCTCAGCCTCCAGATGTTCGGGGGGAAGCAGGGCCTGAACGCCGCGGTGCTGGCGATTGATCTGCGCGGCCAGGGCGATAGCCGCACCCCAACGCAGGCCGGCTCGCGTCGCGAGGGCCGCATCGATGCCCGGGAGCACGTGACGATCGACCTGGAGGCCGTCCGCTCATGGCTGGTGGCGAAGAACGACGCGGCCGAGTTGAACCTCAACCGCCTCGCCTATGTCGGCGTAGGCTCCGGAGCGCTCGTCGCGTTGAACGCAGCGGCCCGCGACTGGGCGATGGAAGACTTGGCGTCGTCAAAGCAGGGGCGTGACGTCAAAGCGGTCGTCATGGTGTCGCCCGTCTGGAAGCACGGAGGCGTGAACGCGTTGGCCGCCCTGCGGCAGCCGGGCATTCAGAAGAACGTCGCGCTGATGGTGATGTTCGGCGACCAAGACCGCGAGCAAACCGCCGCCGCCGACCGGATCCTCAAGCAGCTCGAGCGGTCGCGCGGCGAGCCGAGTTCTCCGCGCGACGCCGAACTGGGCAGCTTGGTCCGCGCCGGGGCGCCGACCAAGCAAAGCGGCGCCGCGCTGCTCAAGTCCTCGGGCGATCCAGCCGAGCGACTGATCGCGAGTTTCCTATCGCTGCACGCGGCCCGCGTCGAGGCGCCGTGGGTGCAGCGACGGCTGGAGTGAGGCGTCGCTAGTCGGCGATCGCCTCGTCGAAGGCGCCGCGCGGACGCGGCATCAGGCGACACATCGCCGCGCCACCAAAGTAGAGCAGCGTCAGCGGGATCGCCATGATGACCATGCTGTACGGCTCCGCCGGCGTGAGCATCATCGATAAGACGGCGATCACCAGCACCGCGTACCGCCAGTAGCCCAGGTACTGCGCGACGGTGAACACGCCGATCCGCTCGAGGAACAGCATCACCAACGGCAGCTGGAAGCTGAGCCCGAAGCCGATCGGCAGCAGCAGCACGAAGCTGAGCCACTCGTTAATCCGCGGCGTAGGGTCGATGTTCATCCAGTCGTAGAAGTCGAAGAGGAACGCCAACACGAACTTGAAGACCACAAAGAACGCGAGCGCCGCCCCGGCCAGGAACAAGCCGATACTGACCGGCATGAACAGATGGACGTACCGCTTCTCATGCGGGTACAGCCCGGCGGCAACGAACGACCAGATGAAGTAGAAAACGAACGGGCTGGAGAGGATCACGCCCACGACGAGCGACACCTTGATGTAGATCGTGAACGCGTCCTGCATGCCGGTGCCGATGGGCCGCACGCTCGGGTCGCCGTCCAGGTTGCGGAACAGCGTGATCGGCGCCCACGCCGGCAGCTCGGCGGCGGAGTCGGCGCCCACCTTCACGCCCAGCCGCTCCAACAGACGAACGAGTTCGCCCGTTTCGATGCGCT
Organism: Planctomycetota bacterium; assembly: GCA_039820945.1. Classification (GTDB taxonomy): domain Bacteria; phylum Planctomycetota; class Planctomycetia; order Pirellulales; family Lacipirellulaceae; genus Botrimarina. Next base: position 15,998 of record JBCBPC010000017.1, read on the forward strand.
GAACATCCGGCACGTAGCCCTCGTCGAGCAGCTGTCGGGCGACGTCGGTGTCTTCGGCCCCCGACTCCTCGAGCAGCCGCTTGTGCTGATCGACCCGGAACTGCTTGAGCCCTTCGACAAGCGGGGTCTGGATGAAGTTCGCCAGCGGCAGTCCGCCGAGCAGACCCACGCCGAACCCCAGCGCGAGGGCGACCACCGCCTTCCACAGGGCCGAGCGAAGCTCCTCCAGGTGCTCGCCGAACGACATCCGCGTTTCCGCGAAGTGGTCTTTGTCGTCGGCGTCGGCCAAGGGCTCGGCGGGCCGTGCGAGGCCCGAAGGAGTGAGGGGCAGGGGAGGGGGGGCGGCGGGAGCGGGCTCGCCGCCGGACGCTGCGTCGCACGATAATGCGGCCGACGACCGCACACAACACGCGTCGGTCCCCCACAACCAATCGACGAGCCGCGCCGATGGCCACACTGCCCCCGCTCCGTTTCGAACCGATCTTCCAGAACTACCTGTGGGGCGGCCGCCGCTTGGGTTCACTGCTCGGCAAGCCGATCGGCCAGGACGGCGTGTACGCCGAGAGCTGGGAGGTCGTCGATCACCCCGACGGGCAGAGCCGCGTGACGAACGGCCCCCTCGCGGGGCAGACACTGGCCGAGATCGTGGCGCAGAGCCCGACGGAGTTCTACGGCGAAGGCGTCGCGTCGCCGCCCCGGTTCCCGCTGCTGCTCAAGTACCTGGACGCGCAGAAGACGCTCTCCGTGCAAGTCCACCCGAACGATGCCCAGGGGGCGAAGCTCGACCCGCCCGACCTCGGGAAGACCGAGGCATGGCTCGTGATCGCCGCCGAACCGGGGAGCAAGATCTACGCGGGCCTCCGCGACGGCGTCGGCCGCGACGAGCTGGCCGCCGCGCTCGAGGCCGGCGAATGCGACCGCTGCCTGCACGCCTTCGAGCCGCGGGTCGGCGACTGCGTGTTCATCCCGGCGGGCACGGTGCACGCGTTGGGAGACGGCCTGGTGATTGCCGAGATCCAGCAGGCGAGCAACACGACGTTCCGTCTGTTTGACTGGAACCGCGTCGACAAGGACGGCAAACCGCGTCCGCTGCACATCGAGCAGTCGCTCGCCACAATCAATTACCAACGAGGCCCGGTGGCGCCGCAAACTCCCGGCCCGTTGTCGGGCGGAGGCGAGCGGCTCGTCGAGTGCGACAAGTTCGTGTTCGACCGATGGACGCTGTCGCCCAATGCGGCAGCGACCCCCGAGCCGTGCAAAGGTTTCCGCATCCTCACGGTGATCGACGGCGTGGCGGCGGTGGCTTGCGTCGGCGCGGAACCGGAACGACTTTCGCTCGGCGAGACGCTGCTAGCTCCGGCGTGCTGCTCGGACGCGACGATCACCGCCGGCGAGGCCGGCGCCACGGTGCTCGACATGCGGCTGCCGTAGCCGTCACCCCAACCCGCGCAGCTTACCCGGTCGGCGACAGGTGCGTCGGCCGCCTTGGCCGTCCGCGTTCAGAGGTCGGACACGCGGCGACGATCTCCTCGTCAGAGACGCGCCGATTCCGTCGGGAGTCGGCCTTGGGAGCCCCGCGGCGATCCGCGTAAGCTCCCGACGGCGTCGCCCAGCCGGCGACGCTCCAATAAACCGTTCCGGGCAGGAGGCCCGACCATGGCGAGCCGCCGACCGCTGTTTGCACTCGCCGTGTTGGTGGGCGCCGGCCTGACCGTAAGCGTCGGCTGCAACTCGACGGTGAAACGTCCGTCGTGGCTCAACCCGGGCAATACGTCCACGCAGCGTTACAGCGCGATCGTCCACGATCCGTATCCGCTGGAAGACGCCGGCCCCGAGGTCGTCGGAGGGCGGCCGCGGGGGTACCGAACGTCGGTGCCCGAAGTCCGGCGTGGGCAGGCGTTCGCGCCGCCAAGGCTGGTGACCCCGCCGCGTTAGGCGGTTCGCTGGCCACTCACTTGCGGTACAGGCCGTATCGAGTAGCCGCTCGCGCGATTACGATCGGAGGCGAGAGCCGGGACGAACGAGAGTCCGGCTCGTGTGACGATCGGATCATCGACCATGGCGAAGAAGCGTGCCGTCCAGCGAGGCAAGTCGGCGACGGCCCGCGGCGGCAAGAAACCGGCCGGCACGAAACCGGCCGGCAAGAAGTCGGGTGGCAGCAAGGCGAGTGGCAGCAAGCCGGGTGGAAAGAAGCCGACCGGTAGAAAGCCGGCCGGCAAGAAACCCGCTTCCAAGAAGACGGGCGGCAAGCCCGGCGCCCGCGCTCCCAAGAAGCCGTTGCCCCTAGCCAAGCCCGGGGCTCGACGGCCGAAGCGACGGCCGAGCCGCACCGCCGAGCCGACCGATATCCTCCTCCCGCCGCGCGAGCGGGGCGAACGGCTGCAGAAGGTGCTCGCCGCAGCCGGCGTCGCCAGCCGCCGGGAGTGCGAAACCCTCATCCAGGAGGGCCGTGTCGAGGTCGATGGGGAACTGGTCACCGATCTGGGTCGCCGGGTCGATCCGTTCAAACAGAAAGTGCTGTTCGACGGCGAAGCGCTGCCGCGTCCGCGGCGGCTGTACTTTGCCGTGAACAAGCCAGACGGCGTCGTCACGACTTCGCGAGACCCGAGCGGGCGCCCGCGGGTGACCGACCTGTTGCCGCCAGACGTTGGCCGAGTGTTCGCTGTGGGTCGGCTGGACATGGCCAGCGAGGGACTGATCCTGGTCACCAACGACGGCGAGTTGGCGAACGGACTCACGCATCCGCGGCACGGTGTCGAGAAGACCTACCACGTGCAGGTCGCCGGCGTGCCGACCGCCGAGACGCTGGCGAACCTCCGCCGCGGCGTGTACCTGTCCGACGGCCACGCCCACTTCGTCGACGCCAAGCTGAAGCGGCGCCGCAAGCAGGGGGCGATCCTTGAGGTCGTGCTCGACGAAGGCCGCAATCGCGAGATCCGCCGGCTGCTGGCCCGTGTCGGCCACAAGGTGCAGCGTCTCACACGGATCGCGGTCGGACCGGTGCGGCTCGGCGAGATGCCCACCGGCAGCTACCGACCGCTCACCGCCGAAGAGGTCACGGCTCTGCGAGTCGCGATCGCCAACCACAGCAACTCCGCGGAGCCCCGTCGCGCCGCGGCTTCCGAACCGAAGCCCGCCGCACCGCGGCACGGACGACCGAGCAAGAAACGCCCGCCACGCAAGAACAGCGACCAGGGCTCCAACGCGGGCGCCAAGCCCAAGCAGGCCGGGCGGACCGTGCTCGGCGCCGATGCGGAGCGTTCCTCGGAGCGTAAGCAACGACCGCAAGAGCCTCTCAAGCGGGGACGCCGGTGAACGCGCGATCTGACACGCTCGACCACACGCCGCTCCACGCCGAGCACTACGCGGACTCGGCCTCGTTTTTGGCGGCGCCGATCGTCGCGAACGAGCCGATCGCCGCCTCCACCTATCGCTTGCGGATCCAGGCGCCCCGGATCGCTGCTCGGATAACGCCGGGCCAGTTCGTCATGCTGCGGATTGCCGGGCTCGACGACCCGATGCTCGGTCGGGCTTTCGCGATGTACGAAACGCCGACGTACGCGGCGTCCGCGGCGTCCGCCGAACCAATGCTGGAAGTGGTCTATCTGGTTCACGGCAAGCTGACGACCGCGCTCGCCACGCGGCAGCCCGGCGACACGGTCGAGATCTGGGGACCGTTGGGCAACGGTTTCGCTACGCAACGCGAAGCGCCCTACGAGCGGCTTGTGATGGTGGCCGGCGGGATCGGCTACACGCCGTTCTTGTCGCTCGCCCGCGAAGCGCTCGGCGCCCATCGCTACGGGGATGACGGCGGCAGGCTAGCTATCCGCGCGGCGGAGGTCACGATGTGCTACGGCGTTCGCACCGCGCCGTTGCTTGCCGGCGCCGATGACTTCCGCGCCGCAGGAATCGATCTCCGCGTCGCGAGCGACGACGGCTCGATCGGTCATCACGGGCTGGTGACCGACCTGCTTGCGGGCGCGCTCGACGGGGCGTCGCCGGATCAAACGCTGGTCGCGTGCTGCGGACCGGAGCCGATGATGGCGGCGACCGCAAAGCTCTGCGCCGCCGCGGGGGTCGAGTGCCTGGTCTCCCTCGAGACGCCCATGGCGTGCGGAGTCGGCATCTGCTTCAGCTGCGTGGCGCCGGTGAAACAGCCCGATGGCGAGTGGGATTACAAACGCACCTGCGTCGAGGGACCGATCTTCAACGCCGCGTCGATCGACTGGGATGCGATCGGATAAGCCGACTCAACCGAGATCGGACCCGAAGAGAATCTCTCAGCTCACTCGCGGTCAGCCGACGCCCTTGGCGGCCTTGATCGCCTTGGCGAGCCGGCTCTTCAACCGGGCCGACTTGTTGGCGTGGTAGATGCCCTTAGCGGCGGCCTGGTCGAGCGACTTTACCGCGGCGCGGAACTCCGTCTCGCTCTTCTCGGTGTCCCCGTCTTTGATCGCCGCGCGGACCTTCTTCACCTGGGTCCGTACCGCAGAGCGGACCCCCCGGTTCTTGAGACGCTGGGCGATGTTTTGGCGGAGACGCTTCTTGGCGCTGGCGGAATTAGGCATGGACGCGAGTGGCTGCTACGTGCGGTTTCGATCGGCCGAGCTTCCGTTGCCCGGCCCGGCGGGACGCGCCGAGTCACGTAGTCTTGCGGAGCCGAGTGATCTTGTCCAGTCGCTCCGCCACGTCTCGGTAGCCAAAATCGGCGCTGGCGAGGTCCGTCAGGCGCTGCTGGGCGACGTCCAGCTCGCCCATCCCCAGGGCCAGCACACCGGCCCGGTAGTAACAGAGCTTGCGGAGATCCGACCAGTCGGCCTCGCCGACCGCCTCGATGGCGCCGTCGTAGCTCCTCAGCGCGAGCGAGTACTGCTCGATCTGCTGAAAACACTCGCCGAGCATCAGATTCGCCTCGGCCCGCTTCGACGGCTCTTCGCGCGACGCCTGAAAGGGCTCGATCGCCTCCCGGTGCTTGCCGACCCGCTTGAGCCGCAGTCCTAGCTCGTACTGCAGGCGGCGGTTCGATGGCTCGCGGCCCGCCCGAGCCGCGTACACCTCGACCTCCGCTTGGTGCATCTCGGCGGCGGCCTGGGCGGCCAGTTTGTTGGCCGATTCGGCGGGCTGTTTCTTGGCCCGCGATGCGGCGACGGTCGCCCGCTCGCGCATCCGCCGCAGGTAAGTGTCTTCGAGCTTCTCCAGCAGCCCCAGGTCGGAGCCGCCGGCCACCGAGAGCCCCTTCTTGTAGAGCCGCTCGGCGTCCTGCAGACGCCCGCCGCTGGCGTACAGGTCGGCCAGCAGCGAGTAGTTGGTCGGGTCGGCCGGGTCCGCGTCGATCGCCACGCGGTAGGCCGCTTCGCGCTGCTCGGGCGTTGCGTCGGCGAGCGGATCTTCCGGCTCGTCCTCCCCGGCGTTGGCCGGGCGTCCGTCGGCGCCGGTCTGAGCGACCGAAGCCACGCTCGGCGATCCGGGCAGGCTCACGTCGGCGGCGCCCTTCAGCAGGTCGGGGTTGTAGCCGCCGTGGTCGATCGTCTTCTCAACGCTCAGCCGCGCCACGGCGACCCGCGCCTCTTCGTCGTTCGGGTGGTCCTGCAACACGCGGGCCCAGCAACCGATCGCCTGGTCGAACTCGCCGATACCCTCCAGAACCGCGGCGGCCTGGCGGTTGATAGCGAGGTCGTTGCGCGAGACGTCGAGCGCCCAGTGCAGGTAGTACAGCTGCACGGGAACACAGTCCAGCATGCCGCAGGCTTCGGCCAGCTCGCTCAGCACGCCAATGTCGGAGGGCGACTTCCGCAGCGCTTGGCAGCCGGCCGTGAAGGCCGTGTGCCAATCGCCCTTGGCCGCCGCCTTGAGCACGGGGCCCCTGCCGCCACCGAACTTCGGAAACGTCAGGCCCGACGACTTCTTGCCGCCGCTGTGCAGCTGCGCCAAGTTCGCCCGGAAGTGCTGCACGTACACCAGCTGCGCCGGATCGCCGGCCACGCACTGGGTGAACAGGTCGTGCGCGTACTTGTAATCGCCCTTTTCCAGGCAGCGTTGACCGCGCACGAAGAGCTCTTGCAGCCGCAGATGGTTCGGCAGTGCGGCGCTCGGCGTCGGCGCAGGAGGCGTCGCCCCGCCTTCGGGCACCGTGGATACTTCGGATGAGTCGGCCATCTCGTCTGTTCCGGACGTGCGGTCGCCAAGCGGCGGCTCGCTAGACGCAACCCGTGCTCGTTACAGTAGTTTACACCGTAGGCAGTGATTCGGCGAAGGACCGGCGGCCCGCCCGCACCAGCGGCCCTTCGACGCCAGACGTCCAATGGCGCCACGTTTGACGGTGCTAAGGGCAACGCCCGCGCCCCGCGGTCAGCACCGACAAAGAGTTGTTCCGTATCCGATCCCCCCTCGATTCCCAACCACCGGCGGGCCGTTGAAGAAGAAAAAACGCGAGCCGGGCGTGGTGCATCTTGTGGGAGCCGGCCCGGGCGATCCGGAGCTGATCACACTGCGTGGCCGGCGCCGTCTCGAGCAGGCCGACGTCGTGCTGCACGATTACCTGGCCAGCGATGAACTGCTGGCGTTCGCGCCGCTGTCGGCCGATCGGGTCTGCATGGGCGAGCCTGGACGCGGCAAGACGTGGCCCCAGACCGAGATCAATCAACGAATCGTCGCCGAAGCGCTGGCGGGCAAAACGGTCGTCAGGCTCAAAGGGGGCGACCCGTCGGTCTTCGGTCGGCTGGCGGAGGAGATCGCCGCCTGCCGGGCGGCCGGCCTGCGGTTTGAGATCGTGCCGGGTGTCTCCACCGCCGTGGCTGCCGGCGCTTACGCCGGGGTGACGATCACCGATCGAGACCGGGCCTCGGCCGTGACCTTCGTCACCGGGCACGAGCAGCCGGGCAAGAGCGGCGAGGTGACGCTCGACTTCAAAGCGTTGGCCGGCACACCGGGCACGCTGGTCGTCTACATGGCGGCGGCGAAGGCGGCCCGCTGGAGCGAAGCCCTGCTCGACGCGGGCAAACCGAGCGACACGCCGGTGGCGATCGTGCGACGGTGCTCGCTGCCGGACCAAACGAGCACGCTCACAACGCTCGGCGAGGTCGGCGTGCTCGCCGCCTCGGGCGACCTGCGGCCGCCGCTGATCGCGGTCATCGGCGACGTGTCCGCTCCGGACGGCGTCGCCGATTGGTTCACCGGGCGGCCGTTGTTCGGTCGAACCGTGGTCGTGACGCGTCCGCTCGATCAGGCCAAGGGCATGGCCGATCGCCTCCGCGACGCCGGCGCGCGAGTGCTGCTGCAACCGACTATCGAGATCGGTCCGCCCGACACTTGGCGACAGGTCGACGACGCGATCGACCAACTGTCCGACTACCACACCGTGGTCTTCAGCAGCCGCAACGGCGTGAGCTGGTTTTTCCGTCGGCTTAAGAGCCGTGGGTTCGACGCCCGCTGTTTCGGCCGCGCGAACCTAGCCGCCATCGGCCCCGCAACGGCCGAGGCGCTCGCCTTCTGGCGCCTGCGTCCCGACATCATGCCCGACGAGTATCGCGCCGAAGCGTTGGTCGAAGAACTCCGGCACGAAGTGAACGGCGAACGTGTGCTGCTCGTGCGGGCCAGCCGCGGTCGCGAGGTGCTGCGTGATCAGCTGGCCGAAGCCGGGGCGACAGTCGACCAGGTCGTGGTCTACCACAGCCACGATCTGCAAAGCGCCGATCCGGAGGTGCTCGAAGAGATCGCCGCCGGCCGCGTCGACTGGATCACGGCAACCAGCTCGGCGATCGCCCGGTCCGCCGTGCGGTTGTTCGGCGATTCGCTTGCCGTGGCCAAGCAATCCGGCAACACGCCGCGCTTCGCCGCGATCAGCCCGCTCACCGCCGGGGCGTTAAGCGATTGCGGTTGGCCCGCGGCGGCCGTTGCCGAGCGATACACCGCCGACGGCGTCGTCGACGCGTTGCTCCAGGCGGAGCCTTGCTGAGACGCTCAGCAGCCCGCTGCTGAGGGTCGCGGGAACCTTCGGGCCTGCGTTGCCCGTGCCGAATCGGCGTGTCGTCGGGCGGGGCGTGCGATTCTTGACGAGCCCCCTCGGTGTCCACCGATACCGATGTCAGGGATCGCACCAGCGGTCTCGTCGCCGAATGAGTTGGCGACCAGCGACTGTGGCCCTCGCCAGGCCATGTCGCCGAGCCCAACCACGCCACCTGGGGCTCACGGACGATCCGCAGGACGGACTCCCGATCAGCCCGCACGCCTCGGCGTGCGGCGGAGCCGTTCCCTTCGATGAAACGTCTGACACCACGGCGAGCGCTCACCGCTCCCGATCGCGAGGTCGATCACCGGCGATTGCGTCTGGCGGGGTCGATCTTGGAAAGCCGGCCTCTCGAGGGGCCGACGAGCCGCGACGCGCTGTTGGCGTACATCTTGGAAACGCACCAAGGCCGGCAACTCGCGGAACAGCGCGGCCTCGCCTCCCACAACGGAAGGCCCCACGTATGATCCGCTGGTGCGCCTTCGCCTTCGTCCTCCAACTCACCGCTGCGCTGGCGGCGGCGCCACGCGCCGCTGTCTGCCGGATCGCGGTCGCGGAGGCCGGCGGACAGGCGTTCGGCAGCGGCACGCTCATCGACGCCCGCGACGACTACGGTTTGGTGGTGACCAACTGGCACGTGGTTCGAGACGCCACGGGCCCAATCACGGTGATCTTCCCGGACGGATTCCGCAGTAAGGCTCGCACCGTCAAGCTCGACGAAACCTGGGACCTTGCCGCCCTGGTGATCTGGCGTCCGAAGACCGAGCCGGTGGCCTTGGCCGCGCGCCCGCCGCGTCCCGGGGAGGCGTTGACGATCTGCGGCTGGGGGCAGGGCGACTATCGCGAGGCGGGTGGCCGCTGCACGGACTACTACGCTCCCGAGATGGGCAAGCCGATGGAGCTTGTCGAGCTGAGCGTCCAAGCCAGGCAGGGAGACTCGGGCGGCCCAATCCTTAACGATCGGGGTGAGCTCGCCGGCGTGCTCTTCGGGGCGGGGCAGGGGGTAACGCTAGGCAGCTACGGCGGCCGTGTGCGTGGCTTTCTGGCGACCCTGGCCCCGGACATCGGCGTTCCAAACGGAGGCCTTCCGGCGATCGCGGCTACGCCGGCCGCACCCCCGGCACGAAGCAAGGCGGTCGATCCGTTTGTCGCGGCGACGCGGCGAGCCCAGGCGAGCACATCACCTCCGGCAGGCCACGCTGCGAATGTCGTAGCCACACCGACGACACCGATTCAGCCGATGCGTCCCGAGCACGACTGGCGGAGCGTTCCTTACGCCGCCTGGGAGGTCACAGCGAAGCGATCGAACGATGGGCCGACAACGCCTGCCCTCGCCGCTCCTTTCCCGCCGGCACCGATGGCGCCGGCGTTGTCTGCGTCGGCGTTGTCTGCGCTGGTGCCTTCTTCACGGGCCGGAACCCCAATCTCGGCGGCGCCTTCCCTCACCGGCGAGGCGCCCCGCCAGGCGCTCGACTGGGACGCCGAGCAAAGCACGCTTCTCGCGGTGCTCGGCGTGTCCGCCGTCGCGGTGCTGCTGGGCAGGGCCTTCGGCTGACTTGGCCTTAAGTGAGGCGTCGCCGCAGGGCCGGGATGATCTCTCGGGGCACAAACCTTGCAAGCTCTTCGTCGCTAGCCAGCGACGTGATCTGCTTGATCAGGCTGCTCGACACGTGCGAGTACTCGTCGCCCGCCATGAAGAACACCGTCTCGATGTCGGGGTCGAGCTTCCGATTGGCGAGAATCATCGTGAACTCGGCTTCCATGTCCGTAACAGAACGCACGCCGCGCACGATAAGCCGGGCGCCGCAGTCTTTGACAAAACGGACGGCGAGGCCGTCGAACTGCTCGACCCGCACGTGATCGAAGCCGGCGCCCTCGATCGCCGCGCGAACGAGGTCCACCCGCTCGGCGGGCGAGAACAGCGGCTGCTTGTGAGCGTTGACGCCGACGCCCACCACCAACTCGTCGGCCACCAGGCCGGCCCGCTCGATGACGTTCAGATGCCCGAGAGTGATCGGGTCGAACGACCCGGTGTAGACAGCTCGCCGACCCATCGACAGTTTCCTCGGGGCTACGATCGCGTGCTGCGCGGATGGCTCAAGGCGGTGCGGCCGGCTCAGGGCAGCGCGTCGATCAGGCGATCCACGTCGTCGCGGATCGTGTAAGCGTGCGGACTCATCCGCAAACGCTCGTCACGGACGCTAATCGCAACGCCCGCGTCCGCCAAGCGCCGCCGCACCTCGGCCGGCTCCATGCCAGGCCACGCCGCGGAGACGATCCCCGAGCGTTGATCGGCTCCACACGGCGTCGGGCCGCGCAGCGAGAACACCTCCACGCCGCGTTCCATGAGCCGCTCGCACAGGTAGTCGGTAATGTCGAGCACCGCGGCCGCCACCTCCGCCGTCCGGCCGAGCAGCATCTCGAGGCTGGCGCCCAGCGCGAGCTGACCGGCCATGTTGGCGGAGCCGCCCTCGTAACGGGCCGCGTTGTCCTTGAGCTGCATCTCGATGCGATTGAAGTTGGCGCTGCCGACGACGCTGTTCCAACCGATGCCGACGGGGCGGAGGTCTTCGAGCCGCTCGCGGCGGATGAACGCGATGCCGGCGCCCTCCGGGCCGAGCAACCACTTGTGCCCGTCGGCGGCGAAGAAATCGATGGGCGTCTGCGTCACGTCGAGCGGGAAGACGCCGAGCCCCTGGATCGCATCGAGAAACACCCATGCCCCCCGGCCGCCGTTCGCGCCGCAAGACTTGGCGATCTCACACAGCAAGTCGATGTTCCGCCGCACGCCGCTGCTGTAGGCGACCCAGCTGAACGAAACGACCCGCGTGCGCTCGTCGCAGGCGTCGCGGAACGCGTCCAGGTCGATCAGCCCGCGGTCGGTCGAGATCAGCCGCGCCTCGACCCCACGAGACGCCTGGTGCATCCACGGGTAGAGGTTCGAGGGGAACTCATCCGCCAACACCACCACGTTGTCGCCCGGACGCCAGTCGACGCCTTCCGCAACCAGATTGATGCCGTGGGTCGTGCTGTTTACGAGCGCGATCTCGTCGCCGTCGGCTCCGACCAAGGCCGCGGCATGACGCCGAGTATTTTCCACACGCTCCGCCCAAGATAGCCAGACGGTGTCACCCGCGTCGCGGGCCTGCTCGGCCCAGAACGCCATCGCGGACGCCGCCGGAGCGCTCAGCGGGGCGACCGCCGCGTGGTCGAAGTACGCCCAGTGCGCGGTGACCGGCATCTGACCGCGGAGTTCGTGACGGAATTCGTCGGCCAGCACGGCCGGCGCAAAGGTGCTGGTTGGCATAACACATACCGATTCTTTCGGTGTCGTAGGCGTCACTGCGGGCCATCTTGCCGCACTCGGGGCGTTCGACACTAAAATGTGGCGACCCTCTTTACTCCAATAAAGGGTGCGCGGTTACGCCATTTCTTGCAAACAAAGATCGAGGGGTGTCGTGGAACACTTCCGCGACGCTGAATAGCGGATAAAGCCGACCGAGTTGGCCGGATTCAGATTGCCCATGAGACGACAGAGTGAATCGCTGGTGTATCGCGGGGGACTACTGTTTGCGTTCGCCGTCGTCTGTGTGCCGGCCGGGGCGCAGTCATCGCTACTGAAGTGGCAGCGGGAACGCGAGGCGATGGTGCAGTCGCGGGTCGCCGACGCGGGGGTCACCGACTCGCGCGTGTTGCAAGCGATGCTGGACACGCCGCGTCACGAGTTCGTGCCGCTGCCGCAACGGCGGCTGGCCTACAAAGACATGGCGTTGCCGATCGGTTCGCAGCAGACGATCTCGCCGCCGTTCGTCGTGGCGTACATGACCGAGCAGTTGGACCCACAACCGTCGGACCGGGTGCTGGAGATCGGCACCGGCTCGGGATACCAGGCGGCGGTGCTCTCGCCGCTGGTCAAAGAGGTGTACACGATCGAGATCGTGGAAGAGCTCGGCCGGCGGGCGGCCCGCGCACTGCGACGCGGCGACTACGAGAACGTGTCGTGCCGTATCGGCGACGGGTACCTGGGTTGGCCGGAAGTGGCGCCGTTCGACAAAATCATCGTGACATGTTCGCCCGAGAAGCCGCCGCAGCCGCTGGTGGATCAGCTGGCGGAGGGCGGGCAGATGATCATCCCGGTCGGCGAGCGTTACCAACAGAACCTCTACCGACTGACGAAGCGCGACGGGCGGCTGGAGCGTGAGGCTTTGCGAGCGACGCTCTTCGTGCCCATGACCGGCGAGGCGGAAGCCGGCCGAGAGAAACTGCCTAACGCCCGCAACCCGCGGCTCGTCAACGGAGACTTCGCCCGCGCGGCGAACGACGCTACCGAGAAACGACCGGCCGGTTGGCACTATCTGCGACAGGCAGAGCACGCCGCGGAAGGGCGCCGTGGCCCCGCGGACCAATGCCTCCGCTTCACGAATGAAGAGCCCGGGCTCGGCAGCCAAGCGCTCCAAGGGTTCGCTATCGACGGACGCCGTGTGAAGCGGCTGCGGGTGTCGTTCGCCGCACGCGGCGAGGCGATTCGCCCCGGTCGCAAGCCCGGCGAATGGCCTCACGTAGCGGTCACCTTCTACGACGAACGCCGGGGGCACTTAGCCACCGAGCTCATCGGCCCGTTGCGCGGCGCCTTCGACTGGACCGAGATCACCGAATCGATCGCCACGCCGGTCAAAGCCCGCGAGGCGATCATTCGCATCGGGCTGCTCGGCGCCACGGGGCGACTGTGGATCGACGATGTCGAGGTCGCCCGGGCAGAGCGAGATCGCGGATGAAGTGAGCGGCTGCAGTGGACCCACAGGTTCACTATTCACCGTGGTCGGCGTTTCCAGCACGCACCGCGCAATCTGCTTGAATTGCCCAGGCCTAGCAGTATCCTGGGCGCAGCCTGCGATGCCATCGCACCGGCCACGTTGCGGTATTCCATGCAAAAGCTCCGAGCAGGAACCCGAGTTGGATGCCGCGATCCACACCAATGCACCTAGGGAGATTGCGTAAGGATGACTTCGATCATGGTAGGGAACCGCCCGTTGGCGGTGTTGGCTGGATTGGCGCTCGCGGCGTCGGTCTCGGTAAGCGACGCGTTCTGGGGCAGCCACGGCGGCTTCGGTAGCCGCGGCTCGCGAGGCAGCTACGGCGGCGCCTCCATGGGCTCGGTCGGCAGCTACGGTGGCGCCAGCTTCGGCGGCGGCAGCTACGGGTCGGCGGGCGCTCGCTCGATCAGCGCCGGCTCGTTCGGCGGTGGCTCGGTCGGCAGCTACGGGAGCTCCGGCGGTTTGCGTCACGCGGTCAGCTACAGCTCGACCGGATCGACCGGATCGACCGGATCGACGGGCGGCTTCGCGTCCGCGGGTTCGCACGGCTCCGCGGGATCGCATGGCCATGTGGGCCCGCTGCGTCGTCTGGCCGATCACCTTCGTGAGAAGCGGGCTGCCCGCCTGGCCGCCCGCGGCTCGCACGGGTCGTCAGGATCTCACGGCGGACACGCGTCGAGCGGCTCGTACGGCTCGACCGGCGGGTACACCGCCACCAGCAGCTCGCACGGCGGCGTATCGACCGGCTCCTACGGTTCAGCGGGTGGCTACGCCACGATCGCCACTTCGCCAATGACCTTCGCCAAGGCCGAGAAGGCCAGCGGGCAACTCCTTGTGAGCGTGCCGGCCGAGGCCAAGGTCTTTGTCAATGACCGCGCGACAACCAGCACCGGCGCCAGCCGCAGCTACGTGTCGCACAACCTGACGGTTGGCAAGTCGTACAAGTACCGCGTGCGTGTGGAGTACGACGTTGACGGAAAGACGGTCACCGAGACCAAGCTGGCGACGCTCACCGGCGGCGGCGAGTCGAGCCTCGACTTCGGTGGTTCGCCCGCCGAAGCGGTCATCGCCGCCAAGCCGGCCGAGACCAAGCTAACGCTGTCGGTTCCTGCCCACGCGAAGGTGACGCTCTCCGGCGCCGTGACCAAGCAGACCGGCGAGCTGCGTGAGTACACGACCACCCGCCTCGCTAATGGCAAGGCGTGGGACGACTACGTGATCCGTGTCGCCGTCGGCGAGTCGGTGCAGGAGCGCACGATCACGCTCCGCGGTGGTGAGAGTCAGCACCTCGTGTTTGAGTTCGCCTCCGCGGCGACCGACCTCGTAGCCTCGCTGAACTGATTCGGCCGCCACTGTCTGGCCGGTCATTAGATCGGCCGTCAGCGGCACAAGCAGCGTCCATCAGACCCCCGCGTCGGCCCTGCCGGCGCGGGGGTTTTGATTTTTTGACGCCGGGCACGGCCGGCGGGTGCTGCCGATGATCGCGGTTGGCTCCGACAGGCACCGTGCGTTAAACCTCCTCTCGCGCACGCACGACCCTACCGCTCCCGAGAAGCCACCTCCCCGAGACGCCCGTGGCGAAGCGTAAGAAGAGCGACACCGACATCGGCGCTAGCAGCCCCCCAAAAGCCTCACCCTCGACGCCCGGGTTGGCGGTGCGGCTGGCGGTCGGCTTCGCGGTGAGCTGGCACCTGTTCTGCGTGTTGATCTCGCCGCTGTCGGTCCGACCGACCTCGGGCCTGGTCGAGTGGCTCGCCCAAGGCCCATGGGTGCGTTGGTACACGGACCCGCTCTACCTGAACCACGGCTATCACTTCTTCGGCCCCGAGCCGCCCATCAATCAGCTCGTACGCTGGGCGGTGTACGACCAGACGGGCGAGGCGATCGCTACGGGCGAGTTCCCGAACACCGAGCAGCAGTGGCCCCGGCTGCTCTACCACCGGCACATGATGCTCGCCGATCAGGCGTCGCTCGCACCGGCCGCTGACGAAACGCAGGCAACAAAGCTCTCGCTACGCTCGTACGCGCGGCATCTGCTCCAGGAGCACGGCGGCATTGAAGCACGCGTTGACTGTGTGCGCCACGCTTTGCTCGAACCGAGCGAGGTCCTGGCCGGCGTCGATCCTTACCTTCCGGAGACGTTCTTGCCGGTCGATAGCGTGATCGAACGGAGCGTGGACCTCGACACGCCGCTCGTCGAGCCGCCACGCGAAACCCTGCCAAGCCAGCCGACCGATCCGGAGGCGATCCCGTGACAAACGCCTTCGCCAGCATCAAACGTCACTTCCGCGAGCTCGTGCAGGGCTGGGACGGCTTCTGGTTCACCCCCACGGACCCGGCCGTGCTGTGTGCGATTCGCGTGGCGATCGGCCTGTTGCTGCTGTGGACCCATCTGGTCTGGTCGTTCGACCTGGCCGCGTTCTTCGGGCCGGACGGTTGGGTGGCCCCGGAACTCGCCGCCGCGACGCACGCCGGGCGGATGACCGCGGACGTGTTTCCCTGGCTGGGCGGCGGCGGTCTGCTGTGGACGTTTCACGTCCTGAATCTGATCGCCTTCCTGCTGCTCACCCTCGGGTGGTGGAGCCGCACCGCGGCTGTGTGGTCGTACGCCGCGGCGGTGCTCTACGCGACGCACGTGACGCCTGGCGCCTTCTTCGGTCTGGACAAGATCAACTGCCTGCTGGCGATGTACGTGATGCTGGGCCCCTGCGGCGCCCGCTACTCGATCGACAGCTGGCTCCGCCGACGCCGAGGCGAAACGGACGAACGGCCGCCCTCGGTATCCGCCAACATCGCGCTCCGCCTGCTGCAGCTGCACCTGTGCGTGGTCTACCTGTTCTCGGGCCTTGGCAAGCTGCAGGGCGTGCGTTGGTGGAACGGCACGGCCACGTGGTTCACGGTCGCCAACCCCGAGTACCGCTCGCTCGACATGACGTGGATGGCCGAGTACCTGTGGTTCGGCGAGCTGCTGACGCACGTCACCGTCTTCTGGGAGCTCTTCTACTGCGCGATCGTCTGGCCGCGGCTCTCCCGGCCGTGGGTGCTGCTGACGGCGATCGGTGTGCACGGTTACATCGGCGTGGCAATGGGCATGCACGAGTTCGCGTTGGCGATGCTCGTCGCGAACGCCGCGTTCCTGTCGCCGTCGTTCGTGCGCGGGGTGCTGGACCCAATCGCCCGGCGGATCGCCGGCGGCCCAGCCGAAGCCGATTGAACTCAGCGGGCGCCAATCGGCCCGGAGCGCTGAACGCGTCTCGCTGTCAAACCTCTTGCATCGGGCGTGTGCGAGGCGTTGGCAGCGGCTTACCGTTGCGTTGCAACTCGTCGATGACTTCTGCGACGACTTGCTCAAGCTCGCGATAGACGTCGACGGCGTCGTGCCCGTGAATACCGGTGATCAGGTCCGGGCAGCGCCCGACGTAGACAGCGTCTTCTTCGCTCCACTCGACCCAACGGTGGTACTGATCGATGGCCTTCATTCGTTCACTTCTTGAATCGCTCGCTCGACCGCACGTTCCTAGTAGCGTTTCGCATCGTCTCCGTCTCGCCCGCTCAGCGTGACAGCCCCGGCGTACTTGGGATGCACCAGCTTCCGATGCGACCCCTTCCCGGCCCCGGCGACGAGTTCGAAGCCCGCCGCTCGCAACTCACCGACAAGCTCGCGGACTTTTCTGGGCACAGCAGGGATTCTCACCGGGTACGTCTTGTAGCTGCAGTATACCCGGGCAAGAGTTCGAAAACGGCGAGAGCAAAGCCCGCACGCTGGCCCCGCGCGAACCCGGTACCTAAGCTGGTGTCTTCCGTGGGCCGCGGCGCCGATCGTCCTTTGTAGGGGCGGCGGAACGCTCGGCCGAAATGAGCTTTCTGAGAGCCCCCTCGCCGTGTTCGAGACCATCGCCATCGTGGGCGCCACCGGCGCCGTCGGTCAGATCATCCGCCGACTGCTCGTCGAGCGCGAGTTCCCGCACAAGCGGATCAGGTTCCTCGCCTCCGCGCGGTCGGCGGGCACGACGATCGAGTTCGGCGGCGACACCATCACGGTCGAGGAGATGACGCCCGAGGCGTTCGAGGGCGTCGACCTGGCGATCGGCAGCACGCCGGACCCGATCGCCGAGCAGTTCGTCCCCTGGGCGAAAGCCGCCGGCTGCGTCGTGGTCGATGAGAGCGGCTTCTGGCGGATGCACCCGGAGGTGCCACTCGTGGTTCCCGAGGTGAACCCCGAGGCGGCGCTCGCCCACAACGGCGTGATCGCCAGCCCCAACTGCAGCACGACGCAGATGGTGCTCGCGATGAAGCCGCTACACGACGCCGGGCGGATCAAGCGGGTCGTCGTCAGCACCTATCAAGCGACCAGCGGCGCAGGCGTCGCGGGGCAGGCCGAGCTCGTCGACGGCGCGAAGGCCGACCTGGCGGGCGAGACTTACACGCCGTCGGCGTTCGCCCACCCGATCGCCTTCAACCTGATCCCGCAGATCGGCTCGGAGAAGCACGCCGGGTACACGTCCGAAGAGATGAAGATGGTGCACGAGACCCAGAAGATCTTCGGCGACGAATCGATCCGGGTGTGCCCCACCTGCGTCCGAGCGCCGGTGAGCAACTGCCACAGCGAGAGCATCCTGGTCGAGACCGAGGAGAAGATCTCGGTCGATCGGGCGCGCGAGCTGTTCGCCGCCACCCCCGGGCTGCGGGTCGTCGACGACCTCGGCGCCGGGGCCTATCCGATGCCGCGCGACTGCGACGGATCGGACGACACGTTCATCGGCCGGATCCGCGAGGACCTGTCGAGCGACAACGGCCTGGCGTTCTGGTGCGTGAGCGACAACCTCCGCAAGGGCGCCGCCACCAACGCGGTACAGATCGCCGAGTTGCTAGCCAAGCACGCGGCGACCGTGTAGCCGCACGATGGCGTTCCTTAAGCTTACCGTCGCGTACGACGGCGCCGCCTACGCCGGCTGGCAGGTACAGCCCGACAAGCCAACCGTGCAGGGCGTGCTGACCCACGCCTGGCGGCAGATCACCGGCGAGACGCCGCGGCTGACCGCCAGCGGCCGCACCGACGCCGGCGTCCACGCGGAGGGGCAAACGGTGGGCGTCGAGACGTCGGCAACGCTGGATCCGTCGCGCCTGCGCAAAGGCCTCAACGCGGTGCTGCCGGACGACGTAGTGGTTCGTCTCGTGGAGCCCGCGCCGCGCGGCTTTCACGCCACGCACGACGCGCTACGCAAGACCTACCGGTATCAGCTGCACGACGGCGCGGCGCCGCCGCTGTTCGACCGCCGCTACGTCTGGTGGCAACGGGCCGGCCGGCTCGACGACGCGGCCATGGGGCAGGGGGGCGCCACGCTCGTTGGTCGGCACGACTTCGCGTGCTTTCAGTCCGTCGGGTCCGAGCGTTCGAGCACGGTGCGAACGATCCTCGATCTGCGCGTCCGGCGTGCCGGCGACCGGGTGGACGTCACGGTCACCGGCGACGGCTTTCTGTACAACATGGTCCGCGCGATCGCGGGCACGCTCGTCGAGGTGGGCAGGGGAGCGCGCCCGCCCGAGTGGGTGACCGAGGTGCTCGCCTCCCGCGACCGCGCCACGGCCGGCCCCACGGCGCCACCCGAGGGGCTGGTGCTGGTGTCGGTAGAGTATTGAGGCCTTCTCTGGCCACCCGAAACGGCATCGCACTTCCGTGGCCCGGGGGCTCTGCCTACAATTCCCAACCGTCGAATTCGTAAGGGTTTAGCGCCCCGCACACCCGCTCCTTCACGCCCCCTCCGTCACGGGCCTCCAACCAACAGCGACACGCGTGGCCAGCAAGAACGAGATCGTCGGCGACTATCGGATGTACCACCTCATCCGCGCCGGCGCCGTCTACGAGATCTGGGCGGTGCGCAAGGCGGCGGGCGCCGACAGCACCGTCTACGCCATCAAGTGGCTGCCGAAAGACAGCAGCCGCTACAGCCGCGTCGCGGTCGCTGAGCTCAAGCACGAGTACACGGTCGGCAAGGCGCTCGACCACAAGGCGGTCATCAAGACGTACGACTACGGCGCCGGGAACAACGGCGCCTGGTTGGGGATGGAGTTCTTCAAGACGCCGAACCTCAAGCAGCAGATCGTCGCCGACGTGAAGGCGCTGCAGTGGCGGCTCAAGGAGGTGCTCACCGCCGCGGCCAGCGGCCTGGCGCACATGCACCAGAAGGGCTGGGTCCACCGCGATATCAAGCCGGACAACTACCTCATCAACGACGAGAACGAAGTGCGGCTGATCGACTTCACGATCGCCGCCAAGGCGACCGGCGGGCTCGGGAAGCTGTTCGGCTCGAAGACCAAGGTGCAGGGCACCTACAGCTACATGGGCCCCGAGCAGATCCGAGGGCAGGGCGTCGATCCGCGCGACGATGTCTACAGCTTCGGATGCATGGCGTACGAGCTGCTGGCGGGCAAGCTGCCGTTCACCGCGAACACGCCGCAAGAACTGCTCGAGCGGCACCTGAAGAGCAAGCCGCCGTCGCTCACGGTGATCGACCCCAACATCCACCCGGACTTCGCCGCGTTCGTCCAGCAGATGATGGCCAAGACGCGCGACGAGCGTCCCGGCAACATGAAAGACGTGATGATGAAGATCCGCACCGAGCCGATCTTCTACACCCAGCCCAAGAAGCCGGCCGACGACGCCGTCGCGGGCGAGGCGAGCTGACGCCCCCGCATCACCACCGCTCTACACCGAAATCTATGCCCGCGACCGCCCAGCTGCTTGAGTTCGAACAACCGCTCGCCCCGATCATGGAGCGGCTCGGCACGCTCGAACAGACCGAAGAAAAAACGCCCGCGGTGCACGACGAGATCCGTGCCGTGAAGCGCGAGCTCGCCGACACCACCCGCAAGCTGTACGAAGACCTCGACCCGTGGGACACAGTCCGCGTCGCGCGGCTGGCAGAGAGGCCGAAGTTCACGGACTACGTCGAGCTCGTGTTCGACGAGTTCGTCGAGCTGCACGGCGACAAGTTCTTCGGCGACGACCGCGCGTTGCGGACCGGGTTCGCCAAGCTCGACGGCATGAAGGTCATGGTCGTCGGCCACCACAAGGGAAAGACGTTCAAGGAACGCACCGAGTGCTTCTTCGGCTGCGCTCACCCGGAGGGCTACCGCAAGGCGATGGGCAAGATGCGGCTGGCGGCCAAGTACGGCATGCCGATTGTCTGCCTGATCGACACGCCCGGCGCCTACCCGGGCATCGGAGCCGAGGAGCGTGGCCAGGCGCAGGTGATCGCCGAGAGCATGCTGGAGATGTCGCGACTGAAGACGCCCATCATCTGCGTGGTGATCGGCGAGGGCGGATCGGGCGGCGCGTTGGGCATCGGCGTCGGCGACCGTGTCGCGGTGCTGGAGCACGCGTACTACTCGGTCATCAGCCCCGAGGGCTGCGCGGGCATCCTGTGGAAGAGCCACGATCACGCGCCCAAGGCCGCCCGAGCGTTGCGACTCACGTCGAAGCATCTGCAGAAGCTCGGCGCCGTGGACGACGTCATCGAGGAGCCACTCGGCGCCGCGCACCGCGATCACTATCAGATGGCGTCGCGCCTAAAGATGTACCTATCGAAGCATCTCCGCGAGCTGCGTGAGAAGCCGCGCGACGTGCTCGTGGCCGAGCGTTACGAGAAGTTCCGCCGCATCGGTGAGTTCATCGACAGCGCCGCCGAGACCAGCGCGTGACACGTGTCGCCACCGTTGTGGCGATGGCCGTCTGGATGTTCGTCGCCGCGGCGTGCGCTCACGAGCTGGGACACGTGCTCGGGGCGTACGCAACCGGCGGGCGAATCACCTCGGTCGAGCTCCGTCCTTGGCGGCTCGGCCACACGCTCGTCTCGCCGAACCCGCATCCGAGCGTCGTGCTGTGGAGCGGGTTTTTGGTCGGCTGGATCGCGCCGTTCGCCACACGGCCGGCCTGGCGGACGACACGCTGGCTGATCGGCCCGGCGCTACGAGCCTGGGCGTGGTTCTCGTGGCTGGCGTTCGGGTCGTACCTCGCGCTCGCCGGCGGCGAACGGCTGACCGACACCGGCCAGCTCGTCGCGGTCGGCTGGCCGGTGTGGTTGCTCGTAGCGATCGGCGGCGGCGTCGCGCTGGTCGGCTACTGGCGATCACGCCACGCTTGGGCGGCGCTCAACGCCCGACTGAGTGAGCCGTCGCTGACTTGGCAAACGACATTGCCAACAGCCGTCTTCTGGTGGGCTTGGTTGGCGGGGTGGTGCGTGGCTCAAACGCTGGTGGCCTCACTGCTGAGCCCCGGCCCAACGTCCGATAATCTTTGTTATGTTCGTTTCGGCGTGGTTTTGCCCGGTATTCTGTGCCACCCAGCCCGCCACGGGACTTCGCTTCGATCACGCCCCTGTCCGCCTATGACGCTGCCAATGACGCCCACGATCCGCCTCGCGAACCTCGACGACCCACGCGACGCAGACGCGGTGGTGTTCCTCATCGACACGTACTCGCGCGACCCGTTCGGTAACGGTGCGCCGCTCGACGCATCGATCCGCCAGCGGCTCGCGTCGGCGTTGCGAGAGCATCCGACGACGCGTGTGTTCGTCGCCTTTGACGACGCTTCTGAAGACGGCTCTGACAACGCCTCTGATGGTGGGCGGCCGATCGGCCTCGCGACGTGCTTCGTCGGCTTCTCAACGTTCGCGGCGCGGCAACTCATCAACGTGCACGACCTGAGTGTCGTCCCGGAGGCGCGTGGCAAGGGCGTTGGCAGGGCCCTGCTGCGGGCTGTTGAGGCGCACGCTCGCGAACACGGCTACTGCAAAGTCACGCTCGAGGTGGTCGAGCACAACGACCACGCCCGCGGCCTCTACGAGAGCGAGGGGTTCGGCCAAGCGACCTACGCCGAGGGTGGCGGAGCGCTCTTCTACGCGAAGCCGCTGGGCTGAACGCGGTCGCTGAAGCTATTCGACGCGGCGCTCATCGCCACGGCTGGAAGCCCGCCGGCTGCGCCGGTGTTTGATTCGCTGGCGCTGGCCAGCCCGACGGCTGTTGCGACGGCGTTTGCGGGGCGTTGGTTGGGGGCCAGCCACTCGGCTGCGGCGTCGCGGCCTGGGCCGGCCAACCGTTCTGCTGCGGAGCGACCGTGGGCCACGGCGACGCGGGGCCCGTCGCCGGTGCCTGCTGGGGCGCCGCGTTCGGCCAAGCGCCGGGTTGCTGGGATGCCGGGGCGAAGGGCGCCGGCTGGCCGCCGCCTAGCTCGCTTTCAAGCCGGTCGAGGTAGGGGCCGATCACCTGGTGCACCTCTGGCGGGAACACGCTGTCCGCCTCGTCGAGCAGCCGCGCGATATACCGGCCGCTCTGCGAGCCGATAATCTGCTGCTTGAACGACGGCGGCAGCAGCGTGACGGCGAAGAACGTCACGGCGACGCACCACAGCACGCCACGAGCGAAACCGATGATGGCGCCCATCTGATGATCGAAGCCCTCCATCTTCACGCTGTCGATCGCGCCACGCACCACGCGGAACAGCATCCACACGGCGAGCGCACAGCCCGCGTAGATGATCAGCATCGCCGCGAACTTGTTCGCCGGCGGATTCACGAACGTGATGCTCGGCGCCAGCTGGTCCGCGTACCGCGTGGCGACGAAGTAGCTGGCGACGAACGACGCGATGTACGCGATCTGCCAGGCCATCCCCTTGAAGTAGCCGTAGATGGTGAGGCCACCGAGGATTGCTAGCATCAACAGATCGTACGTCTGCATGGCGTCGGGCCGTCGCTTGGGCGCAGGGATCGGCCGCCGGGGGTCGGTCGGGCCGGGCGGCGATGATATCGGTCGGTCGCCATCCCAAGAAGATCAGCCGGCGCGAATGAGCCGGCGCCTCTCACTCGCCGCGTTGCTCCACACGCACCGAGCCGTTGTTCGTGCTGAGAGACGATTCGGGCCCCTCCTCGTCCCAGACCAGCAAGGCCTCGTGCTTCGTTCGCGATTTCACGAACCGTCCGAGACGGTCGTCGATGACAAGATCGCCAAGGTTGTTCGACATGCTCAGCGAGCCCGCTAGCGTCGCACCGAGCCGGAGCGTCACCGCCCCGTTGTGCGTCTTTGCCTCGACGGGGCCGGTGGCGGAGTCTGCTAGCGTGAGCGTGACCGCGCCGTTGGAAGTGGTCGCCTCGACCTCGGCCGCCGCGTTCTCGACCTCGATGCTGCCGTTATGCGTCTTGGCCTCAATCGGATGAGCGCCCGTGGCGGCGATCTGGATCCGCCCGTTGTTGGTGTGCGCGTCGATCGGCCCGTCGTGACGGACCAACCGGACACCGCCGTTGTGGGTGCGGAGGTCGGCCTCGCCGCTGAGCCCCGAGACGTTGACCGACCCGTTGCGGGTGGTGAGCTTCACGCCGTCCGCGTCCGGCAGCGCGATCCGTACATGGCACCGCTCGTGCGACTGCCGGCCCTGGCCGGGCCAGCGGACCTCGACGAGCAGCGTTCCCGCTTCGTCACGCTCGGAGGTGACCGCCGTCGCGCGGAGCCGCTCGATCGAGTGGCTCTGGAGCGAGGCGACGATCTCCACGTCCTCGCGGTCCTCCGCCTCGACAAGGATCGAGCCGTTCTCGAGTTCGACACGGACGCCCGCCCCTGGCACATGCTCCACGGCCCGAGTGCGACCGAGCCGTTCGCTCGCCCGGTCGAACAGCGGGAAACTGCACCCACCGGCGAGCGCTAGCACGACGGCGAGAATGCCAGGCAACCGACCAGCGGTACGCATGCGTTAGTCCAGCAGATTCGCGGTGTCGGTATCGAAGTCCTAGCTGCGGCGTGGGGCCGCGCGACACGTTACAAGTAGCGTTCGCCGGGCTGCTAGCGATCTTGCTCCCCTCTCGCGGAAGAAACTACGGTCCGCTGGGTCGGTCTACGAAACCGCCCTGCCCTCCCCTGCCCCTCAGACTCTCGCCGCCTTAGCACACCGGCGGCGCCACGATGGCCGACTTCCGCACCCACGTCACGTTTTCCAGCGCCATCGGCGCGGGTTACGCGGTCGTTGCGTCGGGGTGTGGCTTCCCTCTGTCCACCTCGCTGGTCGCGGGTGGACTGTGCGGCGTGTCGGGCATGCTGCCAGACGTGGATAGCGACTCCGGCGTGCCGCGGCGCGAGTCGCTCGGGTTCGCCGCGGCCATCGTGCCCATGCTGCTGGTCGATCGGCTCAGGCAGCTCGACCTCGCTTACGACCAGATGGTGCTGGTCGGGGCGGCGCTGTACTTCGGCATCCGCTTCGTGGCCGCCGACCTAATCGGCCGATGGAGCGTGCATCGGGGCATGTGGCACAGCATCCCTGCGGTGCTGATCTTCGCCGGCCTCGCGTTCTTGATCACCAACCCGCAGAGCCCGATCTTCGAGCGGTACCTCAAAGCGGCCGCGGTCGGGCTCGGCTCGCTCAGCCACTTGGTGCTCGACGAAATCTACAGCGTCGACACCCGCGGCGTCGTGCCCCGGTTCAAGAAGTCGTTCGGCTCCGCCGTGAAGTTCTGGGGCAAGAATGCGACCGCCAACTTCTCGACCTACGCCAAGCTTGCCGTGGTCGCGGCGATGATCTTGATGGAGCCCGCGGTGATCGAGCGGCTCGACACGCGTAACCCCGAACTCGCCGACCGCGTGCGGTCCACTAAGGAACGGTTGGCGAGCGTACGCTCCTCGGTACGACCGGGCGATCGGGTTGTCGATTCGGCCCGGTCACTTCCAGCCGCCGCGACGCAACCGACAGCGCCCGACCAAACGGCGCCCGTGAATCCGATCCCCGGCTTCACGACCCCGCAGATCCGGTTGCCCACGACCGGTCCGGGCGGGTTCACGCCCAACCGCGGCGGCGGTTACGGCCCGACGCAGGGTTACGCCCCGCCAACGGGCTACGCGCAACCGCCCGCGTACTACCCGCCCAGGTAGCCGAGCCGCCCCGATCGCCGTCAGGCTTCACCGCTGCGGCGACTCGATCACGAGCGTCACCGGCCCGTCGTTGATGAGCGACACCGCCATGTCGGTGCGGAACCTGCCCGTCGCCACGGTCACGCCAAGGTCGCGCACCGCGGCAACCAGCCGCTCGTAGAGAGGCTCAGCAGTCTCGGGTCGAGCTGCGCCGACGTAGCTCGGCCGCTTCCCCTTGCGGCAGTCGGCCAGCAGCGTGAACTGACTGACGACCAGCATCGCTCCGCCGGTGTCAGTCAGCGAATGATTCATCTTCCCTTCGTCGTCGTCGAAGACGCGTAGCCCGACCAGCTTGTCGGCCATCCACGCCGCTTCTCGCTCACCGTCGCCGTCGGCTACGCCCAGCAGCACCATGAGCCCCGGGCCGATCGCACCCACCACCTCGCCGCCGACGCGGACCTCGGCAGAACTCACTCGCTGGACGACGCTTCGCACGCTGACGGGCCCTCCCTGGCGCTGCGAAGATTGCTACGGCACGCTGCGGAAGGCGTCCCAGCTCATGTAAGCCAGAATCAGCCCGGAGACGGAGAACGCGAGGCTCATGAAAAAGCTCGGCTTGCCGAACGGCACGCCGATCGCCGCATCAAGGCCGAAAACCACGGCCAGAAGCAGGGCGACGAGCATGCCGAAGATCGCCAGAGCTTTGGCCATCGTCGCGTTTTCGGGGCGGGTTGAGGCGTGATGCGAAGGATCGGCTACGAGAGCCGCGATTGAAGCCCACTATAGTCGCCAAGCCCCCCGCTTGCCGCCATCCCCCCGGTCTGCCGCAGGGGTCTGTCGCCAAGTGGTCTGCGGGCCGCGACGGTTGGACCGATTATCGGGACTCAACGCGCTCCGGGGCCCGGTTGGCTAGCTGGACCGCGGGGCTCAACCCCGCCGCCTGGCCCGCTCGACACCGTCCGAGCGCGTCCCAGGCAGAGAGCTGACCCACAATCTGACCCCCGCGGTACTCGGCACGAGCGGTCAGCAGGCCGTTCTCGCCCCACCAACGCCACACGCCGGTGGCGCCGGACGCGTCGTAGGCGCCGCTCGCCGCGAGCTGCCCGTTGGATCGCCACCAGCGGGACTCGCCGACGGGTTTGCCCCTGACGTACTCAGATGCGTGCTTTCGCTGGCCGCGGGCGTACCAGACCGTGCGACTGCCGTGCCGGATCGGCTCGCCGTGCTCGGCGTAGGTCGCCAGCATGAGCGCCCACGGATCGTCCGGAGTGGAAATCCGGACGACGGGGCCAAGCATCTCCTGCCGCGATCGGCGGGCGCCGTTGGGGTACGCTTCTTCGTCGATGGTCCGCTCGCGGCCCGCGTGGTAGTCAGCGACCACGGCGAGCCGTCCGCCCGTGTCACCGCGTTCCACCGGTCCGACCGGGACGCCGCGTTCGAACCGAGAGCGGCGCACGATGGTTGTGTCGGCGGCGAAGAACACGGCGACGCCGTGCCGCTGGCCGCGGTCGAACTCGATGGCGAGCGCGACGCGTCCCGCGGCGTCGCACACACGCCACTCGCCCGTCAGCCGCCCGTCGCGGTAGTGCGACTCGCTGAGCACCGGGCTCTCGAAGCCGTACAGCGACGCGGCGGTAGCGTCGGGCGTTTCCTCAATCGCCGCCCAACGTCGCCAAACGCCGGTGCGTTGTCCGCTGGCGTACCGCCCCTGCCCCAGCAACTCTCCGGCGGCGGACCATTCTCGGTACGTGCCGTGGTTCTCGAAGTCGCCGCGAGCGTTCAGACGCACCTGCCGCCGCACACGCACCACGCCCGCGTCGTCCCGCTGCTCGATCGTCGTCGGCTCGCCGTGCTCGACGGCGCACGCGAGCGTGGCCCAGCACAAGGCGGCGACGGTGAAGCCGATTCGAGACACGAGCGCATTCCGTGAAGGTGGCGCCGCAAGGCGTGGCGGCGCTTCCGCAAGAGTTCCATCGGCGCCGCGCGGCGGGCCGGTTGGCGACGTCCGCCACAGGCGTTGCTTCACGAAAATCGCGGGCTTACCGCACAACCCGCGCAGCTTCGCGCACCGAACGAGTCGCCGGCCAGGTTGCTGTTCGGGGAATGGCGGTGGCGCTACAATCCGGCCCGCCCCCCTGCGTTTGCCTCGGACCGACCCCGCCTGCGATGCCGTCCCCCGCGCCCAGCCGACCCCGGATCGCCTTCACAATGGGCGATCCTGCTGGCGTTGGGCCCGAGATTATTGCGGCCGTTTGGGCTGACGCCCGCGTTCATAAGCTCTGCCGACCCGCGGTTTTCGGCCACGCCGAAACCCTTCGCCGAGCCGCTGAGTTGCGTGGCGTCGATATCGACGTCGCGACGGCCCCGATCGACGAGGCGTTCAACGCTTCGGCCCCCGATCGATTGGTGTGCCTCGACACCTTGAGCGACGGCCCACTCGACTTTACCCCGGGCGAGGTCAATGCCGGCACGGGCCGGGCGGCTTACGACGCGGTGGTCGCCGCCACGCGTTCGGCGCAAACCGAGGGGTGCGACGCCATCGTGACCGCCCCGCTGAGCAAGGCCGCGTTGCACGCCGCGGGCCAGCAGTACCCCGGACACACCGAGCTGCTGGCGGAGCTGTGCGGGGTGCGCGACTTCGCGATGATGCTGTACCTGCCGCCGTCGATCGCGAGCGACACCCGCGCCGGTCTTGGTGTCGTGCACGTCACGTTGCACACATCACTCCGGAACGCGGTCGATACGCTCGACACTCAGGGCGTGCTCGAGAAGTGCCGCCTCGCCCACGAGGCAGCGACCGCTTACGGCGCGCCCGAGCCACGGATCGGTGTCGCTGCGCTTAACCCGCACGGCGGCGAAGAAGGCCTCTTCGGTGATGAGGAGGCGCGGATCATCCGGCCGGCAGTCGAGCAGGCGCGCGAGGCCGGCATCGACGCCACAGGACCTTGGCCCGTCGATACGCTGATGGTCCGCGCCCGCAGCGGCGAGTTCGACGCCGTCGTAGCGATGTACCACGACCAGGGACACATCGCGCTGAAACTGCTTGGCATGCACGGCGCGGTGAATGTGACGCTCGGCTTGCCGATCGTCCGCACCAGCGTCGCCCACGGAACCGCGGCGGATCTTGCTTGGAAAGGCGTCGCGGAGACCAGCGGCATGATCGCGGCGACCGAAGCGGCGGCGTCGCTCGCCCGCCGCCGCCTCACGGGCTGACACCCCCAATACGAACGGAACACCGAGGATATGTCGCTGCTCAACGGAATCGCCGAAAACGCGTGTGTCATGCACCTGATCCGTCACGGCGCGACGCCGCCGAACCTAGTGGAGCCGCCTGTCATCCAGGGCGCGGGCATCAACGAACCGCTAGCTCCCATCGGACGCGAACAGGCCGCGCTGCTCGGCGCCGCGATGCGCGGCGTCCCGCTCCAGGCGGTGTACAGCAGCCCGCTGATCCGCGCGATGGAGACGGCCGAGGCCGTCGCGGCGCCGCATGGGCTCTCGGTCACTACCGTGGACGGGCTGAAGGAAGTCGAGGTGGGGCGTTGGGAGGGCCTCGATTGGGACGTCATCCAACGCGACGACCCCGAGGCGTACCGACACTTTCGAGACGACCCCGCGAGCAACGGCTACCCGGGCGGCGAAACCCTGCAGGGGCTGCTGGACCGCGTGAAGGCGGCGATCTTCGAGCTGCTCGATAAGCACATCGGCGGACAGATCGCGGTGGTCGCCCACAGCGTGGTGAACCGCGTGTACATGGGCGACCTGCTGGGCCTGCCACTAAACCGCGCGTACCCGATCCGCCAAGACAACACAGGAGTCAACATCGTCCGTTGGCGGGAAGGCGCCGCCAAGGCGATCACCGTCAACGGCGTGCAGCACCTGCTGTAACGCTCGGCAGCGCCGCGACCGGCGCCGGAACCGCCGACTGTGCCGCAGCCGATCGGACAAGCCGCAGCTCGCGTTGCGTCTCGTCGCGCCATGGCAGATCACGCGGCCGTGTGTAGACGAACGCCGCGTCCGCGATGGCAACGCCGGTGCGTACGTCCCCGTAACGGATCCGTAGCAATGGGGCCGCGCTCGGCCGCAGACGCGCCTCGTCGGGAGCCGCGGACGAAGAGAGTGGGTCGTCAACGCCCCGGTACTCGACCAGGCGCACGCCCAAGGACGCCTCCTCAAGGGCCAGCACCACATGATGCGGCGCCGCCACCGAGTCGGCCGGGTCGCGGCGAGACGTCCGCCCCACGAGCGCGAGCACCCGCTCGCCCTCGAGCTGCATGACGCGTGGAGCGGCGAAGTCGTACTCCCGATCCAGCGTCGCGAGGAGCATGGGCAGCCCGCCGAACCTCGCGGCGATCAACGAGGTGACCGCGTCGCCCCGCCCTTCCGCCTCGCGGCGGACGCGTCGCAGATCGACTCGGCGGATAAACCGATCGGTCGATTCATCGTCGGGCCGCGCCTCGGCGGGGTTCCAGACAAGGTCCGTCCAGAGGAAACGGCTGTCGGAGACCCGCAGCAGTTGGGCGTCTTGCCCCACGAGGCGGCCCTGTACACGGAGAGAGAATCGGAGCGAGTCGCCCGTCCCGGTCTGAGCGTATTCGCCGGCGAGACGTGTGTCGCGCCCGTCGGCACGGCCTTCCTGCACCACCTGGGCGACGAAGGAATCGACGCCGGCGAGCGCTGCGATCGCGCGGGCGATGTACCCGTCGCCGCGCGTGTCGAAGACGCGTGGCTCGGCGAGCTCGGGCGTGTCGGCGGCGATCGGTAGCTGTGTCGGGTCGAATCCCGCCCCCGGGGGCCTCGGGCCCACCGACGACTGGATCGTCTTGAGCGTGTAGAACGCCGCGCCGCCGATCAGCAGCATCAACGCGGCCCGCCAGAAGACGCTCTTCGCGCGGCTGCGGAGGCGATCGGGCATGGGTCCGGTTTTGACGCTTTTGCCAAAGAATGCGGTTCTGCGGGGCCGAACCTATGGCCAGGGAGTAACGCCCCCGTTGCGGCCGTTGGTGGCTTCACACCAACCGAGGCAACGGGACGCGCGGGGCTCGACGGGCGTGCCGAGCGGCGGAGTCTACGGACCGAGCTCGCGGGGCGTCTACCGCAGGCTTGTCGGCACGCTAGCACAGCGTACCGGCGCGGCCGACGGACAGCACAGCAAACAACGGCGCCGACCCGTGGGCACGATGCCCGACGGGACGAAAGGGGCGCCGCGGTCACGCCGAGGGGGGAAACGATGCGCGTGAAGACTTGGATCGCCTGCAGCTTGGCCATCGCCGCGGTAGCGGCGAGCGGCTGCGCGGGGCGGATGGCTTACAACCTGCCTCCGGCGCAACAGATGATGCATCCCGGCCCCGGTGTCGGCGGCCCCGGCCCCGGCGTGATCCCGGTGGGGGGTCAGATGACCGCGCCCGGGGCGCCGGCCAGCTACGGCCCCGGCGGCACGCCGCCGAGCTACGGCGCTACCCAATGCCAGTACAGCGAGGGCGGCTGCGAGGGCGGCTCTTGCATGATCGGCGGCGGGGCCTGCATGCCGGGCGCCAGCGGAAGCGGCGCCACGTCGCAGGTTCAATTCGTCGGCGAAGACGGCCTGCAGATCGCCTGGGACGTGTCGGGCGCCGGCATGTTCGATTCGTCGCCGCTGTTCGTGCCGGGTCGGCAAGACTTCCCGCAGGGCGCGATCTACCGCCTCAAGCTGCAGAACATCCCCGGTCGTGCGGGCGTAACGCTGTACCCGACGCTCGAGGTCGCCCCGGTCACGCCGCGGACCGACGCCTTCCTTGCGCATGCCCCGGTGCCGGTGCAGTTCACCGAAGAAGACTTCGATCAGGTGATGAGCGGTAACTTCGTCACCAAGGTCATCTACCTGCCGGACCCTGAGTTCCAAGAGCTCGCGCTGTCTGGCGTAGAAACCCTGGTGAGCACGCGGCTCGATCCGGGGGTCGATCCGATCTCCGAGGCAGATCGCCGCGGCTCGATCCTGGCGGTGCTCCGCATCGGCAGCAAGGACCTGCGGGCGACGCCCGGCATGGGTCCCGGAGTGGTGCCCGCCGCTTACGGCGACAATTGCGAATCGTGCGGCCCGCAGGGCGGCATGGTCCACCAAGGGCCGATGATGGGCGGCGGCATGGCAGGTCCGGGGATGATGGGCGGCGCCACCGGCGCCCCCATGAACCAGCCGATGGGCATGCCGACCTCCGGCATGGCGCCCCCGGCGGTTCCGCCGCACATGATCGCTGGAGCCGGTCCGCAGTACGGCATGCCCTACACGGGCACGCCGATCGGCCTGCCCGGACCGCCGCACATCCCGCTGGGCTCGCCCGCCGGCTTGCGGCGTCACGTGATGAAGAACCGCACCCGCGTTCACATGCCGCCCCCGACGCCGCAGATGACAGTCTCGGTCAAGCAGCGCCCGGGGATGAACTACCCGCGTCCGGTTCACAACGTGCACATCGACGAGGTGCACCGCGCTCCGTTCCGCCCGATCGGCGGCACGGTGCCCAACGCGGCGGTCTCTGCGGCGGCTCAGGCGAAGGCCATGGCCGGCAGCCTGGGAGCCGGCGCCGGTGCGTGCGACACCTATTGCGAGTAGATGAACCACGAGCCGACTCCGCGTCCGGCCGGCCTCGCCGTCGCTCGGACGCAACGGCTCGCCAAGCTTCGAGGAACCATGACAACGGTCCGCCCCCTCACACCGGCAGCGGTTCGCCGCTGCCACGCCGCGGGCAAATTCTTGTTGGCGGTGGGGGTGTTTGTCGCGCCGGCGTTGCCTCTGCCGGCTCGCCAGCCCCCCACTCACCGGCCTAGCGCCGGCGCCATGCCTCCGGGAGCGATTGGCGCCCAGCGGCTGATGAGGGGCGGACCGTTGTTGGGATACACCCAGCCCGTTGAGCTACAAGCGCCCGAGGGCGTTTCGCTCGCCGCGCTCAGCGGCGGTGGCTTCGCGGGTGGCTACGACAACCGACTGCTCGTCGGGATGTCGGTCGGCTGCGTCTACGGGTTCAAGGCGACCGGCGTCCCCGGCTACGCGAACGTTGAGGTCTACCCCTCGGTGGAGCTCATCGATCGGCTGTACCCGCCGCCCGGCAAAGCGTTGCGATTCCCCGTGCCGGTGCAGCTGACGCAGCAAGACCTGCTCGTTGCCGCTCAGGGTGGACTGGTCACCCGGGTCGTTTACGTCGAGGACCCGAAGACCGCGTTGCCGGTCGCCGAGGGCGACACGCAGCAGTGGTTCGAGGCTCGGCCGGGCGACGACCCGTTGGAACTCGCGGACGAGCTCGGCCGGCCGATCGCGATCCTCCGCATCGGCAGCCGTCTGGCGGCGCCCGGCGGGCGGTTCTCTTCGCCCACCCCGCTCGCCGAAGCCGGCGAGGCCGATCCGCGTGTCTTGCCCGCCTCCGCGTCGCTTCCCCGGTAAGCCGAACAAACTCATGGCGACGACGCCCGCCCCCCCGCTGTTGGTCCTCATGCCCCGCTGGCTGAAGCGGGCGCTGGTGATCTTTGCGGCGCTGGTCATGTGCCTGGGCGCCGCCAGCGGCCAGGACTGCCAAAGCGGCCTCGGCGCCGAGTGCGACACTGGCTGCGTGGCGTGTGCGTGCCCGCCCGGCTGGCCCGTGGGGCCCAGCGACGAATACCTGTGCGACGGCGGAGACGCGCCGTCGCCCGCCGGGGTGACCACCACCAACGAGATCGCTGGGCTCGAGCAAGAAGACACCGTCGGCGCGTACACGACCGAAGACGGACGCACCTTCGTCGTGCCGAGCACTCGCACCTGCATCTACGCGCCGCGGTTCGGGGCCGTGCGGCAGGTCGTGCTGCCGATGGGCGCCGAGCAGCGTGTATTCGTCGATGCATTCGGCGACGCCTTCGCCGCGTCCGAAGCCGCGAAGCCGCTGATGCCCGGGCAAGGCATCGAGAACCTGGCGTTGCAGGGCCAACGGGGCCAACGCCCCCCGAGCCTGTTCCGCGCTCGCCAGCAAGCGGGGGCGACAGAGCGGATGCTGGGCGCCGCCGAGACGCGCGGGCTGGTCGGCCCTTACGCCAACCTGCAGCTGGTGCATCTCGGCCGCATGGACGGCCGCGACACGCCGCTACTGATCGAGAGCACGCTGTCCGCGATCACCTGGACCGGCGATCAAGAGGTGCAGATCACGATCATGGGCGAGGGCGCCAAGGCAGACTTCGCGGTCCAAGAGCCGGGCCTGATCTACGAGCTCCAGATCCCCGATAGCCCACGGCTGAGGCTGGTGAAGCTCGCGTCGGCCAGCGAAGCGCACCCAGGCGACGAGGTGTCGTTCACCCTGCGGTTCGACAACGTGGGCGACGCGCCCATGAAGGACGTGGTGATCGTCGATAACCTGACGACACGCTTGGAATACGTCGAGGAATCCGCGGAGTCGTCCGTTGATGCGGCGTTTTCGACCACTCGCAATGGCGCGGGCTCGCTCGTCTTGAGCTGGCGGCTCGCCGAGCCCCTTGAGCCGGGCGACGGCGGCGTGCTCACGTTCCGCACACGCGTCCGCTAGCGCGTTAGCGCGACGTCGCTAGTTGAGGCATTCCTTCGGCACGCTCTTCTCGGCCAAGCGGGCCGCCTCGGCCAGCAGCTCGGGCGACAGATCGGCGGACAGCCCCAGGTCGTTGCGGATCGACTTCAAGAAGTTCAGCCGCTCGATGATGATCCGGCTGTCGTGCGGCCGCAGGGCCACCGTCCACGAATCTTCGAGCGTCTCGAAGTGCCCGTCGTTCTGCAGGCCGCGGTAGCCGAGCTTGCGCGAGAGGTTGTGCGGCCTCAGCAACGCGACAAGGTCGTTCATGAACGCGTTGTCTTGGCGGCCGCCGCCGCCGTTGGTGTGCCGCAGGCCGAGCGGCCAAGCCGGCGACGGCGACGCTAGCGAGTACACGCGGACCGTCTTGAGGCTGCTGGCCCCGAGCAGCTTCTCCATCGCGAACAACGCGTTGGAAGTGATCAGGTTCCCTTGGCTATGAGCGACGATGAGCTGCCGCTTGCGGCGATTCGTCACGAGCTGACGGAACAACGCCGCGGTGGCGTCGTTCCAAACCACGTAGTGCTTCTCGAGGGCGTCGAGAAAGGCGGGGAGCTCGCTGTCAGGAATCTTCTGGCCGGCGTCCGCGTACTTGTGCGAACTCATCCGCGCCGACGCGTTCTGAGCGTAGTCGAGCAAGCACTGCCCGAAGTCCACCAGCGAACCTAGCCGTTGGCCAGCGGTCTTGTTGTAAACGCCCCAGATAGGGCGCTCCAGGAGCAGCGAGAGATACGCCGCCGTGACCGCGTGCTCGTTCGGAAGCACGCGGATCCCGTTGACGAAGTACAGACGCGGCGTGTGGGCCCCCGAGCCGCTGAGGTTGTAGCACAGCACGTCGCCATCGCCACTGGGGCCGCAAAACGCCATCACGCCGTCTCCTTGGGCTCGCCGCGTGATCGATGCGGCCGGACTGATTCACTCGCCGCGAGAGTCTACTGCAGTACGAGGCGAGCCCGCAAACAACCGACCGCCGGGAGCGTTTTTCGCCGCGGGCGCCTACAATCCGCTCCCTCCACAACCTCAAGAGAACGCCCGCCCCGATGGCCTACGTCCAGTTCGCCCTGATCTGCCTGTTCTTCGGGTCGAACTTCATCCTGATGTCGCGTGCGGCGCGATGGTTCGGGCCGATCGAGATCGGCCTCGGACGCGTTGTCGGCGCGGCGGTGCTGCTCGGCCTGGTGTGGTTGCTTATCGAACGCACCAAGCGGCTGCGATGGCGTGAGGTGAAGCACATCGCCTTGGTGGCGACCATCGCCAACGCCTATCCGTACGCGGCCCAGCCGACGCTCATCTCGCAGTTCGGCGGCCACAGCTTCTTCGGCATGACGGTGGCCTTTGTGCCGCTGCTGACGATCCTGGTGTCGATCCCCATGCTCGGCGTCCACCCGACGAAGCGACAGCTCGTGGGTGTCGTGGGCGGCTTGGCGTTCGTTGGCATGCTGCTCAACGAGGGCGCCCTGCAGGGCATCACGCCGTGGATGCTCGCCACCGCCGTGACGGTGCCGCTGAGCTACGCGATCGGAAACACGTACCTCCGCCGCACGCTGCACGACGCGGATCCCACACCGATGGGGTTCACGATGCTGCTCATCTCCGCGGCCACGCTCGCTCCGCTCGTGGTGACGCCGGGGCTCGACGAATCGCTTGGCGTTGGCCCGCCGGCCGACCGTGTCGGGTTCGCCGCGGCCGTTGCCTCGCTCGCGACACTTGGCGCTCTGGGCACCGGAGCATGCGTCTGGATGTTCGTCCGGCTCGTCCAGTCGCACGGGCCGTTGTTCGCGGGCATGGTCACGTACGTCGTACCGGTGATGGCCATCCTGTGGGGCCTGTTCGACGGCGAGCGTGTCACCACGCAGCAGTACATCGCGGTCGGCGGTATCTTGGCGATGGTGTGGCTCGTGCAAGCGCCGAGCAAGACGCACGACACCCCCGCCGAGCGCGCCGCGGAAGAGTCGGGCGAGTGGTCGCCCGACCCGCTCACCGCCGACGCGTGACCCGCCATGGTGCTCGTCGGCGACGCCCGACCGCCCTCCCCTTCCCCTCATGACCTGTCTCACTCGATGCCTGCGCACCCCTGGCTCGCCGAACGCACCGGCCGATTCGATTCGTCCGGCATCCGGAAGGTCTTCGACCTCGCCGCGAAGCTCAAAGACCCGATCAACCTATCCATCGGCCAACCCGACTTCGCGGTTCCCGAGGCGCTCAAGGACGCCGCCTGTCGGGCGATCCGCGACGACAAGAACGGGTACAGCCAGACGCAGGGAGTCGGCGAGCTGCGAGACCGGCTGCAAGCGCAGATCGACTCCGACTACGGCCACGCCGACCGCAAGGTGCTCGTCACCAGCGGCACGAGCGGCGCCCTGAACCTAGCGATGTGGGCTCTCGTCGATCC
Source organism: Planctomycetota bacterium (assembly GCA_039820945.1). GTDB lineage: Bacteria > Planctomycetota > Planctomycetia > Pirellulales > Lacipirellulaceae > Botrimarina. Next base: position 51,635 of record JBCBPC010000017.1, read on the forward strand.
GGGCGACGAGGTGATCATGTTCGACCCCTACTTTGTCATGTATCCGACGCTGACCGAGATGGTCGGCGGCGTGCCGGTGGTGCTGCCGACCTACCCCGACTTCCGCATCGACCTCGACCGGGTTGCGGCGGCGATCACGCCCAACACGAAGCTCATCCTGCTCAACAGCCCGGCCAACCCGACCGGGGTCGTCGCCACTACGGAAGAAGTCCAAGGGCTCGCCGAGCTGGCGGCCGAACGCGGCGTCGCCCTCCTTTCCGACGAGATCTACCGCCAGTTCTGTTACGACGCCCCGCTGGTGAGCCCCACCGGATGGAATGAGCAGACGCTGGTCGTCGACGGCTTCAGCAAGAGCTACGGCGTGACCGGCTGGCGGATCGGCTGGATCCACGGGCCGGCCGCGCTCATCGACAAGATGGCTTCGTTGCAGCAGTACACGTTCGTTTGCGCTCCGCACCCGCTGCAGCACGCCGCGATCGAGGCGTTTGAGACCGACATCTCGCCGCTGGTGCGTTCCTACGCCGAGCGGCGCGACCACGTCGTCGCCGGGCTGCGCGACACGGGCTACGACGTGGCCGCCCCCGGAGGCGCGTTCTACGTTTACCCGAAGACTCCGGTCGGGTACGCCTCCGCCACGGAGTTCGTACGCGAGGCGATCGAGCACGAGATGCTGGTCATTCCGGGCTCAATCTTCAGCGGCCAAGACACGCACTTCCGGATCAGCTACGCGGCTTCGATGGAGACGATCGACCGCGGCCTGGAAGTCTTCCGCCGGCTCGCGACGCCGACGAGCGTCGCCTGAGCTCGCGGCAAGTGGAGTCGAAAACGCCGCGAGAAACCGGCGTTGGTGGTTCAGTGGGTGTCGCGGTAATCTGCGCGCTCGACGGTGGCGGCGCCGATCAGGTGATCTTGGCAGCACCGCTAGCGTCTGGGCGGCAAGGACTGTACCGCTTCCGATGACCCACGAATTCAAGGACGAGACAAATGACGAGGCGCATTCTTGGCGTCGTTGCCGCTCTGGCGATCGGCACGCAAGCCAACGCAGGAAAGGTTGAGATTCAACTCGTTGGCGTCGACATCGAGTACGACGCAACCACAGGCGAGATCTCGCAGCTGGGCGCCGCGCCCGACGCGCTCGCCGCGATGTTCTTCTTCAACGATGACTCCGAGGTAGGAAAGCTCCTCACCCCAACCGACGACATCTCGTTCAAGCTCACCATCCCGAACGTTTTCGGCATCGACCCCAACGGCGAGACGATCAACGTCGCTAATGAGCCGGGCAGCCTCGAGCTGCTGATCCCCGATTCCGCCCTGCTGCTGACGCTCTCAACCGCCGAGGTCGTCTACCAGCCGGTCTTCGGCGGTATCGGAGATCTCCGCTTCACGTTCGTGGGCAGCGTGGGGTCGGTCGTCTCGCAGGCCCTGCCGTTCGACCTGAAGATCGGCGACCCCGTCACGGTGAGCCTCTCGACTCAAGCGACCCTGCTCACCTCAACATCCAGCGAGATCACCCGCCTCGAAGCCCGCGGCACCGGGGAGCTGAGCGCGGAGTTCGCGGTCGATCCGAACAACAACATCCCTGAGCCGCGAATGCTCGCGATGATCGCCGCGATTGGGGCCGTCGCCGCGGTGACATCGGGCCGACCGACGCGGCGTTAACGCCACTTTCGAGCTACTTAGTCGCCAAAACCCCGGTTCGCACGAGCGAACCGGGGTTTTTTTATGCGTAACCGTGCTGCGGCAGGTTCGTGTGAGATACGCAACAATGCGGCGAGTTGGACGCTTGCAAAGTCGTAAAAACCGCTATACTGCCCATCGCACACCCGACCTCGGGCGAACTACCGCCTAGCACCGCGAGACGAGCAAGTCTAATGAGCCGTACGACAAGCGGATTGTCTTTCTGGGTCCTGTCCGTGGCTTGTGCCATGACGGCGTCCGCATCGACGATTGAATTGCAGTTAGCCGACGTCGATATCGAGTACGACTCGGGAGCAGCGACGGTTACCGACGCTGGAGTGGGTAACGACGACCTCGCAGGCATTTTTGTGTTCAACGGTGGCGTTGAGCAGGGACTCATCGACGGCCCTGGCGTGTCGTTCGATTTTGAGTTGCCGAGTGTACCGGCGATCCCGGTGGCCGGTGGCACCGTCACGACGGCAGCGGGCGGCTCGCTGACCCTCTTCGGCCCGGGCCTTATCCTGGACGTGACTCTCCAGTCCGCCGACATCATCTACACGCCGATCCCCAGCATCGTTGACTTTGTCTTCGTGGGCACCGTGGGTTCGATCGACGCCCAAAACATTCCGTTCGTGGCTCCCAACGGCATTGGCGACCCGGTCACGATCACGCTGTCGACGCAGGTGGATTCGATTACCGCCGGGACGACCTTCGTCACTTCGTTCACGGCGTCGGGCACCGGTGAAATCGAGGGGCCATTCTCGATCGACCCGGACAACGTTATCCCCGAGCCGACGACACTCGCTCTGCTCGCCCTCGGCGCCGCGGCCCTCGGACGCCGCCGCTGATTGGTTGAAGCGACCGTCGCAGAAACAACGGGGTGGTCAGGCAGTGTCCTGATCACCTCGTTTTTTTGTAGGCGATCCGAACGCCAGCCTTCTGGCTTCGTAGACCCCGCCACCTAGACCCCGCCACTACGGGGACCCCGCCACTACGGGCGGGTGCAACGAAAGAACAAGGCCCGCAGGAGTTTCCTCCTGCGGGCCTTGTCGTTGTAAACGGGCGACTGGACCCTCGGCGGCGACAGCGTCTTGCGCCCCGCTCCGAGATTGAACGTCGCCCTTTAAGTTGTTGGACAGCCGGCCGGCAGCCTCGAACACTTCGCAACGGCGGCCGCTCTAAGCTGCCGCTGTCTGCCGACTCCCGTCGTCACGCGCTCTTCTTCTCCGGCGCCTCGCCGAACAGCTTTTCGTGGCCGTCGACCACGCCCTCGTTCACGGTGTAGCTCTGGCCACGCGGCTGATCGGGCAGGTCGAACATGATGTCGAGCATCACGGTCTCGATGATCGACCGCAGGCCGCGGGCGCCGGTCTCTCGCTCGTGAGCCCGCTTGGCGATGGCCTCAAGGGCGCCAGGCGTGAACTCGAGCTGGGCGTCCTCCATCCCAAAGAGGCGTTGGTACTGCCGCGTCAATGCGTTGTTCGGCTCGGTGAGCACACGAACAAGAGCCGATTCGTCGAGAGGACGCAGACTCGTGACCACCGGCAGCCGGCCGACGAGCTCAGGGATCATGCCGAACTCGATGAGGTCATCGGCGTTCACCTGGCCGATCGCCTCGGCGAAGCTCACCTCTTCGTTCTGCTCGAAGTCCTGGCTGAAGCCGATGGACTTCTTGCCGAGCCGCTTGCGGACCACGTCCTCCACGCCGGCGAACGTGCCGCCGCAGATGAACAGGATGTTCGTTGTGTCGATCTGGATGTACTGCTGCTCAGGGTGCTTCCGACCGCCCTGCGGCGGGACGTTGGCCGTGGTCCCCTCGAGCATCTTCAAGAGCGCTTGCTGCACGCCCTCGCCGGAGACGTCTCGCGTGATCGAGACGTTCTGGCTCGTCTTGCCAATCTTGTCGATCTCGTCGATGTAGAGGATACCCCGCTGGGCGGCCTCGACGTCGAAGTCGGCGGCGTGCAGCAGCTTCAGCAGCAGGTTCTCGACGTCCTCGCCGACGTAGCCCGCCTCCGTAAGCGTCGTAGCGTCGCCGATGGCGAAGGGCACGTTCAGGCTGCGTGCCAGGGTCTTCGCGAGCAGCGTCTTGCCGCAGCCCGTCGGGCCGACGAGCAGGATGTTGCTCTTGTCGATCTCGACATCGCCCTCGTCCTCGGCCGCCATCAGCCGCTTGTAGTGGCTGTGCACGGCAACGGCGAGCACGCGCTTCGCCGCGTCCTGGCCGATCACGTAGTTGTCCAGCTCGGCGACGATCTCCCGCGGCGAGGGGATCTTGGCGAACAGCTGCTTGCTGTCGCCGCGGCGCTTACGCTCCTGATCCAGAATGCTCTGGCAGAGCTCGATGCACTCGCCGCAGATGTAAACGTCGCCCGGTCCTTCGACCAGCGGTCCGACGTCGCGGTAACTCTTGCGGCAGAACGAACAGAAGGCGTTCTTCTTCGAAGCACCGCTGCGGCGTGTGCTGGTGACATCCTTACCCGAAGGCATCGACAATTCTCCTTACCCGTCTTGCGTGACGGCGGGCCGGTGGCCCCGCGTCGCGGGGGGCGGCTCGCCGCTGTGCCGTTAAGTGGCGGTGCTCGACGCTCGCACGCCGGCCACCTCAAACGACCCGGATCATGTGCCGCGGTCCGACGCGCTTCCCGACGCCGGACGTTTGCGGGGTGATCCTTCGTGTTTGTGGAGGGGCCGGTGTGGTTGCTCCACGCCAGGCGGGGCTTCCTTGTCCACGCATCTCTTCGAGCAGCTTCCTTCGCGTTCGACTACGCAGAGCCGACGGGGATCGTTCATCGGCCGACGGTCGGGGCGTCGCTACCGCTTCTGGGGGAAAGCCGCACAACCCGTTCGGATGGTGATTGGCTTGAGCCCGTGCTGCGGTGATTGCGGACGCCGGCGTTCACGCCGGGTTGGGATCGATCGGGGGGTCGGTGGGGCGGTCGGATCTTGGCGTCTTGGTGTCGCCGCTGCCCGAGCCGTCGGCCGAGGTCACGGCCTCCAGCTCCGGTGCTAGCTTCGTCTTGATTGTTCGGTACTCGGAGTCGCTCAGCCCACCGCCAGCGTGCACTTCTCGGAACTTCGAGAGCAGGTCGCTGGCGTCGGCCACGTCTTGGCCGGTGCGACCGGCCCACTTTCTCACGAGTAAGATTGTGGCCGCCGCTACAGCAAGCACCAACGCCAATAACGCGGTGGACTTCGCGAGCGGCGGAACCGACCAAGCCAGCCGAATCGTGTCGAAGGGGACGGTCACGATTGGCTCGGCCTCGCCGTGTGAACCGCTCTGACCGCGGAAAGCCACGCCGGCCCCGGCGAACTGCTAGCAGGCCCCGCGTCTGTGAAAGTATGCCGATTTACCCCGTCGGAGTCTACAAAACCCTCACGCTCGGCGGCATTTGCGCCGGGCCCGGCGCCGTCCGGCGGCCGATAGCAACTATGGAGCAAAGACCCAGACAAGCACTTCCCCAGCCGGCGGCATCTCCCCACCATGCGGCGCCAACGCCTCTCGCCGACCTCCGTGGGACGCTCCTTTCCGGGGCGACTCCGCTTGGCCCCGTTCGCCCTTGCCGTGCTGCTCGCCGCGGCCGCGACAGGCGAGCCCGTCTACTGGGGATCGAGGGAGCTCGCCCTGCCCTACCGGCAAACGACGTCGATGGGCGTTTCAATACGGCCCACGCTATACGTCTCGACCGACGCCGGGCGCTCCTGGCGGGTCGCGGCCCGGACGGCCGACTACGCCGGGGGCTTCCGATTCGTCGCCGCCGCCGACGGCGAGCACCTCTTCGCGGTGCGGAGCGACATCGCGGGCGGCTCCACCGCAGCGACCCTCGCGTCCGAGCTGACGGTGGTCGTCGATACTGTGCGGCCGACGGTCCTCGACGCCGTCGCGACGCAGACGGGCGACCTCGTCACGCTGCGAGTTACGGCGAGTGATGCGGTGGCGCTCGACCCGCGCAGTTTGCAGGTGTACGCGCAGACTCCCGGCGCGGCGCGCTGGGGTCCGGCGCCTCTGCGGCAGACCTCTTCCGCTAGCGACGAGCGTCGCGTCGAGGCGGTCGGCCAGATCCGTCTGAACTCCCCCTCGGACAAACTCCGTGTCCAGATCTTCGTGAGCGATAAGGCGGGCAACCGCGCCGAGGAGACCCGGGCGCTATCGCTGAACGAGCCGACAGCCCGCGAACGAAGCCCCGACCAGCGGCCCACCGACCCGTTCCAGGTCGCGTCGCGGCGGCGACCGGTTACGCACACGAATCCGTTCGTAGCCCCGAAGGCGGCGCCGTCCGTTTGGGGGGCGATCGACGCGGTTCCACCACCGCGACAAGCGGCGCCCCAGGTTTGGCCGCGCGACGCTGTCCGCAGCGGCAAGCCACTTTCTGCGGCGAGCGAGCCCGGCGGCCCGGCCGCTCCGTTTCGTAGCGCGGCGTTCGCCAAAGGCGAAACGCCCCGTGCCGACAGCATTGCTCCGTCGAGCGACGCTGCGCCGGGAGTCGGCGTCCGCGTCGTCAGCAGTGAGCGGTTCGAGTTCGACTACGAGGTGGACGCGGCCGGCAAATGGGGCGTTTCGGCTGTCGAGCTGTGGGGCACGAGCGACGACGGGCGAAGCTGGCGGAGGTTCGCTCTCGATAGCGACCTGCGGAGTCCCATCCACGTGGAGACGCCCGGCGAGGGCGACTACGGCTTCAAGCTGCTGGTGACCTCTGTCGGCGGGCTGCCGCCCGCGACGCCGCGTCCCGGCGATGAGCCGGACGCCCGCGTGCGGGTCGATCTGCGACGCCCAGCGCTCGCGATCACAGGCGTGTCTCAAGGGGCCGGCTACTTCGCGGATCGGGTGTCTGTTCACTGGACGGCCGACGACGAGAACCCGGCCGACCGCGCCATCGATCTGGCCTACGCGACGCGACGCGAAGGCCCGTGGACGCCGATCGCCACCGGTGTCGAGAACACAGGCCGTTATCAGTGGCGCCTCCAGAGGCACCTGCCGCGCACCGTTTTCGTGCGAGTAACTGCTCGCGACGCGGGCGGCAACGTCGCGACAGCCGTGACCCGATCGCCGCTGACGATCGACATGCCATCGCCCGCCGGCACGCTGCGGAGCGTTCGCTCCGCGTCGCGATAACGCCGAGCGGCGTAGCGCCGCAGCGGCTCCCGGTGGGGCTCTGATCCGCCGAGCGCGTGGCGGATAGACTCGGCCCCATGGCGAAGGTTTCCGCAAACAGCCGCAGCGGCCTGGAGTATCTGCTCGCCCCGAGCGAGCCAACCGGCTCTTTGTGCGCCGTCAGCGGCGACGACGGCTTCTTGCGGCAAGAGGTGATCGCGGAACTCCGCCGGCGCCTCGTAGGCGTCGGCGACGCCGAGCTCAGCTGGCGGAGCCTGAACGGCGCCGAGGCGGACTGGCCCGAAGTGGCTGACGCGGTGAGCACCCGTTCGCTCTTCGGCGGCGAGCGACCGATCGTGTGCGTCGACGACGCCGACACGTTCGTCGGTCGTCACCGCGACGCCCTAGAAGACTTCGCCACCCGCGCCGCGCACGGCATCGTCGTGCTCGCGGTCAAATCGCTCCCTGGCAACACACGGCTAGCCAAACGCGTTGCCGAAAGTGGGTTGCTGATCCGCTGCGAGACACCCACACGCGGCGCGGAGGTCGGCAAGCACCGCCGCAACGCCGGCAAGTGGCTCGTCACGCGTGCGAAATCTGTCCATCGATGCGAGCTGCGCGCGGACGCCGTCGACGCGTTGTTCGATCTGCTGCCGATGAGCCTCGGCGTAATCGACCAAGAGGTGGCGCGGCTCGCCCTGCTGGCGGGCGACCAACCCATCGACACGGCGCTGGTGCGCGACCAGGTGGGCGGCTGGCGGACACGCACGGCGTGGGAAATGATCGACGCCGCGGTGGAGGGGCGCGCGGCCGACGCCCTCGGACAGCTCGACCGGCTGCTGCTCGCCGGCGAACAACCGATCGGCCTGCTCGCGCAGCTCAGTTCGACACTCCGCCGCTTCGCCGCGGCGGCGCTCGCCGTGCAAGCGGGCGAGAGCTCGGGCCGCCGGGTCGGGCTTCGGCAGGCGCTCGAGGCGGCCGGCGTCGTCAAGTTCAAGCTGGGCGACGCCGAGGGACAACTACGTCAGATCGGTCGGCAACGCGCGCTCCGTCTCGCCGAGTGGACCCTCGACGCCGACCTGGCGATGAAGGGCCACGACTCCACGCCCGCTCGCAGCCGCGTGCAGCTAGAGCGTCTCATCGTGCGGCTCGCCAAGGAAGCGTCGGCGAGCGCCTGACGCCGGCGTCGCTAGCACCGCGTGCGGTTGACGTTGCCGCCGTCGCCGAGCGGTCGCTAGTCTCCGCGGCTCCGTCGCCCCCTGTTCGGCGTTGCGGAACGGTGTTGCTCTGATTTCCTCACGAAGAAGAGCGTTCAAGGAGTTCCAAGTTGCGTCGCTCGCTCTATGCCGTCGTTCTCGCTTGCGTGAGTCTCGGTTCGCCGGGCTGCAAGACGGTGTGGCCGATCCGTGCGGGAGGCGCTACCTCGGTCGGCATGGCGGTGGCCGCCACACCGGAAGCTCCGCGCGAAACGCCGCCGGACGGGCCGACCGGCCCTCTGGAAACCCTGACAGAACAACAAGCGTTGCGGCAGGTCCTACCCAAGCTGCAGCGAATCGCTCAGGAAGATCCGACGACGCACGCTCGCCTGCTAGAGCAGCTCGCGGCCGCGGAACCGTCGCTCTGGCCCGACACCGTTGAGCGTGCCGAGTCGACGCTCCGCTATCGGCAGCAGCTAGCGCAGAAGAGCGTCGGGCGAAGCGACGTGCGCGTCGCGAGCAACGAGTCGCCGCTGTCGGTGCGGCTTCCCCAGCCGGCCGCTGCTCCGCTTCCGCCAGCCGCCACGCTTGCGCCGGACGCCAGATCGCCGCTCACGCCGGCGCCGTCCGCTTACCCGATCACTCAACCCGCCACACCGCCAAGCGATCAGTCGTCGATGCTGATCCAACCCGAGGGCGAAGCCGAGCACGATCATGCTGTCCGGCAGGCGTCCGCGATCCACGAGCCGAGCCCCCAGCTCATCCGCAATCAGCACTACGACGAGACGCCCCAACCACCGCAGAACGTGATTCGTACGGCGTCGCTAGCGACCGCCGATCGGTTCCGCCCGGCGGAAGGCGACCGGGCCCCCGCCGGTCATGCCCCCTGGCTTGGAAGCGTCAACGACGCGATCACGGCGCTAAGCCAGCAGTCGGTCAATCCGCCCCGTTCCACAGGCGAGGCGCACGAGCTGATTCGGCTGCGGTTGCTGCAACTGGCCGCGGGCGACCGTTCGGCCGCGGTCGCTGCGACGCCCGGTCTCTCGTCAACCGAACAGGCCTTCTGGTCGAAGCAGATGTACGCGATGTCGGTCATGCTCGACGCCGGGGCAACGCCCGACCGGCACCAACGCGCCGCCCAGGCCGCGCCGCACCAGGCCGAGGCGTTGGCGATGGTCCGAGAGCTCGGGCCCCTGCAGGTGCGAAACCTGGCGTTCTGCGAGCAAGTGTACGGCTACGGCGCCTACGAGCCGATCAAGCGGCCCGCCTTCGAGCCGGGCGAGCACGTCACGCTTTACGCCGAGGTGGACAACTATCGCAGCCAGTCGACCGAGGACGGGCACCACACGCTGCTGGCGACCAGCTATCAGGTCGTCGACAAGCACGGCGGAGTCGTCGACAGCGACGAGTTCCCCCGCGTCGAGGACTACTGCCTCACGCGGCGCCGCGACTTCCACATCACGTACGGCGTCAACCTGCCGACAGCGATCTACGCGGGCGATTACGACCTCGAGATCACGATCACCGACGAGCTGGGCGACAAGATCGGCACGGAGACGCTCGAGTTCACGATCGCGGCCGAATGACGCCCGACACCGGCGCCAGTCACTGCCGCCAGTCACTGCCGCTGCTCGGCCCCCCCGCTACTCGGGGAACCGATCGAAGAAGACGACCTCGGACTTGTCTAGCTGGCCGCCGCGCGGATGGGCCGGCTTCAACGCCTTGCCGACGGTGAGCATCAGCCCGACCACGTGGTCTTCCGGCAGGCCGATGATCTTGCCGACCTCGTCCGGATCGAAGCCGATCATCGGGCACGAGTCGTAGCCCATCGCCTTGGCGGCGAGCATGATCGTCTGGCTGGCGATGCCGACCGAGCGCATCGCCTCGTCGCGCTCGATCCGCTCGCCGGCGGCCGAGTAAAAGTTGCCGATCATCGGCACCAGCATCTGCTGCGTCTGCTCGGGCGCGTTCCGCCAGTAACGCTCTGGCTCACGCGACCACGACTTCAGGTCGCCGCAGACGAGGATCGTCAGATTGGCGTCCGTCACCTGCGCCTGATCCCACGCGGCGGCGCGGAGCTTGGCCTTCACGTCCGCGTCGCGGCACACGACGAACCGCCAGTTCTGGATGTTGAACGACGTCGGCGAGAGTAGCGCCAGATCCATCAGCCGCTCGACGTCGGCCTCCGGCATGTCGAACGACGCGTCGTAGTGCTTGACGGCGCGGCGGGCTTCGATCGTTTCGAGGGTCTGCATGGGTCGTTGGCCGCTGCGTGTTATGCAGGGCTTGTGCGGTGCGGGGATCAGGTTTCGTAGGTGATGCGGCCGTGTTGCTGGTTGCGGCTGATGCGGTCGGTCGCGTACAGGCCGGCCAGGACGAACTCAACGCAGCTGGCCCGTACGGCCGGGTCCTGCGAGGCGTTCACCTCAAACGCCTTATCCCACGCCGGCGGCACTCGCTGCAAGAGGTCGGCGTAGTGGGCCGAGGGAAGCATGTCGCCCACCTCGATCTTTACCCCCTGCGAGAAGATCTCCGCGATCTCCGCCAGGCCGTGCTCCTCGACATACTCGGCAAAGACGGTCTGGATCGCCTCGGCGACGACCGCGTCGAGCACCTGGGCCTCGCTCATCTGGTGTGAACCCATCAAGTCGAGCTCCAGCTTGCCGAGCGAGCTGGCGTAGAGATGCCCCAGATCGCTGATCCGTGGCACGGCGGGCGACTCGCCGAGCACCGCGGCGCGATGCCTTGCCGAGGCGATCATCGTGCGGAGGTTCGCGATCGACATCCGTGCCGACACGCCGGAATCGTGATCGATGAACTTGCTGTCGCGCGCCGCGCGGCTGATTTCCTCGATCAACTCCTTCATAAAGTAGGGGACAACGACCGGCAGATCGCCCTCGGTAGCGGACGACTCGACCTCCTGCTCGAGGATCTCCACGCCGAGCCCCCGCTCCAGCGGGTAGTGCGTCTGCACCATCGAGCCGATGCGGTCCTTCAGCTGCGGGATGACCTTGCCGCTGCGGTTGTAAGTGGCGGGGTTCGCGCTGAAGAGGATCATCACGTCGACGTCGAACTTGATCGGGTAGCCCCGGATCTGCACGTCGCGTTCCTCAAGAATGTTGAACAGGCCGACCTGCACCAGTTCGTCCAGCTCGGGCAGCTCGTTCATCGCGAAGATGCCACGGTGCATCCGGGGGATCAGGCCGAAGTGCAGCGCCTCCTCGGCGCCCATGCTGACGCCCGCGGCGAGCATCGCGGGGTCGATCTCGCCGATCAGGTCGGCGAACTTCGTGCCGGGCGCCAGCCGCTCCGCGTACCGTTCCTCGCGGCGCCACCAGGCGATGGGCACCTCGTCGGCCGGAGTGCTCGACACGAGGTGCTTGCCCCGCTTGGTGATCGGCCGGAAGGGGTCGTCGTGCAGCGGGATCCGCGGATCGTCGATGTACGGGATCTCGTCGTCGAGGAAATCGACGATCCGTCGCATCAGCCGGCTCTTTGCCTGCCCTTTCTCGCCGAGAAACAGCAGGTCGTGCTGCGCGAGCAACGCGATGTTCAGCTCCGGGAGCACGGTATCGTCGTAGCCGACGATGCCCGGGTAGAGTTCCTCGCCGGATCGAAGCTTGGCGAGGAAGTTGTCGTGAACCTCCTGTTTGACGCTCTTGCTGCGATAACCCGAGTCACGGAGTTCGGCGAGGGTACGTGCGTGGGGTGCTGTGAGGGTCGACATCGGTGGCTTGGGGTAGGGCTCTTCTCGTGATCGGCTGCGGCGGGACGAGGGCTCGCGCCGTAGAGGACGACTATAGGAGCCCCGGCCCAGCCGACGAACCGACCGCGCGAATCACGCCGCCGCAACGGCTGCTCGCCCGCCGCGGCGGGCGAGAAAGCCGATCCCGATCGCCGCTACGCTGAGGGCGCCGATCGAGCACCACCACGGCAACGCGGGGTCGATCCGGTACAGCCCCAGCGCGACGACCGGCGAAACGACGGTCGCCGCGGACACCGCCATCGCGTACGCCCCCATGAATGCCCCGCGGCGCGACTCGCCCGAGCGGCTGGCGGCGTACGCCGCGGAGAACGGCGCCGACAGCATCTCGCCGAACGTGAATACCGCCACCAGCAGGGCCGCCCCGAGCAACGACCCGGCCAGCGGCGTCAGCCCAAAGCCCACCGCCGAGAACACGGCCCCGACCGCCACCAACGCCAACGGCCGGTACCGCTTGACCGCGCTCGTGAGCGGCATCTCGCACGTAACGACCAGCAGCGTGTTCACCGCGTACAGGCCGCCGATGGCGAGCTTGCTGAGCCCGAGCTGCTCGCTCCAGAACAACGGGAGCGTGGTCACCATCTGAAAGAACACCAGCTCACCCAAGGCGAACAACGCCAGGAACAGCAGGAACGGCCCGTCCCGCCACGGCCCGCGGCCGATGTCCGCGAGCGTGGTTTCGTCGGTTCGAGCGGACGCGGCGTTCAGGTGGCTCCGCAGCGCGAAGTACGCGAACACGGCGCCGGCCACGCTGGCGGCGGCGTTCGCCGGGAAGATCCAGAAGAAGTCGATCTGGGCGAGCAAGCCGCCGATCACCGGCCCGATCGAGAACCCCAGGTTGTTCGCGAGCCGGTTCAAAGCAAGCGCCTGCGCGTGGTGCGCCTCGCCGGCGAAGAGCGTGGCGCCCGCGGCGCTGGCCGGCCTGGCGATGTCGGCCACGATCTGCCGCAGCGTCAGCACCGCGAACAGCGAGACCGTGTCGTCGCAGAACGGGATCGCGGCGAACGCTGGCGCGCTCAGCGCGAATGAGCCGATGATGACCGCGACCGGGCCGCAACGCTCGGTCAGCAGGCCGCCTAGATACGACCCCACCACCCCGCCGACGCCGCACGCGGCGAGCACCCAGCCGATCGCCAGCGGGTCCAGGCCACGCTCTTCTCGGAGGTACACCGCGAGGAACGGCACGACCATCGAGCCGCACCGGTTCACCAGCAGCACCAGCGCCAGCAACCAGACCTCGCGCGACAGCCCGTCGAAGGAAGCGACGTACCGGCGGATCATCCAACGCGCCATGCCGTTCGCCTGCAAGCGTTTCGCGGGGGGGGTGCTCATCACCCCCGCCCAGACCCCGCGGCGGCGGCGAGGTTCACAGGCGGCGACTTCGGTCACGCCAAAGAAAAACCCCTCGCCGCCCGACGGGCAGCGAGGGATTCGGGTCTTTGCCGCTTAACCCCCGGCGATGGGCGCCGGCGGGATCTCGCTGACCTGGCCGGTCGTCAGACCTGCGCCGGATCGACCCCATCGACCCAGGGGCCCGCGAGCTTCTGGTAGTCCTCGGGGATCAGCTTGCTGCCCGTGTCGCCCGCGTGCCAGCCGGGGACGTGCTTCGGCGAGGCGCCGGCGTACGACATCTCTTCCCACTGCTTGGCCCACGACTCGTCGCCCGTGCCGAACGTCATGGTCTCGCGATCGAAGTGGTAGACCTTGCCGGTGCGGTAGCTCATAGCGCCGAGCTTCACGACCACCATGGCGGCCGCGCCGATCTCCGGATCGCAGTTCACCTTGGCGGGGTCGCCCGCCGCGACCGCTTCGACGAAGTTGTCGAAGTGGGCGAACGTGGTGCTCTCGGGCCGCTCGACCTCGACGCGATCGTCCTTGATCTTCGAGTTCTTGGTGACCTGCGGCCGCTCGGCGACAAAGTTGTAGCCGCTGAACTCCTCGCCCGTGCCGAACACCGCCGAGCCGTGGTGGCCGCGGATCATCTGCTTGATGGGCGTGTTGGAGCAGCACATCGTCGCGGTGGCGAGGCCCTGAACCCCCTCGGGGAAGTCGGCCGCGACGGTCGCCACGTCCGGCGCCTCGCGGCCGTCGTACTCGAGGAAGATGCCGCCGGCGCCGACCACTCGGCCGGGGAACCGTAGCCCCGTGGCCGTCAGCATCGACGTCGTGCGGTGCACGAACAGGTCGGTGTAGAGACCCGAGCCGAAATCCCAGTAGCAACGCCACTGGGCGAACTTCGCTCGGTCGAACTCCTGCTTGGGCGCGAGTCCCTGCTCGTGCCCGAGGAACGTGTCCCAGTCGATGTTCTTGGGCGACATGTCGCTCGTGAGCTGGTAGTACCGCCACTGGCCCATCGAGGAGTTGCGGTAGTACTCGGTCTGGTACTGCAGCACCTTGCCGAGCTTGCCCGCACGGATGTGCTCGTTGACCTTCTTCCACACGGGCAGCGAGGTCGACTGCACGCCCACCTGCATCACCCTGCCCGACTCCTTCCACGCCTTGTACACGTCCAGGGCTTCCTGAACGGTGTGCGTCATCGGCTTCTCGCAGTAGACGTCCTTGCCCGCGTTGAGCGCGTCGATCGTCTGCTTCGCGTGCCAGTGATCCGGCGTGGAGATCACGACCGCGTCGATCGACGGGTCGTTGATGATGTCGCGGTAGTCGCCGGTCTTGGCGGGCGCCTTGCCGGTCTTCTCGGCGATCTTGCTGGCCGTGCCGTCGAGGTAGCGGCTGAACACATCGCACACGACCGCGCACTCGACGCTGCCCGGGTCGTTCTGCAGTTTGATGGCCGAGTCGACGTGCGACTGCGCCCGACCGCCGACCCCGATAAAGCCGAGACGGACCCGCTCGTTGGGCGAAGGGGCGGCGGCGGCTCGCGACGCCGGCGCGGCCGCCGCGGCGGCCGCCGCGGACGTGGCAATGAAACCTCGGCGCGAGACGCCGGCAGCCGGGTCGCTCTGGTGGTTCTTCGTCATCGTTCCCTGTGGGTGAATGCGCGTGGGGGATTCCCGGGAGCCGCGGGCGCCGACGACAAACGTCGCCTGCCCCTGAGGCTTCAGCCCGTGCCTAGCGAATCGAGAGCGAGGGGGAAACTCCGAACGCAGTGCCGCAAGATACCAAACTCAGCGGGCGCGGCCAAACTCACCCCGCGGGGGGCTGCGGGCCGTGGGGGCCGCGGCCCTGGCCTCCCCGGCCGGTCAAGCGGGGCGAGATTCGGCCCCGGATTTCGGCTAGCCTGCGGTGGCAGCCGCGGGCCGAGTGGCGGAATTGGCAGACGCTCCGGACTTAAAATCCGGTGGGGGGCAACCCCCGTGCGGGTTCGAGTCCCGCCTCGGCTACTGGGCGAGTGTCAAGCGGTTGCAGGGCGTCGCAAACCGCTGCATGGATAGCTTCCGCCACTTGGCGTTCGTCTTCATGCAACGCCCTGCGGGCGGGTGCTGCAGCACTCTGTGCAGCACTTTTGCCAGCCGCTTCTGCGAAGTCGTCATCGGTTATCTGCCAGTAATGCTTGGCCGCTACCTTCTCGCTGTGGCCGAGCCAGGCGGTCGCCTTGTGCGATCCGTACCGCTTCTCGATCTCGGTCGCCCGCGTCGCCCGGTTGTTGTGGAACAACTTCGGCCACGGCGTGATGCCCGCCCTCGTGACGATCTTCTCGAAGGTGGTCCGCAGGTTGGCCTCGGCGTCGCGCGTCTTCGTGACGACGTACTCGGCGCCCTCGGGGGCCGCGTCGAAAGCACGGCTCAAGACGGTCTCTAGCTCCGGGAACAGCGGCACGATGCGCATCTCGGTCTTGTGGGCCCGCACGACGAACCGGTCGCGATCCCACAGCACGTCTTCCCATCGAAGGGCCAGCACCTCGGACGGGCAGCGCAGGCCGCCCCAGCGGCTCAGGGCGAAGATGCAACGCCAGTCGTGCGACGGGCAAGCCTCCAGCACGGCGGCGGCTTCCTCCGGCGTCACGAAGTAGTCGCGCTCCCTGACCTTCACCGTTGACGCTTCCAACGGCGCGAACGGGTTCCGGTCGATCGCCTCGAACTCGACCGCCGCATTGAATAGCGTCTTCGCCTTGGTGATCCACTTCCGCACCGTGTTCTCCTGCCGGGGCTTGCCGCCCTTGCCGGCAGCCACGACGGCGCGCCACTGGCGACAATCGCCGGTCGTGATCGTCCGCAACGGTCGGTCGTCTCCGAAGTACTCGCGCAGGTGCGCGAACGTCGGCCGGTACGACTTGATGGTCAGCTCACTGAAGCTGGGGTCCGCGATCCGCGACGCCAGGAACTCATCGACGAACGGGCCCAGCAAGGCAAGGCGTCGCTCCCCGGTGAGCCCGTGCTTCGCCAGCTTGGCGACGAGCTTGTCGCTCGCCTCAGTCAACCACCGGGTTGTCTCCGGTGGCGGCTGGGCGCTCGCCAGGTGCGCGTCGATGAGGTTCTCAACGTGGCGCCCGATGGTCGCCGCCGCTCGCTTCGACAGCTTGCCGAAGCTTATCGACCGGCGTTCACCAGAACGGTCCTCGTACTGGCAGGACCATTGCCCGCCCTTCCGCTGGTAGAAGCTCGCCATCGCTCACGCCTCCCGTTCACAAAAGCGAAGCCGCCCCGGAGGCCAACCCCGGGGCGGCGCATCGCTCAGATATCCAGCTCATCCCAGACGCTAAGCGCGCCCCAGGCGAAGCCGCGAAGCGACTCCCCGTCGGCGGCCATCCGCTCAGCAGAGTCTTCGCCGAACACGGGCTCCCACAACCACTCGCCGTAGTCGCTCACTTCTGCGTTGTCGTCGAGTATCTCGCTGGCCAACCAATCCGCGGCACAGCCGAGGGGAGCCATCCAACGGATGCCGTCGCCGAGGATATGGTCGTCGAAGTCGGGACACTCGTACTCAAGCGAGGCCCGCAACGCATCGAGCCTCTTCAACTCTCGGTACTCCGCGGAGTCCTTCGCCCACTCGACTCCACACTTGAACCCGTTCGTGTAGGCGAGCGTCTCGCCCTCCTGCTTCGACGCGAGCAGTCTTTCTTTCGCTTGGGCCATTTCGGCCTCCGTACTGGGGGTGTTGGCTGCGTTCACCACATCGGCGAACGCCTTCGATGCGACGGCCGACCAGTTGGTCGCCGTCATCTTCGCCATGCCTTGCCGCACCTCTTCGGGAACAGTGACGGTCACGCGTACGTGCCCCGCCGTCTCTTTCTTCGCCATAGGCCCTCCGTGGTGATACGTATTCGATACACACAAAGATACCGATTGAGTACGTACCGGCAACCCCTCACGCCTCCTTTTTGAAAATGCGTCGAATGCCCCAACCCTTCCCCCGCGGCTCACTGCCGATGTAGTCCAACGGCCAGACGCCCTTCTCGTGCTCGGCGAGCATGATCTCGAACCCGTCGCGATAGTGCCGCTCGTAGACTTGGTGGGGCGTGTGCCCCAGCCAGACGCTCGGCGTGCCGCCACGCTTCTCAATCCGCGTCGCCACCGTCTGCCGCATGCGTTGCGCAGGAATCGTCGAGCGAGGAACCTTCTCGATGCCCGCCAGGTCCATGAGCTTCGCCCACCCCCGATAGATGGCGTGCCCGCACGCGTCGCACGGGTCGAAGAGCGGCTCTCCGGGCCGTGTGCGGTCCGACAGGCGCCGCAACGCTTTCACGCACTTCGGGCTAAGGATGAACCGCATCGGGGTCATGCCGCCTTTCCGCGCCTCTCCGGGGACGTTCGCCCAACCGTTCTCCCAATCAATCATCTCGGCCGTCAGCGCGAGCGTAGCGCCCGTGCGCTCTCCGGTGTTCCAGCCCCACCACAGCCAGGCGGTCCAATACTCGCTGGCGTTCTGCCGGCCGGTGAGACCGGGCATCTTTCCAGCCGCGTCGAACATCGCCAGCAACTCGTGGTCGGACCACATCTTCGGTTGTGGCGGCGGGCATCGAATCTTGAGCCCCACCGGCGGAAACGTTTCGACGATGCGTTGACGGGCGGCCCAGTTCCAGATGGCCTTGAGTTGCTTCGTCTGCGCGTTCGCCGTCTCCGGTGAGAACCCAGCCTCGGCCACGCTCCGAGCCCAGGCCATGATGGCCTCGGCGTTCAGGTCGGAGAGCAGAGCTTGCCGGCCCAGGTGCTCGTTGAAGTACCGGACGCAACGCCGGTAATGCGTGATGGTCGATTGGTTGGTGAGCAGCGGCTCGCTGCGGAGCCGCAGGTCGAGCAGTTCGTCGAGCGTCCGCGGGGTGACCGCCGAAGCGGCCGGGATGATGTTGGCTTCAGACACTGTCGGCCCCCCGGTAGTTGGCGCCGATGGTGTTGAGTGCCCATTCGAGGTTGCATCTCATCGCGAAGCCCTCGCTCGACAAGTCGATGACCATCTCCAGCGAGTCGAGGCAACCGGCGGCGTCATCGACCGTGGCTCCGACCTTCTGCAAACGGTCAAGCAGCTCGCCAGCCGTGCCGCCCTCATCGACCGCGTAGGCGGTCGCTAGGGCCACGAGGTGGCGTCGTATCGCTTCGCGGAACTTGACCGCGGCTTCGATTCGGAAGCCGTCAGCAAGGGCCTGTGCGGCAGAGAGAAGCATCGGACGGGCGTCCGATGGAACGGTGCGGCCGAGCAGCCGCGGGGTTGCTGGTGCAACCATGGGTGTAGTGACCTTCCGAGACTGAACCCGTGGGGCGGTCTCGAAGAAAGCGCGTGGCTGTACTGGCGCTGTCAGGCGGATCGTGAGCCGCCCGGAGCCCTTACGGGTACCTCCACACCGGCACAGCCACGCGCTCTGTTTTCACGATAGAGTTCGACATCACGATTGCTCTTGCGGGCCCAGAAAGCCCTGAGTTGAGCCGCCGGTGACAGCCGGCGCTCGACGCTTTGACAAGGAGCAGGATGGCAGCTGGCTTGAGGCACGTCAAGCCTGAGAGGACGCACTAGTTGTTCAAGTGCTGCGACGTAGCGTGTGCGGCGCGAATGAACGTATAAGATCGCGTTACCGCTGCATCAGGCTTTGTGATCACGGTCTCGGTCAGCGTAATCTTGCATCGCGAACCGGTGAGCTTCGCTATCGACAAGAGTTCGTGCTCAGAGAGTGTTTCCGGTATCACTCCACGAATCACGCGGTCGTCTTCCGACTTGAAGTCGAATCGATGGGACTCAAGGGTCGCGCCGCGAAATTCGCCTACCAGCGTTACGGTTGCCTGCGTGACGCTCTTCGCCAATCGTTCTGCTGTCCGCCTAATACTCTTCTTGGTTAGACGAGTTGAAGAGCCGTTGGGAAACGCCAAACGCAGCTCGGCGTCGTGCTTGGAGAGCACCTCGTAGAACTGCTTAACGCGATGGAGTATGGCTGGGGTAGCCGACTGCAACGCTTCATCAAAAGCCTCGTCTGCACTTCCAATTCGGGAAAGTGTGTCAGCAACCTCCTTGAGAGATCGCTCGTGCACCTCGGGGTTGCCGTTCCCCTCCTGCAACACAGGCTCGAACTCGAAACCAAATGAGCCCTTCGGTAGGCTTGTCAGCATCAATCGGGGGCGATCGCCGCACGCTCGGCGAGACTTGCCGCTCCTGCGACGCTCGAAGCTCCGCTCGTTCTCAACAGCGATCTCAGCGAATACGCCTTCGTATCGCTTGATCACCTCGGATGCGAATCCCGCGTCGA
This sequence comes from Planctomycetota bacterium, assembly GCA_039820945.1. GTDB lineage: Bacteria > Planctomycetota > Planctomycetia > Pirellulales > Lacipirellulaceae > Botrimarina. The sequence goes on from JBCBPC010000017.1 coordinate 70,993, forward strand.
TTGCCTCTGACCCACGTACGCAATCACCTGAGAGAAAAATCGCAGCACGTGGCAGCTCTGGAGACTGCTGTGGAAACAGCTGGCCACGTGCAACGCCCTCACCTGACGCGGCAAGTTGTTCGCGAATCAGCTCCAAGCTGCTCTCAAGTTGCGTGCGAACAATCTTATCGTCACCTGCCGTTTCGAGCAGGCGTTCTAGCTGACGCCGCTGTTCGTGCAAACGCGTCTGATCAATCATCGTACTTACCTAGCCACTCTGTTGCAGCTTGATCCTCGCCCTGGTCGTGTAGGTCTGCGACCAACATCCCCTTCGGCGTTCCGTCTCGCTTGTGAGAGAAGAGCCCGAAATAGTACGTCGACAGCTCGACTAGACTGCGACCATCGATGTCCAGCGGGACAAAAAAGTGGTGCGTCCGGAAGATCTGTTTCGATTGGGTTGGGTCTAGCAACGCCTTGCATTGCCGCATGAAGCCCTTACGGCCTCCATCGCACGTCGACGGGTCAGCGAATGTCACCACATCGATGTCTCCGGGAGGGCGGCCTTGGGCGGCCTCCACGTTCTCAACAAAGCTCCCGTCAATCCACTGGAAGCCATCGGTGACCGTTGTTTGGAGTACGTGACGCATCGAAAGGAAACTGCTCAGAATCTGGCGCCGCTCAGCGGTGTGTCCGAATGCCTCGCAGAGTTCGAGCATAGTGCACGAATACGGCGAACAATCGTCCTGAACGGTAGGATCGGACCCTGCCGCGAACGGGCGCAGCGCTTGAGTTATTCCGCACAGTGCCGGTATCGGCATTCGTCTTCTCGCGACGCTCAGCTGGCAGAGCCTTGCACAAACCCTGCGGACAACGCAACAAGGATGGCTCGCCGCCGCAGTCCACAAGCCAGCACAGCAAGCAGCGGGACACCCTCGATGTCAGGAAAGCACGTGAGAAGACAGAACGCGAATCATCGGCACAATGATGTACATGCGCCCACATTCTACGGCAAGTGGGGCCCAAGTGACAAGCCTTTGGCACACTAGTTTCCGGGCGGCCCGTGCGAAGTTGACGCGGCCTTCCTAGACTCGGCGGCCTTGAACCCGAAGGCAACACGCCATCGAGGTGGGCGGAGCGACGCTGCTACTTCAGCCCCGCACGCCGAACGTACGCCAGCCGACAGCCGACAGCCGGCAAGGCCCTTGGGCTCAACCACCGCCATCACCGGCCGGTGGTCGCTGGTCCGCTCGTCATCCGGGAGGTCGCCGTCGCGGACGATGACCGTGGCCGTGGCGTTCCAGCTCATCGCCCCGCCGAGGCTCGTCGGGCGCACGGCGGGGCCACGGTCGGTTGTCAAAGAACGCTCAGCGGTCCAGCTCGTCCAGCTCGGCCTTGAGGTCCGTCACCGCGTCGAGCGATTCCAGCAGCTCGACGTACGGCTTGTTGATTCGCTGGAGGTAGGCGGACGCCTCGGCCGCGGTCGTGATCTTGTAGGCGTCGTCGTGCGACAGCCCGAGGAACTCGACCCGCTCGATGACCGCGTCGGCGAACTCGACCGCGAACCTTCGCGCGTCGGCGTCTTGGACTAGGTCCTCGCGCCGGTAGGTGTCCTGAGTGATGGCGCCCACGATGTGGTCGCGGCAGCGTTTGGCGGCTTCATCCATCAGACCACCGCGATGCCCCGGGGCTGTCGGATGCCACGGGCCAGCAAGCGCTCGATACGCTCCAGGCGGTCAAGCTGGGCACGACTCAGCCCCTCTAGCGCGCTGCCCTGCTGGCCGAACACCAACGACGCGGCCTGCGAGCTGAACGTGCCTACGGACCGCACCGCGTTCTGCAAGCCACGATTGAGGAGTTCTTCGCCGTTGGGCCCGTAGAGCTGTCGGGGGTCATCTGCGGCGCCACGCTCTGTCGCCTCCAGCCGGGTCTCCGCGGCCTCGCTGTTCACCCGCTTGAGTTCGTCGTTGAGGCGCCCGACCTCTTCGGCGGTCTGACGGACGCGTTCGGTGAGCTGGGCCTGTCGCTGGGCTTGCTTGGCCTCCAGCGAGTCGATGGCCGCCGCGCCGAACTGCTCGACCTTCTTGCGCGCCGCGTCCGTCGCGCGGTCAACGTTCGACGTGGTCCGGTTGAGGTCCTGCTCTAGCTTGTCGAGCTGGCCTTGGATGTCGAACGAGTCGCCGCCCAAGAACTCGGCCACGATCTTCTGCAGCCGAAGCACACCGCCGGCGATGAACGCCTGCAAGCTGGCCCAGCTCTTCCGCACGAAGCCCCAGGCGCTGACGAAGCCGTCCGCGATTCCGCCGGCCGCTTGGATGAGCACGCGGCTAGCGACCGTCTGGGCTTCAATCAGGCCCGACTGAAGGCCGGTCCAGACGGCGCCAATCTTCTGGACGCCCTGCGCCCAAGCCGTCCGCAACCCAGCCATCGCCACACGACCGGCGAGTTCTAGGTTGCCGCCCGCAATCGCATCGCGGATGCCAGCCATGGTGCTCGTGACGGTCCCGAGCAGCGGACCGAACTGGTCGCTCAAGAACTGAATCACACGCCCGCCCGTCCCCGACAGGTGCAGGAACGCGGCCGTGACGCCGGTGACGCCGCCGACAATCAGGGCGAACGGTGAAGTGAGCGTCGCGGCGACCGTCCCCACCACGCCGAGCAACGCCGAGAACCCAGAGATGGCCAGACCGGCCGTCGCGAGCCCCAGGCCCAGGCCGGTAATCACACCGCCCAGCGCGACGATGCCCACGCCGACCGCCGCGTACACGCGCACCGCGCCTTCGTTCTCGCGGGCGAAGTCGGTCACCAGCTTCACGCCGTCCTTCAACCGCTGAATCACCGAAGCCAGCGGACGCAGCAGCGGACCACCAATCGCCACAGCCGCGTCGGTCACCGCGCCTCGCAAAGCCTTGAAGCTGTTTGTGAACTGGTCGCCCGTGCGGATGGCGTCGCCCTGGGCGGCCGTCGTGCCCGCCAGGATGATGGCCAGCCGGGCAAAGACCTTCTCTTGCTCGCTCGCGTCCTTCGGTTTGAGACCTTGCCGCAAAAGCTCTTGGTTGACGGCGGTCTGGTTGACGATGACGCCGTACTTCTTCATCACCTCGGACGAGCCGGTCAGTGCGGCCTGTAAGTCCCGCACGCTGTCGGAGTCCGCTTGGTTGTTGAAGCTCGCCAGGTCAATCGCGAGCTGCGTGAGCGTCTTGCTCGACTCTTGCGCAACCGCCGGGTCGATGCCAATCGGGACGAGCAGGTCTTGGAAACCGGCCACGAAGCCCGCGATATCGGCTTCCGACCGCCCGACCTGTTGGGCCAGGTTGTCGCCCCACGCACGCACGGCCGCGGCGTTGGATGCGAACACCGTGTCGAACTTGCTGAACGTCTCCTGGGCGTCGGCAGCGGTGCGCACCACCAACGCCAAGGGCGAGAGCAACGCCGTGCCGAAGCCCGTGATGGCGCCGCCGACTTTGGCGACGGTGGTCCCGAACGACGTGAGCCGACGCGCAGCGCGGTCCAGCCCGCGCCGGAACGCCTGGTCGTTAATCGTTAGCCGCATGAACGCGCGGCCGGCTTCGACGGCGTTAGCCATGGGTTACTTCCTTGTTGCCGTGTCGCCCTGCAGCCGCCGCATCCAGCGCTCAACCTGTTGGAGGCTCGGCAGCGCCGGGTAGATGGCGGCGTACTCGCCAGCGAGCCACGCGGGCGCCCCGAGGTCTTCAAGCACCTCCGGCTCAACGAACGACCGCAGCTTCCGCCGCAGCTCGATTCGCTGTTGCTTGCGACGGGTGAAGATGTTGGCGGCGCTGGTGGCCAGTCTGATTCGCATGGTTCATTCCTCGTTGAACCGACGTCGGGCCGGCAGGGGCGACGAGACGGAGCCCCTGCCGGCACGCGGAACCTCACTCCGCGTTCGACGCCGGGTTAATCACGCGACTCCGGCGGCTTGCGTCGCCGTCTTTGCAAGGTGATGCCTCGCGGCTTCTTCGCCTCGCTTCGAATCGCTGGCGAGGTTGGCGGCCGCCTGAACGCGTGCCTTGGCGTCCTGCAGCGCGGCGCGGGCCGCGACGACCGGCAGGCACTGGCTGACGATTTGGTCGCGCTGGCGTTGCGCCGCTTGGCCGTTGCTCTGACCGGCGGGCATCGCTTCGACGGTCAGGCCGGCCTTGTCGAGAGCCCTGGACGCCGCCGCGAACGCCTTGTCGTGCTTCGCCTGCAAGGGCTCGATAGCTTCCGCTAACTCGGTCTGGGCGTCGCGAGCGAGTTCGCCCCGCTGGCGCCACAACGCTGGGGCCGCCTGGGCGACCACGAGCTCGTTCATCTTCTTCGACTCAACGGCCGTCGCCAAGTCGCCTGCCTCGATATCGCCGCTGGCGAACTTCTTGGCGACATCGTCGTGGTGCCGGACGCCTTCGAGCGTGCGGGCCGAATCGGCGTTGTGCTCGGCGATGGCCTTCGACAACGGCGCCGATAGGCCTTCATGAACGGGCAGGTTGAGCCCGCGGAGTAGAGATTCCATTCTTCGTGCCTTAGATACCGGGGGGGTGTAACAAGGGTTCGTCGTCGCGAATCGCGTCGGTGATGATTAAGGGGATACCAACGACATCAGTCGGCCGCGGGGCCGGCTCGCCGTCTTCGTTGGTCGCGGTCCGGCTCGACCGGAGTTGCTCAAGGCTGCGGCTGTTCATCACGACCAGGTTCGGCTCATGCTCGGCCGGATGCCGGCTGATAGCGTCGTAGATGAGGTCGTCCGTCAGCGTAGCGCCGGCATCCTCGGTCAGGTTCGCGATGCGCGATACTGTGTACGCTCCACCCTGTTGCATGCCGAACCATCCACCGCCGGCCACGTGGTAATGGGGAGCCGCGCCGTCCCCCGCTTCCATGCTCTGAACAGTCGGCTCGCCCAGCTCGAACGGCTTCGCGGCGCCCCGGAAGACACCACAGGCGCCGTCCTCGTCGCCGAGACGCATCAGGTAGACGCTCGACCCCGTGTTGGCCGTGGTGCCACCGGCGCTCACGACCATCGCGTCATGGAAGCCGTCGAGAGTGTTTAACGACGGAAGCCCCGGGAAGCCGTCGGAGGCGTCCGTGTTGTTGAGAATCTGCGACTCCAACACGCGCATGGCCGATGAGATGTGCCTAAGGCCCTCGCGAGCGAGATACGCCTTGGCGCCGCCGCGATTCCGCCAGGCGTCCGCGGTCGATTTCCGGACGGCGTGCGAGAAGTCAAGATTCGCGAGGCGACTCACAACCTCGACATCGACGGAGTGGTCAAAGTCGCGGCCGCCGGTCTCGCTGATGAATTCCGTGGCCGGGTCGCTGACCTTCCATACGTACTCGTGGAACTTGCCGTTCGACGACTCGACGAACGGCAGCCGCGAGACCAACGGCGCCGAGCTGACCGCGAGGGCAATCTCGGCGCCCGACAAGTCGAGCGCGTCGGCGATGAGGTCCGCGACGGTGGGCAAATTACTGGCCATGTTTTATTCCTTCTCGCTGCCTGCCTTGGCGGTCAACCCGTAAGAAACTTGCGTAAATGTGCTGTTCCCCTTGGTCTCAATGTGAGACGGCGAAAAGTAGTACCTCGCCTCTCACAGCGCGACTCGTCGCGTGCGTCGGACGGATTTCGCTTGAAGGTGCTTTGCAATCCGCTCGATGTCGCTCTCGCCGTAGTAGTGCGTTCCGTTCAGCACCAGCGACGCTTGAATCTTCAACTCGCCGGCCGCTGTGTGGATGCGGGACGGCGTCGTCTGCAGCGTCGCGCAAACTTGGCCAGTCGACAGGTAGGAGCCGCGTGGTCGCATGTGTTTGCCTCTCGCGTGTGAATGACGAGCCGTAATTTACACGGGCGCCGAGAGCCCGATTCCAAATCCTGGAAACGGTTATTCGAGAATCACAATAAATCTTTGGCCGCACGTCTCGTCGCGGCATCGGCGGTACTGCTTGCGCGTCCCGTCACCCTGGTCGAGTGACCGTGTGGTCTCGACGTTCGTGCCCTGACAGCTCGGGCAGCGGACGCGTTGCGCGAACACGATGGGGGCTCGCTCCGGCGCCGCGTCGGACTGGCTGTTCAGAACGGACACGATGGGCCCTCCGATTCGAGCTGGGCGACCTCTCGCAAGACGGCCACACGCACCTCGTCGCGCTGCACCGCGGCCTCGTCGGCGACGTCTGGTGGACGGTGCAGGCCGCCGAGCTTGGCTAGGCGCTTAGCGATGATGGGCTTGAAGGGGTTGTTGTCGGACCTCGCGTTGTTGCGCTGGGTCATCTCGGCGATGAAGTCGTCGGCGGTCATGCCTTTTCCCCAGCACGTGCGGGCGATGGAATCCTTTGGGCGATCGCCACGAAGGGTGTCATTGGAACCCTTTGCTGAATCCCGGGGTTTATCCAAAGGATGTCATTAATTTTGTTGGGGGCTACAAAGGGACTCATCGATGAGTCCCTTTGTGAAACCCTTCGCCGGAGAACTGGGCAAGGCACTCATCCGGCTCGGGGGGCAGGGAGAGCAGCCACTCGCCCTGGAACTCGGTCTTCTCCGCCCGCACGCCCAGTTGGCGCCGTGCTCGCCAGTAAGTGCTCCTGGATACCCCACGATCGTCGCAGAGCCCCTCAAGCTCACGGGAGCCGCGGGGTCCGTTGCCGAGCGTTTCGCGAATCGTGTCGAGCGCGGCGTCGATCTTCGACTCGCCCTGCTCTTTGCGTTCGCCGATCACGTCGTCGGCGTGCATATCGAGCGGCTCGTCCTCCCACTGCACCCGCGCCGGATCGCCTTCGATGGTGAAGGCGAGGCCGGACTGGCGGGCGGCTAGGTTCGACTTGCCGGGCAACAGGAGGCGCCGGTCGCCGTCGTCGGGGTCAGCGGCGACATGCCAGACGGCGCGGGCGACGCCCACGAAGCCACGGCTGCCGAGCACGCCATCGTCGGCCGTCCTGCCGGCCGCCTTGCGGGTGTGGGCGACCAGCACGATCGCCACGCCCCGTTCGTCGGCCAGACGCGTCAGCGGCGAGAGCACGGCTCGCACGTCGGTGTCGCGATGCGCGTCACGGTCGCCACCAAAGAAGTCGCCTAGCGGGTCTACCAAGACGAGCCGACACTCGGGCGTCCGGTCGATAGCGGTCGCTAGCGCGTCAACGCGGGCGAGCGTAAACACGGTCTGCTCGGACTCGCCGGGAACCCTCACGCCCTGCAGGAGCTGAACACGGCGGACATCGGCGCCGTGTGCGTCCAGCCGCGGCCGGAGCGTATCGGCGGCGCCGTCCTCGGCGGTGACGATGATCACGCCGCCCCGGTCGCAGTGGGCCCCATCAGGCCACGCTGTGCCCGTTGTGACGCGGGCGGTGGCGTCGGTGCCGATAAAGGTCTTGCCGATGCCCGGCGGCCCGCAGACGAGCGTTAGGCGGCCGCACGGTATGCGATCACGCCACAGCCACCGCACCTCCGTCGGCTCGACGTCGGCCATCGTCACAAGCACGGGCTCAACCTTCTCGGCTTGGGCGTCATCAGCGCGTTGAGCGCCGCCGAGAAGCTCGGTCTCAAGCCACTCGTGGGCCGAGTCATCGAGCCCGAACTTCGCCACCACCGTCTCCCGCCACTTCTGGCGCTGGAAGGCGGAGAGCACGTCGAAGCTATCGACATGTTGCTCGCCATCGCCAACAACGGCGACATCGCGGCGCTCACGGCCATCGGCCTTGGTGACCCGTACGCGAATGGTCTCGCTCATCGTCGGGACCTCCGTAGCAGATCGTCGGCCGAGTAGCCGGTGCTGGTCGTAGGTGACGTCGCAGGCGGGGAGGCGTCATCTCTCGCCGTATCGACCTGCTCACCATCACCGCCGGCGGCAGCCCGAAGCGTCCACTGGTCCGCCATCGTCCGCAGGTCGGGGCGCCACGACGAACAGCCGCACGTTGCCCATACGAGGGCAGCGTTCATTTGACGGCTCAGAGCCCGCGCCCTTGGCAGGGTCGGGTCGTCTGGGTCGCCGTCAAACCCGAGCGCGCGTGCCGCTTTCCTGACGAGGTGCTTGGCTTCGTGTTGGTTCTGCGGTTTGAACGCGGTAAAATACATCGGACACGTCCTGTGCTTTGCCGCCTGCCCCGGCGGTGAGAGAATCGAACCCCGCCCGCGTGTCGCTACGCGGGCGGGGTTTTTCGTTTAGACGCTTGCCGCGAACAGCGGCGCCGAAATCACTGGCTGGCCGTCGCT
>JBCBPC010000018.1:0-77112 GCA_039820945.1 Planctomycetota bacterium
GTCGCCGTCAGGCTCAGCTTCGCCTGCTCAACGTCAAGTCCTGTGGCCCGGCCGTTATCAAACCGCTGCTGGACGATGTCGAGGCTGCCCTGTTGGATCTCAACGTTCTGCTCAGCGAACTCAAGGCGTTTCTGTGTCGTCCGGATGTTCGTGTACGCGGTGGCTACCTCGGCGATTAAACAGACAAGCACGTCGTCGTAGTTCTCAACCGACGCGTCGAGGCTGGCATCCGCGGACTCGACGGCTCGACGGAACCGTCCCCAGAAGTCGACCTCCCAGATCAGTTCTCCCGTTCCCGCCCAATTGTCGAACGATCTGCTGATGCCGGGAACCAGGTTCGCGGTCTCAGAGCTAATCAGGCTTCGCGAGTAGTCGCCGCTGACACTCTGCGACTGTGGGAAGAGATCACCCACGGCAACCCCTCGCTCGGCGCGGGCTTGGAGAACTCGCATCCCTGCTTCGCGGAGCGTTAGGTTTTGTCGGGACGCTGAAAGCACCAACTCGTTCAGGACGGGATCATTGAACTGCAGCCACCAGTCAGCAATCTGTGCGGGATCACTACGGACGCGCTTGTCGCCGTCGTCTATCCACGAGTCCGCGACCGGGGCGGCAGGCTTGTAGTAGTCAGGCCCGACTTTCAATCCACTGCGAAGCCAATCACGGCAGCCCCCGTACATTGAGCAACCGCTGGAGCTCGCCAAGAGAACAATTGTCAGAAAGGCAAAGGCCCGAGAGGCACGTTCTGATTGGTTCGAAAACGCCATATTCTTCACCTGCTAGCAGCCAGTGGGCTGCGATGGTCATCGGAGGCATCACGCAAGAACGGCACCCACAAGGCAGCATTTTCACTTACTGATCAGTGACATACCGGTCATCGGCATAATCCGATGCAGACGACCAACCCGCAGACCCGTTACAGGCAGCAACCCCGCAACCGTCGCAATCGCAAACAACCGGCAAAGCCTTCCTTGTCAGCGCCGCGTGATTCGGTGCTAGCGGCAAGCCAGCGTTCGTTGGTCGCCTTGCGAGTAACCGTGTCTACGACCCACCCAGGAAGAGTGCCGAGAAGCCTGCCGTCGCCTTCGGACTCGTGTAAAAATCCAGACCGCACCTCGTCGACTTGCCAGGCTTAGCTGCTTCGTCGGGCTGCAAACCTGCTGAGGTTGCCTCATCTTCGCGGACTCTTGTCGCCGGCCCAGTCGCCGCGGTGGCCGGTTGCAGTCACGACCTCTGCGGAGCTACGCCGGGGTCGCTCTGACGGCTCGCCCTGTCATTGGCCATGCTACGGTCATCGGCCTTGCTGATCGGCGGCAGAGCCGACCTGCCGGGCGACTTCAACGGCGACCGTCTCGCTTCTCGTCGCCCAGTTGTTGCTGTTCGATCGGCTGAGCGTCTCATAATGCGCGGGTGCGTGGACGACGCCGCTTGCACGTGACGGCCGCACCGACGCTCAGCCGGCAGCGGGAACGCGAGGCTGATTTGCCCGTTCACTCATAGATCAACGCTATGGGTAAGCCGCAGACCTTGTCGGACGCCGCGTCGGTTATTATGGAAAACGCTGCGGCGGTTGAGCCAGCGCGTACCGCTCAGACATCTTGCTTCGCCGCTCGGTCGTCACGCCCCCAAACTCCGCAGTCTGCCGTTGTCCAACGCCGCGCCCCCCACTGCTTCGCTCGTCGGAGTCGTCGCCGCCGTCGTCATCGCAGGCGCCCTAACCCACCCCGCCGAGGCGTTCTTGGTTAACGGGCGGTGGGCATTCACCGCGACCGACGGCGTGACCGATCCTGAAGGCGAGCCGGTGACGCTCACCTGGAGCATCGTGCCCGACGGAACGCCGATCAGCAGTCTCGGCCAAACCCCGAGCTCGTTGGTGTCGTTCCTCGACTCCCTGTGGGGCTTCGGCGACGGCGGCGTCGATTACGAGCAGCGTCCGTGGTTCGGCTTTGTTGAGAGCTCCTTCACCCGTTGGAGCGAGGTGAGCGGTGTCGTGCTCGAGTACGAGCCGGCGGACGACGGCCTAAACGGTCGGGCGCACGGTCAGTGGCTCGGGTTGAACGGCGTACGCGGCGATCTCCGCCTGGGTGGCGGTCCGATCGATGGGCCCGACGGAACGCTCGCCGAGGCCGGGTTCATTCCCAATTCCGACATTACCCTGGACGTGAGCGACGCCGGTCATTTCGGTAACCCGGCCCCTGGGGACACCTATCGCAACCTGCTGAACACGTTGACGCACGAGGTCGGCCACAGCTTGGGCTTAGGCCACCCGATCTCGCCGAACGCCGAGTTCCTGATGGAATCCCGCTTCAACGGATCGCTCGACGGCCCGCAGTACGACGACATTCGGGGCGTCCAACGCCTGTACGGCGACACGCTGGAGCGCAACGGCGGCAACGACACCGACGCGACGGCGTCGGACCTGGGGATCGTCTCGCCGGGTGTCGCCGCGGTATTCGGAGCCGACGGCGACAGCGGCGTCGCCCTGAGCCTCGACCAGAACGACTTCCTGAGCATCAGCAACGCGTCGGACGTCGACTACCTCGAGTTCACGCTCCTCGAGCCGGCCACGATGGACCTAGTGCTGACTCCCGTGGGGCCGACTTACAACGAGTTCACCCTCGCGGACGGAGTTGTGGACATTGTCACCGCGGCGCAGAACGATCTAACGCTGGAGCTGTATGAAGCGGGGCCCGCCGGTCTGAGCCTGGTCGCTGCGAGCGACGCCGCGGGCTTGGGCGAGGCCGAGTCGATTCTCGACATCTCCGCGGAAGCTGGCAGCTACGTCGCACGCATCGCGGGAGCCGGCGACGCGTTGCAGCTGTACATGTTGTCCATCGATACCGCCGCGGCCGCCGTGCTTTCTGCGGGCGATTTCAACGACGACGGCGTGGTCGACGCCGCTGATTACACGGTGTGGCGAGACAACTTTGGCGCCAGCGACGACTCCGCGTTGCTGTTCCGTGGCGACGGTTCGCCCGGGATCGACGGCGACGACTACGCCGTGTGGGCCCAAAACCTCGGCGTGAGCTACTCCGGGGGGGCGATCGATCTGATCCCGGCGCCCGAGCCGGCGACGGCCGTCACGCTGCTCTTCGGGGCCGCGGCGGTCATCTGCTCCCGCGGCCGTCGAACCGGTGTCTAGCCGCGGTAAACCGCTTGTTTCAGCGGTTCGTTGACCCCGCTTTCCCCGGATTTTATAGTGACTCCTTGAGATATTGAGCCTAGCGACGACCGTTGCGTTCAGGCGGGCGCCGGCCGTGGGGTTCACCACCGGCGTTGCGGAGCGGGCTGTTGCTCGCTCTTGCCACATCTGAAAATCCATCCTTGAGAGAGACGCTCATGACGAAGACGCCCGCCGACAATCCGTCGAAGTCTGCCTCCGCGAAGCGGAAGGCGGCCTACTCGCTCGCGGCTGGCGCCGCGACGCTCGCCGCTTCCGGCGATCAGACCGCCAACGCCGACATCGTCTACTCGGGTTTGCAAGGCATCAGCATCCTACCGTCGATCGATCCGCCGTTTCCGGATCCGTATCGGCTCTATCTCGATCTCGATAGCGACTCGTTCACCGACGTCGCGCTGCAGAACGCCTTCTTCGGCGGTACGCCCTACCAGGGCGCCTCGGTGTTCGGCAGCGGCGGGCAACTCGTTGGTTTCAACGCGGGCCCGAGCAACTACGCCTACGTCAGCCAACTCACCGAAGGCGACCTGATCGATCCGACCACTGTCGGGCCAACGTTCTTCGGCTCCATGGCCTTCAGCACGCTGAACCCGAACGCGGAGTTCAACAGTGCGCCGGACGCCTTCCTCGGCTTGAGCTTCGGCACGGCGCCGAATCTGCGGTACGGCTGGATCCGTGTTGGCGTGGAGAACGCGTCGGCTAGTTTCGTCATTAAGGATTGGGCCTACGAGTCCGACCCCGGCGTCGGTATCCGCGCGGGCCAGATCCCCGAGCCGGGCACGCTCGGTTTGCTGGCGGCCGGCGCCGCTGGCCTGGCGGCGATCCGGTCGCGGCGCTCGCAGTCGTAGCGCGACTCCTCGGCGAGCACTTTCGATCGTTAAGCAAGCGACCGGCCCGGGCCGGTCGCTTGCTATTTCGGCGGGTCGATTCCTAGGGTGTTGGGTGTCGGCCGGCGGTTTCACACGAACCTAGAGCAGGGCAAGAGCATGCTTGCGAAAGACGAGAGAGACGCGGGTAAGGCGTCCGCTAGCCAGCGACGGCGGCTCGCATACGCCCTGGCGGCGGGCTCCGCGGCCGGCGCCGGCTCCTCGGCCGAGGCGATCGTCGTCTACTCGGGGATCGAGGACCTAACGATCGCTCAGGGCAACTACCTGCCGCTGCTGATCAACGCCGACGACGTGCCGGACATCTATCTGCGCAACTATGTCGATCCGTACGTCGGCCTGACCGGCAACTTTCAGGGGGCGTTCCTAGGGTTTGCTCCGTCTCGGCTGGTGGCCGACCGCATCAATAACCTGGGGTACGTGCGTGCCCTCTCGGCGGGCTACCCGGTGAACCCGTCCACGGTGGACGCCACCACGTTCGTGGGCTCGATGGCCTTCGGCGGGAATCACCCGAACGCCGAGTTCAACAACGTCGAGAACACCTACATCGGCTTCAGCTTCGCCGACTTCCCGACGTTCCCCATCCCCATCCCGGACCGAGAGCTGCTCTACGCCTGGGCGCGGGTGTCGATCAACAACGCCGAGGGGACGTTCGTCCTGCACGATTGGGCGTACGAGACCGAGCCCAACGTCGGCATCGTCACGGGCGACAAAGGCAGCGCCGGCGACTTCAACGGCGACGGCACGGTCGATCTGGCCGACTACACGGTGTGGCGGGACAACCTCGATACGGACTTCATCCTCGCAGGCAACGGCGATGAGAACGGCGACAGCTTCGACGTGGTCGACGAAGACGACTACACGATCTGGCGTTCGAACTTCGGCCATGTGAGCGACGTTCCGCCGGAGGCCGCGGGCGTGCCCGAGGCGGGGTCGCTCGGCTTGCTGGCGGCGGGCGCCCTGGGGCTCGCGGCGCTGCGGGAGCGAAGCGGCAACCCCACCGCCCGGGAAGCCCGGAACCGCACCTGATGCAACCGACCCGTCGCCGCACAGAGAAGTCGCCGGCACGCGTGCTGCTAATCGGTTGGGACGCGGCGGACTGGCAGCTCATCAACCCGCTGATCGAGCGGGGCTTGATGCCGACCACCGGTGCGCTGCTCGGGCGCGGCGCGTGGGGCAATCTGGCCACCACGCGGCCGATCCTGTCCCCGATGCTGTGGAACACGATCGCCACGGGCAAACGCCCGCAGCAGCACGGAATCCACGGCTTCACCGAGGTGAACGCCGACGCCACCGGCGTTCAGCCCGCCGCCAGCACCAGCCGCCGTTGCAAGGCGATCTGGAACGTGCTGAGCCAGTCGGGCCTGCGGTCCAACGTGGTCGGGTGGTACGCGTCGCACCCGGCGGAGCCTCTCCGCGGCGTCATGGTCTCGAATCAGTACGAACAGTACTCGGTCGCCGACGGGGCCGCGTCGCCGCTGCCCGCCGGCTGTGTTTATCCGGAGAGCCTACGGGACGGACTCGCCCCGCTGCGGGTGTTGCCGTCGGAGATCGATCACACGGCCATCCTGCCGTTCATCCCGGACGCCGCGGCGCTGATGAGCAAGCCGGGGCATCGTGTGGGCCGGCTGGCGCAAATGCTCGCCCAGACGGCGACGATCCACGCGGCCGCCACGCACCTGCTGACCAGCACGGATTGGGACTTCTCCGCCGTGTACTACGAGGGGATCGACCGCTTCGGCCACGAGTTCATGGCGTACCACCCGCCCAAGATGGAGCAGGTCTCGCAGGAAGAGTTCGACGCGTACCAGCACTGCATGACGGGGATCTATCGTTTCCACGACATGCTGCTGGAGACGCTGCTGACCCTCGCCGGTGACGACACGGCCGTGATCCTGATGTCGGACCACGGGTACTACAACGACCACCTGCGGCCCGACCCGCGGGAGGGCAAGTCGGGCCCCGTCGAGTGGCATCGGCCGTTCGGGGTACTGGCCGGCGCCGGCCCCGGCTTCCGCTCGGGCAGCCGGCTTTACGGGGCGAGCATCCTCGACATCGCGCCGACCGTGCTCCATCTGCTGGGCCTGCCCGCCGGGCACGACATGCCGGGCCGCGTCTTGGCCGAGGTGCTCGAGGAGACCGACCCAATCGAGCGGGTTGAGACCTGGGAAGAGATCGACGGCGAAGCCGGCACGCACCCGCCCGATCTGCGGATCGATCCGGACGAAGCCCAAGCCGCGATGCGTCAGCTCGTCGACCTCGGCTACATCGAACCGCCCAGCGAAGACGCCAAGAAGTCGATCCACGAGACGCAGACCTCGAATCGGATCAACCTGGCGGAGTCCCTGGCGGACGCCTTCCAGTACAAAGAAGCGATCGAGGTCCTCGATCGGCTCGACGAGCCGACGCAGAGTTCGGTCTCGATCCAGCTGCTTCGTGCGTCTTGCTACGTCGGCATGAACAGCAGCAAACGGGCCCGCGAGGTGCTGGACCAGCTCGTGGAGGCGGCGCCGGACCACCCGCGTGTGAACATGATTCTGGGTGTGCTGGAGCTCGCCGACGGGCGGCCGGCGGAAGCCCTCAAGCTGCTCGAGCGGGCGATGGAGGCCGCGCCGCGGCTGCCCCACCTGCACAACAAGCTGGGCGAGGTTTACCTCTCCATGTCTCGCTACGAGGAGTCGGCCGCGGCGTTCGAGAAGGCCCTGGAGATCGATCGCGAGAGCCCGGTCGCTCTGGCGGGTCTGGCCCGCGCCCGCCTCGGGGCGGGCGACGCCGAGCAGGCGCTCGAGAAGGCTCTCATCGCCGCCGAGTTGGTGCACCATTTCCCCCGCGCGCACCTGACGATCGGCAGGGCGTTGCTCGCGCTCGGCGACGCCGACGGGGCGGTCGAGGCCCTGGAGCTCTGCGTGAAGCAGGCGCCGCGGCTCAAGGCGGCTCACGAGACCTTGGCGACCGCCTACCGTCAGCTCGGGCAAGGCGACAAAGCGATGGCGGCGGAGTTGCGGGCCAAGGGAACGGTTGCCTAACGTACGTCTACGCCGCGAGGCCCTCCCCTTCAGCCTTGCCACCATCAACGCAGCGCGTAAGCATGACTAAGCGAAACGTCTGTCGTCCGATCCTCTGGTCCTGGGTGGTCGCCGCCGCGCTGCCCGTGGCCGCCGTCGGCTGCGGCGACAACCGACCGAAGATCCGGAAGCCGGACAAGCCGGCCCCCGTGCCGGACGCGAGCATGCGGCTGAGCAACGACCCGGATCACGCGCCGGCCCCCCAGCCCGGGAGCTAGCCGCCCCCTCAAGGGGGCTCGGGCCGACACGCCGGGTGAACACCCCGCGGTCGGCCCTGTTGCTCCCAGACGACCCGCCGCCCACCCGACCGAGAACGATGAGGTCTTCGAATGAGCGATTCCCCTCAGAAGCGTGCCCCCGGTGGCTTCACGCTTGTCGAGCTGTTGGTCGTGATCGCGATCATCGGCATCTTGGTCTCCATGCTGTTGCCGGCCGTGCAGGCGGCGCGTGAATCGGCTCGGCGTTCGATCTGCTCGAACTCGCTGCGCCAGCTGGGCCTTGCGGCCCTCAACTACGAGTCCGTCAACCAACGCCTGCCGCCTGGCTACCTGGCGACCAACATCAACTTCCTCAAACCGATCGTAGAATCCGACGCGGCCGGATCCCATCAGATGACGGGGGTGTTCACGTTTCTGCTCCCGTACCTGGAAGCCACCTCCGTCGCCGACGAGTTCTCGGCGGATCTGACGCTGGGCCCCGACGCGTACGACCAGAGCTACAACGACCTGGTGTCCGCGTGGACAGCGGCGCAGACCCATCTGTCCGTGCTGCTGTGCCCGTCGGTCGAGCCCGAGCCTCCGCAGATCGGATACATGGACAAGGTGTACGCTCGGTACGTCGGGGGCAACCATCGGATGTTCTCCTACGGATGGGACCCGGCCGCGGGCGACATGGGTCAGACCCACTACCTCGGCTGCACCGGCGTGTGGGGGTGGATGGGCCCCACGCTACAGTTCGACATGGGCTTCGGCAATCAGAGCGTGAGCGACGAGCTGATCGGCGTGTTCAGCGTCCGCTCGAAGACGCGACTCGCTCAGGTTACGGACGGCACCTCGAAGACCATCATGTTCGGAGAGGCGCCCGGGACGATCGGCACGGGCATCCCGACCGGCGACGGCAGCGCCGTTAGCGGCCTCGCCCGGGCTCACATGTGGGCCGGCTGGGGCACGCTGCCCTCGTCGCACGGACTCGACCAGACGCGCGAGAACAACTTCACCGGCAACGGCGAGGTCTACGACACGATGTGGCTGTACTACGGGTCGATGCACCCGGGCATCGTCCAGTTCTGCTTCACGGACGGCTCGTTGCGTCCGCTGACACGCGACATCGACCTCGTCACGTTCGAGTCCCTGTCGACGCGAGGCAACGCCGAACCGGACGTGGACGCGCAGCTCTGACACGGCCAACCCTGACACAGCAAGCTCTGACGCGTCGCGGTGGCGACCACCGACGTACGGTCGTGGCATCGCTCTAACTCGTCGCGAAGAGCTGCCCGGCGATGTCTCGGAACGCCTTGAACTCCAGCGCGTTTCCGCTGGGGTCCAGCAGGAACATCGTGGCTTGCTCGCCCGGCTCGCCCAGGAAGCGTGTGTAGGGCTCGATGACCCACTCGATCTGGTCGGCGTGCTCGCCGGTTTGGAGTCGTTCGACCAATGCGTTCCACGCTGGCATCTCGAGCACGACGCCGTAGTGCGGCACGGGCACGGCGTGACCATCGACGGGGTTCGCGTGCCGGCCGATCCGCCCGTCGGGCCCAAGCGAAGGGTTCAGGTGGGCGACGAACTGGTGGCCGAACAGGTCGAAGTCGACCCACGACTGGTCGCTCCGTCCTTCGGGGCAGCCGAGGACGCCGCCGTAGAACCGCCGTGCCTCGGCGATGTCACGCACCTGCACGGCGATGTGGAACGGCGTGAGTGGCGGTCGGCCGGCGCTCACAGCTCGCCGCTGACGAGCTCTTCGCCGTTGGGCGTGCTGGCCGCGTGCCAGATGGCAAGATCAACGTCGTTGTTGACGAAGCTGGCGCTGGCGTCGAGCAGCACAACGTTCACGCCGCCGGTGTGCCTGCTGCGGGCGGCTTGGCTCCAACGTCCCCGCCATGAATTCTCTTCGCTTTGATACTCGGGGGCGCACGGTGCGTTGGGTCCGCTGACACAGAATCGAGTAAGGTCGTCCCACGGCTTCACAACTCCAAGCTCTGACCACGTTGTCGCGTTGGGTGCAACGTTGTGCACGTACAGGGCGGCCCCGCCGAAGTGCATCGTTCCGCGAGTGTCTTGCCCCTCGACGGTAATAAGCTCGGACACCGCAGCGGTCTTGCTGGTGCCGTCTGTGGCACGCGCCAGTCTTAGCCCGCGGTTCGTCAGGAAGGCGCCTAGGCGGTATAGCGAGGAACCGAGTGCACAGCGTTCCCAATGAGCGGCTTCAGTGGTGTCGCCGGTGCCGAACGGATCCGCGCTAGCCGCAAAGTTAAAGGGAAAGATCTCCGCGCCTGTTCGGCACTGGAACGGGTATGCCTCAAAGCCGTCGGTCGAGGGCGGGTTTTGCATCCAGACCCAGCCGATGCCGCCGTTCGCCACGTAGTTCCCACGTGCCCCCCACCAATTGTTGACGATGTCGACCGGCTCGTCGGACGGGCAGCGGAACGTCTCGAAGGGGATGTGATGGGCGGTGTTTCCTTGGTCGTTGCGGATGCCCAACGGGATCTGCCAGTCCGCTTGGTCGTACGCCGCGGCCTCTTCCACGTACTGCATGATCAGCGTGATCCAGCTGAACATGGTGGGGTCGGTGCCGCTCTCACGCTGCGTGGCGCCAGGCGGCAGCTCGCCGTTGGCCCCCTCGTAGTTCATCAGCGCGAGCCCGACTTGCCGCATGTTGTTCAGGCAAGAAGAGCGACGGGCCGCCTCACGCGCCGCCTGCACCGCGGGCAGCAGCAGAGCGACCAGGATGCCGATGATGGCGATCACCACCAGCAGCTCCACCAACGTGAAGCCGCGGTAACGAACCCTCGGCGAGGGGGCCGAGAGCAACCGGGCCCGTTTCAGTACCGGACGCATGCAGAAAATCTCCGTGGATGAAACTGGTCGCCAGCCTTCGGCGGGCCGGCGCGTAGCCGTACCGTCGGGCAATCATCCGCCTGTTCGCTCGCATCCGTCGCTCCAACCAGCCCTACGAGGATAGCGACGGCGACACCGCGATGGGTAGTCGATTCGCTCGCTTTTTGTCGGCGTACCGCACGCTAGTCGCCGCGAGTCCGTTGGCTTGATCGAGAAACAGCTTCTCGCTGCCGGGAAGACTTTCCCGCAGAAAATCGGCTTGGTGCGTCGCCGGTTGCCCGGCCTATTGGTTATGCTCGAACCACGGTGTGCGGCAACCGCAACGCGGCAATGCGCACCGCACGGACTCCAGGCGGAGGCAAAGCGAAGCGGGCCGAAAGGCCCGAGCGCTACCCCTCCGCCTTTTTCGTGCGCCCGCAACACGCACGTGACCGACGCGCCGAACAACCGACCAACCCCTCACCAACGACTGATCTGCCACGGAGAAAGACCCCATGCGACGAGTCATCACGGCCCTAACGTTTGCGCTCGCCCTGCCGGGCATCGCTTCGGCGACCATCCTCGACAGCTTCAACGCCGGCGATCTAATTGTCGACTTCCAGTTCGACGACGCGATGGCCACGGCGATCGAAGCGGTGACTCCGACCGTCGGAGCGGCGTTCGACGCGGACGCCGACTTCGGCGGAGCGGCGACGAACGGCGCGGGCCAGTTCGACGGCTCTGGCAAGGCGAACACCGCCTTTGGCTCGTCCTACTCCGATGTGACGGCGATCGACTCGGGCCGCGTGCTTGGGCTGTTCGAGGTGTCGTGGGCTTTCGACGAGTCGATCTTCGACCCTGCCCAAGACGAGGAGTTCCGCTTGACGCTGGTAACGAACGATCCTCGCAGCACGTTTGTCACAGGGGAGACTTTCTTCCAACGCACCTCGGCGACCGAGGTCACACTCTTCGGCAACGCGGTCGGCACGGGATCGGCGGACACCGCTGACATTGTCCTCGGCAGCTCGGGTTCGTTGCTGACGATCATCGACGCCAACCTCGGCACGGACACGCTCGACCTTTACTACTCGGCCGACGGCGGCGCCACGTTCCTGGCCTCGACGACCGGAACGCTCAACGCCTCGCGTGGCGTCGAGTCGGTGCGTTTGGTGCTAAATGAGGACTTCTCCGACGACACGCTGCTGGTGGAGCGGTTCGCGGTGGCGACGGTTATCCCCGAGCCGACCACGGCCACGATTCTGCTCGCCACGCTCGCCTTGGGGAGCACACGCCGGCGTGGCTGATCGCAGCAAGACGATCCCGCGAAAAGCGACAGCCTTCTTGGCGTTGGTCGCCCTCGGGCCACTGGCGGCGGCTCCCGCGTTGGAGCCGCCGCAGACGGCCACCGGTACGCGTTGGGCCATCGCCACCGGGCACCCCGATTCGACGGCCGCCGGCCTCGCCGTGCTGCGCGACGGTGGCAACGTCATCGACGCCGCCGTGGCCGCCTCGCTGACCCTCGGCGTGGCCGAGCCGTACGGCTCGGGGCTCGGCGGCAAGCTGGTGATGCTCTACCGCGCCGGAGCGACCGGCGAGGTCTGTTGCATTGAGGCGTTGTGCGCGTCGCCTCTCGCCACTGATCCCGAAGCCTTCGCGGCGTTGCCCCGCCGAGAGCGTCGCTACGGCTACCACAGCGTGTGCGTGCCCGGCCTGCCGGCCGGCTTGTACGAGGCGCATCGGCGGTGGGGGTCGAAGCCTTGGCGGGAGCTGGTGATGCCGGCGTCGCGGCTTGCTCGCCGGGGGATCACGGTCTCGCTGACGATGCGCGAGCTTTGGAAGCCGCACCGAGACGATCTGGCCGCCGACGCGGAGGCGTCGCGGCTGTACCTCGTCGATGGCAAGACACCGCCGGTCAAGACGCGGCTGCCCAACGCCGACCTGGCGGAAACGCTGTCTCGCTACGCGGACGGCGGCGCCAAAGGTTTCTACAGCGGCGAGACGGCCAAGCGGATCGTCGCCGCGGCGGGGGCGATCGGCGCCCCGCTCTCGCTCGAAGACTTCGCCGCGTACCGGCCGACCGTGACCGAGCCGCTGGCGGTCAACTACCTGGGTCACCGCGTTTACAGCAGCCCCCCGCCGCTGACGGGCGGCGTGACGGTGCTGGCGGCGCTCGCCGCGCAGGGAATGGGGGGCGAACAGCCGCCGGCGAGCCGAGACGCCGACTACATCGACCGTTTTGGCCGCCTCCTGCGGGTGCTCTACCCGCGGATCTCGCTGGCGGTCGCCGACACGCCCGACGCCCGCGCGTTCGCAGACCGGCTGCTCACGCCGGAGATGGTGTCCGCCGTCCGAACACGGTCGGACGCCGTCGAACCCGCCTCGCCGAGCGACGACCGATCGCCGCTCCAGGCGCCGACGCTCGACGACGCGTCGACGGCCGGCACGACGCACCTCGTCGTGGCCGACGCCGCGGGCAACATGGTCAGCCTCACGCAGTCGCTCAGCCTGCACTTCGGCGCCGCGGTCGTGCCGCCCGGGACGGGGCTGCTGCTGAACGACAGCATGAGCAACTTCGCGACGACGTGGCGCGAGTCACCCAACTACATCGCCGCGGGCAAACGGCCGCGGAGCACCGTGGCGCCGGTCATCGCGACGCGCGACGGCCTGCCGACGCTCGCCCTCGGCTTGCCGGGTGGGCAGCGGATCCCCACGATGACGCTTCAGATCCTGGCCGACCATCTGGGCGCCGGGACACCGCTCGCGGAGAGCTTCGCCCGGCCGCGTTTCCATCTGCGGCGTCCGCTGAGTAGCAAGCAATTGGGCAACGCCATTGATCTCGAGGGCGACGCGGGCGATCCACGGCGCGTGGAGCTGGCGGCGTCCTTGCAGGGTCGCGGCTGGCGGACGCACGACAAGCCGGCCAACGGCCTCTACTTCGGCGGGGGTAACGCCGTCGTCTTCCAACCGGGTGGCAAGCTGTCGGCGATCGCCGACGCCCGCCGCACCAACAGCGCGGCGGGGGATTGAGTTGACCTCGCTCAACCGAGAGTTGTTGGCGCCGCGCGTTCGCCGTCCGTGGCTCATCGCCACCGGCATGGCGCTCGCGTTAGCAGTGTCGGGCACTGTCTCGGCCCAGATCACGCTCAACGGCGACTTCGATCACGGCTCGCTCGACGAAGCGAACAGCTTTGCGAGCGGCAGCTTCGTGCAGCTGGCCGGGCGGGACAACTTCAACCCCGGCTCGTGGAAGTGGCTCTACTTCTCCGCGGACAACGTGAACGGACTGACGCCCGTCTTTCAGATCGACGATGACTTCGTCACCGGCGGGTCCAACCTAAACGCTCACGACATGGTCTACAGCTACGACCAGGACGAGTGGTTCTTCTTCGACAACAACACCCGCAACGCCTCGGCGGACACCTACACGTTCTCCAACAACGCGCCGTTCACGCAGGACGAGGTCTACGTCGCCTACGGCCTGCCCTACTCCGTCGGCCGATCGGTAGCCCACACCACGGCCATCGCCTCCAGCCCGTGGACGCAGCCCACTCTTTCCGGTGGCAGCGACTTCGTGATCGGGCAGTCGCCGGGTGGGACGGACGATATCGGCCGCACGATCGCGCCGCAGGACCTGTACGGCTACAAGATCACCGACCCCACGGAGACGGGGCCGAAGGTGAAGATCGCGCTGTTGGGCGGCGTGCACTCGAACGAGACGCTGGGCAATCACACGCTCGAGGCGATGGTCGACTACCTGGTCGGCGACACCCTCGACGCGGGGATCCTGCGGCGCCGGGCGGAGTTCTACGTCTACCCGATGGCGAACCCCGATGGCCGCCTCGCCGGCTACAACCGCAGCACCGTCGAGGAGCCGGACCTCGACCCGAACCGCTTCTGGGACACGCCCAACTACGGCGGCCAGTCCGACATCAAGGCGGTCGGAGACGCGATCATCGCCGACACCGACGGCGCCGTCGATTTCTTCATCGACTTCCATTCGACGGTGCAGAAGGGCTCGGGCCACTTCGCGTTCATCGACATCGACCGCAACTTCCAGCTGAATCCGTTCTGGCTCCGTCTCCGCGAGCTGGACCCGACCATCGGCGAGTCCGACGCCTCATTGATCAACGACACCGCCGCCCGCTTCGGGCTCGTCGAGCTGGGCGCCGGCTTCACGATCACATTCGAGACGCGGTTTCTCGCCGGTGAAAACGAAGACCGATTCGTCACGCTCGGCCAAGACTTCGGCCAGGCGTTCGCCGACGTGCTCGCCACCCCGGCGGGCGACCTGAACTTCGACGGCCGGGTCGACTCCGCCGACTACGCGGTCCTGGTTCTGAACGCCGAGACCAGCACGGCCGGGCTAACGGTCATCGACGCCTACGCACGCGGCGATCTGAACAACGACGGCGCGAACGACGTGCTCGACTTCGGCCTGTTCAAAGACATCTTTATCGACACGAACGGACTCGCGGCGTTCTCGCTGCTCGTCGCCGGCGTGCCGGAGCCCACGACCGTCGCCCTGCTCGCCATCGCCGGCGTGCTGACGGCGCCGCGTCGGGCGCCACGCCCTTCTTTGCCCCCTCCCTTGTGCCCGCCTCGCGCGGGCTTCCCGCCCGGAGACGCCTCTCATGATTAGGCCCCTCGCGTTCTCGCTGTTGGCTGCAACGCTGGCCGCGGTGCTGACCGCCTCGCCGTCGCACGCCACCGACCTCGAGTCGTTCTTCTTCAACGACGCCAACGGCACGGTGTTGACCGGCGCGGCCAACACGGCCAACCCGGGCAACGGCTGGTTCTACGACCCCGCCGAGGAGGCGATCGACGCCTCCGCGACCGAAGCGGGCGTGTACGAGCTCATCAGCGGCGGGACGTCGGGCAACACCGGCCGCATCGATCGCTTCTTGGACATCGGCAACAACGTCACCAGCGGAACGGCGTATCTCACGACGACGTTCGACAGCTGGGACTTCGGCTCGTTCATCGGTTCAGAAGAAGACATCCGCTTCGCGTTGCTCGACAACGACACCGGCATCAGCGGGCAGACGATCACCGCTCAGGTGCAGATCCAGCGGAACACGGAAGATGGCACCGGCAACTCGATCGAGTTGTTCTCCGAGGCGTTCGGCTCGGCCGGATCATTCGACATCGGCAACCGGGTCACGCTGTCCGAGTCGCAGACCGCTCCGTTCCAGTTGGTTCTGGCCGTCGATCTGACGTCGGACAGCTACGAGGTGTTCTACAAGGACGGCTCGAACCCGTCGCAGGTGCTCGGGCTGGGCGGCGTGTCGCGGGCGCGCGACGCCAACTCCGTCCGCTGGACGACCGACGAGTTCGGCGTCGGCAACATCCCGCCGAACTTCACGCCCGAGTTCGCGAACGTCGACAGCCTAGTCGTGAGCACCACCAATCCGCTCACCGACCTAATCACGCTAGAGATCGACCGCGTTACGGGAGACGCGACGCTCGTCAACAACTCGGGAGCCGCGATCACGGGCGTCACCGGCATCGAGTTCCCCGTCGATCTGTCGATGATCGACGGGATCGATGACTCACAGGTCGGCGCCGTGCCGGCGACGATCGCCAGCGGGCAGACGCTGCCGCTCGGCTCCGCCGTGTGGACCCGGACGCCCATCGAGGACGTCCGCGCCCAGCTGACCACCTCGTCCGGCGTGCGGACGCTGGATGTCGACTTCGTCGGCAACGGGGGCGTGAAGTATCTCGCGGGCGACCTCGACTTCGACGGATCGCTCGACGCGGACGACTACGGCATCCTTACGACCAACGCCGAGACGCCACTCGCCGGTACGGACGCGGAGAACTACCAGCTCGGCGACCTGAACGGCGATGGTTTCAACGACGTCATCGACTTCGGCATCTTCAAGGATGACTTCATCGCGGCGAACGGCGCCACGGCGTTTCAGCTGATGATCGCCGGCGTCCCCGAGCCCGGGACGGCCGTTCTCGCGCTCGCCGGGCTGTCGCTCGCCTTCGCCGGCGGCCGGCGCCGCGTTTCGACCCCTGCTAGCCACACACCTCTGAAGAGCCCCCCCATGAGCCGTCTGTGTCACGCCGCCACGGCGCTGATGCCGCTGGTCGCGCTGGCGATCCTCGGCACGGCGCCTCACGCCACCGCCCTGGTGGTGCACGACTTCCCGTTCAACGACCCGGCGGGCACCGCTATCCCGAGCGTGGCGAACGTCGTCGATCCGCTGACGCAGTTCGACATCGACTCGGGCACCGGGGGCGACGCCAACGTGTCGGTCATCACCAACGGGGTCGGGCAGCTCGACCTGTCCGGCAAGGACAACGATGACTTCGGCTCGAACTACATCGATATCAACCCGGGGATCACGGAGGGCAAGGTCTTCGCGGTGCTCGAAGCGACCTGGGACTTCCAGAGCCCACTGGACGCTACGCAGAACGAAGAACTGCGGATGAGTTTCATCGACGCCGATGACCGATCGACCCGGATCACGGCTCAGGTGGAGATCGAGCGGACCGACGCCGACGTGCTCGACATCTTTGGTACGGCGCTCGGCTCGGGGACCGGGATCAGCGCGGGTTCAGACATCAGCCCCGTAACGCTCAACGGCGGCAGCCTGACGCAGTCGACGGCATCGGTCACCGTGCTGGCGGCCGACCTGACGCTCGACAGCTACGAGGTGTTCTTCTCCGATAACGCGGGCGCGTCGTTCCAGTCGATCGGCGTGGGCACCATCGATGACTCTCGCAATGTCGAGGCGGTGCGGCTGGTGATCAACAACGACTTCACGAACGACAACGTCCTGATCGATCGGTTCTTCGTTGAGACGGGCGAGCTGACCGAGTACGACCTGACCCTCTCGGAGCCCGATCGGCTCGCTCTGTACGTCCACCCGAAGAGCGGCCACGCCGCTCTGGTGAACGACACTGGCGCTACGTTCGACATCGACTACTACCGCGTCCAGCGAGGCGACGTCGCGCTCATCGAGCCGAACTGGCGGAGTCTCGAGGACCAAGGCGTGGACGCGGTCGACGGCGCCGACCCGGGCTCCACCGCCGGCGACAGCCTTGGGGAGACCTGGGTCGAGGCGGGCGGGTCGGGGCCCGACTTGCTGTCGGAGTCGTTCCTGCTCTCGAGTTCGGTGCTCGACGCCGACGAAGCGTTGCCGCTCGGGCGGGTGATCGATCTCTCGGGCGACGAGACTCAGCTGACATTCGAGTACCGCGACGCGGTGAGCGGCAACGTGGCCATGGGCGAAGTCGTCGTGATGGAGCTGCTGCCCGGCGACTTCAATCTGGACGGCAGCGTCGACATCGCCGACTACACCGTCTGGCGGGACAACGCCTCGGGGCTGTTCTCGCCCTCCGACTACACGGTGTGGGTGAACAACTTCGGAGCCCAATTCGGCGGCTCGTCGTTGGCGGTTCCCGAGCCCGGCGCGGTCGGCCTGCTGAGCCTGTTGGCGCTCGCATCGCTTTGTGGTTTTCGGCGAGGAACGCCGGCAGCCGCTTGCCGCCAAGTCGCCTAGCAACCTGCTCAAACGGAGCCCGTGGGCCGAACGTCGGGTCGATCGCGCAGCCATGCGAGCGGACCCGAGCGTTTCGAGGCTCGACGACCCCGCGAGGTCCGCGTGGGTCAGAGGTTTCCGCGCGAGCGGTCTCCCTTGCTGAGGCCGACGGCTGCAAGGCCACGACCAGCTAGCCAGCGTCGAGGGGTTTCGGAAACCATCGGTCGAGGCCGTAGGGCCCAACGGTTTGGGGGCAACGTCGGCCGATCGACAACGCTGATCGCGAACACGGGGATGTCGGCGTGGGCGGGGTTCGATCGGGTGGCGATCCGCTTCTTGGAAGAGAACGAGCCGCCGAAGATGATCCTCCTCGATATGACCATGCCTCGCTGCGACGGGCAGGAGTTCTTGCGGCATGTACGGAAGGTGGGGGCTTGGGACCCGATCCACGTGTTTGTCGTTAGCGGGAAGACCCCGTCGGAACTCGGTCTGAGCCCCCAGGACGGCTACACGCACTGGTTCCACAAGCCGCTCGACCCGCGGCTGATCGTCGAGGAGCTCGCTCAGATCGAGCAACCGGGCGCTTCGGTCGCCTAGCGTTCTTCTATCTGCGTACGTTGTGAGTCGCGTAGAGGACGGATCCTCGTTGCGTGACGCCCCAGGGATCGGGGTGTACTCCGGCGTGCCTAGCGAGGGGGTCGAGTGTCGAGCTCGACCCCCTCGTTCTTTTTTGCTCAGCCGGCAAGCGGTTGGACGAGGGCGCCGGCGCCAAATGCTCGGCCCGTCGCTCGACCGCCTCGTGAGAGTGGCGACCCAGCATCAACGCCCGCGAAAGCGGCGGCGCCGGCCGATCGCGGTCGTGACCAACAAGGCGAGCAACGCCGACGCCGGCTCGGGGATCGGCTGCGCCGCGATGTTGTCGATCCAGACGACGTTGTTCGACGTGCCGGCTCGGAGCAGATCGCCACTGCCCGCGAACGTCACCGGTCCGGGGCCGGCGAAGATCTCGAAGCGTGAGACCGCCGCGAACGTGTCGGCGTACTGCCCGGTTCCTCCGCTAGCGGCCGCGTAGATCAGGTCGCCCTCGGCGAGGCTGAAGTCGAAGCGCTTCCAGTCGTCGTCGGTGACGATTGTTTGAGCGGGCGTGAAGAACCAGCCGCCGGGGCCGTCGAAGCCGAGCCAGAACGGCAGGTCGCCGCCGGATCGCCCGTCGGCCCAAAGCGACACCCCGCCAACGCCCGCGGTGGCGTAGTCGCCGGTCCAGTCCGGCTGCTGGGTCCACATGAGCCACTTTCCGTTGGCTCGAACCCCGTCCGAGAAGTGTCGCAGAAAGCCAGGTTGGCCGTCGAAGCTGACACCCGACTCCTGCGTAGGAGCGACGCCGGCGTTGCCGACACGCCAACCCTCGTTGTCGGTGCTGAACGCATCGAGGGAACTGAGCGAGATGGCGTGAGCCGGTTGGGAGGCGGCGATCGTGCCGGCGATTGAAGCAGCAAGAATCAGTGAGGTCGTCCAACGCATCGAGCGGTTCTCCAGGAGGTACACAAGCGGCGAATCGAAGGAGAGGAGCCGCCACCCACGGGTGGTCTCGGCTGCCTATTCACTCGCGTATGTACGACCGGGTCGCTCAGATTGCAGCCGGGGAAGAATTCTCGCGTGCCGTTGCAAGCGATGCGTCGACCAGTCCGTTGAGGAACTTGCCGCGCCGGCGCAACCCTGCGCGAGTTTGCCGGCATGCGGGCATCAAGCCTGCGAGTCCAGGCGTTCCGTCCCGTCCGGAACCCGAGTCGCCGCCGGCGTGCCGATGGCGACTTGGTCTTCGGCACTCGTCCTCAGTCGGCGATGGTGCGGCCCTTCTTCGCGGACGGACTTCGGTTTGGGCATGTTCTGCGAACGCCCTGCAACCGCTCGCCGCAGTACCGGAGGCGGGACTCGAACCCGCACGGGGTTGCCCCCAACGGATTTTGAATCCGTCGCGTCTGCCAATTCCGCCACTCCGGCAAGTGACACGCTGGCAATAGGTTACGCCGATCGTTGCGGAGGTCAATCGGGAGCGCGCTCGGCGTCAACGCGCGGACTCCTGCGGGATCGCTGACGCCCGGGCTGAGTCGCTCCGGGGCGCAGCAGATTGCCGCACCGACGCCGTCGGTTCGAGGTATTCCTGGGTGGAGAAGATCAGCGGTACACAGCACCGCCTCGGCCCGCGACGGACGTCGGCGTAGGACGCTCCAACGAAGAACGGCGGTCGAAGACCTGAAGCCGTGACTTCACCCTGATGCCGACGAAACTCGCCGAGCGGCGGGTCAAGGTGATGCTGGGCAACGAGATTCAGCGGGTTCGGGTCGGCTTCAGGTTCGCCTACGACTCCGGCCAGATCGATCAGCCCGTGCGACTCGGGCCGTCATTTCGGCGACCTCGGGCAGAGCCCGCAAGAGTCACCCGACGCTACCGACACCGGCAAGGACATCGCCGCATGAGTTAGGCCCGTCGAGCGCTGCTCATCATCAGAAAAGTGGCCGCCCGCCTGCGGATCAGTCTCAGCCGAGCGTACCGACTGGTGACCGGGGGCGGGTTCGCGTGCCACGTGATCGCCCGTGTAGCTGGGCCGTCCAAGACGACCTGCGGCAGCACCTCCAAGAGAAGCGGCGACGCGCAACTCTCCTGCCGCGGTCGCTCGGCCACGACCCTTAGGCCCGGGCGTCGCGGCACTCCGGTAGCGATGCGTGCTTCGAGAGGCCCCGATCGGGCGTCACGGGCGTTCCGCCAGCGCTGGTGTCTTCCGCGACGCGGTCTCGCGTACCCACTGGCTGCAAGCCAGTGCCGCACGACGCGGCCGCTGCGACCAAGCGGTGTTCGTAAGTGAAGTGTCTCGGCTGCCATCAAACACTTGCAATAACGTTGCACCTGGGTATTCTGTGCGGCCGGGCGAAAGCCAGCGTCGCGTCGAACCCCGCGAGCTACCGCTCGCGCCTAGACGTCGACGCGTAGGGCTCGCGAACCACGGCGACCCGCAAGCCATAGCCACCTCGATTCCATCGGGTGGCGGGTTCGGTGTGAGCGGTTGACGTGATCCAACCGAGTCGCAAACGAATCGCAAGCCAGTCGCAATCGATCGCCCGGAACCGAGCTGCTCAAGTTACGCCCCACACCGATTGAGTCCCACCGTCGCCAACTCTGCCCCCGAGATGACCCCATGACCAGGCAACCAATGAGTGTTCTTCCGATTCTAGCGTTCCTAGCCGCTGCCGCGGTGGGCGCGCCCGCGAGCGGCGTACAGGTCCTGGGGACCATCGACTTCGCCGGCGCCGACGTGGTGCAGGCGCGCGGTATTAACAACGCGGGCGACATCGTCGGCTACCGTACGGCCGGTGGCGTCACGGAGTCGTTCCTCCGCACGTCGGCGGGCGACACGTTGTTCCAGGTCGATGGTGACCCGACCCTCGCCCTCGGCGTGAACGACGCCGGCGACACCGTCGGCGGCGTCAACACGAGCCTGCCCGGCCAAGACGCGTTCTTGCGTTCGGTTGGCGGCACGGCGGTTCGGTTCCAGCCGTTGGGCGACCCGGACGCGAACGCCAACGGGATCAACAACGCGGGCGTTGTCGTTGGGGCCGGCAACGCGTTCGGCACGGGCGGGTACCTCCGCGCCACCGACGGGACAGTGACCGCCGTCGACTACGTCGGCCTGGCGGGCGACGTGATCCTCAAGACGAACGCGACCGACGTGAACAACGCCGGCCTGATCATCGGCCACGCCATCGGGCAGAACGGCCCTGACTTCTTCGGTCGGGGCTGGTACAGCGCGGACGACGGCGCCTCGTTTACGACCATCACGAGGCCGGGCGAGCAGTTCACCTATGTGTGGGCGGGTAACGACGAGGGCTTGCTCGTCGGCGATTTCAGCACCGGGTTCACCGGCACGCGCACCGGGTTCGTCTACGAGATCGCCAGCGGCGCGTTCTTCCCGTTCACCGTGCCCGGGGCCGACTGGACCGTTCCGACGGGCATCAACGACGCGGGCCAGATCGTCGGCTTCTCTCGCGACGCCGCGACCAGCCGCATCACCGGCTTTGTCGCCGTGATCCCTGAGCCGTCCGCCGCGTTGATGGCCGCAGCTGGCGCCTTCGCCACCATCGGGGCCCGACGCCGTCGTTTCGCGTAGCGGCCGGCGCGTCAGCCCGCGTTCAGCAGTTGGTTGTACTCGGCCTCGTCCACCTCGCGCTGGATGGCGTCGAGCTGGGCGACGATCCGCTTTCCGTCGACGCCGACCGCCTCCAGGACGACCACCGCTGACGAACCGCGCGAGCTGCCTGGCACGCTGTAGCGGATGCTGAACGGCTGGCCGTCACGCTCGCTAACGAACAGATCGTCGATGGCGCCCGGGGCGATTCCAAGCCGCTCGAGCTTCTCCGGGCGGAAGCCTTGGATAAACGCCTTGAAGGTCGCCTCGTCGGCCGGCCCGATCCAGTTGTGCTTCATCTGGTACGAGACGTACAGATTCGCCAGCCGCTTGATGTTGCTGCTGTTCATCTGCGCGAGCGCCGTGAACCGATCGTTCTGCGACGAGCAGCCAACGGCCAGAGCCGACACCGCGAGCAACAAGACAAGACGGATCAGGGCGATCGGAAGACGGTTCATCGGTCTCATGCTTCCCTGGCTAGATAGCTGCGGCAGCCGGCCACGAGCGATGATCGCAACGGCGTGCCGTACAAGTTTGCGCTACGCCACGAGCAGGCGGTGTTGAAGCGAGTGTTCGCCGCGAGACGGTGCTCACGCCGCGTTCGCCAACCGGGCGGCCTCACAGGGCGTCGAGGCTTGGCGACTCGCCATCGGCTCGGCGGCCGAGCTGATCGAGCAGCGTGAGCGACGCGGCCGTATTGATCGCTCGGCACGACCCGTCCCCGAACACAGTGTTGAAAACACCCGGGTGCGCGGCGCCGAACCCCAGCTCTTCCTTCGGAAACACCCTGGCGCCAAGTGTGACCACCTCACGAGCTTGGTTGTCGCCGAGAATCGCGATCGTTTCGCCGCCTTGTTCTTCTTGCGGCTCCGCGAAGATCCGCATGCTCGCCCAGTCGGCCCCGCCGTAGTAACCGTTGATCTCCCAGTACAGCGTAGTGCCGATCGCCTCGGCGAAGTAGTTGTCGGCGGAGACCGCTTTCTCCGCGATCATTAGGGTGTTCGATGAGCCATCGGTGATCTTGTTGAAACCGACCTTAGGGAAGACCCATGACTCGCCCTTGGCCGCGTTGAGGTGACCGCCGCGGGCGATGATCCCCGTCCATGTCTGCTCCTCGAAGTCTTCGCGGACATAGGTGAATTCGTTGTCGTCGTTCAAATCAGAGTTGGTGTTCCACGCGTGCTGCCCGCCGCCGTTGTTCACGTACCAGCTGCCCATGACACCCGCGTAGTCGCCGACTGCATAGATCTCGGTGCCCGAGACCGCAAAACGATTCTCGCGTGACGGACAGTTGAAGGCACTGACCGGCGTCTCGGCCAGCCCGGTGTCGAGGAAGCCGGCGACACCCGCCCCATCGCCCGATCGCAGGTCGTACAGCGTCTGCTCCTCCATGTAGGGCAAGATTTGGTACATCCAGCCCGCGTCCTCGTAGCCGTGCGGCTTGCCGCCGGCGCGGCTGGTGGCTTCATCGAACTGTGCCTTCGTGCCGCCGCACGTGGGGAAGTGCCCGGTCGTTGACTCGAAGTTCAGGCACGCTAGGCCGAGCTGCTTCAGGTTGTTGACGCAGCTGTTGCGTCGGGCCGCCTCGCGGGCCGCCTGCACGGCCGGCAGCAGCAACGCGACCAGGATGCCGATGATGGCGATCACCACCAACAGCTCAACGAGCGTAAAACCGGCGGCGGCCGCCCTGCGGGCCGACCGAGTCTTAGCGGTCTTCATGCAGAACCTCCCGGGCGACGTTCGCCCTGCGTGAGTCGGATGAGACGAATGTCGCTCGCGGGCGTCCCGTCGAGGGGACCTACCCGAGAACATGTGAAAAGCACCTACACGATTAGGCTATCAGGACTGCGATGGTCAATCAAGGCATTTGCCCGCGACAGGCCAACCGAGTGCTGGCAGCACGAGACACGACGGCCCGGCGTTCGCTTCGCCCGCGTCGATTTGCTAGACTGCGATGGTTAAACGATTATGCGCTCCTTTTCCGATATCGAGGCGTCCGGCCGGCTGTCCTCAGCCGCAACGCCCTACGCGATGGTCCAACACAACGAATCGGCTTTCTCTCCCTCGTCTCAACAAGTCGGCCGCCGCCAAGTCGGTCGGCGTTCGGTCCTGACCGGCGCCGCGGCCGCCGCCGCGAGCCTGTTCGCGCCCGGCCCGGTGTTCGGGCTCAACGCGCAGAGCTACGGCGCCAACGAGCGAGTGCGGCTGGCGATGATCGGGTGCGGCGTCCGTGGGTCGGGCTTGGCGATGAATCTGCCCGAGGGCAGCCAGCTCGTCTCGGCGGTCGACGCTGTGCGGGAGAAGGCCGGCCGGCTCGCTGAACAGCTGGACGGTGAGGTCTCGGTCGACGACGACTACCGCACGGTGCTGGAGCGGACCGACCTCGACGGCGTGCTCATCTGCACGACTGACCATCACCACGCCCACGCCGGCGTCTTGGCCAGCCAGGCGGGCATCGACTCGTACATCGAGAAGCCGCTGACCTTCTACTTCAGCGAGGGTCGGGCGCTAGTCGATGCCGCGCGGCGGCACAACCGTGTCGTGCAGGTGGGGACTCAGCAGCGGTCGATGGAGATGAATCGGTTCGCGTGCGAGCTCGTCCGCGACGGCGGCATCGGCGACGTGAAAGTCGTCGAGATGGTCAACTACTCGAGCGCCAAGCCCTTGCCCGCCGGCGGGCAAGGGGGCGCCTCGCCGCCGGCCGGCATCAACTGGGACGCGTGGATCGGCCCGGCGCCGATGCGGGCGTTCCGCGACGACTTGATCGCTCACTGGTCAGACGGCAAGCCCAACTGGTGGGGCACCTGGCGCGAGTACACGGTCGGCCAGATCGGCGGCATGGGCGCCCATGCGCTCGACATGGTGCAGTACGCGCTCGGCACGGACGACACCGGCCCGGTCGAGCTCTGGCCCGTTGGCCCGGACGCGATCGGCGTGCCGCGGGTCGACTTCCGCTACGCGAACGGTGTGGAGGTGCGGCTCGTCTTCCTCGACAAGCGGCCGTACCGCGGCCCCCGGCTCGGAGGCGTGTTCACGGGCTCCAAGTGCAAGATCGAGATCAATCGCAACAAGTACCGGACAAACCCCGTCGACTTCGCCAAGGAAGCGGCCCCCGACCCCGCCCTGGCGAAGAAGTGGGAGGGGCCCGGCTGGATCGCCCGCGGGCACATCGAGGAGTGGCTCGACGCGATCAAGACGCGGCGGCGGCCCAACACCGACATCGAGATCGGACACCGCGTGTCGACAATCTCGCACCTGGTCGACATCACCCGCGCCGTCAATCGCCGGCTGGTCTGGGACCCGGAGCGGGAGGTCTTCCCGCACGACCCCGAGGCGCAGCAGCTGCTGACGAGGCCGCGGCGCGAGGGGTGGGAGCTGCCCAGCTGACCGGTCGGGAGCCGTCGATTGCGTGGGCATTACCTGCGATCACGCTGCTTGCCTCTCCGCGTGGTGCATCGCGCCACGCACGCCAGCGCTATCGAGAGCGCGGTTCGAGCCGAGCGAGTGGGACCGTGGCGGTCGCCGCTACGCGGCTCCACAGCTAAACGGGGAGCGGCTCAACGCCGAGGCGTTCGCGGCACGCGTCGAGTATGCCCGCGGTGCGGGTCGCGCCCACGCGGGTGACGCCGATCTCTCGCACGGCGAGCAGCGCATCGAGATCGCGGACGCCGCCGGCTGCCTTCACCTGCACGTGCGGGGCCGAGTTCTCCCGCATAAGGCGAAGGTCTTCGTGCGTGGCGCCGCCGTCGCCGTAGCCGGTCGAGGTCTTCACCCAGTCGGCGTTCACCTCCGAGCAGATCTCGCACAGCCGCTTTTTCTGGTCGTCGTTGAGATGGCAGTTCTCGAAGATGACCTTCACTTTGCGGTCCGAGGCGTGAGCAACGTCGACGACCGCCTTGATGTCGTCCTTCACGTACGCCCACTCGCCGGTGAGCACCTGCGAGATGTTGGCGACCATGTCGAGCTCCTGGCAGCCATTGGCGATGGCCACCTCCGACTCCGCGACCTTGCTGCGGGTCGTCACGCAGCCGTGCGGGAAGCCGATCGTGGTCGACGGCGCGACGGTCGATCCCGCGAGCCGCTCGGAGCACCGCTGCATGTAGAACGGCATGATGCAGACGCTCGCGACGTCGTACTTGAGCGTCAGGTCGATGCCCGCCTCGAGCTCCGCGGCCGTGAGGGTCGGGTTGAGCAGCGAGTGGTCGATCATCTTCGAGAGGTCGTGATAGCTGTAAGACACCGTTGGTTTTCCGGGGGTTGATGGACTCGCCGCCGCGCGATGGTGACGGCGACAGGCTTGTGTGTGGTTATTCGCTTGGGTCTTCGGCCGCTGGTTATTGGGCGTTCGCGCCCCGCAGAGCCGCCGCCCCGCGTAGGAACGCGGCGCCCTCGCGCAGCGCCCGTTGGCGGTCGGCGAGCGTGCCTTCGTAGTCGCGGTCTTCGACCTCGAGGCACACGGCCCCGTCGTATCCGCTGCCGTCGTGCCCAATGGCGCATAGGGCGGCGAAGAACGCGGGCCAGTCGATCTCGCCCCGGCCCGGCAGGCGTGGCGTGTGGTACTCCAGCGGCGTCGCCATGACGCCGACCTCGGCGAGCCTAGCCGCGTCGATCGCCACGTCCTTGGCGTGCACATGGAAGATCCGCTCGGCGAACTCAGCGAGAGGAGCGACGTGGTCCATCCGCTGCCACACGAGGTGCGACGGGTCGTAGTTCAGGCCGAAGCTCGGGCTGGGGAGCGCGTCGAACATGCGTCGCCACACGACGGGCGTCGTCGCCAGGTTCTTGCCGCCCGGCCACTCGTCCGCGGTGAAGTACATCGGGCAATTCTCGATACCGATCTTCACACCGGCGTCCTCGGCACCTTTTACGATCGGCGGCCACACTTCGAGGAACCGCGGCCAGTTCTCGTCGACCGTCTTGCCCGGGTCGCGGCCGACGAAGGTGTTCACCACACCGATGCCGAGCTGGCCCGCGGCCTCGATCACGCGGTGCAGATGATCGATCGCGAGCGCCGCCTCGCCCGCGTCTGGCGACAGCGGGTTGGGGTAGTAACCCAGCGCGCTGACCGTGAGACCGCGCTCCGCAACCGTGCGGTGGAACTCTTCGCAAGCGGCGGCGCCGCCCGGGGCGTTGATCTTGGAGACGTCGAGGTGCGTCACACCCGCGTACCGTCGCTCCGCCGGCCCGTGCGGCCAGCACATCAGCTCGACGCAGTCGTAACCCGCGTCGGCGCCCGACTCGAGCACCTCGGCGAGGGAGAGTTCCGGGAGGATCGCGCTGACGAACCCGAGCTTCACCGTGCCTCTCCGTTGGCGAGGGCCGCGGTGCGGCTCGACACGACATCGACCCACCGTCGCTCGCGATGGCTCTGTGACACCGCGTCGCACAGCAGCACCTCGTGGCGCCCGTCGGCGAAGGTGGGGAACGGCTCCGGAGCGGAGAAGTCGCCCGCCTCGATGTAGCCGTAGAACGCCCGGAACAGCTGCTTGAATGTGTCCGGGTACCCCTCGTTGTGGCCGGCCGGGTAGCTGGCGTACTGCTGGGCGGAGGGCGCCATCTGCCCGGGGTCGCGTGTCTGCAGCCGCGACGACTCGTCCCGATGGCCGACCCACAGGTCGTTCGGCCGTTCGCTGACCCAAGCGAGCGACTTGTGCTCGCCCGCGATCTCGAAGCTCACGCTGTTCTTGCGGCCAGCGGTCGTTTGCGAGACCCACAGCGAGCCGTTGGCGCCGTCCGCGAAGCGGAATATGACCGTGCCGCAGTCGTCCGTCGTGACGTCGACCGGCTCGCTCTGTTGCTCGGCGGCGCCCGCGGAGCCGGTGAAGGTCTCCGCCTTGCCCAACGGCCGATGCCGCGTGGGGTGGACGGTGCGGAGGTCGGCCATCACCGAGACGATCTTCTGCCCAGTGACGAACTGAACGAGGTCCAGCCAGTGCGTGCCGATGTCAGCGACCGCCCGCAACGCCCCGCCCTCGCCCGCCTCTACGCGCCAATTGTAGTCGGTCGGCTTGGTGAGCCAGTCCTGGACGTAGCTGCCGTGCACGTGGAACAGCCGCCCGAAGCCGGCGCCCTGCGCCTGCGCGGCGGCCTCGTGGCAGAGCGGGTAGAAGCGGATGTTGTAGGCGACCCCCGCCGCCAGACCGGCCTCCGCGGCGATGTCGACCAGCTCGTTCGCCTCGTCCGCGTTCATGGCGAGCGGCTTCTCGCACAGGACGTGCTTGCCGGCCCGCAGCACGGCCGCGGCCTGCGGATGATGGAATCGGTTTGGCGTCGCGATGTGCACGACGTGCACCTCGTCGTCTTCAAGCACCTCCTCGAACGACCCGTACACCCGCGGCAGGCCCAGGTTCTCACAAGCCTGACGAGACTCGTCCTCGTTCACGCCCACCACGCCCAGCACGCGGACACCGGCGCGCGTGAGCGCCTCTACATGGATCGGGCCGATGAACCCGGAACCGATGACAACAGCGTTGAGCCCGTAGCGAGCCATGTGCGTTCGTTCTTCGAAGGATTGAGACGCCACCCAAGCCTGAGCTGCGGCAGGCAGGAAGGGCGTCGGTGTGTTGCGGCGCCGTCAAGGCAGTGGACTAAAAATCGCCGCCGTCGCCCCAGTCTCGGCTGCCGCGGGCCCGGTGAATCTCGAGGTCGATGTCGAAGCTCACGCCGTGGATCGAACCGTCGGCGAACACTACGTTGAAG
The DNA here is from genome assembly GCA_039820945.1 of Planctomycetota bacterium. Lineage (GTDB taxonomy): Bacteria > Planctomycetota > Planctomycetia > Pirellulales > Lacipirellulaceae > Botrimarina. The sequence continues at coordinate 28,526 of JBCBPC010000018.1, forward strand.
ACCCCCGGGTGGGCCGAGCCGAAGTTCATCGGAGTGATCCCGTCCCCGCCGAGCGGGGCTGAGAAGTCGTAGGTCGGCAGGTCGCCCGACGCCACGTAGGTCGCCCGCCACTGAGCGTACTCCACGCTCGTAGGGTCCTGCAGCGGCGGGTACCAGGCGTGCACGTGGTTGTCTTGGTCGAAGCCGTTGTAGGCGCTCTGGTCGTCGAACGACGACTCGCCGGTGAGGTAGAAGTCGGCCTCACGCATCTTCTCGCCCACGAGATACGTCTTCGAAGTCCCGTCGGTGACGCGTCGCATGGGGATCGGATACCGGGTGATCATCAGCCCGTTGGCGGCGCCCGCCGACAGGTAGCCCCAGCTGTCCAGGCCGTTGCCTCGGTCTGAGTCGAAGCGACCTGGGTTGCTCAGAAGCGGGCCGGGGCCGTCGTCCGGTTCGGCCGATCGCGCGCGCGGATCGCCGGCCGCCACGTAGGCGTCGTACTGCACGCGAGTGCCGCCGCCCACGCTGCCGCCGTAATCGCTCCGGTACGCGCGGCCCGGGTTGTTGACGAAGTCGGCGGTCAGGTTCTTCCAATTGCTGTTGTTGTTGCTGCCGATGTCGATCAGCGGGTACGCCTCCGCGCCCCGGCGGGTCGGGCAGTTCAGCACGGAGATGGGCGTCACGATGAGCTGCCGCATCGCTTCGTCACGCTCGGCGGTGAGCGGCTGGGTTCCGGAGCCGATGTCGCGGAGCACGCCTTCTTCGATGAACTCGAGCACGCCGTAGATCCAGCTCCCGGGCTGCCGCTTGCCGTACCCCGCGTCGGGCTCGGGCATGTAGTCAAAGCCCCATCCGCCCGCGGGGAAGAACCCCTGCTGGTCGTGATGGTTGAGGCACGCCAGCGCGATGTTGCGAAGGTTGCTCTTGCACTGGGTGCGTCGGGCGGCCTCGCGAGCGGCTTGCACCGCGGGCAGCAACAACGCGACCAGGATGCCGATGATGGCGATCACCACCAGCAGCTCAACCAGCGTGAACGCCGGCCGCATTAAAGGAAGGCGATTGTTCCGGGCTGTTGGTTGACCGGAGGGGCGGGCGTGCACGGCAGGTACCTCTCATTCGCGAGTAGAAAAGAGCCGCATGGGCTAAACGATGAGGCAGCAGTCGGAGACTAACACATTCGTCGGCCGAAATACGATTCAATCCAAGAAAAAACCGGGCATCGGCGACAGGCGTCGACGGCGGGCCGCGGCTGCGGCGAGCGCGGCGCCGAAGAGCCACGCCGCCGTCGGCTCAGGCACGGCGGCCGGGCCGGCGGCGAAGGCGTCGCGCCACACCGTGTAGTCCGCGGCGTTGACGACACCGTCCGCGTTGCCGTCGGCGGCAAGCCCTGACCCCGAGACGGCGCCGAACGCGTTCCGCCACACGTCGAAATCCAGAGTGTCGACCGTGCCGTCGCCGTTGTAATCGCCCGGCGTGGGCTCGACGGCCAGTTGGCCGTACACATAGCCGGTGCCCTCGATCCCCAGGTAGACGAGCCCGAAGGTTTGCATCGACGCTTCGATACGGTCCGGCTCGGAGACCAGCCCGGTAGTGAACTGGCCGATCGACTCCCAAGACGCCCCGTCGTCAAGCGATCGGTAGATGCCCTGCTGTCCGCTCACCACGCCGACTAAGTACAGGGTCTCTAGTGTCGAGCCGGGGGCGGGCGCCCCCAGCGAGACGTCGATCGCGTAGTCGACGCTGGTCAGCTCGACGAACGTCTCGCCGCCGTCAGTCGATCGCCAAAGGCCCGAACGAAAGTTCTCGCTCTGTTGCCCATGGGCGTACCACAGCGTGTCGGTGTCGGTCGGGTCGATCTGCAGCCGCGAGTTGAAGCCGAAGCCAACGAAGCCGTCGAACAGGAGTTCCCAGTTGTCTCCGCCGTCGACCGACTTGGTCAGCCCCAGGTTGGGCGCGGCGTAGTAGAAGACGCCGGCGTCTTCCGGATGAGCGACCAGGCCCTGGATCTTCACGAACTCGTTGATGATGCCCGAGTTGGCGTCGTTGCCGCCGCCGTCTTGGATCCAACCGGACGCTTTGTTCCACGTCGCTCCGTTGTCGTTACTGAAATAGGGCGCGGGCCCCTTCGCGGGCACCCAGACGATGTTCTCCGGGAAGTTGGCGTCGGAGACGCCCGGGGCGATGTTGCCAAACTTCAGCTCGGTCGGATGGTTGCTGCGGATGTTGGGGAACAACTCCCACGTCACGCCGCCGTCGGTCGAGAACGACGCCGTGTTCGGGGCGCCCCGCGCTTCGAGATAGTCGGCCGCGTTGGTCACCACAAAGCTTGGATCGTTGGGCCGGTACGCCCCGTCCCAGCCGTGCGAGAAGATCCGCGGATTGATTTGCGTGGCGTTGTACTGATCGGGATCGGTGATCCGGAAACCGGTGCGGTCCCAGCCGAAGATCAACGCCGTGCCGTCCGGCATCGCGAGCACGTCGTTGGGCACCTCGAGTTCGATGCCCTGGACTTCGTTCTCCCAGATCAACTCGTTGTCGCTGAGCGCCGCGGGCGACGCGTCTGCCTTCCACAGGCCGATGCCCTGCGGGGTCCACAGCTTGTTCGGCGTGACGGGATCGAAGAACACCTCGCCGGTGCTGAACGAACGCTCGTTGGTGATTTCCGCCCACGGGATGTTCGGGGACGAACGGGTGAAGCTGAGCTGTCGCCAGTTCGAGCCGTCGTCTTCGCTCAGCCAGAACTGGCTCAGCCCGGTGGTGCCGGTGATGATCCGGCCGGGGTTGAACGGGTCGACGGCGACGGCGACGTGATTCGATCCCGACGAAGGCGTGAGCTGCTGCCAGTCCGATCCGCCGAGGCCCCAGCCGCGGCCGTCGCCGTAGCGCCACAGGCCGGTCTCGCCCTGCCCCTCGTACGTGACGTACAGCGAGCCGTCGTGCGGGTTCAGCTCGATGTCCGAGGGGCGTCCGCCTGTGCTCGGCCCGCCCGGCAGGGCCGACAGGTTGGACCACGTCGCGCCGGCGTCCGACGAGTGGTACACGCCCGCCCCGACCGAGGCCGCGTAGATGCCGCTGGTGCGGCCGCCGATCGCGGGCGAGTCGGGATCGAACTTCACCAGCCCCACGCCGAGGCCGGGCGTCCCTTGGCTGACGCCGCTCACGGTGTTCCAGAGCAGCCCCTCGGTCGTGCGGTACAGGCCGGCGTCGCGTGAGCCGAAGTACGCGACATTCGGGTTCAGTGGGTCCACCGCCAGTCGCTCGCCGTTGGCCCGATAGTCGCCGTTTGGTTCCATCGCGATCGAGGAGGGGCCGACCGGCAAGAACGAATCGCCGCCGTTGGTTGATCGGTAGAGCCGATTGGCCGCCGCCACGTAGAACACGTCGGGGTTTGACGGGGCGATCGCGACCGACTCCACGCCCGTGCCGGACGGCGCGTCGATCCACTCCGTGAAGCCAAAGCGGTCGTTCGTGAACAGCTGCTCCCACTCGTTGAGGGTGGGGTCCCAGCGGTGAAAGCCGCCGGTGTCGGTCCGGGCGAGCCGCACATCGGCCTCGGTCGGGTGCGACACCAGGCCGGTCGTCCATCCGACGCCGCCGATCCGCACCGGTCGCCAGTCGTAGTCGACGGCACCGACGACGCCGGTTCCCGCCATCACGCTGACGCCGAGCATGACGCGAAGCACCACGCGCGACGGGGGGCGTGTAAGAGCGTGAGCCGCGGTCGTATCGAATCGGTTCACGTTGCTGCCCTCGGCTTCGACAGGAGAGTGTTGGGACGACTGCGGGGTCGGCTGGCGCCGGGACGCTCGCCTCTCGGCGACGAACACCGGCGCTCGACGACGGTGAGCTGATCTCGCTTCGAACCACCCCGCGCGAGCGCGGAACTCGGCGTCGACGAATGAAAAGCGTTGCCGCTGTGAGGAGCGTGCGCGAGCGAACGGTCGGGAGCGGTGTGACGCCGCGGATGACGCCGCCGACGCCTCGCAACGGCTTGTCAGACCGCTTTTCCGGAACAAAACGCTTGCACCGCCTAATCATTTATGCAACTATGATCCTTGTCAAGAACATGGCGGTGCACAGGTCGCAACCGCACTCGGTCCGCTTATCACGGTGCGTTCGCTTATCCTTGGTTGTTGCTGGTCGGTCGCCCGATACAGGCAACTAGCCCGAACACTCACCACCCGGTCCGGCCACACCGTATGGCAACCCTCAAGCAAGTCGCCGTCGCCGCGGGCGTTTCGACGTTCACGGTGTCGCGTGTGCTGAGCGGGCGTGGGCGTGAGTCGCGGATTAGCGACCAGCGGATCTCGCAGGTCGAGAAGGTGGCCGCCAAGCTCGGCTACCGGCCCAACGCGGCCGCACGAGCCACCCGCGAGAAGCGGACTCGGCTGATCGGCGTGCTAACTTTCACGCACGTCGACGCGCCCGAGTTCACCCCGCAAAACCAGCTAATTGTCCAGGGCATCAATCGCGAGCTCGAGAAGTTCGGCTACCTCACGTCGTTGATCCGGATCAACGACTTGTGGGAGTGTGGCGAGGTGAAGCACCGCGCGTTCGCCGAGCAACTGGTCGACGGGATCGCGGCGATCAACATCTTGCCGACCTCGCTCGAAGAACAGCTCGACGGTCACTTCAAGAACTGCGTGTGGGTCGATGCGAACGTCTTCAAGGACGGTCGCTGTGTGCGTCGCGACGAGTACATGGCGGGCCGGTTGCTTGTGGAGCACGCGGCCCGGGTCGGCTACGAACACATCATCTACCTGGACGACTTCGACGACGACGGCGACCTCGAGCCGCTCATCGGCTACCGCCACTACAGCTGGACAGAACGTGGCGACGGCGTACGCGAGGCCGCCGAAGAACATGGCTTGGGCCTCGAGGTGATTCCCTGCGGCTACCACTGGGAGCCCGGTTTCGCCCGTGTCGGCGAGCGGTTCGATGAAAAGTGCTTGGTGTTGGGCTACGGCATCGCTCACTCGCGTATGGCGATCCGCATGGCGATGGAGTGCGGGCTGATGGTCGGCCGCGACTTCGGGCTCGCCTGCTGCGAATGGGTGCCAGAATTGGGCGTCGAGTGGCCCGGGCTCTGCCACGCCGATTTCGATCGACTCGCCATGGGCGAAGAGGCCGCTCGGCTGCTCGTAGAACAGATCGACGCGTCGCTAAAGACACCAAAGTCACACTCATCGGCGAAGCAACCAAAGGTCATCGAACGCGACCCGATCAAACAAGCGCCGACACTCGTCGTGGGAGACTCGGCTCCCGGTCCGGGCCGTTACGGGGCCACCGAATGCTAACGCTCGCTGCTTGGTAGCTCGCGCCGCTTGGGGGTCGCTCAACAGAGCGGCCTCCTGGACAAGCTGCCCACCAACTCTCATCCATCAAGACACCCCTCCGGCGCTCCGGGGGCGGCGCTCGTCGCTGCTTTGCTTTTCCCGCTCTTTTCCACTCCGAAGGTCTCTCTCGGCGAGCACGTCTGCTTGCGCCTAAACGAGATGGCTAAGTCTCTTCCTAAAGGCTCATGATCCCCATGAAACGAACCACCCTGACTATCACCGCACTGATGACCGCGTTGGCAGGCGGCGTCGCTCAAGCCACGCTGGTCGTCCCGATCGCCGACTACGGCACGGCTGGCACCGCCTTCAACTCTCAGGAGTACCGCTCCGTGTTCGGGACGGCCGCTCCTCGTCCGCTTGTCGAGAACGCCGACTCGGTCGAACTGATCTCCGATTCGGTCGGCAGCTTTAACGTGCTCATCCTCGGGTCCGATTACGCCGCACCGGTCGATCTCTCCGGCTTCAGTCCGGACACCTTTTTCGAGGTCGACCTTGAGATCCTGCCGATCGACGACAGCGTGATCATCGACTTCCGCTACGAGCTGTTCAACGCTGATCGGAGCGTGTCGTCGAGTGTCGGCTTCGACTTCTCGGCAATCGCGGGCCAGGTGGAAGACGTAAACGTCCCGTTGCCGCGCGTCGGCCCGCCCGCCGGCGCGTACACGCTGACTTCGACGGTCACGCTAGGAGACCTCCTCGGCGGGCCGATCGACCTATCGGCCATCACGTTCACTGAACTGGTGTACCAGGCTCACGCGACCGAGAGCCGGTCCGGCAACATCTTCGCAATGAATGTCAGCGAGTTCCGCCTCGTCGATCCGATCCCCGAGCCCACGAGCCTTGCTGCCCTCGCCATCGCCGCGGTCGGCCTAACGCTCCGCCGACGTATCGGTTGATCGGCGCCGGCTAGCTCACAACCAGATTAGAGGAGTGCTCGCTGAGGAGACACGGCCGCGGAGATCGGGGGGGAGCTCCGCGGTCGTTCTCCTCAGGCGTACTGGAGAAACGCGAACCAGCGGCCCACCAGCACAGCGATCCACCAACAAGCGTCTCCTCTCTCAAACCGCTGCCTCCCGACCGACCACCACGAACCGCAGCAACGCCATCCCCTCCGTCAAGTTGCCAGATCGCCCGACGCCGCTTCCAACGACGTACCCGACCCCTACTGCCGAGCCGCGGACACCAACTTGCCGCGGCGCTTACGCCTCACGAGGTAACCGACCGATGAACAAAAGCTCCTTGTCTCCACCGCTCGGCGTTCTCAGCGCCCTCGCCCTCCTCGCCACGGTCTCTGCCGCCTCCGCCCAGTTCGATGACTTCATCGACTTCGGCTCGACGACCGGCAAGCTGAACGACCTCGATGGAAGTATCGCGAACGTCACCGCGTTCAACGGCAATCCGTTCACTGTCGCCTACAGCCCCGACTCGATCGACTTCGGCGGGACCGCGTTGGCCGGCGCCAACAGCGGCGTGTTCCTGTCGCTCGACCCCTCGAGCACCAGCCCGCTGAGCGGTGTGCAGGACGATCTGCAACGGTTGCAGCTCGACGTGACGATCGGCCCGGCGAACGAAGCGCAGGACTTGACCGTACAGTTCACCGACACCCTTTTTGGCTCGGGCTACGCGTACCAGTATGACCTGAGCGGCCTGGCGGCGGGGCAGCACACGCTGTTCGGACCCGTGCTGAACGCGGGCGCGCCCGTCGGGCAAGCGCTAGACTACAACGCCGACCTGATCGACCAGGTCACGTTCTTCAGCGGCAACTTCGTCGCGGGCGTCAACCAGAACGTGGACTTCTCAGTGGACTCGCTGAGCCTGTTCACGCCGATCCAGGTGCCCCCGGGCGAGATCGAGTTCGGTCCGGTTCGCAACCAGCTGGCATTCTCCAACGGCGGATTGAACGGCTTTATCGGCGAACGGGGGGTCCATTTCGACGGCGACCCGCTCATACCGCTGCCGGCGCCCAACGACTCGCCCGATGGCTTACAGTTCACCGGCACCGTGCAAGCCCGCTCGCTGAACGGGTACGGGGTTGAGCTGACCGAGGGTGTGGACATCTCCCCCCCCGAGAACCCGCTGAACCAGGCCGCGGATGAGCTCGTGCTAGAGATCGTGGTCGGCGAGAACAACCAGGTCCGTGACCTCATTTTTGAGATCATCGCGACCTCCGGGCCAGGTGGAGCGGAGATCGCTCAGCGGTCTTGGAACCTGGGCGGCATCCAGGATCTCGAGCCGGGAACCCACATCATCACCGGCCCGGTATTCAACACGGGTACTTCCGGCACAGGAGTTTTCGACTTCGACCCCACGCAGGGCGACCTAGTGAACAAGATCGTCCTGTTCGGCTTCAACGCCGAGAACCCGGACGAGCCGACCACGCCGGACGTGACCGACAAGCTGCTGGACATCACGATCAAGAGCGTCTCGTTCGGACAGGACTCCGTCGGCGGTCTCGGCGGCGACTTCAACGGTGACGACGTCGTCGACATCGCCGACTACACCGTGTGGCGTGACAACTTCAACGCCCCCGAGGGCGCGCTCGGCGGCAACGGAGACGGCAGCGGCACCGTCGATCAGGGCGACTACGACCTGTGGGTGCTCAACTTCGGCAACACGGCCGGGTCGACCTTGGCCGTGCCCGAGCCCGCCTCGGCGGCGGGGCTTCTGCTCGTCGTCGCGGGCTTCGCCCAACGGCGGCGGATCGACTGAGCCCGTGTCGGATCGGTAGACGGAAATCGCGAAAGAGCGGCTGCTCTTTCGCATCGACCAGGGGCTTGGTTTCAAACGAGATCAAGGTGGGGACCCTGATGCGGCCGCGGGGGGCATGCCTCCCCGCGGCCGTTTCTTTTTGTAGGCGGCTGAAAGTCGATGTATGACAAAGGCCCCGCCACGCGGGCGCCACAACACCGTGCGACGCGTTCCGCGTCGCTCGTCTTTGTAACGCCTAGCATACGAGCCGCCGTCACTCGGCGTGCTCTCGCCAAACCCCTGATCAAGACCAGATCGTCCGCATGCGTTCCTTCACCGCCAACGACTCGCGGCGCCGGCCCGCCTTGCTAACGATTGCGCTGCTGGTGCTTGGCTTCGCGCGAGTGGCCTTGGCGATCGAAGGCGGAGCCGCCGAGTTCGCGGTATGGGACGGGGTCCCTCCGGGGTTCGTCCCGGTCGGTCCCCCGCGTGAGACGCGGCCGACGGCGGAACACAGGCAGGTTCCCCTGCTGACCGACGTGGCACGGCCGTACGTCCGTTGCTTCCCCGCGACGGCGGTGGGCGGCGCCAACGGCTCCGTTGATCCGGCTAGGCGACGCCCCGCGATCGTCGTCGTACCGGGCGGCGGGTTCCACGTGTTGGCGTACGATCATGAGGGCGCCGCGGTGGCTCGCTGGCTCAATACGCTCGGCCTGCACGCCTTCGTGCTGCACTACCGGGTTCCGACCGCCACGCACGCGCCGCCCTGGGAGCCGGGCCTGGCCGACCTGCAGGAAACCCTCCGGCGCCTGCGTGGCCGGGCCGACGAGCTCCGGATCGACACCGAAGGGCTCGGCGTGCTCGGCTTCTCGGCCGGCGGGCACCTGGCGGCGCGGGCGACTCTCGCCGAGACGGTGCCGCCCGCTAGTCGGCCCGACTTCGCCGTGCTGGTCTATCCGTACCGGATCGTCGCTGAGAACGACCCGACACAACTACGCGCCGGAATGACGCCGAGCGACACCACGCCGCCTCTGTTCCTCGTGCACGCGGCGGACGACGGGGTGCGGATCGAGAACAGCCTAACGCTGCACGCCGCGGCGATCGCACGCGGCCGGTCGGTGGAGATGCACGCCTTCGCCACGGGCGGGCACGGGTTCGGCATGCTGAGCGACACGCGGCCGGGCGCCGCGTGGCCATCGCTCTGCGCGGGGTGGCTACGCGGCCAGGGTTTCGCCCCCCTGCCCTGAGCCGAGACCGCCAACTCTTCGCCGGAAGGCCTCTTCACAAGGCATTGTCGACGACGAAGACAAGCTCGCGCTCACCCTCCGGGCGGCGGGTCCGTGTCGCCGCGGCGGCTTACGGTCGTGCGCCGCCGCGTGCAGCGAGGTAGCCCCAGTAGTAGCTGGTGGGACCCATGTTCTGCTTGATCGTGAACTCGGTCAGCGACGGCCAGAGGAACACGTCGGCGTAGCTCTCGGTTGTCGGCCAGCTGCGGCTCGGCGGCGTGGTGCGACCAGCGAGAATGTAGATGTGTCCCCACTCTTCGTTCTCGGTGAAGCCGGGCAGCGAGTCGCGGTCGAACGGCCCGTAGACCGTGATGCCCGCCGGGGCCGGCTGGCCCGAGTAGCGGCTGTCGAAGTGCAGCGGGTTGCGGACCGGATTGAAGCCCACACCGGTGGTCATCACTAGGTTCTCAGGGTTGGCCCCGAGGGAGTACTCGCAGGCCCGCACGGCCGCCGCGAGGTAGCGCTCGTCGCCCGTCAGGAAGTGAGCGTGCGGCAGCGTCTGGGTGCCCATCTCGGGCGTTGAGAACGCTCCGACCGGCCCGATCAGCGGCATGTAGCGGTTCGGCGACGCGAGGCCGAACGCGTTGCCGTCGCCGTACGCGATCGCGGCGTCGGCGCGGGCGATCACGCGCTTGCGTGCCCGCCGCTTGAGCGACTTATCGCCGAGCGCGCTCGGCAGTCGTGCGTAGGCGAAAGTGGCGCCGTGCTGCGACTTGAACGCCGGCTCGTCGATCCGGTGCGCCGTGGCGAAGGCCTCGTCATAGGCCGCGTCCCCAGTAAGCCAGAGCAGCTCCACCGCCGCCGCCGCGCGGGCGTCGCGGGCGCGGTTCTGCTGCTTCTCTGTCTTGACCGCGGAGACGCGCGGCTCGGCCCAGCTCCAGGCCCGCTCGGCTGAATCGCGGAGCCGCTCGGACAACGGCTCGTCGTACCGTTGGGCCACGCGCGCGGTGCGTGCGGCGACCGCGGCGTACGTGTAGCTGTTGTAGACGTCCGGGGCGAAGGCCATCCACACGAGCGAGTCGGTCCAGCTGGCCTCGCCCTTGCGTGGGTGGGCGCTTGCTTCGATGCCGCCGCCCACGCCGCCGTCCTCGTGCTGGAGCCGCTCGAAGCAGGTCACGTTCCACAGCGCCTCGTTCAGCAGGTCGGGCAATGCGTCGGTCGACTCCTGGCCCGGCAGCCGGAGGCGGAGCCGTTCGAAGAACTCGGGGAACAGATCGAGCAGCTCCAGGTGCAGATAGGTGGCCCACAGGTGATCGCCGCGGCGGTCGAAGTCACCGGCGTCGTGGTAGCCGCCCCAAGCGCCCGGCGCCTCGGTCTCGGTCCGGCCCTCGACGAGGGCCTGGAACCATGTCTGATCCGCTCGCATGAACGCGTCGGTCTCGTCGGTTTCACTCCGATAGATCGGCAGACCGTCCTCGGGGTGCAGCGACCGGGGCCGCTCGTACTTGGTCGCGGTCGGCCCGATGTCCACACCGCTACGCTGCGTCAGGAAGCCGTGCATCGAAGCCCGGAAAACGCGTCGCCAGGCGTCGTCGGCTACGCGGATCGGATAGCTCACGCCGATCCCGGGGACACGCACTCGGTACTCGCCCGGTTGATCTACGTCGCTGAGGTCCATGGCGTAGACCGCCGTCAGGCTGTGATTCTTGCGGTCCTTGAGCGTCTCCACTCCGTCCGCCGCCATCACCTCCTCGATCGGCCCGGTGAGCACCGCGTCGCCCCGCGCGTTGAGCACTTCAAAGGCGTCCAGCCCGGTATAGACCTCGGCGCCGCCCGTTCCTTTCCACAACGAGAGGAACGCGTGCTTGTGGGGGTCGTCGGGCCGGTACCCGGCCTGGTTCGTATGAATCGCCGAGCTGCGGACACGCTTCGTGTCGTGGACGTACTCCACCGTGGCGTCACTCGTGTTGACGCCCGCGAACGATAGCTCGTAGCGTCGCCCCTCAGCGAGGGGTTTTGGCAGACGCAGGTAAACACGGTGCTCCACCGCGTACCCGACTTCCGGCATCGCCTTCTCGTTCGGCTTGCTCTTGCGGTAGACGGCCGTGGGGGCGGTCGCGGTCTCGTATTCCCGGGCGTCCGGCGAACTCAGGGCGTACGCCTGAGGCAGGTCGGCCAGATTCAGGTTCAATGCGTCGCCCAGCAGCCGCTCGTCGGGCAGCAGCAGCGGCGGCCCCTGAGCTCCGCCAGCCAACAGTCCGACGCGCTTCATCTGGCCGTCGACCTCGCGCCACAGCTCACGCTTCTCAAAGACGTCGACCAGCTCTCCGTCTTCCCAGCCGGGGATGCGTCGTCCCGATTCGCGGATGTCGTCGCCCGGCTCCGGGACGTACGCCGTGTACTCTTGCTGCTCGACCCGTCGCTCTTGGAGCACGACCTCCAGCAGGTCTCGATTCACCGCCCCCACGTGAACCACTCGGGGCGACTCGGGTGTGTGCTCGACGGCCTCAAGGTCTTGCTTCTGCCTGAGCCGAGCGAGCTCCTGAGCCTGATCGGCGTAGGCCGCCACCCGCTGCGACGAGGCCAGCGAGACGTCGCTCACGACGACGTCCAGCTTGTGCGGCCCCTCCCAGCCGGCTTGCATCTGAAACTGCCGCAGCATGGTCAGGTCGAGGGCGCCGGCGTCCTCGTCGATCGAGTTCGGCTTGGCGAGCGTTGCTTGCCCCTCAGCCACGACGTCGATCCAGCGTCCGTGTGGCAGGCCGCCGATCGGCAACCGCCACGTGGCCGAGCGGTCTTCGGAGTCGCGGAGGACGACCCGCAGCTCTTTGGCGGCGTTCGACTCGCCGATCTTGACGCGTGCGACGACGACGCGGTCGGCGAACCGGCTCAGGTCGGCCTGCAGGTTCATCCCGCCGCCGCCGCGGTTCGTCACCCCTTCGCCACGAATAATGAGACTGCCCCGGGCCGTGCGGGCGCAGTCCGACCAGGTTCCGTAGCTGAACAGCAGCGGCTGATCGAACGAGACGAGCGGGTCGCTGTCGCCCGCCGTGCTGGGACGGGTCGAGCTTGGATCGGTCGAGCCGGGGCTGGCCGTGACGTTCGAACCGAGCGACAGAAGGGCCGCGCTGGCCAGAGCCAGACACAAAGATCGCGAAGCCATGGTGGGTCCTCGTCCGAGCAGGGATCGCAGCGTGCTTGTGCCGTTCGATGAGCGCAGGGGGCTCAAAGCGTTGGCGGAGGCTGCGGTCGAAGTGGTTGACCGTGAAGAGAAGCCGCAGCATAATCGTTTTGTCTCTTCGATGACAATCTAATCCGGTAACTGATTCCAGCACGGGTGGATCGCCGCATGAAGTTCGTCGCCATGGCTGCGATGGCCTGCTTGTCTGCCGCCGCACCGGCGTGGGCCGAGCCCTCGCTCGCGGAGCCCGTGCATGAGGTTTCGTTCGGCAAGGACGTCTTGCCGATCCTTTCGGAGCACTGCTTCACCTGCCACGGGCCTGACGAGGCGGCCCGATCGACCGAGCTCCGCTTCGACCAACGCGAGTCGGCGTTGGCCGACCTGGGTGGCTACACCGCCATCGTGCCGGGCGACCCCGATGAGAGTGAGGCGATCCGGCGGATCTTCTCGGACGACCCGTACGAGGTCATGCCTCCGCCCGAGGCGAAGATGGACCTCACTCCCGAAGCCAAGCAAGTGCTTGTCGATTGGGTGCGATCGGGCGCCGATTGGGAGTCGCACTGGGCGTTCGAGCCGCCGCGGAGGCCCGACGTCGCGGCGCCGCTCCCCGAGGCGATCGACACGCTCGTCCGCAGCCGGCTGGAGCGTGAGGGTCTCACCCCCTCGCCGCGGGCGGATCGGGCGACGCTTGCCCGGCGTGTCTCGCTCGCGTTGACCGGCCTGCCGCCCACGCCCGCCAAGGTGGAAGCGTTCGTCGCCGACGACAGCGAGGACGCCTACGCGAGGTTTGTCGATGGGTTGCTCGACTCCGACGCGTGCGCCGAGTGGCTGGCGCTGGAGTGGATGGACGTCGGCCGGTACGCGGACTCGCACGGTCTGCACGCGGACGGGTCCCGCACTAGTTGGCCCTGGCGAGACTGGGTCATCAACGCGTTCCGCGACAACCTGCCCTACGACCAGTTCCTGACCTGGCAGATCGCCGGCGACCTGCTGCCGGGCGCGACCCGAGAACAGATCCTCGCCACGGCGTTCCTCCGCAACCACCCGATGACGGGCGAAGGGGGCGTGATCGACGAGGAGTTCCGCTGGAACTACGTCTTCGATCGCGTCGAGACGACCGGCACGGCCGTGCTTGGTCTAACGATGCAGTGCGCACGGTGCCACGATCACAAGTTCGACCCGATCTCTCAGCGAGAGTACTTCGAGTTCGCGGCGTTCTTCAACAATGTGCGCGAGCTGGGCATGACGGGCGACGACGGCGATTACAGCCCGTTGCTCGCACTGCCCGACACCCAGACCGAGAACCGCCAAAGCGCGCTCGCCCGGGCGATCCGCGAGTGCGACGCGGAGTTCGACGGGTTGCGCGAATCGCACGCTCGCGATGCTCTGGCGAGCGGAAAGCAGTTGGAGGGTGTGTCTCCGCCAACGCCGCACCGACACGTGGCTTTTGAGAAGATGGCCGACCAACCATTGGCCGCCGAGAACAACGCCGACGGCACGCCCGAGGAACCGACGCAGAGTGTCGACGGCCTCGTGTTCGTGACCGCCAAGGCGCCGGAGAGCTTCGTGGACGGGGTCGTCGGGCGGGCGGCTCGGATCGACGGTGACTACGGCTACCTAGAACTCGCCGACACCGGGCTGATCGACGTCGCCGACCCGCTGAGCCTGTGTGTTTGGGTCCGCCCGGAGCCCCAGCCAGAGTCGGCAACCAAGTCGGCCCGGGTGCTCGCGGGCACCGCCGGCGACAAGAACCAGCTGTGGCGCGGTTGGGAGTTCTATCTGGACACGGACGAGCGGCTCGCGTTGTCGCTCATCAGCACGATGCCGTCCGAGAAAATCTTGGTGAAGACCGAGACGGCGGTCGCGTTCGACCGTTGGACCCACGTTGGGTTTTCTTACGACGGCAGTGGCCGCGCGAGCGGCGTTCGGCTCTACGTCGACGGACGACCCGCGACGACACGGGTGATGGACGATCATCTGCCGCGATCGATCCTGCCGGTCGAGTATAAGCCCGGCTACCCGGCCGACCCCGCGCGGCACGTGCAGCTAGGACGCAGCCATCGGAAGTTCACGGGCGACAACGGCGTGTACCTGGGCGCCTTCGATGAGCTGCGGGTGTACGACACGCGGCTGACCGACGCCGAAATCGCCGCCGTTTACGACGACGAGTCGCCGGCGGCGGCGCCCTCCGCCATCGACGACCTCACCGTGCGGCAGCTGCGTGAGCACGACCTTGTACGAAACAACGAAACCTACGCGAGCGTTGATCGCGATCGACGCTCGCTGCTCGCGATGGCCACGGAGCTCCTCTCGGGCGTGCCGCACGTGATGGTGGTCGAGGAAACGCCCGGCCTTCGGCAGACCCGCGTGCTGAAGCGCGGCGAGTACACTCAGCCGGGCGAAGTCGTTGAGCCGGACGCCCCGGCCGTCGTCGGTGGCTTCCCCGAGGACTTGCCGCGAAACCGCCTCGGCCTCGCCCGGTGGATGTTCTCCGACGACAACCCGCTCGCGGCCCGGGTGGCCGTGAATCGGTACTGGCAGTTCCTGTTCTCTGTCGGGTTGGTCGAGACGCCGCAAGACTTCGGGCTCCAGGGCAGTCGGCCCACGCAGCCCGAGCTGCTGGACCTGCTCGCCGTGGAGTTCCGCGAGTCAGACTGGGACCTTCGCAGACTGCTTCGGTCGATCGTGCTCTCGGAGACTTACCAGCAGTCGTCGGTGGCCGTTCGCCCGACGCCCGTGGCGGCCGAGCCTAATGGCAACCAGACGGCTTCGGCGTCACCGGCAAGCGTCGACCCCGGAAACCGGCTCTTGTGGCGGGGTCCCACGCGGCGGATGAAGGCCGAGGCGTTGCGAGACTCGGCGCTCGCGGCAAGCGGCCTGCTCGTGCGCAAGACGGGTGGCCCCAGCGTCCGGCCGTACCAGCCCGAGGGGCTTTGGATCGAGAAGAGCAACTTCTCGCAGGAGCTGCTGCGTTACGTGCCCGGCGAGGGCGATTCCCTGTACCGGCGAAGCATGTACACCTTCTTAAGGCGCACCTCGCCGCCGCCGTCGATGTCGACGTTCGACGCGCCGAACCGATCGACGTGCGTCGTTCAGCGCGAGGCCACCAACACGCCGCTCCAGGCGTTGGTGCTGCTGAACGACCCGCAGTTTGTCGAGGCCGCTCGGGTGCTTGCCGAGCGGGTCGCCCTCGCCGAAGACGCGCCCGACGAGCAGATCGCGGAGGTCTTCGGGCGTCTGGCCGGTCGAACGCCGAGCGCAGCCGAAGCCGACGCCCTCAGTGATTTCTACGAGGCAAGCCGCGTGCGGTACGAGGCGTCGCCAGAGGCGGCCGCCAAACTGCTGAGCGTCGGCGCCCACGAGCGACTCACCGGCGACGAGCACGCCGACGCCGATGTCGCGGCGCTCACCCTCGTCGCCAGCACCGTGATGAACTACGACGCGTTCTACATGGAACGCTAGACCGCCGCTCTTCCACCGGACTCTTTTTCTCTCGTCCTCGTTCGAGACGATCGCATGCTGTCGGATTGCCATCAGTACGAGCCGATCGCGTCGCGGCGCGACTTCCTCGGTCGCCTGGCGATGGGCGTCGGGGCCACGGCGTTCGCGTCGCTGGCCGCGAGGGACGCCGACGCTTCGGCCGGTCTCCTGCCCGCCGGCGGCCACTTCCCCGCCAAGGCCAAGCGGGTCATCTACCTGTTCCAGAGCGGGGCGCCGTCGCAGATCGATCTGTTCGACGACAAGCCGCGGCTGCGCGAGATGAACGGCCAGGAGCTGCCCGCCTCGGTGCGTGACGGGCAGCGGCTCACCGGCATGACGGCCGGCCAGGCGAGCTTCCCGCTCGCCGGCTCGCACTTCAAGTTCGCCCGGCACGGCGAGAGCGGCATGGAGCTCAGCGAGCTCTTGCCGCACACCTCCAAGATCGCGGACAAGCTGTGCCTCGTCCGCTCGATGTACACCGAGGCGATTAACCACGACCCGGCGGCGATGTTCTTCCAGACCGGCTCGCAGCTGCCGGGGCGGCCGTCGATCGGCGCCTGGGTCGACTACGGGCTCGGCTCGGAGAACGACAACCTGCCCGCGTTCGTGGTGTTGGTCACCAAGAACAAGAAGGGGCAGCCGCTCTACGCGCGGCTCTGGGGGTCCGGCTTTCTGCCGTCGCAGCACCAGGGGGTGCAGTTCCGCGCGGGCAGCGACGCCGTGCTCTACCTGAGCGACCCCGAAGGCGTCGACCGCGAGACCCGGTCCGCGCAGCTGGACACGCTCCGCGAGTTGCAGTCGAGCCGGCACGACGAGGTGGGCGATCCGGAGATCCTCGCCCGGCTCGCGCAGTACGAGATGGCGTTCAAGATGCAGACGGCGGTTCCAGAGATCACCGACACCTCGGACGAGTCCGAAGAAACCTTCGACCTGTACGGCCCTGACGCCAAGTCGCCCGGCACGTTCGCCGCCAACTGCCTGCTGGCGCGGCGGATGGTGGAACGCGGCGTCCGGTTCGTTCAGCTCTATCACCAGGGGTGGGATCATCACGGCGGGCTGCCCTACGAGATCCGCAAGCAGTGTCAGGAAACGGACCAAGCCTCGGCGGCGCTGGTGCAAGACCTAGCGCGTCGCGGGCTGCTCGAAGACACGCTGGTGGTCTGGGGCGGCGAGTTCGGCCGCACCAGCTACAGCCAGGGTCAGCTGACCGCCACGAACTACGGGCGCGATCACCACCCGCGGTGCTTCTCGATGTGGATGGCCGGCGCCGGCGTGAAGCAGGGCTACACCCACGGCGGCACCGACGAGTTCAGCTACAACGTCGCCACCGACCCGGTGCACGTGCACGACTTCCAGGCGACGCTGATGCACCTGCTGGGGGTCGATCACGAACGGCTGACCTACCGCTCCCAGGGCCGGCGGTTCCGGCTAACGGACGTGCACGGCAAGGTCGTCAACGACCTGCTGGCCTGAGGAGCGACTCCGAGCGCCCCGTCGTTACGCGTTGGCGCCGAGTCACCAATCAGCCGGCGCCGAGCGGTCCTGGGCCCGCCGCCGACGTGGCCGAATCGTCTACGCCGACGCTGAAGCGGGTGCGACAGTTTGTCGCATCGGCGCCGCGGGAACGACGTGCTATTTTCGAACGCGTGGCGGAACCAGAGCGAGCGACGATTACCCGAGGGCAAACGACCCGGGGTCAGCGGTGCGTAGCCGCGTCGCTCGTCTTGACGCTGGCCGTTGCCGGCGCTGGGCTGCCGCTGCTACGCCTGTCGGCCCCGAAGCCAGACGCCGAGCGGTTCCCGTGCGAAGACTGCCCGTGCGGCTGCGTGTCGGCCGACTAATGCTGGACGCAGTGCTGCTGCCACACGCCCGACGAACGGTTGGCGTGGGCCCGTGAGAACGGCGTCACGCCGCCCGCCGCGTTTCTGGCGAGCCTGACACGCGAAGCGGCTCGTGCGGCAGGCCTTGCCGGGACGGCCACTCAGCGCGGAGACCCTGACGCCGTCGCATCTTGCTGCTCGGCGAAGCGATCGTGCTGCGCCGCCGATGGGGAACCCGCCAAAGCGTGCTGCGACTCGGCCGAACGGCGGGACCTGTCGGCCGTCGAAGGGAACGAGCCGCCAGGCGTTTTGGTTCTAGCGGCAATGAAGTGTCGCGGAGTTGGTTTGGATTGGCTCGGGGTGAGCCTCGCGCCGCCGCCGGCCTGCCCTGCCCTGGCCACGCCGCCCGCGTACGTGTCGACGCTGCCACGCGTCGATGAGGAATGGTTCGGCAGTCGGAACCCGCCGCAGCCGCCGCCGCCCCAGCGGCCGACCCTCTCGTAAAACGCGGCGGCGCTCGGTCGTCCCTCAACGGGGCCGCGTGCGCCGTTGGCGTTGCCGGTGCGGCTCGCTGTTTCTCTCACCGCCGGGGCGTTCGATGCGCTCGCGTTGTGGCTTCACGCTCGTGGAGCTGCTGGTGGTGGTTGCGCTCGCTTCCGTGTTGCTCGGTCTGCTCCTCCCCGCCGTTCAGTCGGCGCGGGCGGCGGCTCGGCGGTCGGAGTGCGCAAGCCACCTCAGGCAGCTCGGGATCGCTTTCACGTTGTTCGCCGACGCGAACGACGGGGCGTTCCCCCGCGCCCACGCGGGGGCCGATCGGTCTTGGATCGAGACGACACGGCCGTTCATCGAGGACACCCTCGCCGTGTGGGTCTACCCGACCGACCCGAAGCGCGATCGCTGGCTGGAGCTCGCTTCGACGAGCTACCTGATCAGCGAGTACATCGCGTTGCCGACGTCGATCGACTTCGGCTCGATCGACCGCATCGATCAGCTTCACGCCCCGTCGAAGACGGTGGTGCTGCTCGAGGGTGCCGACACGCGGGCCGACGAGCCTCCGATGCTCGTGGACCCGTCCACGTGGCGTCCGGACGACCACGCCCACCCGGGCACGGTCTGGTTCTCGCCGAAGAGCGTCGCGAAAGGACGGGTGTGGCGCCGCCTCACGAACGAGGTGCAGCCGGATCGGCACGGGGCGGGGTCGCACTTGCTGTACGCCGACGGGCGAATGGCCTTCGTCGGTGGAGACGCCGTCCGCGAGCGTGCCGAAGCGGCCGACAACTTCTGCTATCCCAACCAAGGAGAGTTTTGATGAATCCTTACGCCATCGGCGTCGCCGCGTTCGCGGTGTCGTTGATGCTTCCCGACCGGTCCGGCGGGCACGGCGTGCCCGTGCTGGTCACGACCACCGCGGACGGCACGGGCCTCGCCGTCGGCGGGGCGATCCCCGTTGGCGAGCTAATCGACGACGGCTTCGAGGTCTTCGCGGAGGACCCCGGTCTCGGCGTGGGCTTCGCTTCCGGCGGACCGCCAACGGGCACACGCATCGGCATCGAAGCTGTCGGGCCGTTGCTTTACGGGAAGGCGACACGCTTGCACCGACCGACTCGACCCTTGTGATCGAGGCGCCGGAGTTCGACAGCCTGGGGCGTGCGAACGATCCGGGCGTGGCCGAGTACCGCCTCACCGGCGACCCCCCGCCCGCCGTTGGTGTGCCGTGGACGGAGATGCCGTGGGTGGGCACGCCGTGGGCGGGCATGCAGTGGGCGGGCATGCAATGGGCAGAGTACCCCGGCGCCTCGTTCTGGGACGCGCACGGGTACTTCGTGCTGCGGTCCGACGTGGGCCCGCCGTCGCCGGGGCTCTACGGGGCGCCGCTGCGGCTGGTCGATGGCCGGGCGGACAACCCGTTGGAAGCGTCCGATGCGTTCGTCCTGCCGCTGCTGTTCGATCCGAGCGGGGCGTGGACGGCGAGCGACGTCGCCGAGGGGCTCTCGGCGTTCGAAGCGAACGTGATCGGCGACGTCCGTGTCCCGGGCGACTTCAACGACGACGGGACCGTCGACGCGAGCGACTACGCGGCGTGGTCGGCCGACTTCGGTCAGCCGGTCAGCACTCCGGGCGCGGGGGCCGATGGCAACGCGGACGGCCTGGTCAACCTCGCCGACTACACGGTCTGGCGAGACCACGCCGTGCTCGCCACCGCCGAGGGGCGGGCGATCCCCGAACCCATGGCGGCCGTTCTCGGCGCCGTCGCGGTGTGCCTCTCACGGATGCCGAGACGCGCATTCTTTACCAAACAGTCGTTTCCAACCACTGAACCAACACCAAACAAAGCGGACCTTTCATGACCAACCCATCACTGGCTGCCGCAGCAATCGCGCTCACCATTACGCCCCTCAGCCACGCCGACACAGTGCGGCTCTATCAAGCGGTCGTCGACAACGCCGGGGCGATCGCTCCGAACGGCGCCGTTTCCACGGAGACGCAGATGACCGGCTTCGCCACGTTCGAGCTGACCGTGCCCGACACGGGCGGGTCGCCTAGATTGGCGTACGAAGTGGTCTTCGACGGCGTCGACTTCGGCCTCACGCCGACCACCGGCGACGACATCACGGCGTTGCACATCCACGACACGACGGGCGTCGCGCACTCGGCCGGCACGCCGCACGTGCTGAACATCTTTGGCTTCCCCTCGGAGGACGACCCGCAGATGGTGTTCGACGCCAACGCGTCGCGGGTCACCGGCGAATGGGACGACGCCGACCTGACGCCGCCGGGCCTGCCGCACGCGGGCAACCCGATGGCGAACTCGGCCACGTTGTCGTCGATGCTCGTGGCGCTCGACGCCGGCGAGCTGTTCCTGATGTTGCACACCGGCAGCCCGAACGCGTTGCCGGGCACGCCGGGCATCACCATCGGCGGCCGAATCGTGCCGATCCCCGAGCCGACAACGCCGTGGCTCGCGCTCGTCGCGTGCGGCGTGCTGTGCTATCGCAGGACGACTTGCTAAGCGTTGTCTGGTAGCAACCGCAGCGTCGCCGGGCCGTCGCGTAAGCCGACGGCTCGGCGCAACGCGGTGCACGTGCCGCGTTGATCTCTTGACGCTTGACGTGGCCGCCCGGTTGCGGATCAGCCTCAGCCTTGCCTAACGGCTCGTCGCGCGGGGCGAGATCGCGTGCTACGAAATCGGCGCGTGCAAGCGGGTCGCGGAGGAGGACCTGCGGCGGTACCTCGAAGAGACAAGGCGACGACCGATCACGCCGCCGGGGTCGCTCGGGCGCCATTTCTAGGCCTGCTGCCAAGTGAACGCTTATCAGTTGGCAAGGGATGACGGGCGCGGGCACGAGAACCGAGCCCTTTGTCTCGCGGACCACAACTCTTCGGCGGTTGTCGCTCTACAAGACGGACCGCTCCGCTCGCGATCGATAACTCACCGCACCGACGCCCACAAGCAGGCTGACCAACGCGGCTGCCCCTGGCTCGGGGATCGACGCAATTCGGAAACCACGACCTGAGTTACCTAGCACGGGGTCGCCAAAGTCGCGCGTATCAGATCGCAGCGGTTGAAAGTTTGCCGACCACGAACCCCCTAAACCGCCACGACGCCCATCGCCGACTAGTTGCTCATTCCATTCACCCACGCTTCCGTTCTGATCAAGTGTCCCGTATGGGCTGCTAGATAGAAAGTAGGCCCCCACGTCGGTGAAGGGATTCTGAATCTCGCTCGACGATGCACCGTCGCAGCACGCGAAACCTTCGTTTAAGCCGTTGTCGAGAAAGTCGTTGTTTACGTAGTTCACCGCCCCCGGGTTATCTTCCGGCGTGTCGCTGATCGGCCTGCCGTCGGCTCCGAGCAGCGGCACCGCGTAGTCGAAGTAAACGCCCGCCTTGCCCGACGCTTTGTCGTGGTAAGCAGCCTTGTACCACTCGTTCTCGCTCGGCAAGAAGTAGCGTGCGTCCGGGTTGCGGACGATGGTCGACCCGTCGAGCGGAACCCCGCCGCGTGACTGCAGCGGCCCGAGCGCGTACGCCCCGGTCTCCGTATCACCGTCGCCCTGGCCGTTGTGCATCCAGTTGGCGAAGCGGACCGCGTCGTACCAAGAGATATAGGTCGCCGGGTTATTCTCTCGCCCCGACTGCGTGACGTAGCGAGCGCCATCGATAACGCCCGTTTGTTCGATCCCGCCGAATCGCTCTTCCATCAGCGGGTTATAGAGCCCCAGCCGGTTCTCCCCGGTTGGGTCGACCGCGTTGAGGAACGCGGTGTACTGCGCGTTGGTGACCTCGGTCTTGGCGATCGCGTACTCGTACGGCACCGCGCCGAAGCCGGTCGCCGGATCCGGGGCGTTGCCCGCGTTGCCGACCCACGCGAAGTCAAAGGCGACGGACGAGGCTGTCGCGCCCGACACGAACGCGAGTAGGAGCATCGCTAACCAGAGACGCATCGACAGAACTCCCACGTGGCGTCGATTCTTGTGAGGCACGGCTCGAAGTCTACGGCGAGATCGCAAGGCACGCGAGGTTGACTTGCGTCAGGTTGAGTTGCGTCATCGGGCATAGGCGATGGCTATGCGTTGGCCGAGGTGCGTGACGCGGGCGGATTGACCTCGCCGCCGCCAGTCGGGCACGATTCGCAGCATGTCAGCCACCGCTCCGACCAACCCTTCCGCCGACACGCTCGCCCACCGCCGCGGGCTGATGGCCATCGGCGCCGAGCTGCACGCCCGCGGCTGGTCGCTGGCCACCAGCAGCAACTACAGCGTCACGATCGGCCACGACCCGCTGCGGCTCTGTGTCACCGCCAGCGGCAAGCACAAAGATCGGCTCACGGAGGCAGACTTTGTGGTGGTCGACGACACCGGCCGACCGGTCGACGCCGACGCCCCCCAATCGTCGGCCGAGACCAAATCGTCGGCCGAAGCCAAGTCGTCGGCTGAGACCAAGTCGTCGGCTGAAACGATGCTGCACGTCGCCCTCGCCCGGTCGGCCGGCGCCGGCGCCGTGCTGCACACGCACTCGGTGTGGGGAACGCTGCTCTCGGATCGGTGTCTCGAAGCCGGCCGAGTGACGATCGCCGGGTACGAGATGCTCAAGGCGCTGCCGGGCGTGGCGACCCACGACACGGCCGTCGACATCCCGATCCTGCCCAACACGCAGGACATCGACGCCATGGCGGTCGATCTGGAGCAGCGGCTCGCGGCGTCTTCGGACAACCGGCCGATGTGCGCCTTCCTCATCCACAAGCACGGCTTGTACACTTGGGCAGACGGCTTGGACGCCGCGCGGCGACAGCTGGAGGCCCTCGAGTTCTTGTTCGAATGCGAGGGCCGGCGGCTCTCGGCGGCGTCCGCCCGATAGCCGACCGTGCGTCGATCAAGAACCTGTAAGCGGTCGGCCCGTGACCGCCGCCGCCGACCGTGGCTCAGCGAGCCGCCGCCCCGACATCTGTACTCACCCCAAGCGTGAGCGACCCCAATGGCTTCGATCTCGATCCCCGCGACCGGGCAAACCATCACCGACGACCAAGAGATGAACGCGGCGCTCGCGCCGCTCGGCATCTGGTACGAGCGGTGGGAGGTCGAGGGCCGCATCGGCCCCGACGCCACCAACGACGAGATCCTTGAGGCCTACGCCCCGGAGATTGAGCGCCTCAAGCAGGTCGGCAACTACGTGACGGCCGACGTGATCAACGTCACGCCCCAGACGCCCGGGCTGGACGAGATGCTCGCCCGCTTCGACAAGGAGCACACGCACAGCGAAGACGAGGTGCGCTTCACCGTTCGCGGCGGCGGCGTGTTCTGGATCAACCCGCCGGGCGACGCCCCGGTGATGGCGATCCAGGTGGGCCCCGGCGACCTGATCAACGTGCCGCACGGCACGAAGCACTGGTTCCACCTGTGCGACGACCGCACGATCCGCTGCATCCGCCTCTTCCAAGACACGTCGGGCTGGACGCCGGAGTACGTCGACGCCGGCCTCCACGGCGAGCACCCGCCCGTGTGCTGGGGACCCACGTACGTGTCCGGCGAAGGGTCGGCGCCCATCAAGTCGTCGGTCGAGCTGTGATCCGCCTGTCGGCCGGCGCCGCGCTCTTCGACGTCGAGGGCACCACGTCGAGCGTCTCGTACGTCTACGACGTGATGTTCCCATTCGCACGCCGCGAGCTGGAACGGTTCGTGCGGCAGACTTGGAGCGAGGCGTCGCTTGACTCTTTAAAGCAGCAGTTCGCGCGAGATGCGGGGCACAGCGGCTCGGACGAGTGGCTCGCCTCCGTCGATGACTCCGCGGATGATCCCGCCGGCGTGCTGATCGACGAGGCCAATCGGCTGATGGACGCCGACGTCAAAGCGACCGGCCTCAAGCAGCTTCAGGGCATGATCTGGAAGGCGGGCTTTGAGTCGGGCGAGCTCCGGTCGCACCTGTTCGAAGAGGTCGCCGACGCGTTGCGTGGCTTTCACGCGGCGGGCGTCGACCTCCGCATCTACTCGTCCGGCAGCGTGCAGGCGCAGCGGCTGTTCTTCGCTCACACCGAGCACGGCGATCTGTCGTCGCTCTTCTCGGGGCACTACGACACGACGACCGGTCCGAAACGCAAAGCCGGCAGCTACACGGCGATCGCCGCCGACTGGGGCCTGCCCGCCGAGCAGATCGCGTTCTTCAGCGACGTGACCGAAGAGCTGGATGCGGCCCGCGCGGCCGGCCTGCGGACCGTGCTGGTCCATCGCCCCGGCAACGCGACGCCGACCCCGACCACGCCCCCGCACGACGAGATCAGCTCGTTCGACGAGATCGAATGGCGGCCCGCCCCCGCCTGAACCAAGGCGTGGCGAAAACGAAGCGCGCCCGGCAGGACTCGAACCTGCGACCTGCGGATTAGAAGTCGCCCCGGACGCGCCCGTTGGCGATTCGTTAGAGTTGAAACGCGAGGATTAGTGGCTTTCGCGTTCGGCCGCCACGGTGCGGGAGCGCGGTTTTGGTAACAATCTTGGTAACAGCCAGCCGGGGTAGCTCCCCGGCGTCGAGTCCCAGGCCGGCGTATCTCCTCGGCCGGCGTGGGACTCGGGCTGGTGCAAGGAGGTGCAGGTGCAACACGGTGAAGTGTGGTGGCGTCGAGAAATAGGCGACGCAGAAGCCGTCGACGCGGTTTTGCGTTGGTACGAAGTCGCGAGCGCCTACCTACAGGGAAACGTGTTTGAGGCTTCGGCTGATCCTCGGTGGTGGCCATCGGCTGGGTCGGACGACGGCTACCCGTATTCGCAGTGGGCAAACGACGTCGCCCCGGTAGCTTTCTACGCTTTGCGATGTGGGCTATCTGCCGAACGGTTTTTCGAGCTGGAAAGAAGCATCCGTTACGTCCGAGACTCAGTCGTCGTCGATTTGGACCAACCGCTTCCTTCGGAAACGGAGCTTTGGGAAACGCTCATGCGTTGCCGGAACCAAGTCGAGTTGCTTGAGTTCCTCGGCGGCGCCGACGAATCGCAACACGAGTGGAGTGTTGTAGCCAGCTTGACGAAGCTCGCAACACTACACGCTGGCGAGTCACGAACCCACGGATCTGATTACTGGTCTCGGCTAGGGGTCCGCGTGCACGAGGTGCGACGCGGCAAGAATCGCGTGCGACTCCAAGACATCGATGACCACGCGGCCCGGGAGCGGTTGAGAACCGGCAAGTAGCGTTTCGCGAAGTTCAGCGCAGTCTTGGTAAGTTTGCGTTCTGCGGCTGACTCTCCGTCAGCGAAGTGTTCGCGTGACGCTACTTTCTTCGTCGGAGTTGTTTGCCCCGCAGTTGGGGCGACCTGAACTGACGGAGGACATCATGGCAACCGCGCGAGCAGAAGAGACGAGCTTCATCGACCCCAATCGGCTCTATACCTACGTTGGCTTCATCAAGGCCAGCGGCGTCGCGAAGAGCCGCATCCGCGAGGCGCGGCTTCGTGGCATTCAGCTAGAGACCATCAATGCCGGCCGGCGCAAGTTCGTCCCGGGGCGGTGCGGCATTGAGTTCATCGAACGGCTGGCGGCGCTAGACGCAGCGAGCCACGCCAGCAACGTCTAGACCTCCGCGCAATCGCGCGACTCAACGGAGGTTTGGCCATGATAGCGACGCCACACACAACCGGTCTGCCGCCAGCCCTCGACGCCGAGGCTTGGACGATCGGCTCGGTCCTTCGCGACCCGTCCGTCGCCGCCGACGTCATCGGGGTGGCTCGGCCGCAGTCGTTCGGTGACCCGATCCTGCGGCTTGCGGCTGAAGCGATCGAACGCCGCGTTCGAAACGGCGAGCCGATCGACGTCGCTCTGCTGCTGAGCGATCTACAGGAAACAGCGCCAGACTACAGCGGAGCGCGGGTACGTATCGCCTGTCTGGCCGATGAAATCCACACCGCGGCACACGCTGCCTACTACGCCGCTCAGGTGCGAGACGCGGCACAGAAGCGCCGTATCCGCGACGAGGCCGACCGTATCAGCCAGGCGGCCCTCAATGGCCACAGCGGCCGCGACCTGCTCCACGAGCTCAAGTGCTTCGCCGAAGACGAACTGAGCGGCGAGGAGCGGCCCGGTGGTGTCTCGCAGTACACGCTGGGCCAGCTGCGTAGGCAGTTCCCCGAACAGAAGCAGCCGGTTATCGACGGCCTGTTGCGGCGAGGTGAGGTGTGCAACGTCGTCTCGATGTCGAAGGTCGGCAAGAGCTGGCTCGGCTATAGCCTGGCTCTGTCGGTCATCACCGGCCGTGAGTGGCTCGGGCAGTTCCCGACCCGCCGCGGCAAGGTACTGCTGATCGATAACGAGCTGCACCCGGAGACGCTCGCCAAGCGGATCCCCGATGTTGCGCACGCCATGGCGATCAAGGCTGCCGAGTGCGAGTGAGACTTCGTCGTCTGGCCGCTCCGCGGCAACCTGCGTTCGCTCGTCGAGCTGGGCGAGCAGTTCGACCGGCTGGAGCCGGACGAGTTCTCCGTGATCATCCTCGACGCGAAGTACCGCTTCGCGTCTCCCGACGCCAGTGAGAACGAGAACGCGGCGGAGACGCGTGTCTACAACTTGATCGACAAGTACGCCGCGCGAACCGGCGCGGCGTTCGTGCTGATCCACCACACGACCAAGGGCAACCAGAGCGACAAGCGGGTCACCGACGTCGGCTCGGGCGCGGGCGCCCAGTCTCGCGCGGCTGACACGCACTTGGTCCTCCGCGAGCACGAGGAGGCGGGCGTTGTCGTCCTCGACGCTGCAGTGAGATCGTTTCCGCCGATCGAACCGCTCGGGCTGCGATGGCAGTTCCCGATTTGGATCGCCGACGAGTCGATCGAGGGAAGCCGGCTGAAGGCAGGTGGCAAGTCTGGCGCCGCCCGCAGCGAGAAGGACGCCGCCGCCGAGCGGGACATCGTCGACGCTCTGGCCGATGGCGCCGAGCGGTCGGAGCGCGAGCTGCGCGAAATCCTCGCGATGGGTAAGCCGCGACTCGAACGGTTGCTGAATAGGCTCGTCGGCCGCGGCGTCGTGCACCGCGCAAAGGGCATCAAGGGCGGCAACCCGACCATCTTCTACGCCATCGCTGAGGGGTGGTCTAACCAGGACGAACCACCCTCAAACCACGGGGGTGGTTCGGGTGGTTCGTTCCACTCTCAAACCGGCGAACCACCCCCCAAAACCCGCACCGCCACTAAGGGTGGTTTGCGGCGACGAACGAACCACCCCCAGGACCCGAAACCGAAAGGAACCAGCCATGCCAACGATCGACTCTGTCTACGGATCTACCGACGCTCTTCGTGCCGAACACCTCCCGCCCGGGGCCAGCGTGCCGGTCACGGTCCAAGCCGTCACTGCGAAGACCTTCGACGACGGCAGCAAGCTCGAGCTTCGCTTCGCGGGCAAGCAGCGCGTGCTGTTGTGCAACAAGACAAATGCGAGCCTGATCGCGAAGTACCTCGGCGAGCGCGACTACAGCCAGTGGCCGGGTAAGGTCGTCTGGCTCAAGGCAAGCGAGACCGAGTTCAAAGGCGACATCGTCCCGTGCATCCGCGTGGACCTGCACCCGCCGCAGACCACGCCGTCCGGCGCTCTCGGGGTCGATCCGCCAGCAGCCCAACCTGCGGCTGTCCCAGACTACCGAGCCGAGGCAGCCGCGCTGACGCCGGGAGAGGACGTGCCGTTCTGAGTGATCCACCGACAGTGCCCGCCCCCCGGGGGCTTGGGGTCCTTTGCCGGGGCCCCCCGCGCAGTGAGCTTCGCTCGCGATCGAGCGGTTTTTTTACGCGGTGAGTTATCAGACCTGGGTAAGTAAACGCGTCCGGAGGACTGCTTAGTGCTTAAGCCGCAAGACGCTTGGCGAGAAACGAGCTGGCTGACGGTCCGGCAGCTTGCCGACGCGCTCGATGTGAGCACCGACTACGTCCGCCGCGAGGTCGTCCGGCGGACCCCGGAGAGCATGATTCGCCGCGAACTGCGGCCGATGCGCGTGTACGCCCGGGGCGCGATAGAGCTGTGGCTGCAGAGCCAGCGGCTCGCCAGCGCCTGCGACGACGCAATCAGTTCCGCCATTGATCTCGACCTGCTGCCCTGATGGGGCTGCACGCAGCGCCGACCTGGCCCGTCGGTCTCTAGCCGTTCTTTGACAACTCAGCGTGGCCCCGGCGGAGTCGCGATCCGTCGGGGCATTTGGGGGGAAGGTGAGACCGCAGCCGTTCGGACTACTGCTTCTGTGTCGTGATCGACCCGTTTGGCCCCCTATCACGGCGAGTATACTTGCCGTTTCGACGCCATAAGCGTTCCGTTCCGATTCGCGCGATGGACCCTGAAGCCAAGGCCCGCCAGAACATCGACGCTCAGCTCGCCGCGGCAGGGTGGGCGGTGCAGGATGCTGACGCGATGGACCTGTCGGTCGGCGTCGGAGTCGCCGTGCG
This sequence comes from Planctomycetota bacterium, assembly GCA_039820945.1. Taxonomy (GTDB): domain Bacteria; phylum Planctomycetota; class Planctomycetia; order Pirellulales; family Lacipirellulaceae; genus Botrimarina. The sequence continues at coordinate 57,140 of JBCBPC010000018.1, forward strand.
CGAGTTCCCGCTCGACACAGGCTTCGTTGACTACCTGCTCTACGTAGACACCCGCATCGCTGGGGTCGTCGAAGCCAAGCCCGAAGGCCACCCGCTTCGCGGTGTCGAGATCCAGTCGGTAAAATACACCGGTGGTGTCGCTGATCGATTGCCCAGCTGGGCGTCGCCGCTGCCGTTCGCCTACGAGTCGACTGGCGTTGAGACACGCTTCACTTCGACGCTCGATCCCGAGCCACGCAGCCGCGAGGTCTTCTCGTTCCACCGGCCCGAAGAGCTCTTGCGGCTGGCGAAGCTCGGCGAGGCTGGCCAACTCCGCACGAAGCTGACGCAGCTTCCCGAGCTGGTCACCACACGACTGTGGCCGCCGCAGATCGAGGCGATCGAGAACCTCGAACGCTCACTGGCCGAAGCGCGGCCGCGCGCGCTCATTCAGATGGCCACCGGCAGCGGCAAGACCTTCACCGCCTGCTCGTTCATCTACCGGCTGCTACGCCACGCCGGCGCAAAGCGGGTGCTCTTCCTGGTGGACCGCAACAACCTGGGCAAACAGACCGAGAGCGAGTTCCAGAACTACCAGTCGCCGGAGAATCAATACAAATTCACCGAAGAGTACCCCGTTCAGCGGCTGAGCGGCGCGGCGCGCGTCGCCGACGCGAGCAAGGTCGTCATCAGCACGATCCAGCGGCTCTACGCCACGCTCCGCGAGGAGGAGCTGGAGGACGAAGCCGACGAGGGCTCGCTCTTCGAGTCCGACGCGGCGTCGTCGCGCAAGGAGCCGATGCCGGTCGTCTACAACGAGCGGCTGCCGATCGAGGCGTTCGACTTCGTCGTGATCGATGAGTGCCACCGCAGCATCTACAACCTCTGGCGGCAGGTGCTGGAGTACTTCGACGCCTTCTTGATCGGCCTGACAGCAACGCCGACCGACCAGACGCTCGGCTTCTTTAAGACGAACCTTGTCCAGAACTACTCGCACGCCCGGGCGGTCGCCGATGGCGTGAACGTCGGCTACGACGTCTACCGCATCGAGACGCAGATCACCCAACAGGGCGCGGAACTCAAGAGCGAGCCGGGCGTCATGGTGCCGCACCGTAGCCGCATCGCCCGCGCCAAACGACTCAAGGAACTTGACAACGATGTCGCGTACACCGGCACGCAGGTCGGCCGCGACGTTATCGCCGAGGATCAGATGCGGCTGGTGGTCCGCACGTTTAAGGAGCGACTGTTCACGGAGATTTTCCCGGGGCGGACCGAGGTACCCAAGACGCTCGTCTTTGCGAAGAACGACAACCACGCCGAGGAGCTAGTCGAGATCCTTCGGCAAGAGTTCGGCAAGGGGAACGACTTCTGCCAGAAGATCACCAGCAAGAGCCATCGCTCGCCCGACGATCTGCTCGCCGAGTTCCGCACGGCGTACAACCCGCGGATCGCGGTGACGGTCGATATGATCGCCACCGGCACCGACGTAAAGCCGCTGGAGTGCCTCCTCTTCATGCGGAACGTCGGCTCGGGGCCGTACTTCGAGCAGATGAAGGGGCGCGGCTGCCGTGTAGTCGACGCCGCGGAGCTCAAACAAGTCACCAGCGACGCCAATGTCAAAGACCGCTTCGTCATCGTCGACGCGATCGGCGTCTGCGAACGGGATAAGACCGAGTCGGCGCCGCTCGATCGCAAACCGCACGTCGCTCTCGACAAGGTCCTCGACCTGGCCGGCAAGGGCGTCGCCGACGCCGACCTCGCCAGCACGCTCGCCGCGAAGCTCGCCCGGCTCGATCGCCGGCTGAACGACGAACAACGCGCGCGGATCGAGCAGGCAGCGGGCGGGCAGACCGTGCAGTCGATCGCCGCCGACTTGCTCCAGGCAGCGGACCCCGACGCCGCTGCCCAACAAGCGGCCGAGGCCAACGCGCTCGGCTCTGCCGAGGAGGCGACCGATGAGCAGATCGCGGCGGCCGAGGCCGATCGTGCCCGTGAGGCGTTGCGGCCGCTGCTGAAGGCCGACCTCCGCCGGGCGATCCTCGACGCCTCACGAGCGGCCGACATTGTCTACGACGAGCAGAACCTCGACACGCTCGTTGGGGCCGGCTTCGACGCCGAGGCGAAGGCCAAGGCCGAGTCGCGGCTAGCCGACTTCCGACAGTACCTCGACGACAACCGCGAGCGGTTCGAGGCCCTGCAGATCCTGTACAGCAAGCCCTATCGCGCTGGGCTGCGGCTGCGACACGTGAAGGAGTTGCGTGAGAGCTTGCGAGCCGACCTGCAGCTCGCGGAGCCGACTCCCCAGCTGTGGAGGCTCTTCGAGGCGGTCGAGCCCGACCGGGTCGTCAAACGCCAGACCGACGCGGTGGTCGATCTGGTGGCGCTCGTCCGGCACGCGCTTCAACGCGACACGCCGCTGGTGCCGCTGCGGCAGACGATCCACGAGCGGTACGACGCCTGGCTCGCCGAGAAGCAGGCTGCGGGCCGCACGTTCACGCAAGACGAGCGCCGTTGGCTCGACGCGATCCGCGACCACGTGGCCGAGAGCCTTACAATCGATCCAGACGACTTGGATTACGTGCCGTTCACGACGATGGGCGGCCTCGGGGCGGCCCATCGATTGTTCGGGGGCGAGCTGACCGAGATACTCGCCGAGTTGAACACGGCACTAGCGGCGTGACTTACGCTGTTTCATTTCGAGAGGAGCTTGTGGGATCCGAGCCGTCGCTCCCGCTTGGCTGGTCGCCCTGCAGTCTGGACAACGTCGGCGTGCTCTATTGCGGGCAGTCTCCGCCGACGCACGCCGTCAACGCAAAAGGGGAAGGAACCCCGTACTTCACTGGCCCTGAACAGTGGCACGATGGTCAGCTGAAGCTTTCGAAGTGGACCACGATGCCTCGCCGCATGGTTCCGGATGGGTGCATCTTTGTAACAGTCAAAGGTGCTGGCGTTGGCAAGCTGTTTCCTGGTGCGGCTGGGGCTATCGGTCGCGACGTCTATGCTTTTCAACCAGCTGCTGGGATATCGCGGCCGTTCCTCGTGTTCTCATTGGGGTTCCACATCCAGGAGGTCATACGGCACGCAAAAGGAGATATCCCCGGGCTTTCAAAATCACACATCCTTGACCACATCACATTGTTCCCGCCCGAGCAGGAGCAACGCCGGATCGTGGCGAAGCTCGATGAGCTGTTCTCGCGGCTCGATGCCGGCGTGGCGGCGTTGGAGGCGGCACGGGCGAAGCTCAAGCGGCTGCGGGCGAGCGTGCTGAAGTCGGCGGTCGAGGGCCGGCTCACCGCCGACTGGCGAGAAGCCCACCCCGACGCCGAGCCGGCCAGCGAGCTCCTCAAGCGGATCCTCGTCGAACGCCGCACCCGGCAGATCGAGGCCAAGCTCGCCAAGTGGCGGGCCCGTAAGGAGAAGGCAGGCTGGACGGCTGACAAGATCGCCGCCGCCGAACCGGCCGAATGCGACAAGCTCGCCGCGAAGTACGAAGAGCCGAAACCGCCCGAGACGGACGACCTGCCGGAACTGCCGGCAACGTGGTGCTGGGCGACGCTCAGCGACGTTTGCGACGTGTTAACTGGCACGACTCCAAAACGCTCCGAACCCCGCTACTACGACGGGGGGAGTACGCCGTGGGTAACCAGTTCTGCGGTCAACCTTAGCTACGTTGAGGCCGGCACCGAGTTAGTCACCGATGCCGCAGTCTCCGAAACGCGTCTAGCCTTATTCAAGCCCGGAACTTTGCTGGTCGCACTCTACGGAGAGGGCAAGACACGAGGCAAGGTGACGGAATTACGTATTGCGGCGACCATCAACCAGGCTTTGGCTGCCCTCGTATTCGAAGACCGCACTGGCACGCTAAAGAGCTACGTCAAGGTGTTCCTGTGGGCGAGTTACGAGCGACTCCGTCGTCGAGCTTCAGGCGGAATGCAGCCGAATCTCAACCTTAGCCTCGTCAACTCCACAAGAGTTTCGGTACCGCCCGAGCCAGAGCGAGTCGAGATCGTCCGTCGCGTCGATGAGCACCTCAGCCGGATCGACGCCGCCGAGAAGGCGATCGACGCGGGCCTCGCCCGGTCAAAGCGGCTGCGGCAGGCGATCCTGAAGCGGGCCTTCGAGGGGAAGCTCGTCCCCCAAGACCCCACCGACGAACCCGCCAGCAGGCTGCTCGAACGTATCCGCGGCGAACGCGAGGCGCTTGCCACCGAAGCCAAAGCGAACGGCAAACCCCGCCGCAGAAAGAAGGCTCTCAAGAAGGCAGCCAAGAAGGCGACGGCGAAGCCGCCCGTCGCTGCCAAGCAGCTATCGCTGATCGGTGACGAACCCAAAGCGACGACAGGGATCGACCCCGAACAGATCGCCGAGGCGTTCCGCAAATCGCACGATGGCTGGTCGACCGACTACGTCGTGGTCTGCCCCGAGGCGAACGCGCGGTTCCTCGACGCCGCTAGCCGGCTCGGCATCGACGCCCCGGCCGTCGCGATCAACAAGTACCTGCTCAACCTCCGCAAGACCCTCAAGGCCGAGCTGCCAAAGGCGACCCGCCGCCACCGAGTCGAGAAGGGCCTCGCCCCGTTTGAGTTCGTCAGCGAGTGGTCGGTCCGGATCGTCCAGCAGCGGCTCAAGCAAGAGCTCAACCGGGAGCCGTCGCTCGACACGATCTTCTGCGACCCGGAGCTTGCCGCACGATTCGACGAGGTCGCGGCGCGGCTGAAGAACAAGTTCTCGCCGCTCGACTACCGCTGGACCGCGCTGAAGCTGCGAAAGCAGAAGCGGGGCAAGGCGCGGGATCTCGTGGAGTTCGACGCCCCGCTCGAAATCGAGCAAGCGGCAGACACCGTCCCCGACGGCCCTGGGGCTTACCAGATCGTCGCCGGCGGCGAGCCGCTGTTCGTCGGTCACACAAGCAGCCTTCGCGACCAGCTAGTGCGTCACGCGTTGATGGTCGGCGACGGTAACGAAGTCGCACCGGCATGGGCTGTAGCAAGCGAAGACAAGCAGCGGATCGCGATCGCCCCGACTACCGTGGCGTCCAAAGCCGCCGCAGCCGCACGCGACGCGCTGTCGCCGATGCTGAACGTCACGCCGGGGAGCTAACGAAGTGCTGAGAATCAATCGCGAGCAAAGCCGGTTCACGCCCGTTGCTAAGTCGACCCTCGCCGATGCATCGATACTTGAGCGCAACGGACTGCAGAAGCTCATCGTCAACACTCCTACGGAGTTCTTCGGCGAGATTGGTGAGGAGCTCTTCTTGCTCGACGAGGAAGTCGCTCCGTCGGACATCGTCGCGGACCGAATCGATCTCCTTTGCGTCGACCGCGATGGCGTCATTGTTGTCGTCGAGTTGAAGCGAGGCGCGAACAAACTGCAGATGATGCAAGCGATCTCCTACACAGGCATGATCGCCGACTGGGAGCATCACGAGCTCACCGACAACATGTCGGAGGAGCAGGTGCAAGCGCTCACCTCCTTCCTCGCGGTCGACCTCGACGAACTGAATAGCGAGCAGCGGGTATTGCTCATCGCGGAGGGCTTCGACTACTCGCTGCTCAAGGCGGCCGAATGGCTTGGCGAGAGCTACGGCGTGCCGATCAAGTGCTGCTCGGTCCGACTCTCGACCGATGAGCAAGCGGGAACCGAGTACCTTAGCGTCGAGAACACGTACCCGCACCACGATCTTTCGCAGCACGCGGCGCCGCGCCGGCGACGACAGCCGGGACGCACAGGCGGCGCGAATGGCAAAGCAACGCGACCGACGGAGTGGCCTGCTGTATTGAACTGGATCGAAACCCCGGTCGTTCGCTCGTTCTTCGAAGAGCGACTCGCCGCGGGATGGGACAACCGCCCCGAGAAGGGTGACCTGCGAGTGCGGTACGACGGCCAGTATCGTTTCAAAGCGGTCGCCGCGAAGGGTTGGGCTCGTGGCGTGCAACTCGGACGGTTCGACGGGGATCTCGAGCACTGGCGGGAGGGATTGAGCGACGACTCGTCGGTCCATGAGTTCAGCGCCGGGCGTCGGGTGGTGTTTCGCCTGACGTCACGGGCGGACTTCGACTTCTTCGATTCGAGCGTGAACGAGCGGCTGCGTTCCGTCGAGTGGAAGCGACGACTTGATCATTCCGCCGACGCGTCGGACGACCACGAATCACGAGGAACCACATGAGCGAAAGCCTCTGGATGGTGAGGGCCGGTCGTTCGGCGCAGAACATTGACGACTTCCTCGAAGACTCGATCGTCAAGTTCGAGGGCGGCGCTGGCCTCGGTGCGGTTTCCGGGGCTGACAAGCCGGCGATCGAACAAGCCCTTCGTGCACGCCACCCCGAAGCTAAAGACGGATCGATCGGCTCGTGGGCCTCGCAGATTGTTCGCTTCGCGGCGGAGCCAGCGACTGGTGATCTTGCGATTACCTACGATAACAACACCCGGTTTTACTACGCCGGACCGATCACGTCCGATGCGTATGAGCGAGAGGAAGACGGCAGCCTCGCCCGATCGGTCGAGTGGAGGCAGAAGGTAAGCCGCGACCGCCTGCTTCCGTCGACGCGGAATACGCTGGGCTCGACGCTGACGCTATTCCAGGTACGAGACGAAGCCGCCGCGGACGTCGGTTCGAAGCTCGTTCCGATCGACGCCGACGAACCAGCTCCGGCGACCGACGAGGTCGTCGCCGACGATCCGGGTGAAGAGCGTCTGATCAGCGAGGAAGTGATTGGCAAGGCGACCGAGTTTCTCGAGGATCGGATCGCCAAGCTGTCTTGGGAAGAGATGGAGGAGCTGATCGCTGAGATCCTCCGGGCGATGGGGTATCGAGCGCGAGTCTCGCCCAAGGGCGCCGATCGGGGCGTCGATGTCATCGCCTCGCCCGATGGTTTGGGCCTGCAGGAGCCTCGTATCTTCGTCGAGGTGAAGCACCGGCTCGGCACGTCGATCAGCGCGGACCAGGTCCGCTCCTTCATTGGTGGCCGCCAGACGGGGGACCGTTGCCTCTACGTTAGTACCGGTGGCTTCACTAAGGACGCACGTTACGAGGCGGAGCGGTCGAGCGTTCCGCTGACCCTGATCACGCTTTCAGACTTACGCGAGCTACTCGTCGAGAACTACGACCGCTTCTCGCCAGCGGGCGTCGCGCTGATTCCGCTTGAACGCATCTACTGGCCGGTGCCCCGGGCCTGAGGGATCGATACCGATGAGCAGCAATCCAACGCAGCAGATCGTCAACAAGGCGTGGAGCTTCGCCCATGTGCTGCGCGACGACGGGCTCTCGTACATGGCCTACACGGAGCAGATCACGTTTCTGCTCTTCCTGAAGATGGCCCACGAGCAGACGCTGCCGCCTTTCAATCGCGAGCCGATCGTCGATCCCGACCTAGGCTGGGCCAGCCTTCTGGAGAAGGACGGAGAAGCGCTTGAAGCGCACTACCGTCACGTGCTCACGACGCTGGCAAACAAGTCCGGGATGATCGGCGAGGTCTTCAAGCGGGCGCGGCCGGAGATCCAGAATCCCGCCACACTGAAGAAACTGATCGTCGATCTGATCGAGCCGGTCGAGTGGATGTCGCTGCAAGCCGACGTGAAGGGCGACATCTACGAGGGACTGCTTTCGAAGAGCGCGACCGAGAGCAGCAAAGGGGCCGGACAGTACTTCACGCCGCGCGAGCTGATCAAAGCGATCGTCGATGTGATGCAGCCGCACCACGAGGATCGCGTTTGCGACCCGGCCTGCGGCACCGGCGGATTCTTGCTGACCGCCTATCAGTACGTCGAAACACGCTGCCGAGATGGACCGCGAGGAGAAGAAGCGGCTGAAGCGCGACTTCGCCCACGGATCGGAGTTGGTGCCGGCGACGGCGCGCCTGGCGATCATGAACCTGTTCTTGCATGGGATCGACGCCGACCCCTGCCCGATTGCCTCCGGCGCCGACAGCCTCGCCAAGCACCCCGGAGACCGCTACGACCTCGTGCTAACGAATCCCCCTTTCGGCAAGAAGAGCTCGATTGCTGTGGTCGGCGAGGACGGCGAGCTGGCCAAAGAGGACACTGCCTACGAACGGCAAGACTTCTGGACGACGACCAAGAACAAGCAGCTCAACTTTATGCAGCACGTGCGGACGCTGCTGAACGATCGCGGACGATGTGCGATCGTCGTTCCTGACAACGTGCTCTTCGAGGGTGGCGCCGGCGAGACGGTCCGCCGCAACCTTCTACGGCAATTCGATGTGCACACGTTGCTAAGGCTGCCGACGGGTATCTTCTACGCGCAAGGGGTCAAAGCGAACGTCTTGTTCTTCGACGCCAAGCCGGGCCGCGAGAAGCCCTGGACCGAGCGGCTGTGGGTCTACGACCTGCGCACGAACAAGCACTTCACGCTTAAGACAAATCCGCTGCGGCGCGACGACCTGGACGACTTCGTCGCGTGCTTTAAGCCCGGCGAACCACACGCCAAGCGCGAGGCGACCTGGAGCGAAAGCGACCCCGAAGGCCGCTGGCGGTGTTACGACTACGACGAGATCGATCGCCGCGATAAGGCGAACCTGGACATCTTCTGGCTCCGCGACAAGAGCCTCGAAGACAGCGAAGACCTGCCCGAGCCGGACGAGCTGGCTCGGGAGATCGCCGATGATCTTGGAGCCGCGCTCGAGGAGTTCGCGGCGATTACCGGTGCGCTGGACCGACACGACAACTGATTTCGGACACACAAGTCAGTCTCTGGGCAAACACAATCCTCAGCTCAGCATGACGGACGACATCGCCGTGAAATGATTCGGGGTCGACTTACTCGCCATTCGGCCGAAGCGAAACAACCATGGAACAACCTATGGCCAAGATCCTTGATCGCGTCGCAGTTCTCCGCCGTATGGCGGGGTCGCCGGCGATGGCGACTGCCCGATCGAAGATCCGTGGGTGCGAGTCAGAAGTCCAGCGATTGCTCAAAGCGTTGGACGAGATCGAGAGCCGTGCTGATGAGACACCGGTCATCGAGGTCTCTTTTCTTGGGCCGAGTCGTCAGACCTCCGGGACCTTCGCCCCCTTCCCGAGAGCCACGTCCGCCTGACGCAGCTTCTCGATGATCTGCTCTGTCGTGTGCCTCGTACGCTTCATCGAAAGAATCCTCCAGATTCCTGGGGGCCGCCCGGGCGGGATTCTCTCATTCGGATTGGCTCAATTTGAGGGGGAAAGACCAGCTCAGCTCGTCACGCGACCCCGTGTTTGGGCTCGGCTGGCGGTACGCCGCCGAAGAAATGCCTTGTGACCGTTGAATGAGGGCTTATCGTGGGAGTGCTCTTCGGCCGACTGACCGGCTCTACGGTCGGTCGGCTAGTGGGCTAGCCGGCTGCGCCGTGTCGCTGCTCTTCCCCTGATCTCTTCACCTGTGAGACCGCCTAATGAGTGTCAGATACGCTGCGCTAGCACTGTTGCTAGCGGCTACCGGTTCCCCCCACGCGTCGGCTACGGTCATCGCGCCCAGCAACGGCGGCAACGCGCTGCTGCACGCCATCGGCTGGCAGACGTTTGATAACGCCGGCGCGAACAACAACTCGGGCATCGCCGACGCCACGCCAGACAGCAACAGCACTTTCGACGCCACTCCCGTCGGCTCGAATGCGGCCGTGAGCGGTGGCGGGCAGTACCTGACCGGCCGGATCGGGCAGGGTGCTTCCAACCTGGGCCGCTTCGGGTACGGCCAATCGACGAGCAACGGTTTCTTGAACGGGCCTACGTTCGGCAGCAACTCCATCGGCGCCGCGCCATTCGGTCTGAACATCGTCGACGTGCCGCTGGCGGATGGCTCCGCCGGCACTCGGATCGGGCCTCAGGGCCAAGCGGGCGCTAGCTCGTGGAAGTTCCGGACCAACGGCAACCAAGAGTTCGGCGACTTCTCGATCACGAACGAGAGCGACTACTCGTTCCGCCTCGAGCGGATCCACTACGACGCCCGCGCGGGCAACGCGAACTCGCCCAGCGACCTGGACCTCGTCTACCTCGCCGGCGGCGCCAGCAACCTGATCCGCGTGAGCACCGGCACCGAGGTGCCCGACCTGCACGTGTTCTCCGACATCAGCTTCGCGACGGCCCCGAGCCAGCAGAACGTCTCGCAGAGCCTGGCGGCCTCGTTCACAACGCCCACAGCGTTGCGGTTGGGGCCGGGCGAGAGCGCCTCGTTCCGCTTCCGCTGGACCAACGCGGGCGGCGCCTTCGCCGAGTCGCAGATCGACAACCTGGCGCTCAGCGGCACGTTCCTCGACCAAGCGAACGGCTTCGCGCCGATCGACCCGGTAGCGGTTCCCGAACCGGCGACGCTGTTGCTGGCCGCGCTCGGCGGCGTGTACGCGTTGAACCGCCGTCGGTAACCGCTGTTGCGTTTGCTCTTGTTACTCGGGCCGGGCCCTGTGCCCGGCCCGAGATTCCTCGCACCGCTCGCTCACGGCCAAATGAATCGCACACTAGCAACGGCGGTGTTTGTCGGGGCGACGCTCAGCTCCACCGCGGCCCTAGCTGTAGTGAGCGAGCCGAGCGCAGCGGGCGCCGCGAACCTGCACGCCCTCGGCTGGCAGACGTTCGACAACGCCGGCTCGGACAACAACTCGGGTATCGCCGACGCGACGCCCGATAACAATTCGACCTTCGATCCCACGCCGACCGGCTCGCACGCACCGGTCGCGGGCGGGGGCGTCTACCTTAAGGGCGCCATCGGCGCCGGGTCGTCGATCCTCGGGTGGGACGGCTACGGCCAGTCCACCAACAACTCGTTCTTGCAGGGGCCGACGTTCGGCAGCAGCATGATCGGCTCGGCCCCCTTCGGGCTGAACATCGAAGACGTGCCGATGGCGGACGGATCGCCGGGGACACGCCTCAACACGCAGGGCGCCGCGGCCAGCTCGTGGAAGTTCCGCACCAACGGGAGCCAGGAGCTCGGCGACTTCTCGATCACCAACCACAGCGACTTCGTTTTCCGTTTGGAGCGCGTTCACTACGATGCCCGCGTGGGCAACGCCAACTCCCCGGACCGACTCGAGCTGGTGTACCTCGCCGGCGATCCCGGCGGTGGGTTCGACGCGAACCTCACCCGGGCGGACGACGGCACGGAGGTGGTCGACGGGCGTGTTTTTTCCGACATCTCGTTCGCGGACTCGCCGAGCACGCAGAACGTCTCGGTGAGCCTGGCGGCGGGGCTGTTCCCGCCGACCGCGGTGCGGCTGGCGCCGGGCGACTCGGCGTCGTTCCGGCTGCGTTGGAGCGACTCGGCGTCGGATTTCGCGGAATCGCAGATCGACAATCTGGCGCTCAGCGGAACGTTCCTCGATCCGAACAACGGCTTCGCCGAGATCGACCCGACGGCGGCCGGAGCCGTGGGACCCGGGCCGGGCGACTTCAACAGCGACGGCCGTGTGGACAACGCGGACCTCAACTTGCTGCTGAACAACTGGGGGCAGGCGGAGGTTCCTGCCGAATGGTCGGCGCCGCTCACGCCGCCGGTCAACAACGACGAGCTGAACTCGCTGCTGAATAACTGGGGCAGCGGCACGGCGGTGCCGGAGCCCGCAGCGATGGCGTTGACGCTCACCTCGGCGGCCGCGTTTTCGCAGACTCGCCGCCGGCGTGAATAGCGGACTGGGCCCGTTAGGAATCAGGGAAATATTGATGTCGCGACCCGCAACACCGCCACGGCGAGCCGGACACGGACGCGGCTTCACGCTGGTCGAGTTGCTGGTCGTGATCGCGATCATCGGCATCCTGGTGGCGTTGCTGCTGCCGGCGGTCCAGTCGGCGCGCGAGGCGGCCCGGCGGGCGCAGTGCTTGAACCAGATCAAGCAGCTGTCGCTCGCGTGCCTCAACTACGAGAGCGGCCGGGGCGAGCTCCCGCCGGCGGTCGTGATGAGCGGCCGATTCCCGGCGAGCAACCTCACGACAGGCGCCGACCCCTGGATCGGCCAGACGTGGCCGAAGCTCGTGGACGAACTCGTCTCGCTCGACGAAGGCCGCCAAGGGCACAGCTGGATCGTCGAGATCCTGCCGCTGCTGGAAGAGCAAGGCGCCCACGACGCGTGGGACTTTACCCACAGCGTTGGTTACAACCTGGAGGTGAACGAGTACCGGGTGGTCGATCTACGGAATCTGTACTGCCCGTCGCGTCGCGCGACGGTTGAGACGCAAGAGCAGCGTGCGATGCTGCAGAAGAACCCGTCCGTCGACCCGCCCGAGGTCTGGGACCTATCGGCGGAGATCGCGCGCGGCGGTTCGGACTACGGCGCATGCCTCGGCTCCGGCAACTGCTACAGCAATCAGACTAAGAATCTCCACTCCGGGTGGGGGTGCGCGGGACCGGACGGGGCGTTGCTCGGGGCCCTCTCGCCCAAGCAGGGCGCCCGTATGGGACAGATCACCGACGGTACGACCCACACGATCATGGTCGGCGAGATGCAGCGCAACTGGCCGGTGTCCGACGCCAGCGGCGGGTTCGGCGGCGGCATCGCCCAACGGAGCTGGGACGGCTGGTTCCGCGGCGGCATCGCGACGTCGTTCGTCGCCCACACCGTGGAGGGCGCCCGCGAGGGGTTCCCCGGCGTGAGTTTCGGCGAGAGCCTCACGCCTGGCATCAACACGCTGTCGCCCGAGTCGCCGGGCAGCGACCACCCCGGCGGGGCGCACATGGGGTTCGCGGACGGGTCGGTCTCGTTCGTCAGCGAGAACGCGGATCCGGTCATCTTGTTCAACCTGGGCTCACGGGCGGGCGGCGAGACCGCCGCCTCTCTGCGATGAGACACCGACCGTCCGATTCCGCGAACGTCACAAGCAGCGGGCTGGGCCGCATCGCGATCGCCTGCGTGCTGACGTTGTTGCCGCTCGTTGGTTGCAGCGGCGGAGACCGCCCGACGCTCGGCCTCGTGACCGGCACCGTCCGAGTCGACGGGGAGCCGACGGCGGACCTGGTCGTTCGCTTCTACCCGACCGGCATGCGGTCTTCGACCGGCTACACCAACGACCGGGGCGAGTACGAGCTCGCCTACATTCGCGACGTGATGGGCGCCGCGATCGGCGAGCACGAGGTGACGATTGAGCCGGTCGCTGGCGAGGGACGCCGGCAGCGGGCGAGCATCCCGCCGCGCTACAACCTGCAGACGGAGCTCCGCGCGACCGTCGAGAGCGGACGCAACACCCTCGACTTCGATCTGGTTAGCGAGTGAGCACACACAGGTTCACACTTCGGGCGATCGCGCCTGCGCTCCTGCGGGCCGCATTGGTCGCAGCGGGTCTGGGCCTGGGCTGGCCGATATCAGCCGCCACTCCGCCCGCCGCGAACATCATTCTGATCCTTACCGACGATCAGGGCTGGACTAGCGTGTCGCGGCCGATGGATCGCGATCGGCCCGACGCCCGCAGTGACTTCTACCGCACGCCGTCGATGGATCGGCTTGCCGACCGCGGCATGCGGTTCCCTCACGCCTACGCCGCGGCGCCGGTCTGCTCGCCCACGCGGTACAGCCTGCTGTTCGCCAAGACACCGGCGCGGCTCGGCAAGACGCTCGTACGGGGGCCGAACAGGGTGGACCACTCGCAGCTGTCGCTGCCGCAGATGCTCAAGCGTGTCGATCCCGCCTACCTGTGCGCCCACTTCGGCAAGTGGCACATCGATGTCGATCCGGCCGAGGTCGGGTACGACGAGAGCGACGGCAAGACATCCGGGCGCGATGGAGGCTTCCGGTACGGCGCCCCGGATTGGAAGGGCCGACCGGCTGAAGACCCGAAGCTGATCGATCACGTTACCTCGCGCGGGATCGGCTTCCTGCGAGAGCGCGCCGCCGACGGCAAGCCGTTCTACTTGCAGCTGTCGCACTACGCGGTCCACAGCGACATCCTCTATCGGGCGGAAACCTACGCAGAGACACAGGGCCGGGCGCCGGGCTCGGTCCACCGACACGCTGGCTTCGCCGCGATGCTGGAAGACCTGGACGCAGGAGTCGGGCGGCTCGCGCGTGCCTACGACGAGCTGGGTCTTGCCGGGAATACGTATCTGTTTTTCACGTCGGACAACGGCGGGGTGCCGCTGATCCCGCCGCGGGCGGTGTACGGCAAGCCGCTTCGCACGCCGGGCATGAACGCGCCGCTGCGGCGGGGCAAGTGGGACCTGACCGAAGGCGGGATCCGCGTGCCGCTGTTCGTCGTGGGGCCCGGCGTCGACCCCGGCAGCCAGTGCGACACGCCCGTCGCCAGCTACGACTTCGCCCCGACGTGCGTTGAGCTGGCCGGCGCCGACGAGCCAATGCCCGACGGCGTCGACGGCGGCAGCTTCGCTCCGTTGTTGCGGGGAGCCTCCGGGGTCCCGATCGATCGCCCGCTGGGCGACGCCCTGGTGTTCCACATGCCGCACTACAACAACTTCGGTCTCAGCGAGCCGCACTCGGCGATCCGCCGGGGCCGCCACAAGCTGCTGCATTTCTACGACAGCGATCGCTCTCTGCTGTTCGATCTGGCGGCGGACATCGGCGAGCGGAACGACCTGTCGCGGCAAGAGCCCGAGCTGACCGAGCGTTTGCGCGGTGAGCTGCTCGCGTACCTGGCGACGGTCGGGGCCGAGCAGCCGGCAGACAGCGTCACCGCAAAGCTTCGCCGAGCCGATGGTACGGGCGCCCCGTTTGTGGAGCAGTTCGAGTGAGCTCGCTTCTCACAAGGCAGTTTGCCGGACTGATGCTCGTAGCCTCGGCGACGTTGGCGGTGGCGGCGATGACGGCGACGGTGAGCGCCGCGCATCCGTGGGCCGATTCGCCAAAACGCGGCGTCGGCATGCCGCTGTCGCAGCCCGATCAGGCCGCCAACCTACAAAAGCTGGACGAGCTGGACGTCCCCTGGTTCTACAGCTGGTCCGCCGAGCCGCGATCGGGGTTCGACGCGGTGCCGGACGGAACGGCGTTCGTCCCGATGTCGTGGGGGCGGAACTCGCCCGGGTTGCACGCGTCTACCTGGGCGACGGAGTCGCAAGCCGGGCGGTACGACACGCTGCTGGGGTTCAACGAGCCGGACCTCGCCTCGCAGGCGAACATGTCGGTCGAAGAGGCCCTCGCGTTGTGGCCGCAGCTCGAGGCGACCGGGCTCCGCCTGGGCAGCCCCGCTGCGGCGAACGCGAACAACGGCTGGCTCGCCGCGTTCATGGCGGGCGCCGCGAACCTGGGGCTGCGTGTCGACTTCCTCGCCGTGCACCGCTACGGCAACAACGACGCGGACGCGTTTCTCGATCACATCGACGGACTGCACGCCGCCTACGGCCTGCCGATCTGGATCACCGAGTTCGCCGTGCGCGACGGGGGGGCCGCAACGCCCGCGGACAATCGATTTACCGATCAGCAGATCCACAATTTCATGGCGGAAGTGCTGCCGGCGCTGGAGGCCCGTGACCACGTCGAGCGGTACGCCTGGTTCCGCTCACCACGCGTTAACGGGTTCGTCACCTCGTCCGCGTTGTTCGAGGAAGACGGCCGGCTGACCAAGGTCGGTCGGCTGTACCGCGGCCTGGAGGAACCCGCCTACGACGGCGGCCTGTACGGCGACGCCGGGTTCGAGGAGGCGGTTATCGCCTACCCCGAGGTCGAAGCGCCGCTCGACGGCGCGTGGGTCGGCATCAACCAGGCGGATGTCTCAACGCTCTACGCGAACACCGGACGGCAGTCCTTGCGGCTGGCGCCGGGACAGGAGAGCGGTCAGTCTCGCCCCGGGATCGCTCGGCAGAGCTTCTCGATCGATAGCGAGGTGGCGCCGGGCGGCGAGTACTCGCTCGGCGCCTGGGTGATGCACCCCTCGGGCGACGAGCTGACAGGCACCCGCGAGGGCTCGCTCCGCCTCCAGTGGTTCGACGCGAGCGGCGCGCTGCTCGGCGACGCCCGCGAGGTGATCATCGATGCAACGAGTCCGACCGACGAGTGGTTCTACGCCAGCCTCGACGGGGTAAACTTGCCGGACGACCCGCTGATCGCCGAGCTACGCGCCACCCTGTGGGTCAACAACGTCGGGCCGACGAGTCTGAACAGCGGAGCGGTCTACTTCGACGACGTCGCGCTGTTCGCAGGACCTTCGGCGTTGATTCCGGGCGATTTCAACGGCGACCGCCGCGTGGACAACGAGGACCTAAACCTGCTGCTGAATGCGTGGGGCGATTCGGAGACACCGGCCGGCTGGGCGGCGCCCTTCGACGGAGCGATCGACAACGAGGAGCTTAACGCGTTGCTCACGGGCTGGGGGCTGGGCGTTGCGGCCGTGCCTGAGCCCGACCAAGGCTTTCTTTGCGTGCTGATGATCGGGGCGATGGCGAACTTCTTAGGAGGTCGGCTACGCGGCGTAGCGCGTTTGATGTCGGTGGATTGACCGGCTATTGCCCAGGTAAGCGCCCAACAACGACACCGGCAACAATCATCAACGCCCGCCGAGCAGCTACGACTGGTGCAATTCGACCGTAGCGGCCATCCGCCTACGGCAAGGCCCCGATGGATCAACGCCGGTCATTCCTGGGCCAAAGCCGTGTTGCACAGCTCTCTTCCGGACGCCCTTCTTGAGCGGGAGAAGAACAGCAAACTGATGCCAAAAAGGATGCTGCTGCTCGGCTCCGGCACCACGACTACCGATAACGGATCGCCCGTCGTGACAGGTGAAACGTTGGCCCCAACCGCGTCGGCGAAGGCGAAGGTAATGGCGATGTCGGAAGTCCCTTCGGCTACAGCCGTCAGATCAAAAGACCAGAACACTCCGTCGACGTTGACTGGATCGCCCGTAAGTGAAAACAAGGAGTCATAACTGGCGTCAATGAAAAGGGTGTCAATAACTGGCAGGAACCCCGTTGCGTCGGGAACAATGGGACCTTGGTCGATCGAGGTCGGCGTGGAAAAAACCGTGGTATCGAATTCGACAGTGGCCGCCAGGACATGAGTAGCTGCCTCGCCTGAGCGAACCGCCTTCCTACACGCTCGCGGCCGGCGGTCGCTGCCGTGGCAGCGGAACACGTCGACGCTTTGACGCATTCTATGCTTCGGCGCCACCGCATAGACGTCGTTCGTCTGCCCCGAGCGGGCCGGCTTTCGTAGAGTAGATGCTCGCACGCAGTCCTTCTGTGACCGTCAACGCACTTCGCCTGCGTGACGGGGGAAGAACACTCGAGGTCCGATTCCGGTCTTGGGAACGTGCGCGGCCGTAGCCGCACACTCCATGAGCTTAGGCACGCTCGGACACGTGCCACATTGAAGGCGGCGGGCGACTGTCGGACGCAAAGGTGTTGCGTCACGTGCACTTCGGTTGAACCACGTTCGTTTTTTCTCGAGACCACGGAGGAGCAGTTATGGGCGAAGAGCTCACGGTCTACGTGGTGCAGTACCGCGACCGCGAAAACCTGGTGCTGCGTTATCGGTGCCCAAACACCGGTAAGCAGATCACTCGATCGGCCGGCACGGGAAGACGCAAGGAAGCCGAAAAGATGGCGGCGCAGTGGGAGCTGCAGCTCCGTGAGGGCCGCTACCAGAGCAACGCGAGGATAAGGTGGGAAGAGTTCCGGCTGTTGTGGGAGGACACCAAGCTCCCAACCGTGAAGCCGGCGACGGCGAGAAGCTACGTCGGCACGATGAACGCCTTCGAAGCGTGCTGCCGGCCGAACCGCGTCGGTGATCTGAACACAACGCGGGTCTCGACGTTTGCCCGCGAACTGCGAACCCGCGGCCTTGCCCCCGCGACTATCGCCGGCCATCTACGCAGCCTCAAGGCGATCGCTCGTTGGGCCTGCAAGCACGAGCTGCTGCCGAAGGTTCCCGAGATCGAGATGCCGCGGCACGCCGGCGCGAAGATGAAGGGGCGGCCGATTACCGGCGAGGAGTTCGATCGACTGCTCGACGCCGTCCCGCACGTGGTGGGAGATTCCCCAGCCGAGTCGTGGCGGCACGTGCTCCGCGGACTGTGGTGGTCGGGGCTTCGCCTGGGCGAGGCGTTGGCCCTGCGCTGGGATCAACAGGCTGGCGGCGTGTGGACATTGCTCGACGGCCGTCGCAGCGTCCTGGCGTTCGATGCCGGGTCGCAGAAGTCGGGCAAGGTCGAGTTGGTGCCGCTTGCGCCGGAAGCCGTCGAGCTGCTCGAACCGGTGCGGCGCGAACGAGGGTTCGTGTTCGCGCCGCACCGGCTGCGCGGCGAAGGCGAGCTCGCCCGCGACAAGCTCAAGGTCGGCAAGATTCTCAGCGCGATCGGCGCCAAAGCCGGCGTCGTCGTCGATCACGAGACGGGGAAGACAGCAACGGCTCACGACCTGCGTCGGAGCTTCGGGTTCCGGTGGTCGCGCCGAGTGATGCCGCCGGATCTCAAGACTCTCATGAGGCACGCCAGCATCGAGACGACGCTGACCTACTACGTCGGGCAGAACGCCCAGGCGACCGCTTCAGCGCTGTGGGACGCCGTTGGTAACAATCCTGGTAACAGTGGCCCCTGTGAGCAGGCGCCGTCGCCTGCTAGCGGGTCGGAAGTCACCGCAATGAAAGGACTTGCGAAGCGCGCCCGGCAGGACTCGAACCTGCGACCTGCGGATTAGAAGTCCGCTGCTCTATCCGGCTGAGCTACGGGCGCGTATGCTTCTATCGAAGCGTTTTGCGGCATTTCTGGTCGGGGTGCTGCCACGGTGTTACACCGTCCTTGACACCCTTCGCCGCAACCGGCCACACCACCTCGGATGGGACCTTACCCGATGGCAACCCCAAATAAGAAGCCGCGGAAGCTCAAGAAACCGTACGCAAGCTTCCCGCTGACTCCCCACCCAAACGGGTACTGGGTCAAGAAGATCAACGGCAGGCAGCATCGGTTTGGTGAACGCTGGGCGACTCCGCAGGACGCCCTTGCCGAGTACATGGAGACGAAGGATGACCTCTTCCTGGGGCGTCAAGTCGCTCGCGGCAAGCTGACAGTGAGGGATGCGTGCAACGCGTTTCTCGACGATAGGCACGCCCGGCTGGAGAGTGGCGAGATCGTGCAGCGGTCGTTCGACGACTACCGGAAGACCTGCCTGAATATCGTTGAGCACCTAGGCCGCGAGACGGCAGTGGAGGATCTCAAGCCCAGGGACTTCACGCGGATGCGAACCAAACTCGCCGAGCGATGGAGCAAAGTGACCCTGAGCAACGAGATTCAACGAGTACGCGTGTGCTTTAAGTTCTTGTACGACTCCGGGGAGATCGACGCGCCCTTGCGGTTTGGTCCGTCGTTCCGACGCCCGAGCGCGAAAGTGCTGAGGGAAGAGAAGAACTCGAAGCCGGCGAAAGACTTCACGGCAGACGAAATTCGGCGACTCATTGACGCGGCGTCGAGCAGCATGCGGGCCATGATCTTCCTCGGCATCAATTGTGGCTTCGGAAACACGGACGTCGCGAGGTTGAAACGGGATGCGCTCGACCTGGCGGACCGCTGGGTAGAGCATCCGCGACCGAAGACCGGGGTGATGCGCCGGTGTCGCCTCTGGTCAGAGACTTGCGACGCGCTGCGGATCGTTTTGGCTGAACGGCCCGCACCGAAAGACGATGAAGCCCAAGAGCTGGTCTTCGTCACCGAGAGAGGCCAGTGTTGGGAGAAGAATCGCAACGGATCCGTCGGTCAGGAGTTCGGACGATTGCAGGACGCTTGCGGATGTCGCCGCAAGGGGGTTGGGTTCTACGCTTTACGGCACGTGTTCGAGACGGTCGGAGGCGACACGAAGGATCAGGTCGCTGTCGACTTCATTATGGGCCACTCTCGCAACGATATGGCCAGTGTTTACCGGACCCGAATTGAGGACGACCGCTTGATCGCAGTGACGGATCACGTCAGGACGTGGCTCTTCGGCTGAGTGAAGTGCAGAAATCCGGCCCGCCTGCGACGCAAGTGCGCGTCTGGTAGATACTTACGAATAACGTCATATGTGTCATATACGGCGGCTGTTCGGTGTGTGGGGGTTCGCACCACGACGCAAGAAGAACCTTTCACTTGCGTCTGATCGTCGAGCTTGC
>JBCBPC010000019.1:0-75949 GCA_039820945.1 Planctomycetota bacterium
GTTGGGAGCCCGCCGCGGCCGTTTCGACGGCCAAGCGGGCGAGGGTGACGCGCCGATCAGCGGCAACCTGATCTTCTCGGCGTTGGGCGTCATCGTCCTGTGGTTTGGCTGGTTCGGCTTCAACGCCGGCAACGCGTTCATGCAGCCCGAGTTGATTCCGCGCATCGTTATGAACACGCTGCTCGCCCCCGTGGCGGGCGGCGGGGCGCTGCTGCTGTGGCAGACGCTGCACTCCGGGGTGTTCCGCGTCCGCGAGATCCTGGCGGCCACGGTTGGCGCCCTGGTCGCCGTCACCGCCGGATGCCACCTGCTGGAGCCGCGCGGAGCGTTCGTCATTGGTATCGGCGGCGCAGTGATCGCGATCGCGGCCGCGCACGCTCTGGAACGGTGGCGGATCGACGATCCGCTGGACGCCGTCGCCGCTCACGGATTCGCGGGGGTCTGGGGAACGCTGGCGTTGTGCTTCCTCGCCCCGTCGGCATCGTTGCCGCACCCGCCGCTCACGCAGCTCGGCGTTCAGGCCATCGGCGTCGTCGCGGTAGGCGTCTACGCCTTCGTGGGCATGTCGCTGGCGACCTACGTTTGGCGGCGCTTCGGCTCGCTGCGGGTGCCGCCGCACGCAGAGGTGCAGGGGCTCAACATCGCCGAGCACGGAGCCCGGTCGGAGTTCTGGGACCTGATGGGCCGCGTGCGTACCGCCGCCGCGTGCACGCTCGGCGAGCAGGAACGCCGCTCGCGGCTGGTCGATGACTTCAGCGAGTTCGGCATGCTGGCCGACACGATCGAAGAGCTGATCGCCGCATCCGAATCGCGCGCGGGCTTGCTCGAGACGCAGATCGACAGCGCGCACAGCCAGTCGGTGCAGATGCTGGTCGATCTCGCGGAGTGCCGCGACACGGAGACCGCGGCGCATATCCGTCGCATCGCGCTGTACAGCGACGTGCTCGCGGAGGAGCTGCAGCTCTCGACGCCGCACTACTCGTTGATCATCGATCGACACTTCCGCGAGTCGCTCCGCCGGGCGAGCGTGCTGCACGACGTCGGCAAGGTGGGCATCCCCGACTCGGTGCTCCTGAAGCCGGGCCGCTTCACGCCCGACGAGCGCACCGTGATGGAGACGCACACCGTGATCGGCGCCCAGATGCTCTCCCGAGCGGTCGAACGGTTCGACGACCCGCCCGACTACCTCGCCATGGCCGAGCAGGTGGCCCGCAGCCATCACGAGCGATTCGACGGGACCGGCTACCCGGAGCGTTTGGCCAGCGAGCGGATCCCGCTCGCGGCGCGCATCGTCGCGGTCGCCGATGTGTTCGACGCTTTGGTCAGCCGCCGCGTGTACAAGGACGCGTTCGACCCGGAAGAAGCGCGGCGGATGGTCCTCGCGGGCTCCGGCACGCAGTTCGATCCCGAGGTGGTGGCTTGCTTTGTCGAACGCTTCGACGAGTTGCTCGCTATCTATCACACCAATCAAGACAACTCCGCGGCGTCCGACGAGACCGCGTCGGATGAGACCGCGTCGGACACCGCCTCGGCGACCACGGCCGGAGCGTAGGTCCGCCGACGCCGTTCGCGTTGACTCTTGAGCTGACGCTTCGAACGGCCGACACTGCTGGCTCGATGTCTGCTTCTTGCTTATTCAGGGCCCCGCGTGTGATTGACCTGCCGACCGGCGTTGCCGGGATCGTTTTTGACTGTGACGGCACGCTGATCGACTCCATGCCGCTCCACCGTCAGCTGTGGGACGACTGCCTGCGACCGTACGGGGTGTCGTTGCCGCCGGACTATATCGATACGCACGCCGGCAAGCCGACCGACGTGATCGTGGATCGGATCAACCACGAGTTTGGCGTGCGGATCGACGCCACCGAGTTTCAGGAGGTCAAGGAAGGCCGCTTCCGCGAGCGGATCGATGAGGCGCCGCCGATCGGGCCGGTCGTCGAACTCGCACGCGCGCACCGCGGGCGTCTGCCGATGGCAGTCGTCTCCGGGGGCTGCCGCGCGAACGTCGTCGCCTCGCTCGAAGCGATCGACGCGGCGGATTGGTTCGCGGTGGTGCTGACCGCCGACGACCCGATCGCCCCCAAGCCGGCGCCCGATTTGTTCGTCGAAGCCGCGCGACAGATCGGCGTCGATCCGCGGTCCTGCCACGCGCTGGAGGACGCCGACGCCGGAGTGACGGCCGCCCGGGCGGCCGGGATGTCGGTGACTGACGTACGCCTCTTGGCGAGCCCGTAAGCGGCTTTGCTAAGCGGCTTGCAGGTGCTCGAGCGGCTTATTCACCCTTACGTCGCTCGCTCGGGCTAGATCGACGATCTGCGCCGGTGCGTCGAGCTCGTTCGCACGCCACGTCTCGAGCACAGGGCGTGTGTAGTCGGCGGGGTCCGCCCGGAGGACTCGGCCCACGCGCCCGTCCGACAGCTCCACGAACGAACCGATCGGGAACAGCGACACCGTCTTGAGCAGGGCCCGGACACTCGCCGAGTCGAACAGCCCGTCGCGCACGCGGTACAGCAAGTGCTCGATTGCGTTGTAAGGCAGCATGGCCGGTCGGTGGGGTCTCGGCGAGACGAGCGCGATGTACACGTCGGCGACCGCCGCCACCTTGGCCGCCTCGTGGATCAGCGGCGCCGACCGGTTCCGCGGGTAGCCCCGCCCGTTGCAGCGTTCGTGGATCTGGTACGCCACCATCCGACTCGCGAGCGGCACCGTGTCCAGATGATCCTCGATCATGTCGAAGGTGTGCAGCGGGTGGCGGATGACGCTCGCGTACTCGTCCTCGCTGAGAACCTTGTCCCGCTGGTAGACCCCGCCGTCGACCTGCAGCATGCCGATGTCGTGGATCAGGCACCCGACCCCCAGTTCGATGAGCGTCGTTTCGCTCCAGCCGAGTGTGGCCCCGATGCCGGCGGCGAGCATCGCGACGTGCAGGCTGTGGCGGCCCGGGTAGCTTTCGGCGCTCGGGTTGATGCCGAGGCGGACGAACAGATCCAGATCGTGCGTCGCCTGCACGAGCGTGTTGCGAGCGATCGATCGGTGCGCGCCGGCGTCGATCGAGGCGCCCTGCTCGATCGCTGTGATGAGCGAATCGACGTGGCCGAGCGATTCGCCGAAGCCCTCCGTCAGCCGCGCCTCGACCTCGGGGTCGTAAGGATCGACACGCGGTTTGGTCAGCTTCTGGGCGAAGGCGGGGCCCTCGTTGGCGACCCGCAGCGGGGCGCCTTGATGCAAAGCGCGGTCGAGCCCCTGGCTCGCCGCATTCTTCGCGGCGCAGGCTACCGGCGCTCGGTCGGTCAGCGCTTCACGAACGCGCTTGGCCGGCGGGGGCGTCGTGGCGACGCCGCCGGCGAGGCGTACGTTACGCCGTGTGTCGCCTTCGGCCTCGGCGACGAACACGGCGAGGTAGGACGCGCCGCATCGAACGCACTCCCACTTCTTTCGGCTCTCGCCCGGCCCCGCCATCCGTAGCGGCAAGGCGAGGCGGCAGCGGACGCACTCCGACTGCACCGGTTCCGGCTTGGTGGGCGTAGAGATCGGCATGGAGCGAAGCTGAGGTGGGTATCCAGCAACGCCATCGTGCGATCGGCTCCGCCGCGCTTAGGGAAACCGCACCCTTTCTGTGGCAATCCGCCTTAAGAACGGCAGTCCGCAAGTCACCGCCGTCGTCAGGACGGCGCGACCAAAGAGTGAACAGTTACTCTTCGAAAGCGATCTCAAGGATCTCGAATTTCGTCACTCCGGCGGGGACTTCTACCTCGGCAGTGTCGCCCACCTTCTTACCGACCAAGCCCTGCGCGAGCGGGCTGGTGATGTTGATCTTCCCCTCGTCGAAGTCTTCTTCGCCCGCGCCAACGAGGACGAACTCTTCGGTGTCGCCAAAGTCTAGGTCCTTCACCTTCACACGGCAGCCGAAGACCACTTCGCCCTTTGGCAGCTTCGACATGTCGACGATGCTTGCGCGGCTGAGCTTATCTTTCAGCTCGTTGATCCGTGCTTGCAGCATGCCCTGGCTCTCGCGGGCGCCGTGGTACTCGGCGTTCTCCTTGAGGTCGCCTTCCTCGCGGGCCTCGGCCACACGCTTGGTGATCTCCGGCATCTGCTCGTTTTCCATTTCGTCGAGCTGGCCCTTGAGCTTATCGTAGCCAGCTCGGGTCATGGGGATGATGTCGGGCATAGAAGATACGTGTAAGGCTGGAGGCGGCGGGCCAGGGAAGCCGGGGGCAAGCGACGCGAGGCGCCGGCTCGGCTGCGGTCCGCGGTTTCGGGTAAACAAAAAGCAGCAGGGTCCCGGAGGGACCCTGCTGACGGCTGATTAGTCTGCGGGATTGTGAAGCCGGGGTAAAGGCCGGCCTCTCACCTGGCTTCGTTGGTGGAGCGTGGCGCGAGCGAATTCGTTCGCTACTCGGGCAGATACAGGAGCACGCCGCACGACTTGCAGAGCGTCGGTTTGTTGAGCATCAAGTCACTCTGCATGTTCGCGGTGATCGACTGGCCGCAGCCCAGGCAGCAGCCGCCCTCCATGGGCGCCATGGCGTCGGGGCCCTTGCCGCGGACCAGCCGGTGGTAGTCGGCCACGAAGTCGCCCGAGAGCTGCTTCTCTGTCTCTTTGAGGTCCGCCTCCAGCCGCGCGATGTCCGCCTGGCACGAGGCGAGCCGCTCCTTGAGTTGCTTCTCGAAAGCGGCGTAGTCGTCTTCACCTTTGGCCAGGTGTTCGTCCGCACGCCCCGCCTCCGCGGTCAGCTCGTCGATCCGTTCTAGCAGCTCGAGCGTCTCGTCCTCCAGCACGCTGGCGGCCATCTCGGTGGCGGCGATCTGCTCTTTGAGCGTGTTGTATTCTTGGTTGCTGCTCGCGGCATTGAGCTGCCCGCGCCACTTTTCCAGCTTCTGCTCCTGCGACTTCACGTCCAGCTGCTTGCCATCAGCCGCCTTGCGCGCCGAGGCGACCGCTTCGTGCGCGGCGTTGCGGTCGTTGTTCAGAGCTGTGACGGCCGCCCGGCGGACGGCGATCTGCTTGGGCGCCCGATCGAGCTGACCCCGCAACTCGGCGAGTTGCTCGTGCAGCCGATGCAGCGTGCGCAGCGTCTCGGCGGAAACGGTTGTCATCGCGCACGTTGGGCGGAGGAGTGATGAGCGAAAGAGCGGGCAAGCGTTATCCGCCTCTGTCGCGCGATTGCCAACCCCCCTGCTCGTTGCCCAAGACGCCAGAAAACAGGGCCGCCCGATCATTCGACCGGGCGGCCCTGGGAGACGTTCGTGACGGGCGACGCCGACGCTACGCGGCTCGCAGGCGGAACTCCTGCACGCCGTCTTCTGTTGGCGGCGCCATCGGCAGCGTCGCGGGCGCGTCTTCGACGGCGGGCTGCGAAGGATCGACCAGGCCGAGCTCTTCCATCTCTTCGGGCGTTGGCACGAAGCTCGAGAGCATCTGGCTCCGAACCGGGTGCTGCAGCTTGGCCACCGCCTTCGCCTCGATCTGACGGACCCGTTCGCGCGTCACCTTGAAGATCCGGCCGACCTCTTCGAGCGTGTAGCTGTAACCGTCGGCCAGGCCATAACGCAGGCGGATGATCTCACGCTCGCGGTAGGTGAGCGTGTTGAGCAGCTCCTCGATCCGCTCGCGGAGCAAGCCGTTGTTGGCCAGCTTGTGCGGGCTGTCGGTCGTCTGGTCCTCGACGAACTCGCCGAACGAGCAGTCGTCGCCGTCGCCCACGGGGCGGTCGAGGCTCACCGGGTGGCGGCCGATGTCGAGCACCCGCTCGGTCTCCTCGAGTGGCACGTCCGCACGCCGCGAGATCTCCTCGGTCGAGGGCTCGCGACCGAGTTCCTGCTGCAACGCCTTCGCCGTGTTCCGCAGCCGGGTGAGCACGTCGATCATGTGCACCGGGATGCGGATCGTCCGAGCCTGATCGGCAATAGCGCGGGTGATCGCCTGCCGGATCCACCAGGTCGCGTAGGTGCTGAACTTGAAGCCGCGGCGGTACTCGTACTTGTCGACCGCCCGCATGAGGCCCGTGTTGCCCTCCTGGATGAGGTCCAGGAACGACAGGCCGCGGTTGCGGTACTTCTTCGCGATCGAGACCACGAGCCGCAGGTTGCCGCTGGAGAGCTCGCGCTTGACGTTCTCGAACTCGCGGTACTGCCGCTTCACCTCGGCCGCGCGGCGCCGAAGGCTCGACGGGCTCTCGAGTACCCGCTTGGTGAGCTGCAGCAGCTCCGCACGGACCGAGTGAACCTTGTCCGCCGGGGCGTCGGTCCGCTTCAGCTCCGCGAGCTCCGCACGGACGGCGTCGATCCGTTTCGAGTAGTCGCCCAGCTCGTTGACCAGCGGGCTGATGCGTCGCATGCGGAGGCTGAGCTCTTCGACCATCGTCAGCATCTTCTCGCGGCGTCGCAGGTAGCAGGTGCGAGCTTCACGCTTCTCGCCCGCGGCGACGCGGCGGTCGATCATTGTCGCGTAGTCCGCCCGCTGCTGGTCCATCAGCCGACGCAGCGTCTTCAGGTTGTGTGGCATGCGGGCCGCCACCTGCGCCTTCGTCAGCCGTTCGGTGAGCGACACCTTGATCGTTCGGTCGAAGGGCAGCTCGCCGGCGTGAACGCCCTCGAGCGTCTTGACGGTCGCCTCCAGGGCGTAGAACGAACGCAGCAGGTTGCGACGGAACCGCTTGCGGCTGAGCTCGATCTTCTTCGCGAGGTTGATCTCCTCGTCGCGAGTCAGCAGCGGGATCTCCGCCATCTGCGACAGGTACATCCGGATCGGATCGCTCGACGAACTCGGCAGGCCGTCCCGCAGCAGCGGCGAGTCGTCGGCGCTAGCGGCGTCGGCCGCGCGGAGCGGCGCGGGCTTGTTGGGGTCGTTGATGAGTTCGACGCCCAGACCCTCGATCGCCCGCATCAGGGCGTCGATCTGCTCCGTGCCGAACGTCTCGTCCGGCAGGTAGTCGTACACCTGATCGTACGTCAGGTGGCCCTGCTCGCGGGCGAGAGCGGCGATCCGGCGGAGGGCGTCATCGACGCCGCCCGGGATGCCCTTCGGCGGGTCGTCGTCGAACGCCGTCGGGTTGGCGACGGTCATCCGCTCGGTGGTGGCGGCCGACTCGCCGGAGTCGGCCGGGACGCCCGGCTCCGTCTCAGGCTCCGCCGCGGACGGGGCGAGGGCGGTCGCGTCCGGCTGGTCGGAAACAACCGCTTGGGAGATCTCTTCCGTGATGATCGAGGGCATGGGTCCACTCCTGGAGCGTGCTTCCTGCACGCGGGGTGACGTGAGCGGAACGTGTGTCGGCGCGGCGTTGCGGGCGCGGCGTCCGACGAGAGCGTTCCTGGCGCTACGAGACTTGCGATCCTTCCGTGGATCAGCGACCGGTCTCGGAGCGTTTACGGTCCGCGAACAAAGCGATCACCGCTTCGTCCGCCGCCGTATCAGCGAGGTCTCCTTGTTCGAGGGCGGTGATCTGTTCTCCGCGTCGGGCGTCTTCCTGGCGCCGACGGCGGGATAAGAGGAGGTCATTTACACGCTGCGCGGCGTCGCTCGCCGCGCGGCCGCGGCCGGCCTCGTCGAGCTCCACAAGCAGGTTCTTCAGCCGTTCGTTGTTGGTCGCCAGCATCAGGCGGTCGAACGAGGCGTCGCCCCGCTCGGCCTCTTCGCGGGCCAGCAGGAACAGCGTCCGCCCGGCGGTGGACGTGAAGTCCGCCTCGTCCAGGGTGGTGGTGAGCTGCGCGGCCACGTCGCTGTCGACCAGCAGCAGCTCGCACGCTTCGCGTTCCCACGCGTTCAGGCTGCGAGCGCCACGCGGGGCGGCGGGCTCTTGGTCCGGGAAGTCGGCCCCCGGCTGGGCGTTGGTTGCCCGGTCGCGGCCGGTACGCCGCAGATCGGCGAGCCGGCGGCGAAGGCCCTCTTCCGGCAGGCGGAACCGACGGGCGAGCCGACCGATGAGGCCCTGCTCACGCAGCAGCATCGCGGAGCCCGCCTCGCCCGGGGCGACGCGGGTCTTGGCCAGCGTGCCGAGGACCTCCTCGACCGCGGTCGCGTCGTCGTGCGTGTTTTCCAGCGTGGCCGGCATCCGTTCCGAGACACTGCGAAGCTTGTGTTCCATCGCGTCCGGCGCTGACTCGACCAGCGACACGAACTCGTCGCTTCCATGCGACAATACAAAATCACACGGATCGAGCCCGCCGGGCAAGGTCAGTATCTTCAGTTCGACCGGACTCGCGACAAATAGTTCGAGCAGCTCGCTAGCACGCTTCCGGCCGGCCTCGTCGCCGTCGAGCACCAGCACCACACGGTCGGTGTAGCGGCGGATGAGCTTCAGGTGGCCCTCGCCCATTGCCGTGCCGCACGCGGCCACGACGTTGGTCACCCCCGCCTGGTGCAGGCCGATGACGTCGGTGTACCCCTCGACGACGATGATCTGATCGCGTTGCTGCGCGGCGTCGCGCGCGAGCTCCAACGCGTATAGCTCACGACTCTTCGAGTAGATGGGCGTCTCGGCCGAGTTGACGTACTTGGCCGGCTTGTAGTCTGGGTTGTTCTCCGCCGCGACGAGCTCCGGCAGCACACGGCCGCCGATGGCCACCGGGCGCGAACGCACGTCGCGGATGGGGAACAGCAGCCGGCCGCGGAACTGGTCGTAGTGGCCCGCGCCGCTCTTGCGCGGCGCCGCGAGGTTGACCCGCTCCAGCACGGCGGACGAGAACCCGGCCGAGGGACCCTGCTTCAGCAGCCAGTCCCACTCCATCGGCGCGAAGCCGATGCGGAACTGCTTCACGCTATCGGCCGTGATCTGCCGCTGCTCCAGGTACCGCCGCGCCACCGCGGCGGCCGGGTGCTCGTGCAGGCAGTGTTGGTAGCGCTGCTCGGCCCATGCCATGGCGGCTAGCAGCGTTTTCTTATCGGCCGCGGAGCCCGGCTCGGCCCGTGGCGTTGAGCTCCGGAAGGCGGACAGGTCGATCCCCGCGCGGTCGGCCAGCTGCTCCAGCGCCTCGCGGAACTCTAGCCCGTCCATCTTCATGATGAAGCTGAAGACGTCGCCGCCGATGTCGCACACCCAGCACTTGAACGACTGCCGCTCGGGGTTGATCTGCAGGCTCGGCTTCGAGTCGTCGTGCCAAGGGCAAAGGGCCGTGTAGCCGCGTCCCTGCCGGCGTAGCTGCAGGTACGAGCCGACCAGATCGACGATGTCCGTCGCCTGGCGGACGATCTCCTTGGCGTCGTTCGGCGCGGCGGTGTTCAACGGACGGCGCTCCCTCGCGCAGGACTAGAAGGGCTTAACGGGGCTCGACGTCCGGCTTGCGGCCGACCTGGACGGTGAGCTCCCGGTCGATCGGTTTGCCGCCCTCCAGACGCCGGACGACGACCGTCGCCTTGGAGCCGATCTGCGTCGCGGCGATCGCCCGGCTGAGGAGAGTCGGGTCCGACGCCTCGTGCTCATTCCACCTGAGAATCACGTCGCCGCGTTCCAGGCCCGCGAACTCCGCCGGCGAGTCCTTTCTGCGGTTGAACACGAGCACGCCCTCGCCGACCTCGAGCCCGAACTTGCGACGCAACACCTCGGGCGGGAGCCGGGGCTCGATGCCCAGAAAACCACGCTCGATGTACTTCCGGTCGCGGAGCACCTCGTACTTGTCCCGCGCCAGCGTGCTGGGGATCGCGAAGCTCACTCCCCGATAGCTCTGGCCCATGATCGCCGTGTTCACGCCGATGACCTCGCCGGCGAGGTTCACCAGCGGGCCGCCGCTGTTGCCGGGATTCACGGCCGCGTCCGTCTGGAGGAACTCTTGATAGATGCTGCCGGTGGCGCCGCTCTCCGCGCGACGCGACTTCGCGCTGACGATGCCGAACGTCACGCTGCTCTGCAGGCCGAACGGGCTGCCGACGGCCCAGACGACGTCGCCCTGTTCGAGCGAGTCGCTGTCACCCCACGCGGCGGCAGGCAGATCGACGGGGTCGACTCGGAGAAGCGCCAAGTCAGTCTCCGGGTCGGCGCCGATGACCGACGCGTCGGACGTCTCGCCGTTGGCGAACTGCACCGTCAGTTGCGTGGCGTTCTCGACCACGTGGTAGTTGGTGATGACGAAGCCTTCCGCGTCGACGAGAAACCCGCTGCCTTGCCCGCCGGGAGCCCCGCGGCGGATGCCCGTGCGGGGGAAGATGCTGACAACGCTCGGGCCCACTTTCTGCGAGACGAGCCGCGACACAGCGGCGAAGCCCTCGATCGTCGGCGCCACTTCGGCCAAGGCCCCTGTGGCCACCTCGACCTCGGCCTGCATCTGCCCGCGGCGTATCTGGTAAGCCACGATCCTGGACACGAACGGCGCGATCGCCAGCGAGGCCATCACGCACGCGATGATCGTCAGCCGCCGGATGCGGTTGGCGAACGCGTACGGGTCGGGATCCCGCATCTGCAGGTTCGGCTTGTCGAACATCGGCGGTCCCGCGGCGCCGTCGCCCGCCGGGCCTGCTGCCGACGCAGCCTCCGCGTCGGCGGCGGCGCCTTCCGAGGCCGGGTCGATCGTCCCGGGGGCGATGTCTTTCGTTTCCATTCGGCTTGTCTCTCCGTGACGGGCTCACGGGCCCGCTGCAGTGGCATGTCGCCGAGGCGTCGCCCCGGGGCCAGCCTCCAGTATAGCGACCGATCACTGGGGGGCACGCAACCGTGCCTCGTAGGCGCAGTCGCTACGGCCGTCATAGGTAAACCATGGCGTCCGGCTTGGGGCGCCGGACGTTCGTCGGAGGTGAGCTACGTTTTTCTTCAAAGCGTGCGCCGCCCGCGGGGCGAGCCGCTGATTCATCAAGAGCCGCTCGTTGGGATGGAACACCGGTGTCCGAAGCCGCCCTCGCCGATCCGCCGATCGAAGACCAGCAAGCCCCTGTGTCGGAAGCCGCCGCGGCGCCCGAGGAAGATACGCGGCCCAGGTGCGAAAAGTGCGGCGCCCCCAACGACGCGGCCGCGTGCCCGGCGTGCGGCTGGTACCCGGCCGCCGGCGTGTTCGTCGAGATCGACAAGGCCTACGAGGCGCTGCATAACCCCGAGCTCGCCACACAAGAGGCCGAGGAAGCACCGCAGAGCGAGTTGCAGAAGCATCTGGACGTGTGGCGGACGCTGATCCCCACGTGGGGATGGATCATCATCGGGATCTGCTTAACGCTGGTGATTAGCAGCGCGGTGGCTCGCGTTTACTTCGACGCGACGGGATCCGCTTGGCGGACAACCTACTCGCTCACACAGCTGTTCTTCGGCGTCCTGGCGTTGATCGTGGCGCACCTGACCGCGTTTGTGCTCTGCTCGTCGGAGGACGCTGAGCTCGGCCCGAAGGACGTGCTGGTTAAGCCGTTCAAGGCGTGGCGGACGATCGTCGCTGACTTGCCCGATCGGGTCTGGCTCGTACAGGTCGGCAGCGGCGCCCTCGCGGCGATCCTGTGTGCGACGCTCATCATCGGCGGCATCCCCTACGAGCGTCTGCTCGATTGGGGCTTTAAGCAACGAGCCCAGACGAATCTCGTCGGGGCGATCGCCGAGCAGGCCAAGCAGCTCCGAGCCGAAGAGAAGTCGATGGAGGAGTCGATGAACGACTTTGCCTCCGACGCCGCGGGCGGACTGCTCGAGGGCGACGCGGAGAACGCCCCCGAGAAGCCACGCACCAAGATCGACTGTCTGCTGATCGGCTACCGGCTGACCAAGGAACGCCGCATCGACAGCGTCCTGCTAGCGACCGAGACTGGCGGCCGGCTGAAGTACATCGGCGACGTGCGTCCGAAGCTCACGCCCGAGGAGCGCGATGAACTTTTCGCGAAGTTCGATCGGGCCGAGGCGACGCGACCGTTCGTCCGCACCAACGCGACCGCGCAGTGGCTGCGGCCGAAGTTCACGTGCAAGGCGTCGTACACCGAGTGGCCCGAGGGCAAGAGCCGGCCGCGAGAGCTGCGGTGGGAAGAACTGCTAGAAGAAATGAGCCTGCCGTGGTGACCGCGGCGGGGTGCTTTCGCTAGGTTGGCGTGCATGCCGTCCCGCGACCGTGCCACCGGCGTTGCCTCCGCTTCTCGCTTCCCCGACCCGCGGGAGAGCGACCCCGACGGGCTCGTTGCCGTCGGCGGCAAGCTCGAGCCCGACTGGCTTCTCGACGCCTATCGGCGCGGCATCTTCCCTTGGCCGCAACGACCGGGCGAGCCGATGCTTTGGTGGTCGCCCGACCCACGCGCGATCATGCCGCTCGACGGCTTGAACGTGTCGCGGCGCCTGCGGCGGACGATCCGCAGCCGCCGGTATCGTGTGACGGCCAACAACGACTTCGCCGGCGTTCTGCACGGCTGCGCCACCGGGCCCGGCCGCGAAGAAGGCACGTGGCTGTTCGACAGCATGCGGCGGGCGTACCAACGGATCCACGAGCTCGGCCACGCCCACAGCGTCGAGTGCTGGCTCGACGACCGGCTGGTCGGCGGCGTCTACGGCGTTGCGATCGGCGGTCTGTTCGCCGGCGAGTCGATGTTCCACTACGCGACCGACGCGTCGAAGGTCGCCCTAACCGCGTTGGTCGCCCAACTGCGTACGCGCGGCTACACGCTGTTCGACATCCAGCAGTGGACCCCCCATACGGGGCGGATGGGCGCCGTGGAGACGGCGCGAGACGAGTATCTGCGGCGGCTCGACGAGGCGCTGGCTGGCGCCGCGTCGTTCGGTGAGTTCGACGAAGCGACACTCCTCGCGTACGCGTCCGGCTGAGGCGTCGCGCGTCAGCCCGGCGGCCACGTCAGCGCCCGCCCGCCGAGCACGTGCAGGTGCAGGTGATCGACGGTCTGCCCGCCGTCTTTGCCGCAGTTGACCGCGACGCGGTAGCCATCGCTCAGCTCGAGCCGCTTCGCCACCTCTCGCACCGCCAGCCACAACCGCCCAACCAGCGCCTGCTGCTCGTCGGTGATCGCGTCGATCGACTCGATCGGCTCCTTCGGGATCACCAGCACGTGCACCGGCGCCTGCGGCGCGATGTCGCGGAAGGCGAGGCAGTCCTCGTCTTCGTAGACGATGTCGGCCGGGATCTCGCGGGCGATGATCTTCGTGAACAGGGTGTCGCGAGCCACGGGGCTTCTCGCTGCACAGAGTAAAAAATGAAAGACGCCGCGATCCCCACCGGACCGCGGCGTCTTACAAGTTACTCGATGGTCCGCCCGACGACCGACGGTCGGGGCGGCGAGCGAGTCAGTGGTAAACGGGCTCGTCGGCGACGGCGTTGACGTACGGGTTGACGATCATCTTCGGCTGCGGGGCCGGCTTCTTGGCCGGAGCCGCGATCGTCATGTCGCGCTTCTTCGTCGAGCGGCGGGCGCCGTCGGCCTTCTGCGGCTGCTTCTTGGAGCTCGGGACGAACGGGTTCACGATCGTCATCGGCTCGGCGACAACGTCGGGCGTGCGGACGTTCGGGCCATAGGCGAAAGGACTGTAGCCGTAGGTCCGGGGAACCGGCCGGCTGTAGTACACGGGCGGCCGCGCGGCGAAGTACGGCACGCGACGCTCGGTCGGGAAGTCGAGCGATCGGTAGAGTCCGCCGACACCCAGATCGTAGAAACCGCCGTAGCCACCGGGGAAAGCCTCGGCGGTCGAGCCGCCCACGACCGCCGCGAGGGCGAGAGCGCTGATCGTGCGAGCGAGTAGCATGGTTGATGACACCTTGGTTCTCGTAAGCTAGGAAGCCGCCCGGGCAGCAGGGCGTCGCCGCCGCTGCCCACCGCGTACCGTTTCACGCTAATCGAGGCGTGAACGAACACAAACGGATTCGCCGACGCGTGCTGCGTCGGCGTCGCCCATGTCGCAAGTCGTTGCGAAACAAACAGTTATCGCGGAGCTGCAGGCGGCTGCCCGCCGGCTAGGATTCGGCCGCATGGGAGTGGCTCCGGCCGTGGCGCCGCCGGGACTTGGCCGCTTCGATGAGTGGTTGGCGGCGGGCTACGCCGGCCAGATGAGCTACCTGCCCGACCGCCGCGACGCGTACGAGCACCCGAACAGGCTGCTGGACGACGCTCGCTCGGTGATCGTTCTGACCCTCGACTATCGGACCGAGGAGCCGGCTGCAAAGACGCCGCGGCACGGACGCGTGTCGCGCTACGCCTGGGGCGACGCCGACTACCACGATCTGATCCGCCCGCGGCTGCACGAGCTCGCCGATACGCTCCGAGCGTTGGCGCCCGGCGCCGAGACACGCTGCTGTGTCGATACAGCGCCGCTGATGGAGCGAGACTTCGCGGTGCTCGCCGGGCTGGGGTGGATCGGCAAGAACACGTTGCTGCTGTCGCGAGACGCCGGCAGCTACTTCTTTCTCGCCGCGATCGTGACAACCGCCGAGCTGCCGGTCAGCGAGCCCGCTGGGGCCGACCATTGCGGCTCCTGTACGGCCTGCCTGGACGCGTGCCCGACCGACGCTTTCGTCGACGCTCGCGTGCTCGACGCGTCGCGGTGCATTAGCTATTTCACGATCGAGTCGCCCGACCTGCCGCCAGCGGAGTTGCGGCCGGGTGTGGGCTCTTGGCTATTCGGCTGCGATGTCTGCCAGGACGTCTGTCCGTGGAACCGATTCGCGCCTGCGTCGGACGAAGCCGCGTTTCTGCCGCAAGAGGCGTTGAACCCGGTCGATGCGGTTGCGCTCTTTGACCTGGACGAAGCGGCGTTTCGTGAACGCTTCCGCCGCTCTCCACTGTGGCGGCCGGGCCGGCGGGGGTTGCTGCGCAACGCGGCGATCGTGATCGGCAACACCCGGCCGGAAAAAGGGGTTGCCGCCCTCGAGCGAGGGCTCAACGATGGAGAGCCGCTCGTCCGGGCTGCGTGCGCGTGGGCGCTCGGTCAATACGCGGCAGACGGCGTCGCCGCGGCGACCGACGCGGTTCGCCGGCGCCAGATGACCGAGTCGGACGCGTCGGTGCTGGCCGAGATCGGCCTGGCGCTCACCGCGGCGAAGACTTCTTAGAACCGAGACCCAAGCCGAAGCGTCCTCCCGAAATGGAAGCACCGCCGTACAAAGAACTCTGGATCGGCCCGGTGAAGATCGGCTCGCCGTTTGTCCAGGCGGCGCTGTCGGGGTACAGCGACTCGCCCATGCGTACGCTCGCCCGCCGATTCGGCGCCTCGTACACGCTGTGCGAGGTGATGCTCGATCAGTTCTTGGTCGCCTACAAGCCGCGGCGCCGTAATCGGCACCTGCTGCACATCAACCCGGAGGAGCATCCGGTCGGCGGTCAGCTCATGGGCGCCGAGCCCGAGCAGTTCGGGCCGGCCGCCACAGTGCTTTCGGACGCCGGTTTCGGGGTCATCGACATCAACTTCGGCTGCCCGGTGAAGAAGGTGCTGGGCCGCTGCCGCGGAGGTTTCCACCTGAGCCAGCCCGACGTGGCGATCGAGATCATCCAGCGGGTGCGCGACGCCGTCCCGGCGGAGAAGCCGGTCACGGTGAAGATGCGTCGCGGCATCGACGACACGCCGGAGAGCCGCGATCGGTTCTTCGCGATCTTCGACCGCGCGTTCGAGATCGGCGTGGCGGCGATCACGGTGCACGGCCGCACGGTGCGTCAGCGGTACAACGGCCCGTCGCGTTGGGAGTTTCTGAAGGAGCTCAAAGCGCACGCGGGCGAGCGTGTAGTGCTCGGCAGCGGCGACCTGTTCTCTGCCCAGGCGTGCCTCGACATGATGAAGTACACCGGCGTCGACGGGGTGACGATCGCCCGCGGCGCCATCGGCAACCCATGGATCTTCCGACAGACGCTGGCCCTCGCCGCGGGCGAGCCGCTGCCCGCGCCACCGTCGCTGCACGCGCAACGCGAAGTCATCGCCGAGCACTACCGCCTCGCCGAGCAGCTCTACGGGGAGACGCGTTGCCTGCCCGACATGCGGAAGTTCGCGATCAAGTACTCGCAGCTCCACCCCGAGCAGCCGGACGTGCGTGCCGACTTCTGCAAGGTGAAAGAGCCCGGCGCCTGGCGCACGGTGCTCGACCGCTGGTACGCGGACGACCTGCCGGGCGTTCACCCGAGTGTCGATGAGCCGAACCCACTCTCGAGCGAGGCGTACGAGCCTACGGAAGCGCCGGCCGGCGGCGAGGCGTGTGTCGTGTGATCGGCGTTATCGGCCGACCGCCACACAGCCGCGTCGCGCCGCGGCGATCTCCGCACGTGTCGTCAGCTCCAGCCGGCTGCGCTCACCCGTGAAGCGTTCGGCTTGGCTTTCGAGGACGAGCGTCATCCGACCTTCGAGGGAGTAGCGTTCTAGCATCGCCAAGGCGAGCGCCGCCGTGACACGCGGGGCGGGATAGAGCGGCGCGCCGGTCTCCGCGAGCGTCCAGTCGTCAGGCCGCAGTCTCAATAGTCCTGGGCCGGCGTCTTCGGTGTGTGTTTGGAGCGTTGGGGGCAGGCTCGCGAACGCGGTTCGATCGACGAACACGCTGGCCTGGGCCCCTCGCGGTGCGTAGAGGGCCCAGTTGAGCCACGCGTCGCCGTAACCCGCCGCGTAGGCGATCGGCGTCAGCAAACTCGCGCCGACCAGCCCGAGGGCGACGCGATCTCGAGCACGATCCGCGCCGGTCGGCTCCCGCGGCTCCGGCGGCGCGGCAGCCATCAAGAACAACGCGGCAGTTTGTGTGGCGAAGCCGACGTTCCACACGAGCACCCCCAGGGCGTGGTCGAGCCCCCACGGGCTAAGGATCACGATGGTCGCCACGTGCTGCACGCACGCGAGCCCCACGGCGACGGGCCGCCACCTGGGCCATCGGATCGCCCCGGCAAGCAGCGCCGCGATTAAGAGTTCCGCCGCTGGGAACAACAACGCCAGCGTGCGGCGGAGCCCGACGCTCGCGCCGGGCAGCTCGGCGCCGATGCCGGTGGCAACGACCTCCAGCATCTGCTGGCCTAGCGTGTCGGCGAAGACGACGTCGAGCTTCGCAACAGCCGAGGCGGCGTAGACGCCAACGGTCAGCCAACGCAGGTGGCGTGCTGCTCGGCCCGCGGGGGCGACCAGGAGCACGCCGCCGGCCAGCAGCGCGTGATACGCCCACGCCTGCCAACGGAGCACGTCGACGGTCGTAAGCAGCAGCAGTCCGCAGAGCGTCGCCGCGGCGGCCGTGCGGCTGGGCCGTCGCAGCGCGGCGAGAAGCCCCCATCCGACCAGGGCGATCCCCGCCAGGTCGAGCCCCGCGGGGGCAGCGGCGAGCACTGCGTGAGGCGCAACGCGTGGCGTGCTCCGCTCGGGGAGCCACAACGGCGCGGTCGCGATTAGCAACGCCAAGAGTGTCGCGGCCCAAGCCGAGGTGAAAGCGACGGGTAGCGATGCGTTCCGAGCCACCCGATCACCCTACCCAACGCACCAACGGCCGACACCCCGACAGCCCGCTAACGCCACCAACGCGGCAGGTACTGCCGCACACGCTCGGCGACGGTCGGCGTCTCTTCCTCGGGGGCGTCTTCCGCCGGATCGCCCGGCTCGCCCGCGTTGTCCGACAGGACCGGCGGATCGAGCGGCTCCGCAGCGGGCGGAGCTTCGGGGAAGTTCTGCATGACGAACTGTGGCCAGTACCCTTCGATCAGCTGTCGGCATTCGTCGTACCGGCCTTCGGAGAACGCCGTCTCCGCGTCGTGAGCCAGCCGCACGAGCGCAAAGCGTTGTCCGCGTGTCTCTTCGGCGTAGTAGTCCAGCGGCAGCATGAGGTCTTCCGCTTGCAGGTCATCGATGGATACCGATCCGTCGGTCGCGTCGAGTGTAAAGCGTAGCCGCATCGGCTGCTCGTCCAGCGGCAGATCGTCCACTGCGAACACCACCTCGCGCCACGCGTCGAACAGATCGCCGGCCCGGATCGATCGTGTCGTGGTCTCGCCGGATTCGAGTTCAAAGTCGATCCGCAACGCCGCGTCGTCCGGCAGCCCTTCGCCTCGCGCTTGTAGCACCAGGGCGAACTGCCCGGTCGCCGGCGCCGGGAACCAGTCGCTGTGCACCGTCGGGCCGGCAGCGGTTGCTCGCTCGCTGTCCGCCGATCGACTCGTCGCCGCCGCTAGCCGCAGTACGGCGTCGCCATCGACGGCGGAGCCGGTGACGACCGCTGCTGTCCGGTTGTCGGGCAGCGTCCAGCCTTCGACCGCGGCGTCTTCGACCCGCGGTTCGAACGACGGGTTAGGGATCCGATCGTAAGAACGCCTGACCGCCCGATCGCGGTTGGACAAGCGGCTTAGCGAGTCTTCGAGCTGGCGGACCGCCGCTTCGCTCGGATCGGTGCGGACGCCGGTGACCCTCGCTGCCGGGTCGGAGAACCGCCAGGCGCGGACGCCGAACGGCGGCAGCTCCGCCAGCAGCACGTGGCCGCCCGGCTGACACCACTCCGCCCGCCTGTCGGCCTGTGGTGGAGCGAGCGCCGCCACCGTGGATCGTGTCTCCACCGCGATTGAGACCGACGCCCGCATCGGCCAAGGCGTCTGATTCGCGACGGTGATAACCGCGGTGTCGCTCTGCGCGACGGTCGCCAGGGCGAGCCCGCTGTCTGCGGCGACGCTCGTCGGCGTCTCGTTGGGCAACGCAGCGAACGCTTGGCGAGCGGCCACCGCGTCTTCGGTCCAGAGACCCAAGGCGGCGTGGTCGATGAGTAGCGCCGGACGTACTCCCACCGCTGCTTGCGCGAGCGCTTGACGCGTGACGTTGGGGTTCGCGACGTGGGCGTGAACCTCGACCGGCGCCCCGTAGTGCACGGCCGCCCCGGCAAGCTGGTACCGGTAGCGCGACGTGGCGATGAGATTTCCGACTCCTGTGGGAGCGAGGATCGATTTCAGTCTCGAACGGCCGTTCGCTGCCGCGAGGAAGCGGGGGAGCGCGCCGTCGCGTACCGTCATCGGCGCCGAGACGTTGACCAACGGATCCGCCGACGCGAGGGCCGTCAGCCCTGTTCTCCGCGCCCAATCGGTGGCGTTCGGTGGCGAGTCGATCGGATCAGCGTAGCCCGACCGCAACGCCGGCGCCGCGAGCAGCGACGTGGTGAGACGCACCACGGGCCGCGGGGCGCCGTTGGCATTGCGTCCGCTCGCCTGGTCGAGGCGTCGGTTGGCCTCGACGATCCGATCCGCACACCAAGCCTGCCACGCGTCGGCCGCGTGCTGCTCGATGAGTTCGGCGTGCCGCTTGCGGGTGCGAGGGCCGCGCGGAAGCTCGGCCGACTGATCGGCAAGGAACCGATCCACCGTTCGCGTGTCGAAGCCCGCCAACGGCTCGTCGGCAAGCAGCAGCGGCGAGGTCGCGGCCATCTCAACACCGATCCCCGCCAACGCGCGTTGGCGTCCGTACCGGCCTGCGAGTTCCTCGACCACGGCGACGCACTCGGCGCCGACGGGCTCGGCGAGAGGGTTGTAGCGGGCTTTCCCGGCGGACCATTCCACGCCGGGTGAGGCAAGCAGATGCTCGGGCGAGCGTCGCGCCATCCGCTCCAGCCGCGGCAGCGGCCCGGAGAGGTCGAGCGACGGCACGAGCGACAGCCCCCGGCGTTGGAACTCACGCAGCAGCAGCGACAACAGCGGGCGGCGTGGCAGGTCGTTCGTCCCTTGGACCCACGCGCCAAGGTCGTGGCGTGGCGAAGCGCCCAGGACTTGCGTGTCGTACCACACGGCGCCGTCGGTGTTGGCGGCGACGATCGCGGTATTGGCTCCCTGCGCCTCGACCTCGTCGGCGATCCGCCGGACGACTTGCCAAAGCGTCTGAAGGTCGGCGTAGCGGACACCCGTCTCGGCGTCCGTGGCTCGGGACGCAGCGAACCGAGCGATCACGTCCGTTGATCGCACATCGAGCGCGACGTTGCGCGCCGATGCGACGCCGGGATCGGCCCGTGCGAGTCGCTCTTTCGGCTGGTACACGCGTACGTCGCCGAACTCCGCGGCGTGCGTCGCGCTCGGGTTGGCGACCACCAGCACCGGCGACGTGGTGCGTGGCCATACGAACCAGCGGGTAACCCGCGTGTCACGCTCCGCCGGCCAGAGCGTCGGAGCGATTAGCAACGGTTCACCGATCGGCTTGAGCTCGCCACCCTCGGAGTCGAGCACCGTCAGCCCAAGGAGCTGCGGAGACGCCGCCGGCGTGGCGACCTCGATCAGCATCGGTTCCGCGGCGGTTGGAAGCGTCAGGGGCAACTCGTGCCAGCCGGCTTGATGCGGCGCCGCAGCGGGCTCGAGCCGCCATCGTCCGCCGAGGACCGGCGCCGCGTCGGCACGCGGCTCGGGACGCGCCTCCGAGCCGGGCCATCGCGTCCACGCGCTGAGCCGATCTCGTGTGGTTGCGTTGCTGCGAAGAGGTTCGTTGACGACCCGCCAGCCATCGAGCGTGGCGGGAAGGCGATCGGGAACCACGGCCGGATCGACGACAAGAATCTGGACCCGTCTTTCGAGCAGCGGCTCTGCCTCTCCCTGCGGAAAGAAACGACGGCTGAAGCCTGGAGGCTCGCGAACCGAGAGAACCAGCTCGTAGACGCCCTCTTCGCTTGGGGCCGACAGAGAGACCGGCGTGGGGACCCGGCCGGAGCTGTCGAACCGCTGAGGCTTATCGGTGCTGACGACAGGGCCATCGCGCCCGCGCAGTACCTTGGTGACCAGTTCGAGCGGATCGTCGTCCGTCGGTTCTCGGGGGGCGTCTACCCACACATCGAAATCAACACGCGAAGCCGGAGCGAAGACGACGGAGTCCGTCGGCCATTCGATCCGCAGACGATCGTTCGGCGCGCGTTCTAGCAGCACGGTGACGCCATCGACGGTCGCCGTGCTGCGTTTTTGACGCACCTCGTCGAGGTCGAAGACGAACGGCTCTCCGCCGGCGGTCAACGCCACGGACAGCTGCGTCCGCGCGGGGGCCGAGACGTCGAAATCGACCACGCCGCGGCGCGCGGACACGCCGTAGCTGACTCGCAGCTGGCCGCGTTCCTCGTGGATCGCCCCGGTCAACCGTCGGTCGATCGACAGCGGCAGAACCGAGTGGATCTCCCCGTCGTCGACGGAAACCACGCCGTCCCAACGAACCGGGTCGGCGGCGGCGAACGCCAAACGCAACCGCACCGGCGGCTCGACAGCGCGGGTGGCTGTGGTCCCGCTCAGGCACAGCAACAAAAACGCCGCGGCGAGCCGCGTCGGGGGGGCGTACCAAGGGAGTGTCGCTCGTGGCATCGGACTTCCGTGTCCGGCAGAGCCAGCGGGGGCGAAGGGGAGTGAGGCGCAAGCGGAGTCCTTCCACTCGCACGCGGCCAGAGTCTAGCTGCTGGCGCCTCCGCGGCCTACGTCGTTCTGGTCGGCGGGCGGCTCGGCCTGCAGTCGCGATAGCAGCGATAGCACGGTGTCCTCGCAGAGCTTCGCCACGTCGTTGTGATCCCAGCGGTCGTCGGGTTTGACGTACAGCTCGGGAGCGGCGTGTTGGGGCGCCCGCAGTCTCCAATCGGGCGTCTGAATCGCTGAACCAACGTCTGGCGAACGCTGAAGGATGCACGGATCGGCGGGCCGGATCTTCGATCCATCCAACCACGATCCGATCGCGTCGCTCAGACCGATCGGGCTGTGGTTGCTTGCAAACGCAACGCGGCTTGGGTCGTGAATCAGCAGCGGCACGTGTTGCTGTTCTGTGTACAGACGCGGATCGACCCCGCCGATCTGCCCGTGCTCGCCGAGTGGGAAGCCTCGCAGCCCCGCAACCGCGACGGGCATCGCCGCGCCGTCCGTCACCGCCGCAACTTCATCGAGCAGACCACCGAGGCACGCGTCGAGCACGCGCACCTGTCCGGCGTATCGGCACGCTGCGCCGAAGCGGGCCTCGCACGCTTCGGCGGATTGCAGATCGTCGTGCGTCGCATCGGGCGGTCGGTGCGATGCCTCGACCTCGGGATCTTCTTCATCGATGAGGCTCGCGTAGGTTTCTGGCGGGGCGTCCCAAGCGCCGTTCAGGCCTCGCACGTGGAGCCATACCAGCGGCGGCAAGGCGCCGTCTGCGATCTGCGTGAACGCGTCGGCGGCGAGGCTTAGCGTGCGCCCGATCTCGGTTTCCGCCGGGTGGTCCGCGATCGCCGTCGCGTGCTCGGCGGTGAGCAACGCCGTGTCGAGACCGGCGGTGCTCGCCGCGTCGATCCAACCCGGATCGTCCGTCAGCAGCAATGCTTCGCCGGGTATGCGGGGGAGGATCCGATCGCATACCTCTGCGGCGAAGGGCGTCTCTGCCTGGCAGTGCTGGAACGCAATCGACTGGGTGGCGAAGCGGTCGAGCTCGGGGGTGTCGTACGCAGTCGCGCCGCCTACGCCGATCGCCGCGGCCCGCAGGCCGTCGATCGTGATCAGCAGCCGGGAGGAGGGGTCCGCCATGCGGCCACCGTACTCACGTCGGGCGACGCGGACGAGTCCCGCCGCGTGCTAACCGAACGAGCCGCGATACTCTCGCCACACCAGCTGGGGGAAGACCCACGCATCGCGGGCGTAACGCCCGGCGAGCCGCTGGGGCTCGCTCAACAGCCGGTGGGACCACTCGAGCCCCAGGCGCTGCAGCCAGCGGGGCGACCGCGCTTTCTCACCGGCGAGGAAGTCGATCGTCGCCCCCGCACACAAGGCGACTCGCGCAGCGATCCGCTCGTGATGCCGATGCACCCACAACTCCTGCTTCGGCGCGCCGAGGCCGACGAGGACGACGTCGGGCCGTGCTTCGGCGATCGCGGTGAGGATCCGTTCGTTCTCGGCCGGGTCGTTCTCGAAGCCCAGCGGCGGACAGTGCACGCCCACCGTCTCGACCTTGCGCCAACGCTCGCCGATGTTCTCCGCGGCGCGCTCCGCGACCCCGGGGCCAGCGCCCAGCAAGAACAACCGCAGCGGGGCGCCCTTGCGCTGGTTGGCGTGGTCGAACAGCCGGGGAGTGATCTGGCTCCCCGCGACGCGTTGCGGCAACGCCCGGCCCAACAGCCGCGACACCGCGATCAGCGGCGCTCCGTCGGCAGTGACCAGGCTCGCTTGCTCGTACGCGGCGCGGAGGTCGGCCCGCTGTTG
Organism: Planctomycetota bacterium; assembly: GCA_039820945.1. Taxonomy (GTDB): domain Bacteria; phylum Planctomycetota; class Planctomycetia; order Pirellulales; family Lacipirellulaceae; genus Botrimarina. The sequence goes on from JBCBPC010000019.1 coordinate 22,997, forward strand.
GTACATCACAGCATGATCGACGTTGGGCGTCACCACGTAGCGGCACGCCGACTGCGACTCGCTCGACCAGCGGAGGACACGCCCCGCGGCGTCGTCCAGCGTGAGGTGATCGATCGTCATGCCGAAGAGCCGGATCCGTCGCGGTTGGTCGGTTTGCTCGGTGGTCGTCATGGGCACGGGTTACTTCGGGAGAGACTTGAGGGCGGGGTTGGCCCAAACAACGGCCGGGCTCAGCGGCACACGCCGCGCGGCGCGGGCTGCCGCCATCTGGTTCACCAGCGCGCCCACGCCGGCGCCCGCGACGATGAACAGCAACCATTGGTCGCTGTGCACGAGCGTCAGATCGTGGAACACGGCCGAGGGCAGGTAGACCGCCAGTGTGCCGAGCAGCAACAGCCCGAGGCGACGGGTGTCGGGGTCTATGGATTCGCGGTGCGTGAGCCGCCAGCCAACACGCCCAAAGCTGCCCAGCACGGCCAGGTAAGCGAACAAGCCCGCGAGGCCCGTCTCCGTGAGAAGGCTTAAGAACGTGTTGTGGTGGTGCAGAGGCCGCAGCGACTCCAGCTCGAACGACTGCCGCCGGTCGGTCAGGTAGGGGAGCTTGGTGTCGTAGAACCTGCCGAAGCCCACCCCCAGCAACGGGTGATCTGCGAACATCTGCATCGAGACGTAGGCGAACGCGGTGCGTTGCTGCACCGAGTGTGCCGACACGTTGCCCGAGTCCTCGCGCTCCAGGCCCACGATCGCGTCTTTGCCGACGGCCAGCAGCGTGACGCCGCCCAGCAGCATCGCCGCGAAGGCGGGCACGCGGACCCGCCGCGGAAGTTGCAGGCCGACGATCGTGACGATCGCCAGCGCGAGCCCGATCCACGTCGAGCGGGTGTAAGTGATCAGCGTCGCGAAGCAGATCGCGGCGACGGCGAGGAACCAGAACAGTTTCATCCCGCGCGACGCGCGGGGGATCAGCAGCCACGCCGCACACGCGCACACGCCGAGGTGCACGCCGAGGCTGACCGAGTTGAGCGCAGGCCCCCGGGCGCGGCCGAAGTGCAGGCCCAACTCGGGGTCGGCGATGTAGCGCGGGAACACGAGCGACCAGACGCCGAGCGTCTCTAGCACGGCGGTGACGGCCAGGTAGCAACCCAGCGCGGCCAAGCCGGTCATGAACCGGCGAGCGGTGCGGCCGTCGAAGGTCTCGTGACGAAGCACCGCGTACAGGAACGCGGGGAACCAGAAGCTCACCAACAGCCGAAACAGGGGCGACGTCTCGAGCCGCATGGTCGGCTCGCCGGACGTGAGCCAGCTCAGCGAGAGCCAGCCGAGCGTGGCGGCGATCGCCCAATCGGCTCCGGTCGGCGTGGTCGACGCGATCTCGCGTTGCCATAGCCGCCAGACGAACAGCACCCCAACCACGAGCAGCAGCAAGCGATCGAGCGTAAGCGGCATCGGGCCGAAGTCCGTGTGCCAAAGATCGTAACCGAGCACGTAGCCGACAATCGCCGTGCCCATCACCGCCGTCGCGAGCGACAGCCGTCGCGCGAAGAACGCGGCGACGATCCCGACGGCCACAGCGGCAATGCCTAGCGGCACGATCATGGGCGGCGTAGACCCCAACAACGTTGAGCGGAGCAGCAAGCGGCGTGAAGCAACCGAAGATGCAAAAACCTAGGCCGGCCAGGCTCAGCAGCCCGTGTCGCCCGGGGCAGCCACGCTCAGGTCAGTACCCGCTTGGGGCCGATTCTGCGTCACGCGCCGGTCGTGCCGGCGGCCTCGTGGGCGGCGGCCGGACGGAACGAGGCGAGCCAATCTTCCGCGGACTCGTCAGATGCCGGCGTGGCCGGCGTTGCGGCCGCTGCCGGTGTTGCCGGCGCGGGCGTCGCCACGGCACGGACGCCCGGGGCGCCGAACTCGCCCGCGGCGGGCGTGGCGACACGCGTCGTTGGGGGCTGCGGAGCCGGCGTGGTTTGTCGGGGGGCAGAAGACATCGCCGCAGCGGGGGGGGCCGCACCGGAGAGAGTGGGGACGCCCGGCGCCTCGAGCACGAACACGAGCGCCATGCCAAGCAGCAGGCCGGCTAGGCCGCCCGCGCCGCACACCGCTTTGCGGCTCGGGCCCGTCGGGTTGGCGCCCGTCTCGACCGCGTCGATCGCGGCGAGCAGGCTCGCCGAGCTCGCTCCGGCACGGTGCGCGCGGGCGTCGGCGAGTTGCTTAAGAGCGCCTTCGAGGACACGGGTCTGGCTCTCGACGCCTGCGGCGAGCTCCGCGTAACGAGCTCGCTGTCCCGCGAGTTCGCCCGAACGCCGTCGCATGGTGTCGAGCTGAGCGACCAGCTCTGCCTCGCGGCGGGCCGCGACCTCAAGCTCGAGCTTCACGCCGGCCAGCGCCGTCGGCAGTTCCCGCTCTAGCTCTCGGCGGACCTGAGTTTCTGCCTGTCGCGCGGCAAGGACGAACGGATGGTCGTCCGTGCGGGCGCCGCCGATCCGGGCCACGCTTAGCTGGGCATCGACGAGGCCGTCTTTCAGTCTCCGCAGTCCCGGCTGGCTTGCGAGCAGCGTGTCCGGCGTCGCGACCAAGCGCGAGGCGTCCTGCGTTGCGGCCTGGAGCTCCACGAGCAACGCTTCGTTGTTTCGCGAGCGTGCGATGGACGCACGAAGGTCCGCTTCGATCGCGAGCGATCGCTGGCTGAACTCGCTCTGACCGCCGTTGGGCGAGGTCAGGTGTCGCAGCTCAATGAGGTCCGCTCCGATCGATCGTTCGAACGTCGCCAGAGCGTCGAGCTGCTTGGCGAGCTGAGCGCGAGCCACGTCCACGCTACGCTCGACCTCCGAGACCATGCTGCCGGCGCGTTCGTCGCGGAGTTGCTGCAGGCGTGTGTTCAGCTCGCGGGCGGTCGCTTCAACCAGCCGCACGGCGAGCGAGCGGTTGGGGTCTAGCACGCCCAGGTAGAAGACTTCGGTCTTGCCGAACTCGGCTCCGCCGGGCGGTGAGAACCGCAGGTTGTCGCGGAAGTCGGCGATGTCTTGGGCCGAGGGCTCCTGACCGGTTGTGTCGGTCAGCACGTGTGTGACGACGCTACGGCTGCGGACCAGCTCGAGAAGCGTTTCCTGAACCGTCTTCATCTCCGCCAGGTCGGTGAACTTGCCCAGCCGCTGGTCGGCGTAGCCGGCCGCATCGCTACGGATCAGGAAGCCCTGCTCTGCGAGCCACGGCCGTGGCAGCAAGAAAGACCCGACTAGGGCCAGCACGAAGCCGACGACCGCCGGGGCGATCAGCCATGCCCGGCGTCGCTTGGCGATGTCGATCAGGTCGGCGGGGGAGAGGTGCACGGAGTCGGCGGGCATGAGAGGCGCTCTACTGACGAGGGGCGCGAACGAGGCACCCTGCGTGGAGCAACCCTAGTGCCAGAAACGTGTCGGAGCCGCCCACGAGCGGCTTAAACCGCTTGATTCGGACGCCTTGCGGCTACGCGCCGGTACGGCGGGGCCAGCCGCCTGCGTGGCCCGCCCGCCTCCGGTGTTGCACAAACGCCACATCGCTTGCCAAAGCCTGTGCGTGACGCAGAGTTGCGGACCAAGCCGCGGGTCTTCTTGCGTGCGGCTCGCCACCCAACGATCGAACACGCCGATGAACCCGCTCGCTGCGCTAGCGCTCACGGCGTACCGCTACGCGACACGCGGGCTGCGCGAAACGTGGATGGAGCACCTCGGTCGGCAGGGACGCGCGCCGGTCTGCGGTCTGTTCTACCACCGCGTGGCGGATGACCATCCGAACGGCTGGACCATCGGTCGCGACGCGTTCCGCCGCCAACTCGATTGGCTCAGCGAGCGGTTCGAGGTCGTGTCGCTCGTCGAGGCGCGGCGCCGGTTGGTGACCGAAGACAGCCGGCGGCCCTCAGTCGTCATCACGTTCGACGACGGGTACGCGGACAACATGGACTTCGCGCTGCCGCTGCTGGTGGAGCGTGGCCTACCCGCGACCTACTTCGTCACGACCGAGAATATCGCCCAGCAGCGCCCCTTCCCGCACGACATCGCCGCCGGCGTGCCGCTCAAGCCGAACACGGTCGCCGATCTGCGTCGCATCGCCGACAGCGGCGTGGAGGTGGCGGCCCACACACTCACGCACCCCGATCTCGGCGCGGTAGACGACGAGCGGCTCGAGCGCGAGATCCGCGACTCGTTCCGACAAGTGGCCGAGTGGATCGGCAAACCGGTCCGGTCGTTCGCCTTCCCGTTCGGACTTCCGACGAACATGTCGTCTTTGGGCATGCAGATCGCCCGCGACGCCGGAGCCCAGATGATCTGCTCCGCGTACGGCGGCTACAACTTCCCGGGCGAGGTCGTCGACCACGGCGGCGCGATCCACTTCCGCCGATGCCACGCGGACCCCGACTGGCCCCGATTCCTGAACAAGATGACGTTCGACCCGCGGTCGCTGGATCGCGGCGAGCCGATCGATGACGCCGCGTGGCTCGACGTTGTCGTGCCGACCGCCGCCAACCCGACGGTGGAGGCGGTCTTATGAGCGATTCCCCTCGTCGCCGCCGCGGCCTGGCGCCAGAGACGCTCGCGTCGAGCCTGCTCGTGGTGCTGCTGGTGAACGCGCTGCAGCGCAGTGTCGGGCTCGGCCGATCGCTGCTCTTCGGCCGCTGGCTCGAACCGATCGAGCTGGGCCACTGGGAGATGGCGTACGGGTTCCTCGTGTTCGCGGCGCCGCTTGCGGTGATGGGTCTCCCCGGGTCGTTCAGCCGGTACTTGGAGAAATACCGGCAGCAGGGCCGGCTGCGGCTGTTCCTCTCGCGGACCGCCTGGTGGACGTTCGGTCTGGCGGTGGCTGCGATCGCGCTGCTGGCGTGGCGGAGCGACGCCGTGGCGGCGTTCGTCTTTGGCGACGCCACGCAAGCCCGGCTGGCGGAGGTGATGATCGCCGCGCTCGCTATCGTGATCGTCCACCACTTCATGGAAGCGGTGTTCGCGGGCCTGCGGATGTTCCGTGTCGTGTCGGCGATGCACTTTACCCAGAGCATGCTGTTCGCGGCGACGAGCCTCACGCTAATCAGCGTTTGGCGGGCCTCCGCGGTCAGCATCGTGATCGGCTACGCGGCGGCGTGCTTCGTGTCGCTGGTCGGCGTGGCCGTCTGGTCGACCCTGCGGATCGAGCGGTCGCCCGACTCGGGGGACAGCCTCTCGCACCAAGAGTTCTGGCCGCCACTCATGCGGTTCGCCATCTGGGTGTGGGTGACGAACCTGCTGACGAACACCTTCTCGGTGATCGATCGGTACATGATCGTCCACTGCGGCGTGTTCTCGACCGATGAGGCGCTCGCGCAGGTAGGCAACTACCACACGAGCCACATGGTGCCCGTCTTGCTGGTGTCCGTGGCGAACCTCGTCGTGGGCGCGATGACGCCGCACCTCAGCCACGACTGGGAGTCCGGCCGCCGCGACGCCGTGGCCGATCGCCTGAACCTGTCGCTCAAGCTCACCGGGCTGGCGATGCTCGTGGGCGGGGCGATCGTCCTGGCGGTGTGCCCGCTGCTGTTCCACTACGTGTTCAACGACAAGTACGCCGACGGCCTCGCGGTACTGCCGTGGGCGGTCGCCGCGTGCGTTTGGTTCTCTCTGCTCCTGGTCGCCCAGACGTACGTCTGGTGCGCGGAGCAGTCGCGTCGGGCCGCCGGGCCGCTGGTGATCGGCATCGCGTGCAACGTGACCCTCAACGTTGTTCTGCTGCCGTCGTTCGGTCTGCTGGGCGCGTTGATCGCTACGGGCGTGTCCACGCTGATCGCCTTCTTCGCCCAGTTGCGGGTAAACCGCCGCCTCGGCATGCACATCGAGCGGAGCGCCGCCTTGGTCGGTCTGGCGCCGCTGCTGTTGGTCTTCGGCGCGACGCCCGCGTTGGTCGGCTGCTGTGTCGTCGTGCCGCTGGCGGTCGGCAGCGGGCGATTCCTGACTCCCACGCAGCGCACTTCGCTGGTTGATGCCGTTCGCGCGCGGCTTCCCGGTCGAATCCAGTCCGCCCAAGCCGCCCCATGACCGTGCGTCCGATGAGCGACCAACCGATGAGCGACCTAGAAGCGAGCCCCTCGATCCCGCGCCGCGTTCTGTTCGTGCAGACGAGCATGCCGGTCGGCGGCGCCGAAACCCTGCTCGTGAATCTGGTCGAGCGACTAGACCGGGATCACTTCGACCCCGAGGTGGTGTGCTTGAAAGACCCCGGGCCGCTGGGCGAGCACCTGCTGGACGAGGGCTATGCCGTGCACAGCGGCTTCCTCGCCGGGAAGTACGATCTACGGGTGCTGCCGCGCCTGGTGTCGTTGATGCGGCGGCGAGACTACGCCGCGGTGGTGACCGTCGGCGCCGGCGACAAGATGTTTTGGGGCCGTCTGGCAGCGCGGATCGCCGGCGTGCCGGTCGTTGCCGCGGCGTTGCACAGCACGGGCTGGCCCGACGGCGTCGGCAGGCTCAACCGCCTGCTCACCCCGATCACCGACGCGTTTATCGCCGTCGCGGACCCTCACGGCCGGTTCTTGGTCGAGCACGAGCGGTTCCCGGCCGACCGTGTCCATGTCATCCCCAACGGCGTCGATACGACACGCTTCGCCCCGCTGCCCGATGGCGGGCCGCTACGGGCCGAATTGGGCCTGACGCCCGCGACGCCGCTCGTGGGCATCCTCGCGGCGTTGCGGCCGGAAAAGAATCACGAGCTGTTCTTGTCGATGGCCGCGCGGGTCCGCCGGGCCGTGCCCGACGCGCATTTCATCGTGATCGGCGATGGGCCGAGGCGGGGGCCGCTCGAGGCATTGGCCGCCGAACTGGGGCTGACCGCCGAGGGACAGCCTCCGGTGGTTCACTTCTTGGGCAGCCGCAAGGACGTGCCCGACGTTGTGGGCTCGCTCGACGTCCTGACCCTCACGTCGCACAACGAGGCAAGCCCCGTCTCGATCCTCGAGGCGATGAGCTGCGGCGTTCCGGTCGTGGCTACCGATGTCGGGTCTGTGAGCGCTTCGGTCATCGACGGCCAAACCGGCTCGGTGACGCCGCCGGGGGACGAGCCCGCGCTCGCGCAGCGGGTTACAAGCCTGCTGGAGCAACCGCTGACCGCCAGGGCATGGGGCGCCGCGGGGCGTGCCCGCGTGATCGAGTCGGCGTCGCTCGAAGTGATGGTACGCGGATACGAAGAGTTGCTTGCCGATCGATTTCGGCAGAAGAGCGGGCAGCCGTGGCGTGTTAAGCCGGCCCTGGCCGCCGCCCCGGAACCGACGTCGGCAGACGCGGTGGCGGTTTAAATCGCCCGTTTGGCAACTCGGCGTTCGCCACTCGTTACGGCGCGGGCGGGCAGCCATAATGGTCGGGCTATGGAGGCCGCCACCGATACCGCCGATCGTTCCACGCTTGTCTCGCTTGCCGTGGAGAGCTGCGTCACCGGGCTCGCGCGGTTCATGAGCGGCGCGAGCGTCCGCTGGGTCGACTGCCAGCCGGACCCCTGCCAACGCATCTACTTCGCAAACCACACCAGCCACCTGGACGTTGTGATCGTGTGGAGCTCGCTCCCGCGCGAGGTGCGGCGGCTGACCCGGCCGGTCGCCGCGAAGGACTACTGGACCAAGGGCTGGCTCCGCCGGCGGATCGCCAAGGCGTACAACGCGATGCTGATCGACCGCCGCAGCATCAAGGTCCATCAGAGCCCGGTCGACCTGATGCTCCGCGAGATGGGCGACGATCACTCGGTGATCATATTCCCCGAGGGTGGTCGGACCGACGGCCAGCGGGTCGGCGACTTCAAGAGCGGCCTCTACTACCTGTGCAAGAAGCGACCGCACCTGGAAGCGGTGCCGGTCTACCTGCACAACATGGGCCGCGTGCTGCCGCGCGACGAGTACCTGCCGGTGCCGCTGCTGTCGAGCGTGACCTTCGGAGCTCCGCTGTGGCTCGAGTCTGGCGAGAGCAAGACGGACTTCCTCGCCCGCGCACGCGACGCGGTGCTCCGCCTCGCCCCGCGTGAAGACGATTGAACTCGCCCGCCCGCCGCAGCGTATTCCAACTTCTTTCTTCCTCCTCAAGCCTCCTCAGCCGTCTCGTTGGCTCCCGCGCAAGAAAACTGGGCCTTCGCCGCGACCGTCGTCTGCCTGCTCGGCTTGGCGACGCTGGTCGGCCGGGTGCTGCGCAATCAGACGCACCTGGGGCTTAACCCCGCGGCGGTCGACGCCTTCAACAGCCGCGTGCGTAGCTGGTGGCTGATCTGCGCCCTGCTGACCGTCGCGTTTCTGAGCAAGACGATCACCGTGGTGCTGTTCGGCTTGCTGAGCTTCTGGGCGTTGCGAGAGTTCATCACGCTCACGCCCACGCGGCTGTCGGACCATCGGGCGTTGTTCTGGGTGTTCTTCTTCTTCACGCCGCTGCAATACGTGCTGGTCTGGCTGAACCTGTACGAGGTGTATAGCGTGCTGATCCCGGTGTTCGCCTTCTTGTTCATCCCCATGCGGATCTCGGTGGCCGGCGATCCGAAGCGATTCCTCGAACGCGCTTCGAAGATCCAGGCGGGGCTGCTGGTTTGTGTTTACTGTCTGAGCTACGCCCCGGCGGTGCTGTACCTCGAAAACCCGCAGCTCAGCTACAGCTCGGCGGCTCGGTTGCTGTTTCTGCTGGTGATTCTGTCGATGCTGTCCGAAGCGGTGCAGCACGCGTGGAGCCGGCTGTACGGCAAGCACGTGATCGCCCCCGAGATCAACCAGAGCCGCACCTGGGAGGGTTTTCTCGGGTCGTCGGCGACCATCGCCCTGGTGTCAGCGGTGCTGTTCCAGGTCGGCGCCACGCCGTTCGCCCAGCTTTGGCAGGCGGCCCTCGTAGGCCTGCTGATCGCGGTGATGGGGCTCGCCGGCGCCATGACCCTGTCGGCGGTCAAACGCGACCGCCGCGTGCAGGACTACGGCACCTTGGTGGAAGGCCACGGAGGCGTGCTGGACCGGATCGATGCCCTCTGCTTCGCTGCCCCCGTGTTCTTTCACGTCGTGCGACAGTTTGTCGCCGTGTGAATGCCGTTTTCGGCCATGCCGCGACAATTTGTCGCACCTTTCGGCTCCGAGCGGCGCCGCCGCATCCGATACACTTTGTGTAGTGATTAGGCCGCGGGCCTTGGCGTGCGGGCACGCCACCTTGAGCGGCTATCTGCAGGAAAAACGGTCCCTCAGCGTTGGAGTTCGCTATGACCGCAGTCTCCGTATACGCTCAAGCACCCAAGTCAGAAAACCCGGCCGATCCGCACCGCGGGTTCCGCACCGGTGATTGGAACGGCCGCATCGACGTCCGCGACTTCATCCAGCGGAACTACGAGCCGTACTTCGGCGACGCGGAGTTCCTGGCCGGCGCCACGGATCGCACCAAGGGCCTGTGGGATAAGCTCTGCGACCTGTTCGAGGCCGAGCGTGAGAAGGGCGTGCTGGGCATCAGCCAGACGCCGTCGTCCATCACCGCGCACGATCCGGGGTACATCGACCGCGACGCGGAGATCATCGTCGGCTTGCAGACCGACGCCCCGCTCAAGCGGGCCATCTTCCCCAACGGCGGCTGGCGGATGGTCGTCGGCTCGCTCAAGGCGTACGGCTACGAGCCGGACCCGGCGGTGGCTGAGACCTTCACTAAGCATCGCAAGACGCACAACGACGGCGTCTTCGACGTCTACACGCCCGAGATCCGCAAGGCACGCAGCGCCCACATCGTGACCGGCCTGCCGGACGCGTACGGCCGCGGACGGATCATCGGCGACTATCGCCGCGTGGCGTTGTACGGCGTCGATCGGCTGATCGAGGCCAAGCGGGCCGAGAAGGCGTTGCTGGACGCCAAGCACAGCACCGAAGAGATCATCCGCGACCGCGAGGAGCTGTCCGAGCAGATCCGAGCGCTCGGCGAGCTGAAGGCGATGGCCGCGGCTTACGGCTGCGACATCTCTCGCCCGGCGGCCAACGCCCGCGAGGCGGTGCAGTGGCTTTACTTCTCGTACCTCGCGGCGGTGAAGGAACAGAACGGCGCCGCGATGAGCCTCGGCCGCACCAGCACGTTCCTCGACGTGTACTTCCAGCGCGACCTTGCCGAGGGCGTGATCACCGAAGAGCAGGCGCAGGAGATCATCGACGACTTCGTCATCAAGCTCCGCATCGTCCGTTTCTTGCGGACGCCGGAGTACGACGCCCTGTTCAGCGGCGACCCGACATGGGTCACCGAGTCCATCGGAGGCGTCGGGGCCGACGGGCGTCCGCTGGTGACCAAGAACAGCTTCCGCTTCCTCAACACGCTCTACACGCTCGGCCCCGCGCCGGAGCCGAACATGACCGTGTTCTGGAGCAACGAGCTGCCAGAGGGCTTCAAGCGGTTCTGCGCGAAGGTGAGCATCGACACGTCCAGCGTGCAGTACGAGTCGGACGACCAGCTCCGCGGCGTGGGCGGCGACGACAGCGCGATCGCCTGCTGCGTGTCCGGCATGGAGCTCGGTAAGTCGATGCAGTTCTTCGGAGCCCGGGTCAATTTGGCTAAGTGTCTGCTGTACGCCATCAACGGCGGCCGCGACGAGCTCACCGGCGACCAGATCATCCCGGCGTTCGACCCCGTCGAGGGCGAGGTGCTGAACTACGACGAGGTCGTCCAGCGGTACGACATCGCCATGGAGTGGCTCGCCGGCGTGTACGTGAACGCGATGAACTGCATCCATTACATGCACGACAAGTACGCCTACGAGCGGATCGAGATGGCGCTGCACGACTACGCGCCGCACCGCACGATGGCCTTCGGCATCGCCGGGCTGTCGGTCGTGGCCGACTCGCTGAGCGCAATCAAGCACGCCCAGGTCCGCTGCGTCCGCGACGACACCGGCCTGGTGACCGACTACGAGGTCGAGGGCGACTACCCCGCCTACGGCAACAACGACGACACGGTCGACGGCATCGCGTCGTGGCTGGTGCGGACCTTCATGGACAAGCTCCGCAAGCACCCGACCTACCGCGACGCGGAGCACACCCAGAGCGTGCTGACGATCACTAGCAACGTGGTGTACGGTAAGAGCACCGGCAGTACGCCGGACGGCCGCAAGACGGGCGAGCCCTTCGCCCCCGGCGCCAACCCGATGCACGGCCGCGACAAGGGCGGCTACGTCGCCAGCGCTCTCACCGTGGCGAAGCTGCCTTACGACGCGGCGCGAGACGGCATCTCGCTCACCAACACCGTGCTGCCCAACGCGCTGGGCGGCACGGAGGAAGACCGGGTAAGTAACCTGGCGTCTTGCCTCGACGGCTACTTCGGCTGCGAGGGCTTCCACATGAACGTCAACGTGCTCAACCGTGAGACGCTCGTCGACGCCATGGAGCACCCGGAAAACTACCCACAGCTGACGGTCCGCGTGAGCGGCTACGCGGTGAACTTCGTCAAGCTCACGCCGGAACAGCAACGCGACATTGTGAACCGCACGTTCCACGAGAAGCTGTAGCGTGCGGCGCCCGGTCACGGCTCTCGCACGCGTCGACGGCCGATAGAATCCGACAGTGAGCGATCCCCGTATCCCTCCCGCCGATCAGAGCGAAGACCGAGCGCTACGCGCCGAGGGGTCGCTCGGCTACGTACACAGCGAGGAGAACGCCTCGGCGGTCGATGGCCCGGGCCTGCGTTACGTGGTGTGGCTCATGGGCTGCCACCTGCGGTGCCAGTACTGCCACAACCCGGATACGTGGCGGCTGCCGCCGAGCGGCGCCCGCAGCACGGCGGACGAAGTGCTGCGGCGGGTCGAGAAGTACAAGCCGTTCCTCGCCACGGCGGGCGGTGGGTTCACGGTCAGCGGCGGCGAGCCGCTCGTGCAAGCGCCGTTCGCGCTGCAGCTGCTCCGCGGCGCCAAGCGGCTCGGGTTGCACACGGCGCTCGACACCAACGGGTACCTCGGGGACTCGCTGTCGGACGGTGAGCTGGCCGAGATTGACCTCGTGCTGCTCGACCTGAAGGCGTTCGACGCCCATCAGCACCGCCAGGTCACCGGCGCCGGCAACGAGCCGATCCTCAATTTCGCCAAGCGGCTCGCCGATCTCGGCCGCCCGGCGTGGGTTCGGTACGTCCTTGCGCCCGGCCTGACGGACGGGACGGACGACATTGCGCGGCTAGCCGAATTCGTCGCCACACTCGCCAACGTCGAGCGGGTCGAGGTGCTGCCGTTCCATCAGATGGGACGCAACAAGTGGGCCGAGCTGGGGCTCGACTACCCGCTGGCCAACACCGCGGCTGCGACGACCGACGAGGCCGACCGGGCGCGTGACCTGTTCCGACGATCGGGCTGCGCGGTCGCCTGAGGGCTGGCGGCCCGAGCGCCAGCGTTCAACCCCTAGCGCCGGCGTTCAGCATGGCGCGGCGTTCAACGCAGCAGGGTCGGCTGGTTGCTCCGCACCGCCGCATCGCGGTAGGCGCCCTCGGCTCGCCGAGCCTCCGGAGTGACTTCGTAAACGCTCGGCCGGCTCGCCGAACGAGGCCCGCGGGCTTCGCTGGGCGCCACGGCCACGACCGTGGCCGTACCTGTTGCTGGACCGGGGTCGGGAGCGACAGCAACGGCCGCGCTCGCCGGCTGCACCCGCGAACCCGCGTCGCGTGAGGCGATCGTGGCCGCGACGTCCGGCTCTAACGCGAGGCGTGGTCGGCCCGCTTTGACCCAAGTCAGCCATTCGTCTTGGAGCTCGTACAGGCTGCCGTGCCCGTAGCGGCTCGCCACGGCGCGGCGCCAGTCGTCGTCCCGCATGCCGTCCGAGAGGAAGGCGAGGAATTCTTGCTTGCCGCGACGCTCGAGCAAGAACTGCGTGAGCGACAGCCCCTGCGCGTACAGCGGCAGCACGTCCGCCGGGTACTCGCGCATGGCGAACATATGGCTGAACGGGATCCCCTTGCCGGTCTTTAGGAAGTTGACGAGCAACGCCTCCTGCTTGCCGATCTCCGAGCGGTGCTCCACCGTGGTGCACGCGCCCTCGTCCGCCCAGCGGGGGAGCGGCTGGCGGAAGTAGCTGGCGAAGACCGTGTGCGTGATCTCGTGTGGCAGCACGGAGTCGAGCACCCGCTCGCGGCTGCCCTGCACGTGCATGTCCCAGCCGTACACCTCGCCCTGGTTGAACATAAAGGTGGTCCAGCCGCCGGCGCCGAGCCGCGGGCTGACGTCCGCCTGCACCTGGCAGGGCTCGGTCCAGTCGGGCAGCGGCTTGCCGAGCCATTCGATCGCCAGCTGGTGGCGCCACGCCTCGGCGGAGTCGCCGAGCTGGCGGGCCAGCTCCGGCGTGGCCGCGCTCACGACGAAGTTGGGCGTGCGATGAACGCCGCGGCCGAAAGCCAGCGTCGGCGACAAAAGCATCACGAGCAGCGTGGCTTGGAACCACGCCGCCCGGTCGGGTCGAGCATCCATGCTCTGCTCCGTGCGAGTTGGGTCGATCGATCGCCTTCCGCGCGGCGGGGCGGGGGACCCGTCGCGGCGCCCAATCCTTGAGCGCCCGAGGCTTCGGCGATTGAGGGCGGATCGTAACACTACGCGCGAGGCGTCACCCAGGCCAATCGCCGCTCCGGCGACTGATCCCGCGCCTTATTCACTTCCCGGCGCCAGCATCGGCAATTACGCTTCATGCGCACTTTCTGCCGGACCGACTGATACGACCCCTATTGATCTACCCCCATCTATGGCCAGTCAACGTCGAAACAAGCGTGCGCGCACTCGTCAGCTCGGAGCACGCCTCGAGCGGCTCGAAGACCGCCGCGTCCTCGCCACCGACATCCAAGTCCTCGCCGCTGGCCTAGCTGGCACCGAGGACGTCGCCCTGGAGATCGCCGGGGAAGAGGTCCGCCGCTGGGACAACATCGGCGGCAACTTCGCGTCCCGGCAGTTCCAGACCCTCAGCTACACGCACCCGACCGACGTGACGGCCGACGACATCGCCGTGCGGTTCGTCGGCGCCGGCGGCGGGGCGACCGACGTGCGGATCGACGGCGTGCGGGTCGACGGCGTGAAGTACGAGTCGGAGTCGCCCACCACGTGGAACACCGGCGGCTGGAACAGCGCGTACGGCGCCATCGCGGGCGAGTACGGTGGCGGCGGCGTCAACGACGAGGTGCTCTTCTCGCGCCCAGGGGCGTTGTACTTCTCCGCGTCGATCGGGTCGACGGTGCAGGTCCGGGCCGCCGGCTCCACCAACACGGAACGCTTCGAGCTCTACATCAAGGATCAGTTCGTCTACTCCGCCTCGAACATCGGCGGCGATTACGACGCTCGTTCGTTCTGGACCTATACCTACGAGCACAGCGAGAAGGTCGATCCGAAAGACGTCCGCGTGGCGTTCACCAACGACGGAACGGCGGGCGGACAAGACCGCAACCTGCGTGTCGACGCGATCGTGATCGACGGCCGCCGGTACGAGTCCGAAAGCCCCGCGACGTTTAGCACGGGCACGTGGGCCGACGGCGTTGTGGCGCCGTCGTTCCCGCAGCGAGACGTGCTGCACGCGAACGGATCGTTCACCTACTCCTCCCTCGGCGAAGACGACACGCGTGTAGGCTCGACGCTCATCGTGTGGGCGGCTGGCGCCACGGGCGAGGAAACGATCACCCTGGAGCTCGACGGCCGCACCGCTCACACCGTCCGCAACCTCGGTGGCGACTACGACCGACGCGACTTCGTGGCGTACGGCTTCGCCCACACGCGGGCGCTCGAACTGGACGACGTGCGTATCCGCTTCGTGAACGACGCGGTCACCGCCGCCGGCGACCGCAACGCTCGGATCGACGCGATCGAGCTCGACGGCGTGCGTACCGAGGCGGACGACCTGACGACCTACTCCACCGGCACCTGGCGGCCGGAGTTCGGCGTGCAGCCCGGCTTCACACAGAACGAGCGGCTCCACGCCAACGGGTATTTCCAGTTCGGGGACGACCCGACACAAGCCGGCACGCTCGGCATCGGCTCGACGCAGTACTCCACCTCGGAGACCGGCGGGTTCGTAGACATCGACTTTGTGCGGACGGGCGGCTCACGCGGCGCGGTCTCGATCGACTACACCACGGTCAGCGGCGACGCCATCAACCTGCAAGACTTCGTCGGCGCCAGCGGCACGCTGGTGTTTGCCGAGGGGCAGTCGAGCCGCACCGTGCGGATCAACATCCTCGACGACAACGACGCGGAGGGGACGCACAGCTTCAACATCTCCGCGGACCGCGTGCTCGGCGGGGCCTTCTTGGGCGAACCCCGCACCGCGACCGTCAGCATCTTTGACGACGAGGCGCCTGGCGCCGGCAACGGGAACGGCCTGCTCGGCGAGTACTTTGCCGGGGTCGGACTCTCGAGCCTCGTCAACGAGCGGACGGACGCCACCGTCAACTTCAACTGGGGCAACGGCGCCCCCGGCGGCGGCGTGCCGGCGGACAACTTCTCCGTGCGGTGGTCCGGCCAGCTTCAGCCGCTTCACTCCCAGACGTACACCTTCTACGCGACCAGCGACGACGGCGTCCGCCTGTGGGTGAACGGCCAGCAGATCATCAACGACTGGATCGATCGCGCGCCGAACACCAGTGTCGGGTCGATCACGCTCGAGGCGGGTCAGCTCTACGACATCCGCATGGAGTACTACGAGCGCGGCGGCGGCGCCGTGGCGCGGCTCGAGTGGGCGAGCCCCAGCCAGCCGCGTCAGGTGATCCCCACCACGCAGCTGTACAGTGAGCAGGTGGTTTCCGACAACGGGCAGTTCGTCTCGGAGACCGTCATCTCCGGGCTGACGCAGCCCACGGCGATCGAGTTCACCGAGGTGAACGGGCAGGAGTACTTGTTCATCCTGCAGAAGGACGGCCGCATCCGCCTAGCGATCGACGGCGTGCTCCAGTCGCAGGTGTTCCTCGACTACCGCACGCCCGTGAACAATGTCCGCGACCGCGGCGCGCTGGGCCTGGAGGTGCACCCCGACTTCCCGAACACGCCGTACGTCTACCTGCTCTACACGTACGACCCGCCTGAGACGCAGGGCTCCGGCGGCCTCGCGGCGCCCGACAAGGCGGGCAACCGGGGCTCGCGGCTGACACGCGTCACGGCCGACGCGAGCAACAACTTCCGCACCGCCACGCCGGGCAGCGACGTGGTGCTACTGGGCACGAACAGCACGTGGCAGTACATCAGCTCTCCGGATCGCGATAGCACGAACGACATCAACCTGCCGCCGTCGGGGCTGCTCCCCGACGGCACGTTCGTCGAAGACATCCTCATCACAGACAGCCAGTCGCACACGATCGGTGCGCTCGCGTTCGCGCCGGACGGCTCGCTGTACGTCAGCAACGGCGACGGCACCAGCTACGGCCGGACCGACCCCCGCACCATCCGCACGCAGCAGCTGGACAACCTATCCGGCAAAGTGCTGCGGATCGACCCGATCACGGGCGACGGGCTCTCTGACAACCCGTTCTACACGGGCGACGTGACGGACGACCGGTCGAAGATCTTCAACTACGGCCTGCGGAACCCGTTCCGCATGGCGGTGAACCCCGCGAACGGCCTGCCGTACGTCGGCGACGTCGGCTGGACGAGCTGGGAAGAGATCAACGGCGGCGAGGGGGAGAACTTCGGCTGGCCGTTCTACGAGGGCGGCGACCAGAGCGGCGGCGAAGGGGTCGACGGCGTCAACCGAACGACCCGCGGCTACCGCGACCTGCCCGAGGCTCAGGCGTTCTACAACAGCGGCGGCAACGCCCAGGCGGAGCCGCCAACCTGGAGCCGCTCTCACGGCGCCGGCGGCGTCGCGGTCGTCATGGGCGACTTCTACACGGGCGACGTCTACCCCGAACAGTTCCAGGGCGCCGCGTTCTTTACCGACTACGGAGCGCCGGACATCCGGGCCCTGACCGTCAACGCCGACGGGAGCGGCGACCAGACGCTGTTCGTGATGCCGTCGGTAGGCGTGGTGATCGAGATGTCGATGGGCCCTGACGGGCGGATGTACTACGTCGATATCACCGGCAACATCGGTCGGATCGACTACGTGCCGGCGCCGGCTTTCGCGCGAGCCGCGACGCCGCAGACAACGAGCCTCATCGCGGCGTCACCGCTCGAGTACTCGGCGAACCCGCCGCCGGCGGCGCCTGTCGTGGTGGGCCCGGAGGCGTCGTTCGGAGCTCCTTTCGGGCCGACCGCCCGAGAACCGCTGCTGGCCGCATGGGATCAGGACGACACGCCCGTCGGTGCGCCCTCGCTGGGCGAGCTCCGCGTGTCTTCGCCGGTGCTGCTGAGCGAGCCCGAGATCGACGCGCCGGCGGATGACCCGGTGTTCGCGGCGCCGGTTTTCGCCACGGCCTTCGCCGCGTTCACGCCGCCCGCGGAGAGCGTGAACACAACGCAGCAGCCGGTCTCCGCGGCCACGGACGCCGCGCTCGAGCTGCTGCTGATCGAGTCACCCGACGGCGGCTCCGCGGCCGACACGCCCGCACCGGAACCCGAGCGTGCCGAAGATGCGGCGAGCGAGAACCGTCGCGAGCGTTCGCGGGCACGGTTCCTGAAGCGGGTTCAGTCGTTGCGGTAGCGGAAGCCGCCGAGCTGCTCGATTACCCCGGCGACGGCCTGCGTGCCGTCGCGGCCGGCGCCGTTCGCCGCGGCCGCGCGGAACAACGACTCGATGAGCGTGGTCACCGGCATCGGCAGTGACACACTGTCCGCGGCCCCGGCGACCAGCCGCAGGTCCTTTAACAGCAGATTGATCATGAACCCCGGAGCGTGGTCGCCGACGGCGATACGCGGGCCGAGGTTCTCGAGCTGCCACGACTGAGCCGCCCCGCCGGAGAGCGTCTCCACGACCTGGCCCAGATCGAGGCCGCTCTGCTTTGCGAGCGCGAGCGCTTCGCACACGCCCACGAGTGTCGCGACCACGGCGGCTTGATTGCACGCCTTGCAAGCCTGGCCGCTGCCGGCCGGTCCGAGGTGCGTGACCCGTTTGCCGACCAACATAAGCAAGGGCCGCAGGCGTTCGATCGCGTCTTCAGGGCCGCCGCACATTATGGACAGGGTGCCGTCGCGGGCGCCCACGTCGCCGCCGGAGACGGGGGCGTCGCACAGCGTGGCGCCGTGATCGGCTAGGCGACGGGCGATCGATCGCGTGGCCACGGGACAGATCGTCGAGTGATCGACGACGAGCAATCCGTCGAGGCTCGCCGCTTCGGCCGCGGTCAGCCCATCGGCGCCGAAGAGCACGCTCTCGACGTCGGGGGTGTCGGGCAGGTTCAGGAAGACGACCCCGGGCTTCGCGGCGATCACCTCGCGCGGTGTGTCGGCCACCCGTAGCCCGTCATTTTCTAACGCTTCGGCCTTGGCCCGCGTGCGGTTGCAGCCGATGACGGCGATCCCGCCATGCAGCAGGTTCCGCGCCATGCCGGCGCCCATGATGCCGAGGCCGATGTAGCCCACACGCGCGAGGTCGGAGTTGCTCATGGCCGCCGAGGCTAGGCCACCGCCGGCAACTCCTCAAGGTACGCGACCAGGTCGGCCAGCGTCGCCGTGAATCGCACACCGAGCGGCGCGCGGTCGCCGCAGGCCCTCTCCACGGCTCCGCCGCCGAGGGCGTGCTGAACAGCCGGGTGGCTCTCGCGAAGCGGATCGATGAGCAGCGCCTGATACTTCCGCAAAAAGTCTTCGGGGTGCTCGAGGTGCGTCGCGCTGAGGCAGAGCAGCAGCGGGCTGTGCGCCCGCGTTGTGTCGAGGATCTCCTCCAGCGGCAGCCCGCTGCCGACCGGCGTGACCCGCCAACCCTGAGCGAGCAGCGTCAGCTCCACCAGCCGCACCGGGACCTCGGCGAAGTCTCTCAGCGGCGTGCCGACCAGCCCGAGCGGCGCTCGCGGCTCCGGCTCGGGAAGCCAACGGCGGAGCTCGTGCAGCACCGCCATCATCACCTCGCACGACCGCCGTTCCTGATAGACCTGGACGCGGCCGGCGGCCCACTCTTCGCCGATCTTGCGGAACACCGGGCCGATGAGCATGTCGCCCAACCGGGGTACCGATTCTCCCTGCTGGTAGAACCCGAGGACCAGCTCGCGAGACTCACTCTCGCGGCCGTTGACGAGCGCTTCGAACAGCTGATCGCGAGCTTCGTCCAGCGGCCGCGCAACGCCCGAGGCCACCATGCCCAGCAGCTCGGGCTGGGCGACCGGATGGCCGGTCTCGCGCAGGAACCGGGCGATGCTCGGCAGGGCGACCTTCCGGTGCCCCCCGGCGGTCTTCGCTGCCGGCAGCTTTCCGCTATCGACCCACCGCTTGACGGACGACTCGCTGACGCCCAGGGCGATGGCTACTTGCTTCGGCGAGAAGGTCGTCGCTGGCATCGTTCGTGGCGGCCGTGCGGTCGGCCGTTAGGCTTCCGGGGAGGCTTGCTGTGCGGGTTTTCCGGGCCGGCTTACCGCGCCGAGTACGCTCACGCCGAGGTTACGCACGAGAGCTTGCGGGCATCAAGGCTGGTACGCGCCGGGCTTGATGGAGGACATCGACATCCACACCACAACCTATTCAGGGGTTGGCGAGATGTGTGGGCGGCGGGGATTATAACGCCAGAGCGGGGCGGTGCGACATCCGAGCGAGGGGTTCCTATGGCGAAGTGCGACGAAGGCTATCTGTGCGAGGTGTGCGGTGAGGATGTCGGCGCCATCACCGACTCGGACCTCTACCTACGCTACGTGATCGGGCAGCTCGACCCCGAGGTGCTCCACACGACGCCCGAGCGGCATCTCCGCTGCGACCCGTCGCTGGCGCAGTACGTGGTGGACGAGCGGTACGAGGCCGTCGTGTGCGACGGGCCGTTTGACAAGCGGTCGCTCGATGCGGCGTACGTCGCCGAGCGAGAGGACCTCGTCACCCGCGGCTGGCGCCGTCTACGTGAGCTGGCTAGGGCGAAGGAGCTGCCGATCACCGAGTACCCGTTGCCCGAGGTGGTAGACCGCCTACAAGGCAACGCGGGGGGCAACGCGGGGGGCAACGCGGGGGGCGGCTGAGCACGGGACCGTGCGCGGCTACACCCGCCAATAGACGCCACGCCGATCGAGCGACCGCGCAATCGCCAGCCAGCCGGCCACCCACAGCAACGCCCACCCCAGGCTCGCCGCGGCGGGCGAGCCGGTAAGGTGGCCGATCCACGCTTGAACGGCGGCGGCGATCGAACCGCTGTCACCCCCGGGCAGCGGCAGCAGCCATTTCGAGAACAGCAGCTTGAACGAGAGCTCGGCGCCCACGTAAACGCCCAGGGCGTTCTTACCCATCGAACGCAGCAGCGGGAAACGCCACACGCCCGCGAGGTCCACGAGCGCGAACATCGCCGCCAGCAGCAAGCAACCCGTTCCCGCGGCGAGCAAGCAGTAAGCGGGGCTGAAGAGCCACTTGCTGTACGGCACGGTCGCCGTGCCCCACAGGCCGCCGCCCGTCGGTCGGTAGTCCCACTGCAGCAGCACCGCGGCGGCCCACAAAGCAGCGCCGGCCAGCGCGACGCGTGCCGCCACCCGCCATTTCTCGCGGTCCGACGCGGACGAAGCCGCGACCAACCGCTCGGTCAGCAAGCCGCCAACGACGGCAATCGCCGCCAGCGGCACGTACTGCCCCGCCATGCCGAGCCAGCCGAGCGCGTGGCTCCACCAGGTGGGCACCGGCATGAAGTCCAGGTGCAGCAGCTGCTTCACGGCGTCGAAGTGCGCCCACGTGCCGGGCCCGGCCGGAGCCCCCGCGATCGGTCGCGGCTTCGCGCACGCGGTGACGGTCTCGTACGGAATGAGCAGCGTCGCCCACTTCGCCAACAGAGCGACAACGACGAACGCCCGTCGCCAGACGGCGCCCGTCAGCCACACGGCGACTGCCACGACGTACGCAGCCCCCAACAACTGAAGGATGTTCCACGACAACAGGCACTGCCATGTCAGCGGCCGCTCGTGCGCAAACGAGGCGACCGTGAGCAGCACGCCCCACTGATAGAGCTTCGCCCCACGCGCCAGGGCCGTGCGGAGCATCGACCCCGTCGATCGACCACGTCCGCGCCCGCTGGCCACCGACAGCGGAACGGCCGCCCCCATCATGAAGACGAACCAGGGGAACACCAGATCGGTGACCGTCGCCCCCTGTGCCGGGTCGTTCCAGGGCACGTGGAACAGCTGCGCCGGCAGCACGTCGCGGTCCCACGTCATGTTCACCAGCAGCATCAGCGCGATCACGAGGCCCCGCATCGCGTCGAGTGACTGGAGCCGGGGCGAATCGAGCCGCCGCGAAGGTGGCGGGGTCGGCTCGCGCGCGGGCTCGGGCGGCGGGGCGTGCGCTGGTTCGGCGGTCGGGGACGGCTGGTCGGACATCGCTGCTGCATCGTGATCGGCGACCCGCGGCGCGACAATCCGCCTATCGCGACCCGACGTTGTCTTCCACAATCCGGCGCATGAACGACCCCGCCGCCGCGACCGCCGAACCGACGCCGCCTGAATCAAACGGGGCCGAGCCGCTGCCCTCGTCCACCCGGGTCGAGGGCGAGCTGCCGCCGCTAATGCGCGACGGCTCGTTCTGGGGGATGTCGGTCACGCAGTTCCTCGGCGCATTCAACGACAACCTGTTCAAGCAGCTGTTGCTGCTGTTGGCGACGCCGACGGCCGTCGAGCTCGCCGCGGCGCAGGCCGGCGGGGCCGCGGTCCGCGATCGCCAAGCCGAGGCGATGATCGTCTTCGCCGTCGCCGTGCTCGCGTTCTCCGGCATCGCCGGCTGGCTGGCCGACAAGCGGAGCAAGCGGTGGCTCATCATCGGCGCAAAGGTCGCCGAGATCGTCGTCATGACGCTCGGCATGATCGGCTTTATGGCTTACGGCGTGATCGGCTTCGAGGGCATGCTGGTCGTCCTCTTCCTGATGGGCGCCCAGACCGCTTTCTTCGGCCCGCCCAAGTACGGCGTGCTGCCCGAGATGATCCGCGACCGCGACCTGCCGCAGGCGAACGGCATCTTCCTGATGTTCACGTTCGTCGCGATCATCTTCGGCACGGTGCTCGCCGGCGCGATCGGCGCCGAGCCCGCCACGGCATGGCGGGGGTCAGCCGTCTGCATCCTGATCGCCGTGGTGGGCACGGCGACGGCGTTTATGGTCCGCAAGGTGCGGCCGGCGAACCCCGACATGCCGCTCCGGCTGTCCGACGCCCTAGTTCCGCCCGAGGCCATCCGTCTCATCACCCGCGACCGAGAACTCCTCTACGCCCTGTGCGCAACGAGCAGTTTCTGGCTGCTGGGCAGCATCGTGCAGCAAGCGGTCAACGCCCTGGGCAAGTCGCAGCTGGGCCTTGGCGACGGCAAGACGAGCGTCATGGCCGCCATGATCGGCGTCGGCATCCCGATCGGATGCCTCATCGGCGGCAAGATCTCCCGGGGGCGGATCAGCCCACGCGTCGTCGCGGGCGGGGCGATCGGCATTGTGATCGCCCTGCTAATGATGTCGCTCCGCGCCGGCCCCAACCAACACCTGCTCGGCTTCTACGGAAGCTTGCCGGTCTTGGTCGCGGCCGGGATCAGCACGGGCATCTTTCTGGTGCCGATCCAGGTGGCCGTGCAAGCGTTGCCGCCCGCCGACGAGAAGGGCCGAATGATCGCGCTGATGAATCAGTGCAACTGGATCGGCATCATCCTGGGCGCACTAATCTTCCAGGCCACGCTGTATCTCGTCGAGGCCTTCGACCAGCCACGCAACACGGCGTTCCTCGTCGGCGCGCTGATCTTCCTGCCGATCGCGATCTTCTACCGACCGAAAGAACGTAGTCTGGGCGACTGATCGCTCCAGCGTCTCTCCGGCGAGTTCGCGTTCAGCTGTCGGTCGTTTCTATGGCCGGCTCTTCGGTGGCTTCATCGGTCGCTTCGACCGCAGCCTCCGCGGACTCGGCCGCCTTGATCACGGCGTCGGCAAAGTTGGCCTCGGCGAGCGCCGCGAGAGTCGCCTCGCCGTCGAACGACGCCTCGTCGATGGCCACGGTGGCGACATCAGTCTCGGCGTCGGCCTTCACGTCGACGATGCCCGGCTGCTCCTTGAGCGCCTTGCACACGTTCGCCGCACAGGCCCCGCAGTGCATGTTGACGTCGATCTCTACCGTCGGCGCGCCGTCCGCGTTAAACTCGGCCGGCGTGACCTTCACGACGGTCGACTCGGCGGTCTTGGTCGCGGTCGACGGGCCTTGCCCGCAGCCGATGATGAGGGCGGCGGCGATCAGCGTGGCGGGGTACTTCATCGTGTTCTCCAGACCTTGGGTAGCGGATTGAGGGCGATCGTGGGCTTGGCCGCACCGATCGTCTGACTCTACTTACTGACCGATTCGGCGAGCTCCACGAGCTCGCCGTCTTCAGCCATCTTGCGGATGTCCTGCGTGATCTTCATCGAGCAGTACTTCGGGCCGCACATGCTGCAGAAGTGAGCGCTCTTGAAGGTGTCCTGCGGCAGGGTTTCGTCGTGGTACCGGCGAGCCGTTTCGGGGTCGAGCGCCAGGCGGAACTGCTCGTTCCAGTCGAACTCGAACCGCGCCTTGGAGAGGGCGTCGTCGCGGTCCTGGGCGCCGGGGCGCTTGCGGGCGACGTCGGCCGCGTGCGCGGCGATCTTGTAAGCGACCATCCCTTGCTTCACGTCTTCCGGCTCGGGTAGGCCGAGGTGCTCCTTGGGCGTCACATAGCAGAGCATCGCGGCCCCGTGCCAACCGGCGAGCGCCGCGCCGATCGAGCTGGTCATGTGGTCGTAGCCCGGGGCGATGTCGGTCACGAGCGGGCCGAGCACGTAGAACGGGGCGCCGTCGCACACCTCTGCCTGCCGCTCCATGTTCATCTGGATCTGGTCCATCGGCACGTGGCCGGGCCCCTCGACCATCACCTGCGTGCCGCGTTCGCGGCCCCGCTTGGTCAGCTCACCAAGCACGTCGAGCTCGGCGAACTGCGCCTCGTCGCTCGCGTCGGCGATCGACCCCGGCCGCAGGCCGTCGCCCAGGCTCCAGGTGACGTCGTACTGACGCATGATGTCGCACAGGTCGTCGAACGCCTCGTACAGCGGGTTCTGCTTGCGATGAGACATCATCCACTTGGCGATCAACGAACCGCCGCGGCTGACGATACCCGTCACGCGGTTCATTGTGTACGTCAAGTGCTCCAGCAGCACGCCGCAGTGGATTGTCATGTAGTCGACACCCTGCTTGGCTTGGTGCTCGACCATGTCGAGGAAGTGCTGGGCGGTCATCTCCTCGATCTCGCCGCCGAGCTCCTCGAGCATCTGATAGATGGGCACCGTGCCGATCGGCACGGGCGACGCGCCGATGATCCCTCGGCGGATGCCGTCAATGTTCTTGCCGGTCGAGAGGTCCATCACCGTGTCGGCGCCGAAGTGCACCGCGGTGTGGAGCTTTTCGAGCTCTCCGTCGATGTCGCTCGTGACGGCCGAGTTGCCGATGTTGGCGTTCACCTTGCACTTCGAGGCGACGCCGATGCACATCGGCTCCAGGACACCGGCCAAGTGCACGGTGTTGGCGGGGATGACCATCCGACCGATCGCGACCTCGTCGCGGACCGTCTCGGCCGGCAGGTTCTCTCGCTTGGCGATGTATTGCATCGCGTCGGTGATCTCACCGGCGCGGGCGAACTCGAGTTGGGTGATGGCAGGCATCGGCTTTGCTGGTTGGGTTTGACGCGATGCGAGAGACACCTCGCATCGACGGTCGGGCTGCGGTCGGTAGGCTCCCGCGGAGGCGATCCACAGGCGCCGATCCTATCCGTCTAAACCCTTCCGTCAAAGTGGCTTACGGGGGAGCAACCGCTCGCCGCGTTGCGATTTCACAACAGGGCCGAACCGCGGGCCCCAGCGCCGCCGCGTGCGATCGTGACGATTGCCGTACCGACAGGATACGGGTTCTGGGTGACGAACTGTTGCTGCCCCGACAGAGGCCGCTTAGGCTGCATGAGGAACGAGAGAGAGCGCATTCCTATGGGGGCTGCCCGGTTGATCTACCGGTTGATTCGCTGTTCGGCCGCCCGCTTGCGGGCTTGGGCGCTGCTCGGCGGTCTGCTTCTGGCCGTGGCTGCGACCGCAACGACCGCGTCCGCCGCGATTGAAGCGATCGTCGATCGTGCGAGCGGCGAGTTCTTCGTCAAGAACGCGGGCGGCGCCATCGAGTTTTTCGACGCGTACGAGATCAGCTCACCCGACGCGGATCTGATCCCAGCGGCCTGGACATCGGTCGCCGGCAACTACGACCTCGTTGGCGACGAATCGGTCTCTTCGTCGAGTTGGTTCCCGCTCACATCCTCCGCAATGTTCCTCGCTGAAGCCGGGCCGGTTGCGAGCGGGGCACTCCTTCCGGGCGAGGCAGTATCGCTGGGCGCCGTTTGGTCGACGACCGGTGTCGAGGACCTCGACTTCCGCTTCTTTCTCGACACCGCGGAGAGTGTTTTAGCGACCGACTTCCGATCGCTCTCGGGCGATTACGACGGAGACCTCGATGTCGACGCCATCGACTACGCCATCTGGCAGGCGACGTTCCTATCGACCACGAATCTCGCCGCCGACGGCAACGGCGACGGCATTGTCGACGCCTCCGACTACACCGTCTGGCGGGACGACTTCATGCTCGTCAACGCCGGTCCGCTGCCTGCGACGCTTCAGGCGCCGGCGGTGTTTTTCGTTCCCGAGCCAACCGCTCTCGGCTTGAGCGTGATGATGGCGTTCGTCGCGGTCGGTCGGCGACGTCGCGGCGAAGACTAAGACTTCGCGGCGCACGTGAAAGAACCCACTGCGGAAGCGCCGGCGAGATCAGAGTTGCCGTGGAGTGGGCTGCCGCGGGGCCGCGGTGAGCGGCTTGGTGAACTTCAGCCGCGCCGTGCCCGGCGCCGCCTTGACCGCCGCGTAGAACTCTTGGGGCGTGCTGACACGCTCGCTGTCGACGTGGCTGATGTAGACGTACGGGCGGATGCCCATCTTCCAAGCCACACTCTTGGGCTCGACCTCCGACACCACAACGCAGCCCTCCGGATCGAGCCTGCGTTCTTGCACCTTTGCCTGCAGCACCAGCGGCGGCACCGCCGTGGGGAAATCCACCCGCAGACCCTGCCAGGACGGTTGCCGACTCGTCGCGACCTTCGGGCCGTCGACGTAAGCCTTGCCAAGCCGAACCGTGGTGGTCTGCTCTCGCCCGTTGCGTAAGTAGCTGATAGTTGGCTCGTCGCCGGGGGCCAGGCTCCCGACGAGCAGCTGCAGACTCGCCGCGTCTACCACTGACTCGCCGTTGACCTTGGCGACAACATCCTGCTTGCGTAGCCCTGACCGCCCGGCTGGGCCCGCCGCGTACACGTCGCTGATCATCACCCCGTTCGTCACACCCGGCGGCGTGGCCTGAAAGCGGATCCCGAGCAACCCGTACTCGGGCTCGCGTCCCTCCAGCAGCGCTCGCGCGACGCGACGCATCGCACGGTTGATCGGGATCGCGTAGCCGGCGGGCGCCTCGTGCCCGACGATCGCCGCCGCAGTCGTCAGCACGCCCACCAATTCGCCGTCGAGCGTCACTAGGGCGCCGCCGGCTGAGTTCCAGCCCAGCTTCGCGTCGGTTTGGATTAATGCCCCCTGATGATGGAGTGTCGTGCGTGGCGGCCCTTCGGCGTCCTCGGCCGACCGGAGAAAGCGCTCGCCCAACGGCGCTCGGCGAGCCGTATTGGTCACCACGCCCAGGCTAGCCGTCGGTTGTCCGTCGCTCTCGATGGCGAGCGGGTTGCCAATCGCGACGACAAAGCGCCCTTTCACGAGGTCCTCGGCACGCCCGAGCGCCGCTGCCGGGGCGTTGAAGGCCCGCTCCGCGGCTGGATCGTTGCTCGCGACACGCAGCGCCGCGAGGCTGCTGCGTGGGTCCGCGGCGATCAGCTCTGCCTCGAAGGTCTCTCCGTCCACGGTGGTGACGGTGTGCCGCTCGTCGATGCCGATCGCGAGATACTGCGTGAGCACCAGCCCCGGTCCGACGACCACGCCGGCGCCGAACCCGGTGGGAGCGGCCTCGTTCGCGATGCGGAACTGGCGGAGCGGGTCGGCCTGGCCGCCCGCTCCCAGGAAGATCCGATTACCCGCCTGCACGTTGCGTCGCGGATCGACCCGCGCGTAGCGGCGTATCGCCACTACCGATCGCTCGGCCTTCGCGATGACCGCGGTCAGCGCCTCTTCGAACCGCTTTAGCGGAGCACCGACCGCGCCCGGCTCCTGGGCGGCACAGGGCGCCACACACAGCGAGAGAACTACCGCCGCCCGCCAACGTGGCATGGGCCTGTTCGTGGGCTTGAGATCGCTCAGGGCTCTTCCTCGCCGTCTTCGGCGTCGGCGCCGCTCTTATCGACCGCTAGCAGGTCGTCGAAGCCGCCGATCGCCAGGATCTTTTGCTTGATTTCCTCGGCGACTTCGGGCGAGTCTTTGAGGAACTGTCGCGCCTTCTCTTTGCCCTGACCGAGCTGCATCTCGCCGTAGCGGAACCACGCGCCGGTACGCGACACGATCTTTTGGTCCATGCCAAGGTCGAGCAGGTCGCCTTCGTAGCTTATGCCGTTGTTGTGCATCATATCGAACTCGGCGACACGGAAGGGGGGCGCCACCTTGTTCTTGACCACTTTGGCTCGCACTCGTTGACCGACAACGTCCTCGCCGTCCTTCAGCTGTCCGATCCGCCGGACGTCGATACGGCACGAGCAGTAGAACTTCAACGCCCGGCCGCCCGGCGTGGTCTCAGGGCTGCCGAACATGACGCCGATCTTCTCGCGGATCTGGTTGATGAAGATGACGGAGGTCTTGCTCTTGGCGATCGCCCCGGTGAGCTTCCGCATCGACTGACTCATCAGGCGAGCCTGCAGGCCGACGTGCGAGTCGCCGATCTCTCCGTCCAGCTCTTTCTTGGGCACCAGAGCCGCGACCGAGTCCACCACGATGATGTCCACCGCGTTGCTCTTCACGAGCATCTCGGTGATGTGCATCGCTTCTTCGCCGTGGCTTGGCTGGCTGACGAGCAACGTCTCCAGATCGACGCCGATTTTCTTCGCCCAGCTCGGGTCGAGCGCGTGCTCCGCGTCGATGAAGGCCGCGATACCACCATCCTTCTGAGCCTGAGCGACGATATGCAGTGCGAGCGTCGTCTTGCCGCTGGACTCAGGGCCGAACACCTCGATGATCCGGCCCTTCGGAATCCCTTGTCCGCCCAGCGCGATGTCGAGCGAGAGGCTCGACGTCGAGATGCCGGCGATCCGGCGATCCGCCTCGCTGCCGAGGGGCATGATCGCCCCCTCGCCGAACTGCTTCTCGATCGCCGCTACGGTATGCCGCAGGTCATCGCTGCCCTCGAGCACGGTCTCGATCGCCGTCGGCGGCTGATTCGACTTGGCGGCTTTGCCTTTTTTGGCGGCGGACTTCTTAGCCATGCGGGTCGGCGCCGCTGGGCGCCCGTTGGAAGTGGCGGTGGTGACCATCGAGAGGCTCCTCGGTTATCGGGGACGCGGGCGGGCTGTTGCAAGCGGCGGGCGATCCGCGGCTGCACGAGATGGTGTACGCAGGAACACTGTATCGGTGTTCGCGTGTTCACGCAACACAATTTCGCCCAACTCGCCGATCGCGAAGCTGTCTGCGGCCAGCGACGCGTCGATCGCGGCCTGTGTCGAGGGGCGCCTGCTTCAGTCACCGAGCGGGCAGCGGGCTAGCGGGTAGTACTCCGGCCCATCGCGTTGGAGTTCGCTGGCGTAGACGACCAACTCGTCGATGTGGCCGGCGCCGGC
Organism: Planctomycetota bacterium; assembly: GCA_039820945.1. Taxonomy (GTDB): domain Bacteria; phylum Planctomycetota; class Planctomycetia; order Pirellulales; family Lacipirellulaceae; genus Botrimarina. Next base: position 51,779 of record JBCBPC010000019.1, read on the forward strand.
GTCGTAGCCGGCTAGTCCAGCGAGTACCGCGGTGAGGTTCGGCGAGTGCCGGCCGGTGCGTGCGAACCGCGCCAGAGTCAGATGCGGCACGAACGGCCGCCGATCACGGGTCGCGACGTACTCGCCGACCGCGTCGAGCAAGTCGGTGTGCAGCCTCGTGACCTCGTCGCCGCCCTCCGCAACGCCCAGCCACATGGCCCGCGGCCGGTCGAGGTGCGGAAAGGCGCCGACCCCCTGCAAGCGGAGCGTGAAGGGCTGATTGGCCCGGGCGACCCATTCGGCCTGGCTGCACACGTCAGCCAGGTCCTGGTCCGCCAGATCGCCGAGGAACAGCGCGGTCAGATGGAGTTGTTCCTCCTGCACCCACCTCGCTTGGGGGGCAAGCGGCCGTAGCCTATCGATCAAGCCTATGGCTCGGCGATTCTGTAAGGCTGTGGCTTCTACGGCTACGAATGTTCGGGTTGGCACGGACGCTCGGCAAACAAGGGATGACGGACTCGGTGACCTGCGCGAACTCTCATCTCGGGCCGCGTAGTCTGGCGGGGTCAGGAAGCGCAATCTAGTTTTCGGGAGCCCCTGTTGTCAGCACGCCGTCGTCTCCAAGCAGAGCTGCCCGCTGGGCGCCACTGTTCGACACGCACGCCGGCTCGCCACCGAATCGCTCCATGGCCACCAGCACCGCCGCCAGCGCGCCGTTAACCACCCAGATCATCAATCCGCTGCTCTCGTCGGTCGTTGAGACCTACGGGATGATGCTGGATTGTGAAGCACGCCGCGGCGAGCTCGAGCTTCGCCGGGCCGATGCGCAGCTCTACGACGTGACGGCCGTCATCGGCGTCACCGGCCGTGTGAAGGGCGTGGTGGCGATCAGCTTCGCCCTGCAGACCGCGCTGAACACCGTCGAGCGGTTCCTCGGCGAGTCCCACGGCGGCCTGACGCCCGAGGTGATCGACGGGTTGTCCGAGCTGGCGAACATGATCGGCGGCTCGACCAAGAGCAAGCTGAACATGGGCCTCAATATCGGCCTGCCGAGCGTCGTGAGCGGGCCGAACCATCGGATCGACTTCCCGACCGAGTCGAAGCCCATGCGGGTTCACTATGCGTCGGACGCGGGACCGTTCTTCGTTGACTTCGGGTTCGTCTCGCAGTCTTTTTAAAGCCGCGGAGCTGCTCCGATCCTTTCGGTGGTCCGCCAAAAACTGCGTTAGAAGGCGAGCATCCGCCGGTAGGCGTCGAGCCGCTCGTCGATGGCCTCACGCGACACACCGGTCATGCGCTCCAGGCCGAAGCCCTCCACGTTGAAGCTCGCGACCACCGTTCCGTACGCCATCGCAGTCCGCAGCGTCTCGGCGTCGCTCGCGCCGCGTTCGGCCAGGTAGCCCATCAGACCGCCCGCGAAGCTGTCGCCGGCGCCTGTGGGGTCGATGACGTCACGCGTCGGGAAGGCCGGCAGCACGCTCGACTCGATCGTGCCGTGCGTGTCGCGGCTCAAGTACATCGAGCCGTGCTCGCCCTTCTTGACGATCACGAATTGCGGTCCGAGATCGAGCACGGCCTCGCCGGCGGCGACCAAGTTCTGTCGACCGGTAAGCAGCTTGGCCTCGCTGTCGTTGAGCACCAGGCCGTCGAGCTGCTGCATCAAGGCGTCGAGGTCGGAGCGGTGCTCGTTGATCCACAGGTCCATGGTGTCGGCCACCACGATCTGCCGGTCGGGCGCCTGGGCGAGCACCTTGGCTTGCACCGCGGGGACGCCGTTGGCCAAGAAGACGAACTTTGCGTCGCGGAACTGTTCAGGCACGACCGGGTCGAACTCGCCGAATACGTTCAGTTGCACATCCAGCGTTTCGCGGTCGTTCATATTGGGCAGGTAACGCCCGGTCCAGCGGAAGGTCTTGCCGCCCGCTTGCTTGTTGAGGCCGGCCGTGTCGACGCCGCGCGATTGAAGCAGCTCGGTGTGCTCGTCCGGCCAGTCATCGCCGACGACGCCGACTAGTTGCACCGGCGAGAAGAAGCTGGCCGCGTAGGAGAAGTGCGTCGCCGAACCACCGAGCAGATCGTCGCGCCGGTCGTTGGGGGTTTCGACGTTGTCAATGGCGACGGAGCCAACCACGAGTAGCGACATGCAACTTCTTCTGGGGTCTGCAGCCACGCGGGGGCGGCTCGGGGAAATCGACGGCGGGCCGTTGAGGGGCGGCCCAGGATACTGCCGCAAAAGCCAAGGTGCGGAGGCAAGAGGATCGCCTCAACGGCGTCGGCTGCCAACCGGGGCCTAAGCTGCTTCCGCGCGGTGCATTGCGGCGCGGCCTCGGACGACCGATCGACCGCTGAACCGCAGCCCTCAGATGACCGCGGGACTACGCTGCGTCGAACGGCTTCAGCGTCTCTAGTAGCGTCCGCAGAGAGCCGAGGTCGGTGCATTGATGCACGCGATCCGATTGAGGCAAACCCGTGGGCAGCTGCTGGCCGCCCAGAACCACGTGCATGGTCTGTGGCGTGTCTGCAAGGAACTCAACGAAGCCTGACACGCTGTCGTCGATGTTCGCGACGTGCGAGAAGCTGAGCCAGAACAGCCGCGGGTTTTGCTGCTTCGCGGCCGCGGTCAGCGTCGAGAAGGGCAGCGAGCTGCCCAGCGAGATCGCGTCCCAACCGGCGTCGACGAGCACCAGCTCCACCATCAAGCTCGCGAGTCGATAGTTGTCGCCCGGCGGAGTGCCGCCCATGGCGAGCGGCGATCCGGGCTGGGTCGGCGGCAGGATCGTCCGCAGGTCGTACAGCACCCGGTTGAGCACCTCGCAAGCGCGGTGCTCCTGGTAGATCTCGATCCGGCCGCACTGCCACTCCTCGCCAATGGTGTGCATTGCGGGTGCGATCAGTTCCTCGCAGAGCCGAACCACACTGTTCCCGGCCAAGAACTGGTCGATCACCACCCGACGCGACTGGTCGATTTGGCCGCTATTGAGCGACTCGAGCAAGGCGTCTCGCGCCTTGCTGGCCGCCCGAGGTCCGGAGCCTGTGCCGGGCGGCAGACCCAGCACTTCTGGCTGGACCAGCGGATGCTGTTGTTCTCGTAAAAAACGCACAACCTCGCCGATCCGGATGCGGCGATGGCCGCCCGGCGTGCGTTCCGTGGCGATGACGCCCTGATCGCACCATCGTTTCAGCGACGACTCGCTGACGCCGATCGATGACGCAACCTGTTTGGGGCTAAGGAGTTCCTTCATGCTAAGACTCGCTGGGAGGGCGTCTGCCGATAGGGATCGACAACGACCGCGCCTCTGCCCACGACCTTAGGGCAACAGCAACAGTCGGGTAGCTATTGAGTAGTACCTCGCGCCAGAGAGCGAGGATTGCATCTGGACGTTTTGAACGATTTTGGGTTGCTTTGCCGACCGGAGGCCGATAGTTTTGCCGATGAACGATTTGGACGTTTAGCACGTTTTGGTCGTATCGGTTATCACAACGAAGCGTTGATCGCCGCCGCTCGATAGCCGAAAGCCGCTGTCCTGAAACACGCCCTAAGCAGGGAATTCAAGCCCATGCCCACAGCAACGACCAAGAAGGCCCGCCGCAGCTCGACCCCCACGAGCCTCGGAGCGAAGACTTCCGATCCGAAGCTCGCCAAGCGGGTCCGCGAACTCCTGCATACGGAAATCGCGTTCATCCCCAACAAGAGCTTCGTCGGCCGCCGAGACGCCGACCATCTGTCGGAACTGGCCGAGGCAGTCGAGACCGGCGAAGTCGACGGCGTCCAGAAACTCGCCAACGGCTTGCCGGCCCACCTTGGCCGCATGTGCGCGACGCCGCTGCTGACGAACGAGCAGGAGACCGAGCTGTTCCGTCGGCTCAACTTCTGTCGCTACCGAGCTAACGCCCTGCGGTCGCGGCTGCGGATCAACTCGCCGGACGCCGCGAAGGTGGCCGAGGTCGAAGAATATCTGCAACGGGCCGACCGGATCCGCAACTACTTGATCCAGGCCAACACTCGTCTTGTGATGTCGATCGCCCGCCGATTCGCGGACGCGAAGAACGGCTTCGACGATCTGCTGAGCCAGGGCGTCGCCTCGCTCATGCACTCGGTCGAGAAGTTCGATTACGCACGCGGCTATCGGTTCAGCACCTACGCGACATGCGCGGTGCGGCGTGACCTGTACCGCATGGTGATGAGCCGCAAGAAGGATCGACAGCGGTTCTCTACTGGAACGGCCGAATACCTCGACGGCTGCGAGCTGGAAGAAGAGCCGAGCGCCCATCTGTCCGAGGGTGCGTGGCGGCAGCTCCGCGAAGCCATCGGCGAAATGATGGAGCATCTCGACGAGCGTGAGCAGCTGATTGTCGCCGCACGTTTCGGCCTGGACGATTCGCCGAAGAAGGCGTCGTACAGCCGGCTCGGCCAACGGCTCGGCATCTCCAAGGAGCGTGTCCGGCAGCTCGCCAACCGAGCGATGGAGAAGCTTCGCGAGCTCGCCCCCGAGTACCGCCTCGAAGGGCTGCTCACCTGAGCCGGTTCAGCATCGAGTTCAACCTCTAAGCGGCGAGCGTTTAGCGTGGCGGCAATCAGCGATGACCGCCGTTACGAACGGCCCTGGATGAAGCCCGTGCTTTTGGCGGCGGGCGCCTACAACCTGCTGTGGGGCGCCGCAACCATCATCTGGCCGACGGTGCTGTTCGAATGGGCCGGCATGGACCCGCCACGCTATCCCGAGTTGTGGCAGTGCATCGGGATGATCGTCGGCGTGTACGGCATTGGCTACGCCGCGGCCGCGTTCCATCCGATCCGTCACTGGCCGATCGTGCTGGTCGGCCTGCTGGGTAAGATCTTCGGCCCGATCGGCTTCGCGGGGGCGTTGCTCAAAGGCAGCCTGCCCCCGGCGTTCGGTGCGACGATTCTCACCAACGACCTCGTGTGGTGGGTCCCGTTCGGCCTCATCTTGTGGGCCGCCTTTAAGGAAGCGACCACCGGCGTTGATCTCGACCACGCCGACGCCACGCCGCACGACGCCGTTGCCGAGCTGGCGACCGACCGGGGTCCGTCGCTCGCCGAGCTTTCGAGAGAAAAGCCGGTGTTTGTGGCGTTGTTGCGTCACGCGGGATGCACGTTCCACCGTGAGGCGCTGGAGGACCTGCAAAGCGCACGGTCGGCGATCGAGCAAGCGGGCGCCGAGCTGGCGATCGTGCACATGGGCGACGGCGCCAACGACATCGAGGACGCCAACGAGCGTTACGCGCTCGACGCCACGCATGTCAGCGACCCCGACCGTCGTCTCTACCAGCAACTCAGCCTGCCGCGTGGTTCGTTCACGCAGCTGTTTGGCGCCGAGGTGATCCAGCGTGGTTTCTCCGCGTGCGTGCTCAAGGGGCACGGTGTGGGCACGCTCAAGGGCGACGGTTTTCAGCTCGGCGGCATGGCCCTGGTGCGAGACGGCCGGGTCGCCTGGTCACGCCCGCTCAAGTCGGCGGCCGAGCGGCCCGACTACGCCGCCGAAGCCGCGGTCGCTCTCGGCGTGTGAAACGCTGCGTTGAAAGGCACCGCGCCGAAAAGCAGCGCTTCAACAATGCAGCGCCTCAAAAGATGAGCGTCAAAACGTGATTCGAGGCTCGGCCTCGTGATCCGTTTTGCTCTGCCCCTTAGTCTTCGAGGGCAGGACGTTCGAGTCGCTCCTGGCCGCCCGCAACGCGGCCACGAGCGCAGCCATGGCGTCGATCTTGTCATCGTTGGCGACGCCCTTCGCTCCCTTCGCCGTGCGTAACGCCCGGTCAACCACTGTGCGGCCGAAGACCGTGGCGAGCAGACGCAGCCGGGTCGCACGCCCGGCGGGCGTCTTCTTCGCGGCTTCGACGCCATCGCCTTCATTCAGACGCGCGAAGCACAACTCGGGGTGAGTCTCGAACATCCGACCCCGCCACGTGGGATCCGCTTCGAGCAACGCTCGCACCTCACGAATCTTGGGCACGAGGTTCCACGCCTGGACGGAGATCTTCCGCTCACTGGCCGCCGCGGCGATCTCACACGCCTCCGCATGATCACTCGCCGCCAGCACGCCGACCGGCGGGGCCGAGAACACGCTGGACGAACGCGGCCAGCCGAGCTTCGCCCGCGCCTGCTCGTCGCACCGCCGCAGGCCGTCGTCGTCGGGCTTGCCGCGGGGCAGGTCGACGGGCATATCGAGCGCCCAGTGTTGCAGCCCGGGGTGCTGCTCAGCGAACTCCTGCAGAGACGCCACCACCACGAGCCGGACCTGCGAGACGTCCGCCGGAGCGACGGCCGCTACCCAGCCCGCGCGGCAGCCGTCCATGCCGGCTAACGTGATCGGCGAGTCGCTGGTTGTCACTCAGCGACCGCCGGCTGCTCGTCCGCCCGCCCGTGCAGCCGCGACTGATCGCGGTTGTCGGCGATCCAGTCCTCACGCGTGTACGTGATGACCGACGAGTCGGTCTCGCGCACGTCCATCTTGGCGAGGCGGAAGCCCATCTCGGTGATCTCGCTGAACAGCATGTAAGCGAGGTTCTCCACGGTGGTCGGCGCCGTGAACTGCTTGAGGCGGAACTTCTCGCCCGTGCGGCGTTCGTGCTCGCGGAGCGTCTCGTAGAGCGGGTCGCTGATGTTGATCAGCATCCCGTGATCGTAGTGCTCCTTGAGGTGCGGCTCGACGCGGGCGTCGAAGTCGCCAAACAGCGTGGTCAGCGCGCCGGTCCGCTCGACCTCAAAGTGACACACGATGCCGTACCGATGGCCGTGCAGGTTGTGGCACTTGTCTTCGAGCTCTTCGTTGCGGTGCGCCGCGTAGAATTTGTATTCCTTCTGGATGATCATCGCGGTGGTCTTCACCCGTGGTTGATGAGAGACATGACCTCGGCGCGGCTCGCCTGATTGGTCTTGAACACGCCGCGGAGGCCGCTGGTGACCGTGCTGCTGCCGGGCTTCTTGATGCCGCGGATGCACATGCACGAGTGCTCGGCCTGGATCACCACGGCGACACCCGCCGAGCCGAGCTTGTCTTCGATCATGTCGGCGATCGACTGCGTCATCCGCTCTTGCACCTGCGGGCGCCGGGCGACCTCGTCCACCACGCGGGCCAGCTTGCTGAGGCCCGTCACCCGGCCGTTGGGCAGGTAGCCCACGTGGGCCACGCCGGTGAACGGCAGCAGGTGGTGCTCGCACATGCTGGTGAACGGGATGTCCCGCACCAGCACGAGTTCGTCGTACGACTCGGGGAAGGTGACGTCGAGGTGGCGGGAGGCGTCCTTGTGGAGCCCCTCGAACATCTCGGCGTACATCTTCGCCACGCGACGCGGCGTCTCGAGCAGGCCCTCGCGGTCCGGGTCTTCGCCGACCGCTTCGAGAATGGTGCGGACGGCGCCTTTGATCTTCTCGAGATCGACGGCTCCACCAGCGGCTCCATCGAGGCTGCTCGCCGCACTGTCGACACGCGTCACGCGTCCGCTCTTGCTCGCTCCGCCTGAGGCGGAGCCGTGCGAGGCTCCGCTTTTGGTTGGGCCATCGGTGGTGCTGGCCGAGGTGTCGAATGCCACTGACATGGCGGGTCTCCGTTTGTTAGGGGCTTTCAGACGTCATCTAGCGGACGTCATCGGCCCTTCAATGAGGCAGATCCGTCGGAAGCGAGCGGCGACCCACACGATGGGGCAAAGTGAGCGAAGCGACCGGCTTGCGAACGCGTAACTGTAGGCGGCGCCGGCCCTTAGGCAAGCGCTCACATGGCGGCCATTAACCGGCGCCGCGGAGAAAAAAAGAAGCCCCGCGACGCCATGGCGTCGCGGGGCTGGTGGTTGGTGATCGATCGCTTCGCGCGGTTCGACGGCCCGTTGGCGCGGGCGTCGGTCGGGCTGGCGGTCAGGCCTTCGACGCGTACTCTGCCTCGAAGAACGACTTGCTGTCGTCCACGGTCGGCTTGATGGTCGCGGAGCCTTCCTTCCAGTTCGCCGGGCAGACCTCGCCGTTCTTCTCGAAGAACTGCAGGGCCTGCACCATGCGGAGCGCCTCGTCGACGCTGCGGCCCAGCGGCAGGTCGTTGACGACCTGGTGCCGCACGACGCCTTCTTTGTCGATCAAGAACAGGCCCCGCAACGCGACACCGCCGTCGCACGCCACGTCGTACGCGTGCGAGATCTCCTTCTTGAGGTCGGCCACGAGCGGGTACTCGGTCTTGCCGATGCCGCCCTGGTCGCGTGGCGTGTTGGTCCAGGCGAAGTGCGTGAAGTGGCTGTCGATCGACACGCCGAGGATCTGCACGTCGAGCGCGGCGAAGTCCGCGTTGCGGTCCGAGAAGGCAATGATCTCCGTCGGGCAGACAAACGTGAAGTCGAGCGGCCAGAAGAACAGCAGCACGTACTTGCCGCGGTAATCCGAGAGCTTCACCTCCTCGAACGTGCCGTCCGGCATGACAGCTTGGGCGGCGAAGTCGGGGGCTTCTTTTTGAACCAAAACGCTCATGGTCGGACCCTTGGTCGGATGGTTGGGGGCGGGCGAGCCGCCGCGGCGGACGGGGCCGCGGACGAAACGGAGGCCGCCACGGACCTCGCGGCGGCGGCGGGAACGGTCGCGCTGAGCGAGACTGTATCGCCGGGCGCGCCGAACAGCCAGTCATTCGGACGTCCGTTGGACGGCCGAATCGTGGGATCTAGGGGTTCGCTCAGGCCGGCTGCGGGGCGAGCTTCTCGCGCAGCTCGTGGGCCTCCGCGCGGATCTGGGCCAGCTCTTCCGGCTTCTTCCGATCGACGTTCTTTACCTGGAGCGACATCCGCTGATTGGCGGACAGCTTCTTTTTGTGCCGGGCCAGGAAGTCCCAGTAGAGCGTGGTGAACGGGCACGCGTCGTCGCCGGTGGCCTTGGCCGGGTTGAACCGGCAGGCGCCGCAGTAATTGCTCATCCGCTGGATGTACTTGCCCGTGGCCGCGTACGGCTTGCTGGCCATGACGCCCCCGTCTCCGTACTGCGACATGCCCAGCACGTTGGGCAGCTCGACCCACTCGACCGCATCGACGTAGACGGCCAGGTACCACTCGTGGACCCGCCGCGGGTCGACACCCAGCATCATCGCGAACAGCCCGGTGACCATCAGCCGCTGGATATGGTGGGCGTAGCCGAACCGCAGCGTCTGGCCGATGGACTGCCGCAGGCACTCGTAGTCGGTGTCGCCGGTCCAGTAGAAGTCGGGCAGCCCGCCGTCCGCCTCCAGGGCGTTCCGCTCCACGTAGTCCGGCATGTGGTTCCAGTACACGCCGCGCACGTACTCGCGCCAGCCGAGGATCTGGCGGATGAAGCCCTCCACGGCGTTGAGCGGCGCCGCGCCGTCGCGCCATGACTTCTCAGCGGCGGCCACCACCTCACGCGGGTTGAGCAGCTTCAGGTTGAGCGACGTTGAGATCCGCGAGTGGAAGAGCCACGGCGCGTCGGTCCACATCGCGTCTTGGTACTCGCCGAAGCTCGGCAGCCGGTGCTTGATGAAGTCCGTGAGCGTGCGTCGGGCGTCTCCCACGGTGACCGGCCAATCGAATTCGTCCAGTTCGCCCGGGTGGTCGGCGAACCGCTCCGCCACGAGCGCGAGCACCTGCTTCGTGGTGGTGTCGGGCTTGCTTTGCCGCGGGCTCCGCCGCTCCGGCGGGCCCTGCTTGCCGAAGCTGCCACGGTTGTCTTTGTCGAAGTTCCAATCGCCGCCGGCGGGGTCATCGTCTTCCATCAGCACGCCGAACCGGCGCCGCTGCTCGCGATAGAAGTACTCCAGGCGGACCTGTTTGCGGCCCTCGGCGTGGCGGGCGAAGTCGTCGGGCGTGGTGTAGAAGTGCGTGTCGTCCAGCACCTCGAACTCCAGCCCGGCGTCGGCGACGCACTCACGCAGCGACTCCAGCACGCGATGGTCGCCCGGCAGCACCACACGGACGCGTTCCGGCTTGAGCCGCTTGATCGCGTCGGCCAGGGCTGCGGCGAGCGTCTCTTCGCCGCCTACTTTGGTGCGTTTGTCGCTCTTGGCGGGCAGCTCGCGATAGTCGACCCGGTGGCCCGCCTCGGCCATCTCGTCGCGGTAGTGCCGCATGGCGGAAAGGAACAACGCGGTGCGGGCCTTATGGCTCCACACGTGGGTGGACTCCTCGGCGACCTCGGCCATCCAGACGACGTCGCGCTCTTCGTCCCACGCGTCGAACAGCGGGCTCTCCCGATCGAGCTGATCGCCAAGAACGATGGCTAGCGTGCTTGTTGGCATGATTGTCTCGTTGCTAACCACAGAGGCACGGAGGCACAGAGGCTGTTCGACCACGGATGCTCCGTGCCTCCGTGCCCCTGTGGCTTATTCAAAAAGCGTGGCTTCGGCGTCCGCGGCGTAGCGCCGCTTGTAGTCTTTGACACGGACCTTTCGGGCCGTGTTGTCGCTCGTCATGTAGCGAATCTTGCCGAAGATCGGCCGTTCCGGCCCCCACGCCCGGTCGAACCGGCCGAGCACCCAGAAGATGCCCGAGTAGCTGTTCGGGTCGCGTCCGTCGACGGCGTACTTGTTGTTCAGCTCGATCATCACGTCGAGCGCTTCGCGCGGCGTGGCGGACCAGTGCAGGATCTTCTTGCCCCACAGCATCCGCAGGTAGTTGTGGATGCGGCCCTCGCGCACCAGCTGCCGTTGGGCGGCGTTCCACAGGTCGTCGTGCGTTTGGGCGTGCTCGAACTCGTCCAGCGTGTAGACGTGCTCGCGGTCGTCCGGCTCGTGCTCGGCCAGGGTCTTGCGCGCCCAGTCGGGCAGCGACTCGTAGCGGTCGTAGTCGCGGCGCTTGCTCGTGAAGTTGAAGCCGACCTCGCGCCAGGTGATCAGTTCGTCGAGAAAACCCTCAGCCGCGGGGCTCATGCCCCACCATTCTTGGCTGCTGCCCTTGGCCTTCTCGGCCGTCTTGTCTGGCGTCCACTGCTCACGCTCGATGACGCGATCAAACACCTCGTGCGCGGAGATATGCCCCCAGTGCAGATGGAACGACAGGCCGCTGGCGACGTCGCGTTCGGGCTCGTTTCGTTCTTCGTACGAGGCGAGCCGCTGGTCAAGAAACGCTTCTAGCCGGTCGCCCGCGGCCGTGTAACCACCACGCTCTTCGACCGGAGCCACGTCGTGGTCGATCGGCAGCGAGGCGACCAACTCGCTCGGGTCGTTCAAGTCGTCGGGGCTGACGGGGTTCCACTTCTGCTGCACACCGTCGACAACGCCCTCGGCCGAGGGCAGCCGCACGCCCCGCATCGGCGCCTCTTTCGGCGTGTCTTGCAGATGCGGCAGCAGCTCTTTCTGCAGGTGCCGACGGAAGTCGAACGCCCGTGAGAACACCTTCTCGGTCGCCCGCAGCGGGTAGACGCCGTTGGAATCAACCAGCTCGTAGCGGCAGGCGATCGACCGCCGAGCCGCCCGCGCCTGAGCGGGGATGAAAAAGCACGGGTACTCGTCGGAGACGACGACGGCGGCGTCGGCCGCGAGGGCCTTCAGCAATCCATCGGCCGCTCCGCGTTTCGGCTCGACGTACGGGTAGTACGTGGCGCCCTTAACCCCGTCGAACGCCGCGGCGTTGTCGTGCATTCCCTGCAGCACGAAGGTATGGAACCGATCGCTGGCCCACCGGTAATCGACACGCAACGCCTCGAACACCACCAGTGGTTTGTCGAGCGAGCGTGCCCAGTCGATCGCCAGCTGGAGCGAGAAGTTCCACCGCGGCCGCCGGAACGCGGTCATCCAGTACAACACGTACCGACCGTCGGCTTTGGGGCCCGGCCCCGCTTCGCCGTGCATGACACGCACCCGCACGTCGGGCACCTCGCTCTCGATCGGCATCGTCGCTCCGCGGTTACGAAAGCGGCCCGTGGCGAGCGAGTCGCCACGGGCCGCGAGAGAATCAAACGCTCAACTGACTCACGGCAGCATTACGGAGTCGATCACGTGGATGACGCCGTTGGTGCACTCGATGTCGGTCGCGGTGACCGTAGCTCCGGCGACGGTGACCACGCCGTTCTCAACCGAGACCGGAGCCGACTGGCCGTTGACCGTGGGGGCGTCGGAGATGCCGACCACGTCAGCGGCCATCACCTTCCCGGGCACCACGTGGTAGGTCAGGATCGCGATCAGCTTGTCCTTAGCGGACGGCTCCAGCAGGCTCTCGACGGTGCCGGCCGGCAACTTAGCGAACGCTTCGTCGGTCGGCGCGAAGACAGTGAACGGGCCATCGCCCTTCAGCGTGTCGACCAGGCCGGCGGCCTGCACCGCGGCCACCAGCGTGCCGAAGCTGCCGTTCTCAACCGCCGTGTCGACGATGTCGTGCGAGTGGGCTTCGCCTGTCGAATGGGCGGCGTCGTGCGACGCGTCTGCGTCTTTGCAGCCGCAGGTGTCGCAGGCGAAAGCAACGGGGGCGGCCGCAAGGGCGGCGGCGACAATTAGGGTCTTCATCGTGGGGGATACCTCATCAGTTCGCGGAAAACGTGTGGGCTTGTTGCCTTGCGGTAGTTGTAGGCGGAGCGGGCCGGCCGGCAACTTTCTAGCCTCAAGGACTACTAGACCCGTGTTCGCCGCCGCCCGGCGATTGGATGCAGCGGCCTTGTCGCCGCGTCGGGCACGCCAGAGAATGCGGTGCCCTGGCGATGTTTACCGCAACCAAGAACGGAGTGCCCCCACCGTGGCCGCCACCCGCGAAGAAGTCATTGAGCTGCTCACGTCCGCCTACTGCATGGAGCTGGAGACGGTCATGAACTACCTGGCCAACAGCACCAACCTGGACGGGGTGCGGGCCGAAGAGATCAAGAAGTCGCTCGCGGCCGACATCACCGAGGAGATCGGGCACGCCCAGCAGTTGGCCAAGCGGATTAAGCAGCTGGGCGGCGTCGCCCCGGGCTCGAAGGCGGTGAAAGTCGGCAATCAGATCCAGCCGCCCGAGGACACCACCGACGTGGTCGCGGTCATTAAGGCGGTGATCGCCGCCGAGGAGGCCGCGGTCAATCACTACCGCACGGTGATCAAGGCGACCGACGGCGAGGACTACATCACGCAGGACCTGTGCATCCAGCTGATGGCCGACGAAGAGGAGCACCTCGTGCTCTTCCGCGGGTTCCTCAAGGAATACGACAACAGCTAGGCGAGCGACGGCGAGCAACACATGGCGTTCAGCGAAGCGGGTTACTTGGTGCTGGGTGCCAGCGGCGGCGTGGGCTCGGCGGTTTGTCGACGGCTTGTCGCCCAGGGTGGTCGGGTGTTGCTGGCGGGCCGCAACGAAGCGGCGCTCAACGCCTTAGCCGCCGAGTTGAGCGCCGAGGCCCAAGTTGTCGACGCCACGCAGATCGACGCGGTCGAAGCAGCCGCCAAGGCCGCCCTGGAGTCGTTCGGCCGCTTGGACGGCGTGGTCAATTGCGTTGGCTCGCTGCTGCTGAAGCCCGCGCACTTGACCAGCGAGCAGGAGTGGGCCGACACGCTCGCCGCGAATCTCACCACGTCGTTCGCCACGGTACGGGCCGCGGCGAAGACGATGCGCAAGCCGGGCGCCGCCGGGGTGTCCGGCGGATCGGTGGTGCTGATGTCCTCGGCCGCTGCACGCAGTGGACTTCCGAGCCACGAAGCCATCGCCGCGGCGAAGGCGGGCGTGATCGGCCTCGCGAAGTCGGCGGCCGCTAGCTACGCGTCGGCCGGTATCCGCGTGAACGCCGTGGCCCCGGGCCTGGTAAAGACACCGCTGACCGAACGCATCTGGAGCAACGAGACCAGTGCGGCCGCCTCGGAAGGCATGCACGCGGCGGGCCGCCTGGGCGAGCCGGACGACGTGGCGTCGATGATCTGTTGGCTGCTCGACCCGGCGAACACCTGGGTCACCGGCGAGGTGTTCGGCGTGGACGGCGGCCTGGCCAGCGTCCGGGCCCAGCCCCGCCGGCGTTAGCAGGGCCTAAGCGGGCAGCTCCGGCGGTTAAATCCGGCGCCTAAATCTGGCATTCGCGGGCCAAATCGGCCGTGCTGGAACTTGCCGGGCGCCCATGGCGGACGCATAGTTGTGCAGAGGCCGGCGACGCCGCCGCTCTATCCGTGTCACCGCCCGCGAGGCCCGATCGTCGTGTCCATCTTGAAGAGCATCGCCGCTGTCGCCGTTCTGGGCGCCGCCGCCGCGTCGGCTGACGCCCAGGCCTACGCCGTTTACTCGCCGGTCGTCGCGGCGCCCGCCCCCGTAGTCATCGCGCCCGCGGCGCCGACCGTGGTGTACCGCCCCGTGGTGCCGTACACGGTGGCCTCGCCCGTCGTGGTCGCTCCGGCGCCCGCGCTCGTCGCTCCGGCTGTGCAGCCGGTGGTGAGGACGCGTTACCGGCCGATCCTTGGCGGCACCGTCTCGCGGCTCCGCTACCGCTACTCGCCCGTCGTGCTGACGCCGCTTTACTGAGCTACGACTCGCGGACGACGCTTCAAGTCGCGTCAGCCAGTTCGGCCCACTCGGCGACGAACGCTCCGTTGCACTTGGGGCATGACAGCCGCGCCGCCAGCAGCCGCGGCGGGGCGTCCGTCGCGTGTCCGCAGGCGGGGCACTGGATCCGCACACGCTCGGGCAGTGGCGTGGCGAGCGGGCCGAGGTCCGACTCCTCGAGCGTGATCAGCTGCTCGGTGGTCACCTCGGTAAGCGTTGCGATTCGATCGGCCAACCGCATGATCGCCCGCTCGAACACGTTGCGCACCGTGCGGCCGTTGCCGAAGTGTTCGTCGCGTGTGCGGTGCAGCCTGGTGAGCGTTTCGATCACGCGCAGCCGCGCCGCAAGTGTTAGCTGGTAGTGATTCGCGTGCAGCAGCCGGCCGAAGATCTCGCACAGCTCCAGCGGCGAGTAGTCGGGGAACGTGAACCGACGGGCGAAACGCGACTTGAGCCCCGGGTTGCTCTCGAGCAGGTCGTCCATCGGCTCCGGGTAGCCCGCCAAGACGATCGACAGCCGGTCGCGGTCGTCCTCGGCCCGCTTGAGCAGCGTTTGGATCGCCTCGGCGCCGTAGGCGTCTTCGCCCTGAGACGACACCATGCTGTACGCCTCGTCGATGAACAGCACGCCGCCGATCGCTTCGTCCACACGCTCGTTGACACGGCCGGCCGTCTGGCCGGCGTACTCGGCCACCAGCCCGCCGCGGTCGGTCTCCACCAGCTTTCCGCTGGGCAGGACGCCCAGCGCGGCGAGCGCTTCGCCCGCGAGGCGTGCGACGGTGGTCTTACCGGTGCCCGGATTGCCGACGAACACCATGTGCAGCGTGATGGTCGTCGCGGGGATGCCGGCGGCCTCTCGCTTCTGCTGAAGGCTTAAGAAGTGGGCGACCGACCGGAGCTCGTTCTTGACCTCGTTGAGTCCGACGAGCGCGTCGAGCTCTGCCAACACCTCGGCGAGGCTCCGCGTGGGGGGCTCCTCTTCGTCCCGCGGGCCGTCGGCGGCCGTCTCGGAACGCGTTGACGGAGGCGCCTCGTCCGGCGGGGCGCCATTGGCGTCGGTGTTGGCGTCGAACGCGCGGCGGACCTCGCGGGTGATCTCTTGCACGGCCGCCAGCTCCGACTCCGCGGGAGGGCCGTCGCACCGAGCAATCAGGTTCGCCTGACGCACAATCAACGTTTCGAGCGTCGGCACGAATTCCGCGAGCGGCGCCAGCCTGCGGAACGGACCGACGAGGCTGCGCCAGGCCAGACTCTGTGTCTTCTCCGCCGCCTCGCGCATCGCTTTGGTCAGCGCGGCGCCCTCCAGCGTTCGGCTCCACACGTGGCGAGCCAGCTCGACCGCGTGCCCACGCTCTTGCTCCGACCAATGGCGATCCGCTTCGCAGATCAGCGAGTAGATCTTGACGATCAGCCCGCGGTGCAGGTCGTCCATCAGCGTGACGAACTCGTCCGCCGATGGAACCAGGCCCGCGTGACGTTCCGCCACGAGCCACGCCGCCGTTCGGTAGAGCTGCTCCGTTTCGTCCAGCAGTCCCGGGTAGCGCGGCAGCGTCTCGGGAGCGACACCGTCGGCGCTGAGCTGGGAGAACAAGGCGAACCCGATCGCGTGGAGTGCGGTGGCGCAGTGCGGGTGTGGCGCAGCGAGGACTACCGAGCGGACGGCCCGATTATGCCCGCCGGTGTCCCGCTAGCAACCGCCGCACTTCGGTAGGAAAGCGCCTAGGCCAGACGATTCCGGACGGCCCACACCGCCGCCTGCGTGCGGTCGGAGACGCCCAGCTTGCGGAGCACGTGCTGAACGTGCTCCTTGACGGTTTCGTAGCTGATGCCCAGAGCTTGGGCGATTTCTTTGTTGCTGAGCCCAAACGAGAGCTGCTTCAGCACCTGCCGTTCGCGGACCGTGAGCACGACGTCGGCGATCGTCGACGGGCCCTCGGGGCTTACCGCGGTGAGTCGGCGGACGTCATCGGCGGTCCAGCAAACGCCGCCCGCCGCGACGGTCAGCACCGACTCGATCAACGCCTCTCGTTCGATGGTCTTCGACAAGAACCCGGCCGCGCCCTGCGCCGACGCCCGAGCCGCGTAGGTGGGGTTCTCTCGATCCGACAGGAACAACGCGGCGGTCTGACGATGGGTGTCGTTGAGCCAGCCCAGCACGCCTATGCCGTCCGCCTTCGGCAGATCGACCTCGAGCAGCAGCACCCGCGGCGTGTGACGCTCGACGAGCTCCTTCGCCTCGGGCCCGTCCCGCGCTTCCCCGACGATGTGTACCGACGACGCATCGAACCACGCCCGCAGGCCGGCGCGCACCACCGGCCGCGGCTCGGCGATAACGATGCTAGCGGTCATGGGCCATGGGCGATTCGGCGAGCGGGCATCGGGCGTCCAAGCCGGGGGGCAGATCGTACGACGCGACTCCCCCGAAGACGCTTCGCGCTCGATTATCCCCGGGTTGGCCAACTCGTAAAGCAAGAGCCGCAACCCACGTCGCCGGCATCTGCCTGCTAGCGATGTTTACTCGCGGGCGTCCCTTGGGAAATACTTCTCCCCACGGCAGGACGCCGGGGCTTTTTTAGGGACTCATGGGGAGGGACCATCGACCGTGATGCGATTGTCGATGAATCAAGTGACCACGTACCGGTGGTCGTTCGACGAAGACCTGCACGCCTACCGCGACGCCGGCTACTCGGCGGTGGGGGTTTGGAAAAGAAAGCTGGTCGACTTCGGCGTCGATAAGGGCGCCGAGCTGATCGCCGACTGCGGCCTGGAGGTCTCCAGCCTGTCTTGGGCCGGCGGGTTCACCGGCGATGACGCCACCACCACAAACGATAACCTCGACGAGGCCCGCCGCACCCTCGACATGGCCGAAGCGATCAACGCGGCGTGTGTCGTGCTGCACCCCGGATGCCGCAACCGGCACACGCGGCGGCACGCGAGCCGTTTGCTGCACAGCGCCCTCGATGCGTTGCTGCCGCACGCGGCGGTCGCGGGCGTGCCGATCGTGCTCGAGCCGATGCACCCGGCGTGCGTCGGCGGCTGGACGTTCTTGACCGATCCGCGCGAAACCGCCGCGTTGGTCGCTGGCTACGACTCGCGTTGGCTACGCGTTGCTTACGACGTGTACCACGCCGCGTCTTGTGAATCGGCCGCCGCGGAGCTCGACGAAATCGCCGATTTGGTCGGGCTGGTGCAGATCGGCGACTTCGCTGCCGCCCACACCGCCGACGCCGACCGCTGCCCCCTAGGTGAAGGACGGGCGCCGATCCGGGACGTCGTAACACGCCTGGCCGCCGCCGGTTACGAGGGAGCCCTCGAAGTGGAGCTACGCGGTCCGGCGATCGAACCCGCCGACTATCCTCGTGTCTTGCAGCAGTCGAAGGCCTACCTATCGCGTGCGTGCGCCGACGCCGGGCAGGCGACGCGACAGGCCAGCGTGTCGCTCGCCGACGCCACCGCCGGCGGTTGATCCGCGCCCCGCGCTCGCAACGCTGGTCGCGTTGCGACGGTGGAAGACCTCGGCGGACCAAAGTACCGTGCCGAGTTATGGCGACTGACCTGGTAGTGAACGACCGCATCGCGATCCCTAAGAACGAGATCGCGTTCTCATTCGCTCGGAGCTCGGGCCCCGGCGGGCAGAATGTCAACAAGCTGAACACCAAGGCGGTGTTGCGTTGGCGCCCGGCCGAGTCGGTGGCGCTGCCCGCCGAAGTAGCGGCGCGGTTGATCGCACAGTGCCGCAACCGGCTGAACGACAAGGGCGAGTTGGTTCTCGCGTCCGATCGCTTTCGCGAGCAGGGACGCAACATCGGCGAGTGCTTGGCGCGGCTCCGCGCTCTGGTAACTGCCGCCGCCACGCCGCCACGCCGGCGTCGGCCGACACGCAAGCCGCGTGGAGCGAACGAGGCGCGGCTTCGCGAAAAGAAGAAGCACGCGTCTAAAAAAGCGCAGCGACGCACTCGGCCGCACAACGACGATTGATCCACGTCGACGGTAGGTCGCGTCGAAGGCAGACTTGCGAGCCCAGCCGCGTCTTCTCGCGGCAGGGCGCCCTGTCTCCGCTATCTTGCCCAGGTTGTTTTCGCTGGCTCGGGTCGGCTCTGCCGGCTATTCTGTCATCGCCGCTGCGGTGAAGGCTGCCGGCCTCTTCTTGCAGAGTCTGCGGATTCTGACTCGGCGTCGCTCGGGTCAAACCCGCGAGCTCTGGACAACGTCCTCGAACGGAGCGTGCGCTATGATCGCTAATTCTCATGCCACGATCGATGTGGCCGGCGAGCAGCAGCTCTTTGCACGGGTGAGCGAAGCCCTGCGGGTGATGGTCGAGTGGCAAGCCCCCAAGATCAGCCAGCAGCGGCAAGCAACCAGCATGCGGTTCGCGTTGCGCTCGTTCTGTCGTCACCTCCAACGCTTGATGGCGTTCGAAGAAGCCGGGGACTACCTCGAGTCGCTAGCTGAAGAGCGCCCGGATTGCCAACCGCGTGTCGGGCTACTCCGCCAGGAGCACGATCGCCTCCGCGAGCAGATGGCCGCCCTCGAGCCGACGATCGACGAGCCGTCGGCATGGCGAGACGACCAGCTCGAAGCGTCGCGGTCGGCGGTGATGGCCCTGCTGGAGGACGTCGATCGGCATAACCGGCACGAGATCGACTTGTTGCAAGAGACGCTGCTGCGCGAGGACGGCGTCGGAGACTGAGGCTACCGCCCGGATCGGTATAGCGCGGCTGACCGCGAGCGGGCCGGCCGGTCCGTGCGGGCGCGAAAAATCGGGCCCTTCCGGACCCTGGTGGAGTAGAATTCGGCGGAGCGGCGACGTCTTGCGTGTCGCCATCGCACCGACCGATTCGGAACGCTCACCATGCCCCGCCGACCGCCGCACCTCGATGCGTTGCTGAACGACTGGCCGTACGAGTTCGGCGAGGTCAACGCCCGCCGCGCCTTTGGCGCCGACGGCCGCTCGGTGCTCCAGATGCGGGTGGATCTCGGCGTGCTCCAGCTAGAGGTGAGCGGCCGCCCCGACGGGGCCAGGCCCGAGGGTTTCGAGTCGTTGGCCGACTGGATCCGGCAGCGAGACGCCGAGGCGGATGGCTCGCCGTGGCGGCTCGACGCGGACGAGTGCGCCGAGGTTGATCGCGAGTTCGTGCAGTACTACCACCGCCGAGTGGCGTGGCTGGCGTTGCGGGAGTTTCTCAACGCCACCAAGGACGCGGATCACACGCTCGCCCTGATGGACCTCTGCGCACAGCACGCCCCGAACGACGAGTGGGTCGAGCTCCACGAGCGTTACCGCCCGTTTGTGCTGTTCCATCGCACGCAGGCAGCGGCGTTGGCGTGTCTAGAAGAGGGTGAGCCCCGGCAGGCGATCGACGCCCTCGACGCGGGCCTGGAGCAGATCGCCGACGCGATTCTCGGCGACAGCTTCGACGGCGCGCTGCCCGCGGCCGCCGATCCCTACACGGTGGGCGAAGAGTCCGCGGACCGGTTCCTCGCGGACGCCGACTTTGCCGACAAGCTCCGGACGCTACGCCAATCGATCGTCGCGGAGTACGGGCTGCAGCCAACGCTCGAGGATCAGCTCTCCGAGGCGATCGCGAACGAGCAGTACGAGCGAGCGGCACAGATCCGGGATCGCATCAGCGAGCAACGCGATCGCTGATAGCGGCGACGAATCGCTCTTGCGTTTGTAAGGCGTACACGCTCCGGGGCGTGCGTTGAGCAGCACACGCGGGCGCCAGCATCGACTCAAGCCTTGTCGTGTGCGCGGTTTAGCCCCGGAGGCTGACGATCCGCGCGAACTCCGGCACGGCGGGTGCGTAACGTTCTTTGCAGGAAGCCAGCCGACCCGGTTGTTAAGGATTCGCTTGAGAGGCAAACGCAGCGGTCGCTGCGTAGGGGCGAATTCGGTCGGGCGTCCTACAGTGGGCAAGTACGGAACACCAACCCCAAGGAAGCATGCCATGTTGGTCCTCACACGGAAGGCTCAAGAGACCATCAAGATCGGCAACGACATTGTCATCACGGTCATCAAGACCAAAGGGAAAGCGGTCCGCTTGGGCGTGCAGGCGCCGGCGGACGTTCCCGTGCTCCGCGGAGAGCTCGCCGCCGCGATCGACCGCGATCAGACGCAACCTCCGGCTGTCGAAAGCGTGGAGATCGATCCGGACGCGGACACCGCAGGCGAGTCGGGCGAGGTGCGGTACGCTCGCGTGTCACGCTCGAAGGTCGGCACGGTGCTGCCCGAGCTGCTTGGCGACGCCGGCCCGCTGCGTGAGATCCTCATGCAGCGTTCGGGCGTCGCGGGCTGAACGCGGGCGTGCGGCCCGCTTGGCGTCAGCGGATCCTCGGGGCAGCGAACGGCATGGCCACCGGCTGCGTCGCGTCCCGTCGTGGAGAGTCGCTGAGGCGGATCCGCGTGGGCGTCGAAGCCGGTACGAGCGCCGGCAGGGCGGTGTGTACGATCGGTCCTTGCTCCAGCTCGCTGGCTTGAGCGAGCAGCACCCGTTGCACCTCGGCAACAGTCTGCGGATGTCGGTGCAACGCCACGTGTGATTCGGGGACGATGACCTGCGACTCGAGTCCGGGTAGATCGTCTAGCCGCGCGCTGGCCAGCGACACCACGCCGTCGCCCCGCGAGGCGAACCACGCCGAGACGCCATCGCGCGGCTTGTCTCCCACCACGTTGTGGTACGACACCCAGGGCGCGGACTTGGCGCCGAGCAGCGCCGTCAGCATTGGCGAGTCGGGCGACAGCGAGTCGATGCTCGTCATCATCCGGGCTGCCGGCGGACGGAACAGCTGCGGGTTGTCGCGGAACACCTGCTGTCGGCGGGCCATGGAGTTCACCGGCAGCGCAATCAGCTTGCTGCCCAGCCAGCGGGTCACGCCGTTGGCGAGGTTGCTGCCGCGGTGCGGCGAGCCGATGGTCACGACGCGGCGCACGGACTTATTGGGCCGGAAGTAGAACATCTGCGACATCTCTCGCCGTGTCACTTCGTCCGCGACGAGGCCGGAGAACTCATCGTTGGCCACGACGCTCCAGAAGTCGTTGCCGCTGTCGACGGCCTGCATCCTTGAGAGCAGCCCGCCCATGCTGTGGCCCACCAGCACGGTCTGATCGAGGGGCAACGCGGACCGCGCGGGATCGAAAGACCGCCGGAGGTCGGCCAGGTCGCTGCGCATGTTGGCGCCGCTCACGAAGAACGGTTTGGCGGTCGGGTACAAGTAGAACCAGAACTGGTACCGGCTGCGGACGCGTGGGTCGCTCCGCAGGTCGTTGAACATCTCCATCCACGTGGCCGGGCTCGACCAAAGGCCGTGGACCATCACGACCGGCATCCGCTCCGGGTCGTACGGCTCGAGCAAGTACAAACCGCGATAGGGCTCGACCTTGCCGGGCATGAACAGCCCGTTGGTAGAGACGCCCTCGTCGTGGAATTCGGGCTGGTCGAGGAAGTAGGCGAGCGGCGTCGTCAGGTCGCTCGCCATGGCGACCTCGCGCCCGGCGATCGCAAGCCGCTCGTGCTCCATCGGGTCGTGCAGCTCGAGCACGAGCCGGAGCCCCACACGGTGGCCGGCGGCGCCCGGTACGGCCGGGGTCGGCTTCACCTCCTCCACACGCATGAACGCGGTCAGCGGGTAGCAAAGCTTGCGGGGGTAGAAGCGGTCTTCGGGATGATCGCGATCCGGGTGCATCCGCATCGCCACCAGCGGGACGCCGACCCCCGTGGTGTGGTAATGGTTCCGCAGCCCCAGAACCTGGTAGTCGCCGGCGAACTCGAACTGGTGAAAGTCCTCGCGCCGCCAGCGCTTGCTGTGCAGCTCGACGGCGATCGCGCACGCGGCGTCGGTGCTCGGCAGCGGGATCTGGGCTCCGGGATCGACCGCGTCTCGCTCCTTCAGCAGACGTAGCAGCGAGCGTAGTGAGCCGTTGTACCGGGCCGTGGCGCCGCCGATGCGGCGTAGAGGATCGTCCGCGAGCGCGTGGTACCCGTGGACCAGCGACTCGGCGTAGAAGCCCAGCGCGGCGTCGGAGTCGCCTCCCTCGCTTAGCTCGTCGGCGTGGACGGCGGCCAATTCGGCGAGCGCGAACTCGACCTCGGGCGATTCTTCGGCGGCGTGCGCCGACTTGAGCAGCGCGAGCAAACGCTCTCGATCGGAGGGCGCGGCCGGGTCGATGCCGACGCGGGCGGCCACCTGGGCGGTCGCCGGAGAGAGCGGGGCTTCGTTGTCGTCGCCACTGAAGAACCGAGCGGCGAGAGGGGCGTCGGTCGGACGTCGCTGGATCCACTGCTCTTTCGTCGCGCACCCCGCCGGAGCGGCGAGCAGGGCGGCAAGAGCTAACGCTCCCCAAGGACCCACGCGGCGATGGTGCGGAAGCCTTCCGGTCATCGCTCAGCGACCTTGCGGAGCCGTGTGTCGCTGGGGCGTTTCGGCAGCGTTCCGCCCCGTGCGGCCCGCGTCGGCAGCGGCACGCCCGGCGAGAGGCCGCTCCCAGTCGAAACCGTACGAACCGGCCGCTAGCGGGTCAACGTCGGCTGATCGACGGTTTTGCGAGTGTCAGACGGTCGCCAACGTCGTCGTGAACTCGATGATCGGGGTGTGCGGTGCGGTGTCCGAAGTCTCGCGGGGCTCTTCGAACGACGTTGCGGCTTCCGTGATCTCGCCGCGGAGGATTCGGACGTCTTTCGGCGCCCGCAATGCCAACGTCACACGATTGCCGGCGACACGTCGGACCTCGACGGCGATATCGTCGCCGATGTTGATGGCCTGACCGACTTTTCTGCTGAGGACGAGCATGGTGTTCTCCTTGCTGAGGAAAAGACGCGGCTCCGCCGCGAGGATTGATGGATCGACGGTATGAGGTAGCAACTTGGGCGCCGAATCGCGAAACTCAAACCCCGCGACGGCGTGGATCGGCCTGAATCCCGAAGATTGGCTCAAGTCGCTGCCTCGACGAGCCACACGCGATCGCCGACCGTTGGCCCTCAGGGTGTCGCAAAATGAGACTGGCAGTCCCTTCGTGAGACAGATCCTCGCTGGTTCACGACTCTCAAGACCTCAAGACCAACAACGATGCAACTCGACGAAGATTGGATCCGCTCACGGCAAAACCGGCTCGTGGAAACCCTGGCCGAACAAGGCGTCGAGCACGCGCTGCTCACTCGGGCCGAGTCGATCCAGTGGTTGACCGGCGCGTACGTCGGACCGCTGTTCTGCCCGTCGGCGGCGATCGACGCCGCGGGGCGAGTGACGTTGGTCTTGCCGAACCGCAAGGTCGGGACTCCCGCCGTCGCCGACGAGGTGCTCGGCTACGAAGAAAAGAAGCTCTCCACCATGCGAGACGCGAGCGAGCAGCGGCACGCGAGCGTTGACGCCGTGCTGGCCACCTTCCCCGCCAAGACGCAACGCATCGGCTACGAAGCCACCTCCGCGTTCTGCGCGATCGGCGAGCGACTCGGAGCGAGTCCGGTCGACCTGGACGCCGCGTTGTTCAGGCTGCGCCGCCGCAAAGATGCTGACGAGCTAGCAATCATGGCGCGGGCGAACGAGGCGAACCGCGCGATGTACGAACTCGCGCGTTCGCGGATCGGGCCGGGGTTAAACGAGCTGGACCTCTACAACGAGCTGCACGGCGTCGCGGTGCGGACCCTGGGCGAGCCGCTAACCTATTTCGGGCAAGACTTCCGCTGCAACGCCCGCGGCGGACCGCCACGCGACCGCAGCGCGGAAGAAGGCGAATTGTGGATCTTGGACCTCGGCGTCGGCCTACGC
>JBCBPC010000020.1:0-75079 GCA_039820945.1 Planctomycetota bacterium
CGGCGCCCCTCGCCCCGTTCAACGCAGACTCCCTCGCCAGGAAACCAGGCAATGCCCCGTTTGCAGAAACTGTTCGGCGCCAAGGCCAGCGGCCTGCTTGCCCGCCGCGGGATCATCATCCCGCTGTCGGCGATCATGATGGTCATGATCTTCTCGATGGCGGCGCTCGCGATCGACATGGGCTACATGTTCGTCGTCCGCACGCAGCTGCAGGCCGCGGCGGACGCCGGCGCCCTCGCCGCGGGCAATTCGATGCACCTGACGCCCGCCGAGATCGTCGCCGTCGGCACCGACTACACGACCCGCCACGAGGCGGGCGGCCGGTTGATCCAGGACGCGGAGACGACCGTCGAGCTGGGCGTCTGGGACGCCGCGGCCGAGGTCTTCACCCCGCTGGGCGGTGGCGTGATGGGCAACGCGGTGCGGGTCACGGCGACCCGGACCGACGAGGCGCTCTTCTTCGCCCGCGTCATGGGCACACAGCAGTTCACCACCGAGGCGTCGGCCATCTCGATGGCAAACCCCAAGGACATCGTCTTCGTCGTCGACCAGTCCGGCTCGATGAACGACGACACGGAGCCCGGCTGGGCCACCACGACGGTCAACAACGAGTTCGCTGGCGCCGGCTTCCCCACGGTCGGCAACGACCTGATGGACGAGGTCTACCAGGACATGGGCTTCGGCGTGTTCCCCGGCCAGCTGGAGTACCTGGGGGCGCCGCTCGGCGTTTCCCAGGGCAGGATGGCGTACGCGGAGATGACTTCGGACGTCGGACCGCTGTCGACGGCCGGAACGCCGGTCAGTTACCGCATCCTGGCGGGCGACGACGAGAACACGCGTCGCCGGAAGAGCTACTCGTGGATCATCGAGAACCAGATCGCCCGGCTGATGCCGGGCGTGCGGCCGGCGCCTACGGCGGGCAACCTTCGCTACTGGCAGAAGTATATCGACTATGTGCTGCTTGCGTCGAACGTGAAGGCGCCGCGGCCGCCTGCTCCGCCGAAGCCGCCCACGCCTCCGACGCCGCCGACTCCTCCGTCGCCGCCCACGCCCACTCCGCCAACACCGCCCCCCCCCCCCCCCCCCCCCGCCGCTGCCGCCGCCGCCGAAGCCGCCGATCGGCTTCCTGAAGCCGGGCAAAGCGGTGGAGCGTCTCGCCGCGTCGCGGGCGGGCGTTCTCGGGCTGATCGCCGCCAATCGGTACGGCCTCGGCGCGGCGCCGCTGATGGCTTCACAGTCGACGGTCTACGGCGCCGCGGCCTCGGGCCCCGGCCTGCCCCGTGTTGGTGGCATGTACGGCGGGCGGTACAGCGTGTGGATTCCGCCGAGCCAAGACGGAGACCGCATCGATCGGTTCAACAACCCAAATCCCACCAGCTTCCCGTCCGCCAGCGTGAGCCTGCCCAGGTCGCTGCGCAACTTCATCGGGTACCTGACCTACACACAGTTCCTGATGGACCACGGCCGGGATCTCCGACCAGACGGGTCGACCCACGTGGAGCTGTCGATCGAGAGCGGCAACTGCCCGCTGCACAACGAGAACGTGCGCGGACGCACGTTCCAGTTCCCGCCGCGCGAGCAGCCGATGCACGCGTGCCGGCGGTCGATCATCGCGGCGATGGATATCGTCGCCGACCGCAACGGCGTCATCCCGAGCGTCGCGCACCGCGACCGGGTCGGCATTGTCACCTTCGACTCGACAACCGGCTCGGTGGTCCGCCAGGGGCTCACCACTGACTACGTCGGCGCCATGCAGTCGTCGACCGAGTTGCAGTCCGTGGGCGACAAGGGCACGACCACCGCCACGGAGACCGGTCTCGCGCTCGCCCGCGACCTGGTCAAACCCGCCAGCCAGGGCGGCCAAGGCCGCGAGGACTCGACCAAGGTCGTCGTCCTGTTGACCGACGGCATGCCGAACGCCTACTCGTCGGCCGACGCTGACATTGACACGTTCGCGGCCGGCAGCGGCAGCCCCGAGTTCTACGGCGGCGGCTACTACTGGCTCGACGCCGCGTTGATGCAGGCGGGCCAGCTCACGAGCGATCGGGTCGACACCTACCCGGTCGGCATCGGCCTGGGAACGGACTACGACTTCATGGACCGCATGGCCCGCACCGGCGCGACCGCCGGCGACGACGGCAAGAGCTCACGCGGCTCGGGCAACCCGGCCCAGTACGAGCAGCGGCTCACGGAGATCTTCGAACGGATCATCACCGAGCCGACCGCCAAGCTGGTGAAGTAGAGGCCCCCGACGAACGATCATCCCACCCGGCGTCGCTCGATTGGGCGGCGCCGGGGTTTTTCGTACGCTCAGACCGCGGCGACGATCTTCTCGCCGACGCTCCAGCTCTCGTCGGTCCGCTCCACGCGGCGGTAGAGCGTGTCACGCTCGATCGGCTCGCGGCCCGACTCGCGGATGATCCGCTCGATGTCGTCGACGCTCATCACCTCGGGCGTCGTGGCGCCGGCGTCGTGGTAGATGAGCTCGTGCCGCACGGTGCCGTCGATGTCGTCGGCGCCGTACGAGAGGGCGATCTGCGCCGTCTCGATGCCCAGCATGATCCAGTACGCCTTCATGTGGTCGATGTTGTCGAGCATCAGCCGACCGATTGCCATCTGCCGCAGGTCCATCAGGCCCGAGGGCTTCTTGATCTCACGCTCAATGCCCAGCTTGTTGTTCTCCGGGTGGTACGACAGCGGGATGTACGTCTGGAAGCCGTCGTGCCCCGCGGCGTTCGCCTCGTCCTGCAGCTCGCGGAGGCGAATCAGGTGGTCGATGCGGTGGTAGGGCTGCTCGATGTGCCCGTACAGCATGGTGCAGTTGCTGCGGAGGCCCAGCGAGTGCGCCTCGCGGTGGGTCTCGAACCAGCGGCTGGCGTCGGCCTTGTGCTCGCAGATCTGGTTGCGGATCTCGGGGTGGAAGATCTCCGCGCCGCCGCCGGGGAGGCTGCCGAGGCCCGCGTCGCGCATGTCCTTGAGGACCCAACGGATCGGCTTCTTGGTGAGCCGCGCAAACCAGTCGATCTCGACCGGCGTCCACGCCTTGAGGTGCAGCGACGGGTAGGCGTCGTGCAGCAGGCTGATGACCTTGCGGTACCAGTCGTACTTCGCCTGGTGGTGCAGCCCGCCGACGATGTGCATCTCCGTGCAGCCGTTGTCGACTGCCTCTTGGCCGCGGGCGAGCACCTGCTCGTCGTTCATCCAGTAGCCCTTCGGGTCACGGAGGTCGGACCGGAAGGCGCAGAACGAGCACCGATACACGCAGATGTTGGTCGCGTTGAGGTGCGTGTTGATGTTGTAGTAGCCGGCGTCGCCGTTCTTCCGCTCGCGCACCAGGTTGGCCAGCTCGCCGATCTCCGGCAGCGGCGCCTCGGGCGACTCCAGCACGAGCCCGTCCTCCATCGACAGCCGCTCACCGGCTTCGACTTTTTCGCGGAGGGGGGCGAGGATCTCGGAAGAAGTACGCAGCATGTTCAGCCTCTCAGTTCGCCGCACATAAACACAGAGACACGCGGAGCGTTGCCCGTAGGGATCGCCTCCGCGTTCCTCTGTGCTCGTCGGCGGGTCATTTACAAAATCAGATCTGCGGTTCCGACCGCTAGCAGGCCGACGCTGATCACGGCGTTGACGTTGAAGAACGCCACGTTGATCCGGTCCAAGCTGAAGTCGGCGTCATCCGGCCGGACGAGCCGATGCTCGTACACCAGCAGGGTCGCCACCGCGGCGACCCCAACCAACCAAATCCCGGCGAAGGGAGGATAGACACCCGCCACCAGAGCGAGAAGCACCACGGCCACGGCGTGGCTAGTGGCGGCTAACCGCAGGGCGCCCCGGAGGCCTAGTTTCGCCGGCAGGCTGTGCAGTCCGACCGACTTGTCGTAGTCGAAGTCCTGGCACGCGTAGAGCACGTCGAAGCCGCCGACCCACGCCAGCACCGCGGCGCCGAGCACGGCCGGGGCCAGCAGGTCGGTTGGGTCGGCCAGCACCGCCTCGCCCCGGATGGCGATCCACGCCGCCACGGGCGAGAGCCCCAACGCGACGCCGAGCCAGTAGTGTGCCAGCGAGGTGAACCGCTTGGCGTAGCTGTACCCGCACAGCCACAGCAGCACGGGCACGCTGAGCGCGAAGGGGAGCCAGTTGGGCAGGAAGATCAGCGTGCTGGCGATGAATCCGGTAGCGCTCAGCAGCGTGAAGGTCGTTACCTGCGTAACGCTCAAGATGCCGGCCGGCAGGTGCCGGCCTTCGGTCCGCGGATTGGCGGCGTCGATCTTGCGATCCACCAGCCGGTTGAACGCCATCGCCGCGCTGCGGGCGAACACCATGCAGAGGAGGATGCCGACAAGGTCTTGCCAGTCGGCAGCACCGACCATGTCAGGCAGTCCTAAATCAAACAGCCCGACGCCGCCTGGAAAGGCGATGATATCGACCAGAGGAAGTTCGTCGGCTTCCCGTCTCCATGCCATCAGCATCGCCAGCAGCGCGAACGGCAACGCGAACAGCGTGTGACTGAAGCGGATCAGCGACAGCAGGTGCTTGATCGTCTGGAGCATCACGCCGAGAAGCGCGCAGAGGCGCAGAGACGCAGAGAAAAGTTCAGTCCAAAAACGCTCTGCGTCTCTGCGTCTCTGCGCGAGACCCTATTCTCCCCAGCGTTTGATAAGGGCGTTCCGCACGCCGAGTTGGTCGCAGATGCGCGCCACGACGAAGTCGACGAGGTCGGCCAGCGTCTCCACGCCGTGGTACCAGCCGGGCGAGGCCGGCAGGCAGACGGCGCCCGCCTCGGTCGCCTTGCGGAGGTTGTCGATGTGCGCAAGCGACACCGGAGTCTC
The DNA here is from genome assembly GCA_039820945.1 of Planctomycetota bacterium. Taxonomy (GTDB): domain Bacteria; phylum Planctomycetota; class Planctomycetia; order Pirellulales; family Lacipirellulaceae; genus Botrimarina. The sequence continues at coordinate 4,830 of JBCBPC010000020.1, forward strand.
GCGCGGCACGAGCACCAGCGGCCGGCGTTCCTTCAGCTGCACCTCGGCGGCACGCTGCACGAGGTTGCTCGCCATGCCCGCGGCAATGGAGCTGAGCGTCGTCCCGCTGCAGGGGCACAGGGCCATGCCGCCGGAGAGGAACGACCCGCTCGCCATCGGCGCCATGAAATCCTTGTAGTGGTAGTAGCTCAGTGTGCCGGGCGTCTCAGCCTCAGCGACCGGCTTGGCGCCGCGAAGGAACGGCACATTCGCGAAGAGCCGCTCCTCGTCGCCGATGCCGAGCGCAGCCGGATCGAAGTCGTTCAGGTTGAGCTTGATCTCCAGCTCTTGCTCGATGACCGCGGCGCCGCTGCCGCTGACGGTCACGTGCACGTCGTGCCCGGTGCGCACCAGCACGTCGAGCAGCCGCACGGCGTACGCCGCGCCGCTCGCTCCAGTGACGCCAACGATGATCGGGGGGGTGCTCATGGGGAACCACGAAGGAACCAAGGAACGAAGGACCGTTTGGTTCCCTCCGTTCCTTTGTGGTTCAATTCTTCTCGCCGACGTAAAGCGTGGCGATGCCGAAGGTCAGCGGGTGGAACCGCACGTTCGATAAGCCGGCCGACGCCATCCGCTCGGTGAGCTGCTCGTACTCGTAGAACGCCTTGACGCTCTCCGGCAGGTACTCGTACGCGGCCGAGTTGTTCCGCATGACCGCCTGGCCGATCCGCGGCAGCACGTTGCGGAAGTACCAGCCGTAGATCGCCTTCATCGGCTGCCAGCGCGGGGTGGTGAATTCGAGGATCGCCACCTTGCCGCCCGGCCGAGTGACGCGGGTCATCTCGCGGAGACCGGCGTCGGTGCCGGAGACGTTCCGCAGGCCGAACGCCGCGGTGACGAGCTGGTACGTATCGTCGGCAAACTGGAGCTTGTTCGCATTCGCCTCGACCCATTCGATGTGGTCGTTCACGCCACGCTTGGCCCCCTTCTGCTCGCCCAACGCGAGCATCTGCGGGCAGAAGTCGGCGGCGGTGATCGGCAGGTTGCCGTTGGCGGCCTTGTCGTAAGCGAGAGCCAGGTCGCCGGTGCCGGTGCACAGGTCGAGAATCGGTGACCCAGCGAGCGGGCCGGTCGTCACGGGCGGAACGATGTGCGTGGTCCGCCAACGCCAGTACCGATCGACGTTGCCGCTGAGCAGATGATTCAGCAGGTCATACCGCGGCGCGATCTCGCCGAACATCCGTTTGACGCGGTCGCCCGACTTGTCGACGGACGGCTCCTGCAGCGCGTCGGCTGACGGCGGCGTGGCGACGGCTTCGGACATGCGGGCGACGAGCAAACGGGGCGGGGGAGGGCGACCGGCAAGGGAGAGACTAAAGTGCGGCTGCCCCCAACGGCAACCGCTTACGCCACAACCGCTTAACGCCGCCCAAGCGATGCCCGCGAAGACGTTACACACCCACTATCTGCCACAATTCGTCTCCGAGGCCGACCTCGCGGGCGACGTCGTGGCTGTGATCGACCTGGTCCGGGCCTCGACCACCATTTGCCACGCCCTGCACGCCGGCGCCACCGACGTGACCGCCTACCTGGAGGTCGGCGACCTCGTTCGCGACGCCAAAGAGCTGGACGACCGCGATGGCATCGTGCTCGGGGGCGAACGCGGCGGGGTGGTGATCGAGGGCTTCGACCTGGGCAATTCGCCCGCCGAGTACACGCCCGACGAGGTCTTCGGCCGCCGCGTGCTGTTCACCACCACCAACGGTACGATGGCCCTGCAGCACACGCGGCTTGCCCGCCGCGTGCTCGTCGCCGCGATGGTGAACCTGTCGGCCGTGGTGGAGTCCGTCGCCGGGGAAGAAGTGATCCACCTGCTCTGCGCGGGTGCCAGCGGGCACGTCGCTCGGGAAGATCGGCTTGCCGCCGGCGCCATCGTGTGCGAGTTGGCGAAACGAGAGGGTGAGCCGCGGGAGCTGAACGATCAGGCGGCGTCGGTCCGCGGCGAGTGGGAAGAGCTGGTCACCACGGCCAAGGCGCTCGGCCGTTCGGTCGAAGAGCAGCTGGCCCTGGAGCTCCGCAACACGCCGGGCGGCAAGAACCTGATCGAGGTCGAGCTGGACGACGACCTGCCGCTGTGCGCGGCGATCGACACGCTCGATCTGGTGCCGGTGTTCGACCCGTCGACCCGCCGGATCACGGCGCCTTAGACGTGTCACTGCAGCCCCGTAGGACGGCGAGCCGCCGGCGGCTAAACTGCCGCCTCGAAAACGAGCCACCGATGAACGCCGATAAACGCGGATGGTTGAGCTAGCGGGTTTCAGCCCCGCGGCTTCGCGTAGGCGTCCATCCGCGTTGATCTGCGGCTAATTCTTTTTGGCGTTGTTGCAATGGAAATGGAAAAGCTGGTCTCGCTGTGTCGTCGGCGGGGCTTCTTGTTTCAGTCGAGCGAGATCTACGGCGGCCTGAACGGCTTCTGGGACTACGGCCCGCTGGGCGTCGAGCTCAAGCGCAACCTGAAGGACGCCTGGTGGCGCGACATGGTCGCGGCGCACGACGACCTGGGCACGCACGCCGGCGCGCCGAGCCCCTACGAGATGACGGGCCTCGACTGCACGATCATCATGCACCCGCAGGTGTGGAAGTGCTCGGGCCACCACGACCTGTTCGTCGATCAGATGGTCGACTGCCGCGAGACCAAGAAGCGGTACCGCTACGACCAGGTCCGCGGCCGTTGGGCGACCGCCAAGGGCGAGCGGTTGTTCGTCACCACGGTTGCCGAGAACGAAGACGAAGAGATCACGCGGCGGGCGCTCAAGCACTTCAAGCTACGCTCGAAAGACGCTGACAAACTGTCGTGGGACGGCGAGCTCACCACGCTCGACCGCATCGACACCGCCGACTTCGACAAGGCCCTGGCGCCGGAGGCGAGCACGCTGGGCACGCTCACCGAGCCGCGCGACTTCAATTTGATGTTCCCGACGACGATCGGCGCCCTGGCCGGCGAGGAAGGCCGGGCGTTCCTCCGCCCCGAGACAGCCCAGGGCATCTTCGTCAACTTTAAGAACGTCACCGACAGCTCACGCGTGAAGGTGCCGTTCGGCATCGCCCAGATCGGCAAGAGCTTCCGCAACGAGATCACGCCGCGGAACTTTACGTTCCGCTCGCGGGAGTTCGAGCAGATGGAGATCGAGTTCTTCTGCCACCCGGACCAATCGCAAGACTGGTACAAGTTCTGGCGCGACCGCCGCATGGCGTGGTGGCAGGGCTTGGGCCTCTCGGGCGAACGGCTGATCCTCCGTGATCACCACGCCGACGAGCTGTCGCACTACTCGACGGGCACGGCCGACATCGAGTACGCGTTCCCATTCTTGCCCGAGGGCGAGTACGGAGAGCTGGAGGGGATCGCCCACCGGGGCGACTTCGACCTCCGCAGCCACATGGAGGGCAAGCTCGACCCCAACAGCTGCCCGCTGGAGGTGCAGAAGGGTGAGGACGGCAAGCCGGTACACCGTGGTTCGGGCCGAGACCTGACCTATCGCGATGACGTGACCAACGAGCGGTTCACGCCGCACGTGATCGAGCCCTCGGCCGGGGCCGACCGCGGCGCGCTCGCGCTGTTGTGCGAGGCGTACCAAGAGGACACGGCGCCGGACGACAAGGGCAAGGAGCAGACGCGTGTGGTGATGAAGCTGCACCCACGCGTGGCGCCCCTCAAGGCGGCCATCTTCCCGCTGGTGAAGAAGGACGGCATGCCGGAGATCGCCAAAGAGCTGTACGGCGCCCTCAAGAAGAAGTTCCCCGTCTTCTACGACGAGAAGGGCGCCGTCGGACGCCGCTACCGCCGCCAAGACGAAGCGGGCACGCCGTACTGTTTGACCGTCGACGGCCAGACGCTCGACGACAAGACGATCACGCTCCGCGACCGCGACTCGCTGGAGCAGGTCCGCATCAAGCTGGACGACGCGGTCGAGGAAATCGAACGCCGCGTAACCGGCGGCTACTAGGGGCGACGGCTGTCGGGTGGAATACACTGGGGCCAGAGCAATCCCGGCCGCAGCGGAGGGTACGAGGCGATGGTTCGAGTCGAACTCACCGAAGAAGCGATCGCTCAGCTTGCTTCGGTCACCGAGCGTGTGGAGGTGACAGCGTCGGATGGCCGCGTGATCGGTTGGTACGAGCCGAGTGACGCCACGCCGATCCCCGGCTGCCCCCTGACGTCTGCGGAGATCGTGGAGGCGAGGCAACAGGACGGGGGGCGATCGCTGTCCGAGATACTGGACGGCCTCCACTCCGAATGAAGCACCGCGTTGTTTGGACTCCCGGTGTGGAATCCGCTTTGACCGCACTCTGGCTTGCCTCGCGCCGTCGCAATGCCGTGACGTCGGCCGCGAGTCGGCTCGATCAACAGCTCGCGGACGATCCGTTTGCGATGAGCGAATCGCGGATCAGCGGGATCCGGATCGCGTTCGAACCGCCGCTCGCGAGACTCTTTGAGGTAGACGCCGAGACGGCTACGGCACGCATGCTGGCCGTTTGGGCGTATTGAGCGCTTCAAGACCGCAGCCGCGACGACAACGCGTCGAGCTGGCCGCGGAGGTTGCCCAGCAGGACGTTGGGGCCGGCGTTCTGCGCGAGGTCGGCGTAGAACTGCGTCGCCGTGGCCGCGTGGCGGCCGGCGGCCGTGTCGTGCGATCGACGCAGCGCTCGTAGCTCTTCGTGCATCTGAGCGAGCCTGCCCGCGGCGCCGCGCCCGGCGTTCCACAGCACGGCAACGAGTTGCACCAGCCCGACGATCAGCAGCCCCTGCCCGGCGAGCGTCGCTGCCACGCCAGCGTTCCACAGCTCCGGGCGCGTGCCGGACAAGCTCCATCCGAGCAGGCCGAGGCCGAGGCCCAGCGTGGCTGCGCCGAGCGCCGCAAGGCACCAAGCGAGTGTTTGCCCGGTCCGCCCGGTACGCGAGCGCTTGGTCGTTTGGCGAAGCGGCGTGGTGCGGCGAATTCCTTCATCAGCCGAGCCAGTCACGGCCGCGGACACGCCATGCTGAGCCAGGTCGTATCGCAGCGTGCGGGCCGGCTCTCCCGCGGCGAGCTGCGCCTTGGCCATCCGCAGCGAATGATCGATCGCCGCGTGGTGGTCGCTGTGCGGGCTCGGCGGCGGGGCCAGATCGATCGCGACGGGCTCCGCGGCTTCGGCGTTCAGCAGCCGTTCACACCGGGGGCACCGCGCGCCGGTGGACCGTGCAGACCCGCGGGCGGGCACTTCTTGCTGGCAGTGAGGACACCACATGGGCGGGCGACTTCGCAGGAACAGGCAGAGCGGGCGTCGAGCCGACACGACGCCTCTTTCTGCTTCGTCGCCGCGGGCGGCTGGCTTGAACGCTTACGCCGGGTTTGCCGACAGTTGCTCCGCTAGCACCGCCGTCACGTCGCGGACGGCGTCGTCGACCGAGCCGCGGTACCGCACGCCGGCCGCCTTGGTGTGACCGCCGCCGCCGAAGTGCTCGGCCACGATCCGCACGTCCACATCGCTGCGGCTTCGCAGGCTGACCTTGGTGCGTTCCGCGTCCATGGCCGCGACGAGCATCGCCGCCTGCACGCCGCCGACGCTCAAGAGGCGGTTCACCACGTCTTCAGTGTCGGCCAACGCGGCGCCGGTCTCCGCGAAGTCGTCGGTGCGGGCCACGCCGATCGCGAGCCGATCGCCGAGGTCTAGGCGGAGGCTCTGCATAATCCGGCCGTGCAGACGGATCCGCGGCGCCGTGTTCTGGTCGTAGAGCTGCGAGAACACGCCGGACGGTCGGGCGCCGGCCTCCACCAGCCGCGCGATGGCCGTGTAGGTCTTCGCCGTTACGGATGGGAAGCGGAACCAGCCGGTGTCGGTCGCGATCGCGGCGAACAGCGGCGTGGCGATCTCCGGCGAGACGCTTGCCCCCAGGGCGTCGCACGCCTCGAGGATCAGGCGACCGGTCGCCTCGGCTTCCGTGTCCTTGAGGACGATCGCCCCCAGGTCGTCGCCGCTCACGTGGTGGTCGATCACCACGCGTTGGGCAGGGGTGTCGCGGATCACCTCGGCCATGTCGCCAAGCTGCCCCCAAGCGCTCGTGTCGGCGACGATGTGCACCTTGGCGGCGTGGGCGTCGGCGGCGGTGGCGGTGTCGCCGAGCACCCGCACCTCGCTCGCCGGATCGAGAAAGCGGATGTGGTCGGGCGGCGCGTCGGCGTTGATGATCGTCGCGCGTTTGCCGAGCGACCGCAGCGCGTAGAGCAGGCCCAGCTCGCTGCCCACGGCGTCGCAGTCGGCGCGGGTGTGGCTGGTCAGAACGAACGAGTCGTTCTCGGCGACGATCCGCTTGAGCGGCGTCCAGTCGATCGTCATGGCGTGTCGTGGGTAGCGGATTGGAGGTGGTCGCTGCCGATGCCCAGCGCGGCTTCGGTGTCTTTCGCGACCTGTTCCGCAAGGTCGTCGGCCGAGGCGAAGGAGCGAACGTCCCGCAGCCGTCGGAGGAAGTCAAGCTCGAGCGGCGCGCCGTACAACGAGCGATCGCACCCCATCAGGTGCGCCTCGAGCTTCGTGGCCGACTCGCCGAACGTCGGGTTCGGGCCGACGTTGATCGCCGCGGGCCAGGCTTTGTCGTCGGCCAAGGCGGCGCCGGCGTACACGCCGTGAGCCGGCATCAGCGTGTCGATCCCTTCGAGGTTGGCGGTCGGGAAGCCGATACCCGCGCCGCGGCCGGCGCCGTGCGTCACAATGCCGCGTAGTCGATACGGCGCCGTGAGCATCGCCGCGGCGGCGGCGGCGTCGCCCGTCTCGCTGAGCAGCCGGCGGATGCGGCTGCTAGAGATCATCTGCGCGTCGATCTCCGCGGGCTCGACGATCTCCAGGGCGAGACCGGCGTCGCCGGCGAACTGGGCGAGCAGCTCGATGTTCCCTTCGCGGCCTTTACCGAAGTAGAAGTTGGGGCCCTCGACCATCGCTCGGGCGGCGAGCCGCTCGACCACGATCAGGTCGAAGAACGCGCGGGCCGACAGCGAGAGCAATTCCCGATCCGTCGGGTACGCCACGACGAAGTCGACCCCCAAGCGAGCCAGCAGCTCCGCCTTACGCTCGGTCCAAGTGAGCGGTGGCGGGCACTGCTCGGGACGCAGCAGCCGCACCGGGTGCGGGTCGAACGTGAACACGATCGCCGGACCGCCGACCTGGCGAGCACGCTCCACGAGGCGGCCGACCAGCCGTGCGTGCCCGCGGTGCACCCCGTCGAAGTTGCCGATCGCCACGGCGCCGCCGCGGATGGACGGGGGCAACTTCTCGAGACTGCGAATGATCTGCACGAAGCGGAGGGGGGCCGGTGCGTTGGGTGGGGGATGTGGGGTGCGGCGGCGTATTAACCCGCGGAGAGCAAGCAGAACGCGGCGGGCAGCTCGTCGATCAGGTCGGTCGCGATCAGGCTTGTTTGCCCCAGCTTGGCCGCGGCGAGGTCGCCCGCCAACCCGTGCACGTGGGCTCCGAGCCGCGTGGCGTCGAACGCGTCGAGCCCCTGGCAAAGCAGGCCGGTGATGATTCCGGTCAGCACGTCGCCCACGCCGCCGGTTGCCATGCCGGGATTGCCGGTGGTGTTGACCGCGAATCGGTCGCCGTCGGTCACCACCGTGCGGGCGCCCTTCAGCAGCACCACGCAAGACGGGCCGAACGACCGGGCGAGCTTCGCGGCGGCGTCGCGGCGTTCGGCGTCGTCGTGTTGATCCGCGAGCGGCCGGCCGGCGAGCCGGGCGAACTCGCCCGCGTGCGGCGTGAGCACCCGCGGCCCCAACGGCTTGGCGAGCCTCGGCCCGAGCGACGCGAGCGCGTTGAGCCCGTCGGCGTCGATGACGACCGGCAACGGCTGGCTCCAGACGCAGCCGACCGCCGACGCGGCCCCCGCGCCCCGCCCCAGGCCGGGCCCAATCGCGACGGCCGTTGCGCCCTCGGTGTGCGTTAGCAGCGTCTCGACGGCGAGCTCGGACACGCCTTCACCGTCGTCGGCCAACGCGTGGGTCGTCCAGGCCGGATGGAACGCGGCCACGGTAGGCTGCACGCAACGCGGAGCGGCAACCGCCACCAGCCCGGAGCCCGACCGCAGGCACGCCATCGCCGCCAACGCGGGAGCGCCGGCCATCCCCAACGAGCCGCCAACGATCAGCCCCCGACCGTAGTCGCCCTTGTGCGTGTCGGCGCGTCGCACCGGGAGTCGCGGCAGCGGTTCGCTCGTGGCGTCGATCACACGCCGTCCTCGGTCGATGGTTGCTTGCCGCTGCGCTTTGTGGGTGAGCGGCTGCGGGTGGCGATCAGGCCCGCCATGTAGCCGGCTTTGAAGCCGGCGTCGATGTTCACCACGGCGACGTTCGAAGCACAGCTGTTGAGCATCGACAACAGCGCGGCCACACCGCCGAGGTTGGCGCCGTAGCCGACACTCGTCGGCGCGGCGATCACGGGGCACGGCACATACCCGCCAACCACGCTCGGCAGGGCGCCCTCCATGCCCGCGACCACCACTACCGCGACCGCGTCGCGGAACTCGGCGGCCCGCTCCGGCAGCCGATGCGGCCCGGCGACGCCCACGTCGTTGATGCGGACCGTGCGCACGCCCATCCACGCCAGGGTCTCGGCCGCTTCTTCCGCGACCGGCAGGTCGGTGGAGCCCGCGGTGATCACAGCGACGAAGTGCTCCGCCACGCGATCGCGTGAGCCGACCTCGCCCAAGCGCAGCGTGCGTCCCACGGGATTGTGGATCGCGGTTGGAAACCGGTCGAGCAAACCGGCCGCCGCGGCAGCGTCCAGGCGTGTCACGAGCGACGCTTGGCCGCGTGCCTGTTGCTCGGCGAGGATCGCTCCGATCGTCTCGGCCGGTTTGCCTTCGCCGTAGACGACCTCGGGAAAACCGCAGCGTGCGGCCCGCCCGACGTCCAGCGAAACCGTGTCGCTCGCGAGGCTGGGCGTTGGAGGCGGGGCTGGTTTGTTTGCCATACGAAATCGGGCGTGTCTCTGAGGATCAACCGCAAGCGCGGATTGATAAGTTTCGGCGAAAATGTCGGCTGGAAGGTCGCGGATGCTGAGCTAGCCGATTAGTATCTTGGCGTCGGCTGCACTCTTTCGACAGAGAGCGAGCCGCCAAGCGATGCTGCTCGGCCGGGCCGAATGTCCCAGGGGACTTCGATCCCACGCCCCGCCGAGCGACCTCCGACGCTTCCCGCCGCTTCGAACCCAACGACCAGGGCCGCTAACACAGGCTCCACAGCAACGCCAGCGAGACGCCACCGCGTGACGGTGGGTCCTGGGCGTTGAGTCACGGGTTATCAGAGTCTTCTCCGCCGGCGTCGGTATGCCGGCAGACGTACGCATCAGGCAATCAAGAGCATCCCCAAGGAATCCCCGATGAGAATCAGCAGCTTGTTGAGCCTCGCTGTTGTGGCCCTTGCCACGACGGCGTCCGCCCAGACGCCGTTCGCCGGCGACGACTTCGACGGCGGCACGCAGAACGGCGGCCTGAGTGGCCCGTCGTCGGTCACCTTCATCCCCGACCTCAGCGGCACGGTGTGCAACAACGGCCCTTGCCCGGGCGCCTTCCCGAGCAGCCCGTTCGACCACTTCGGCGTCACGTCGCGTGCCAGCGCGTTCATCCCGTTCGACTCGCTCGACGATTCGACGACGGTGCCCACCGACACGATCGGCATCGTCCAGTCGGGGAAGACCGACAACTTCATCCTGATCGGCGACACCGTCAACGGCGACAACAGCGGCAACGTGTCCGCCATCTGGGAGTTCGACATCACGGGCCGCACCGGTCTGGGTATGAGCATCGACGTCGGCGCGGTTGGCGACTTCGACGCGAGCGACCTGTTCCAGTTCTCCTATTCGATCGACGGCGGCCCGTTCCAGGTCGCGCTCGACTTCATCGTGGACCAGGACGAGGATCCGATGTTCGGGCTCACCGACTCGGGAATCCCTTACGCGATCACGCTCGAGAGCGGCACGGCGAACGACCGAATCGACAACCCGTTCTGGAGCCAGTCGGAGTGGCAGGCGGTCGTTGGCAGCGTTGGCGGTCCCCCGCCGGGATTTGACTTCCACGAGGGCGACACCGACGAGAACGGCTTCGTCGACGTCGACTTCGCCCTGACCGGTCCGCCGGAGGAGATCCGCGGCTACTTCGAGAGCAACTCGTTCGGCGACTTCAACAACCTGCAGGTGGAGCCGCTGAAGGATCCGCTGTTCGTCAACCCGACGGCCGCCCCGGACGCCACCGGCAACAACCTCGACTCGGGAACCCAGATCGACAACGAGATCGTGACGATCTCGGCCCCGATCGCGGGCGCGGGCGAGTCGTTGGTCATCCGCTTCGAGGGATCGGCGAACGGCAGCCTCGAGTACGTGGTCTTCGACAATCTCGCGATCACCGAGGGCGGCGCCACGGCGCCGAACCCCGGTGACTTCGACGCCTCCGGCGAGGTCGACAACGACGACCTCAACCTGTTGCTCAACAACTGGGGCGAGCCCGCCGCGAACGTCGATCCGGCGTGGGTCAACAACCTGAGCGGCAACGTCGACAACAACGAGCTGAACGCGTTGCTCGACAACTGGGGCTTCGGCACAGGCTCGGCCGTTCCCGAGCCGACCGCCGCCTTGCTGCTGGTGGCCGGCGTCGCGGGCTTGGCCCGGCGTCGCTGAGCGATCTCTCGGCCGATCGATGGCCGGCATCGCTGATTCATGGAACGATGGCGGGGCGGCGTGATGCCGCCCCGCCTCTTTGTATAGACGGGACGACGTCGTCCCACGCTTTGTGTGCTCCTCCCGAGATACTCTCGCAATGAACTTTCTGCGCCTTTCGGTGGCTCTGCTCATCGGCTCTGCGGCGGGCGTGGCCAACGCCCAGTTGCGAGTCGTCACGTACAACACGCTGGGCAAGCCGGCCGGGCCCACCGGATCGGTCAATCAGACCGACCTGTCGGAGGTGCGGACGATCTTCTCCGCCATCGCGGCGACCGATCGCAACGGCATCGCGAAGCGGCCCGACATCATCGCGCTGCAAGAACAGACGACCTTCGCCCTGATCGGCGATGACTTCCTGCTCGACTCTACAGCGCTCCGCATCGCGGAAGAGCTCAACGACCTGTACGGCGTGACGTCGTACGAGGTGGAGCGGAACCGCATCGGCGGGGTCCTGCAGGCCTACGTGTACGACAGCGCGACCGTCGCCGTGAGCGGCTCGTCGCTCAGCATCTTCTCGGACGGACCACGCCCGGCGATGCGCACCCGGTTCCAGCCCGTGGGCTACTCGTCGGACGACGCGTCGGTGTACCTGTACAACAGCCACATGAAGGCGGGCGACTCGGGCAGCGATCAGGCCGATCGCCTGAGCGAAGCGCAGCAGATCCGTTTCGACGCTGATCTGCTCGGCTCGGACGCGAACGTCATCTACCTGGGTGACTTCAACATCAAGACGTCGTCTCAGGCCGCGTACACGGAGCTGCGATCCGCGGGCAACGCCCAGGCGGTCGACCCGGTCGGCTTGTCCTCTTGGCCCAACTCGCTCGAAGCCCGCCCGTATCTGTCGCAGTCGACGCGCACCGGCAGCATCGGCGACGGCGGCGCCGGCGGCGGCGTGGACGACCGCTTCGACATGCAGCTGGTGACCGACGACCTGCTCGACGGCGAGGGGCTCAGCTACCTCGGGCCGACGGCCGTGGGCCTCGGCGCGCTCGAGCACTCCTACCAAGCATTCGGCAACGACGGCACGTCGTTCAACGCGGCGATCACGTCCCCGCCGACGGGCCGATCGCAACCCGCGTCGGTGCTCAGCGCGTTGTTCAACTTCAGCGACCACCTGCCGGTGATCGCCGACTACCAGGTGCCGGCCATCGCGGAGCTCGACGCGTTCATGGTTCCGTCGACACTCGAGCTCGGCGAAGACTTCGACCTCGACGTGACACTCCGCAACGCCGCGGACGTGGTGCACGAGAACGGCGCCGACGAGCTGGACTACATCCTCGCAGCGACCGGGGCCGGCGTGGGCGGCGGGGCCGGGACGATCGCCGCGCTCTCGGCGGGCGATCTGTTCTCGATCTCTTTAGACACGTCGTCGGTCGGCATGAAGATGGGCGAGATCATCGTCTTGAGCACGAGCGAAGGCGCGGAGGTGGTCAGCGCAAGTGTGCCTTTCGCCTACGAGGTGCTCGATGTCGCCACGCAGCCTGGCGACTTCACCGGCGACGGCCTAGTGGACAACGACGACCTCAACCTGCTGCTCAACACCTGGGGCGACCCCGCGGCGCCGCTGCCCACGGGCTGGAACGGCTCCCCGCCGATCGGAGCCTCGATCGATAACGACGAACTCAACGACCTGCTATCGAACTGGGGCGTCGGATTCGCGGTTCCCGAGCCGACCAGCTGGATTTTGCTTGCCGGGTGCGGATTGCCGTGGTACACCGGTCGCCGTCGCGGCTGAAAAACGTCATGTCGTGCGGTTTAGATACACACCATTGAGATGTGAGAGGCGCCGGATGTTTGTGCGTTCGATCGTTGTGATGTTGTTGGTTGGCGGCGGGGTTGGATTGAGCAACTCCGGAGTGGCGGTCGCCGCCACCCCGTTCGCCGGAGAGGATTTCGACGGCGGATCGACCAACGGCGGGCTGGCGGGGCCGTTCTCTTCCGCGTTTTCCCCGGATCTTTCGAGCCAGACGCCTCCGGGCAGCTTCGACACGCCGAGCAGCGGCGGGATTCGGTTCGACTACTTCGGCGTCACCTCGCGTGACGATGAGTTTGGTACTCCGCAGTTGCCGTTCGACGTGGTCGACGATTCCCTCTTCGGATTCTTCGGCGATCAGTTCGGTTTGATCGAATCGACCAAGCTGGACAATTTCGTTCTCGTCGCCGATCCGCGCAACGCCGAGAACACCAGTGGCCAGGTCGCCGCGTCGTGGAGCTTCGCCATCAACGGACGCGGCCCGATGGAGTTCAGCATCGACCTCGCGGCCATCGGCCAGTTCGACACGATCGACCGCGGCGGCTTCCCCGACATCTACGGCTTCACCTACTCGATCGACGGCGGGCCGGAGCGGCCGCTCATCACGCTCGGCGTGGATCAAGACTTTGTGCCGGGGCAGGGATTCGTCGACAGCGACATTCCGTACCTCCTTCAGATGGAGAGCGGAGCGATCTCGGACCGCTACGACGATCCGTTCTTCGACGACAGCGATTGGTTCGACCTCGTCGATTTCGGGCCGTCCGGCAGCGTCGATTATCACAGCCGGGACAACGGCACGGATGGCGACTTCGCGGCAGAGGACGGGTTCGTTCCCGTGACGTTCGCGACCGGCGTGTCCGAGGTGCGTGCGCTGAGCAGTAACGCGTTCGGCGGATTCTCGGACGAGCTCGATGTCGAGCCCTTCATCAACCCGCTCTTCGCGAACCCGACGTTAGGGTCCGACGCGACCGGCAACAACTTCGACTCGGGGGTGCAGCTCAACGACGAGTTCCAGACGATCAGCGCGCCGATCGTGGGCACGGGCGCCTTCCTGACGATCAACTTCTCAGCCGACGCCAACGGCAGCAACGAGTACGTCGCCTTCGACAATCTGCAGATCGCGGAGCTGTCGGCCTCTGGTCAGGAGGGCGACTTCAACGGAGACGGGCTGGTGGAGGCCATCGACCTGAACCTGCTGCTGGACAACTGGGGCCTGCCGTTCTTCGCGGTTGACCCCCTGTGGATCAACGGCCTGACCGGGGTCGTCGATAACGACGAGCTGGGGCAGTTGCTCAGCAACTGGGGCGCCGGCATCACCGCCGTCCCCGAGCCCAGCACGGCGACGCTGGTCCTCGTGGGGCTAGCGGCGGCGTCGGCTCGTCGGCGTGCGTAACGCAGCCGTCCGGCCGACCCAAGGCGTCTCGAGCGGCCGACCCGTTCAGTCAGCGCCGACGCACACGAGCTCGCGTTGCACCGCGTCGATCTGGCCGCGGGTGACCGTGGGGGTCGCGTCGGACATGCCTACCACCAGCGCGAGGTCGCAGAGGCGATCGATCTGTCGCGCGACGCCGCCGGTGTGGGTGAACAGCCTTGCGAGCGCGTCCGGGTCGAAGAGCTCGCGGTCGGCGCCCACGCGTCGCAGCCGCCAGCGGACGTATTGGGCGGTCTCCTCGGCCGTAAACCCGCGGACGAGTGTCTTGACCGACAAACGCTCGTCGAGCGACGGGTGCCGAGCCACGCTCGACAGCAGGCCCATCTGACCGACGAGCAGCAGCGTGAACGCCGCCGAGTGGCCGCCGCCGAAGTTCGTGACCAGCCGCAGCGTCTCGAGGGCGCCGGTGTCTTCCAGCAGGTGCGCCTCGTCGATCACGACCAGCGGGCGCGCCGCGTCGGCCGGCGTCTCGTCAACGAGCCGCTCGATCCGTCGGACCGACTCTTCGACCGAGCCGCTGGGCGGCTCGAAGCTCGGCGACTCGAGCCTCTCGGCGAGGTAGGCGAGCAGCTCACGGCCCGACATCAGCGGAAAAACGAGGTGGACGAGCCGAGACGGCTCGACGAGGGCGGCGAGCCGATCGACGAGCAGTGTCTTGCCGACACCGCTCGGCCCGGCGAGCGCGGCGAGCGCACGGCCGTTGTCGATGGCGTAGCGCAGCTTCGAGAGAGCGCCGTCCTGCGACTCGCACGCGAATACGTCCTGCGCGGCGGCGATCGGCTCGAAGGGCTTGTCAACGAGGCGCCAGTAATCGAGGTACATCGGTGCGCCGTGTGCGGTGTAGAGGCCGTGTGCGGTGTGGTGTCGGGCGTGATCCGCGTCAGGCGGCCCGCGCGGTGTTCTCGATCACGCCGATCGGCGCGACACCCGACGAGCACAGGGCGTCGATCGCCGCACGCCGTCGGGTCGCCGCCGGTGTGTCGACGACCAGGAAGTCGGCCACGGTCGACCACGGCGTCCAACGGACGGCCGAGACGCCGCTGGCTCGGTCGGCGCGAGCGGCTCCGGCGTCGACCAGGATCAGGTGCTCTTCGGCCTTGTCGGCGATCGCTTCGGCGTGCTGCTGAGTGAACCCGGTTCCGGCCGACGCGAGCGTCGTCCGATCGTTCTCTCCGCGAACCGTCCGTCCGCGGAGCGGGTCGCTCGGCGGGGCGCCGCCGAGGGGCGGCAGCGTGCGGACACCGAGCGCCGCGGCGAGCGACGCCTGCTGAGCGGCGTCGACGAGCATCGTCTGGCGGCCGAGTTGCGACGCGGCGAGGGACAGGGCAAGAGTCAGCGTGGTCGCGCCGACCCGAGGCTCGGCGCCGACGACGGCGAGCACCCTGCGTGTCGCGTGCTTCAGCACCGGAGCCAGCTCACCCGCCAACCGCGCCGCCAGCTCTCGGGCGACCGGCGGCCACGTGAACGCGTCGAGGGCGAAGCCGACGCTGTCCCCACGCACGCTAGCTGCGCGCGGCTTTGCGGCGTGCGCTTCGACTGCGGCCTCGGAGCGACGTACGCCCATCAGCGCCGAGAGCGGCTGCTTGCCGCTGGCGCCGGGGACGAAGTGCGGCCGGGAACCGGCGGTGGCGGAATGTCCCGATTGCGGCGTGACCGTGGTTTCGTCGGTCGTTGTGGAAACGACACGGGTCGGCTCGGACGCGGCGGGGCGGTTGAAGGCCGCGATGAAGGCGCGGTCGGTGAGACTCATCGACGCGTGCTCCGGAGGGTGGTTGGATAGGTCGCCGTGCGTGGGTAGCCGCTGCTGGTCGGCGGCAGCTTGGCGATCTGCGGAGTCGGGTCGGTCGGCACGACGACGTCGCCTGTGAGTCGCACGGCGGGCCCGGTCGGGGCGGCCGCCAAGCGCGGGGCAGAGGCGGGGCCGGCGGCCGTCGAGGAAGCAACGGCGTCGGCGGTGGCCTCGGTCGATGCCGGCGTCGGCTGGCCGGGGTCGAGGGGCCCCAGCGGATCGAGCTGCGCGAACACGCTCTGGTTGGCGACGTTCTGATTGATAGGCGTTTGGGCCTGGTTGCCGGTGGAGCCCGGCGTGTCGCCCTGCTGCGCGGGTTGTCCGCCGCCCAGCAACACCATGGTCAGGCCGATCGCCGCGACGACGGCCGCCAGGGCGATCCAGCGGGCGTAGGGGCTGACGATGGCGTCGATCTGGAGCAGCGTTGCCGACAGCGATTCGGCGCCCGCCGCGTCCTGGCGGGGCGCTAGCGGCTCGGCCGCGGTGGGCTCCAGTTGCGGCGCGGGCGCCGTTGGCGTGTCGATCCGCTGATTCGGCCCGATCGCTTCAGCGATGGCGGCGGACGTCTGAGCCACGACGTCACGGCCTGCCCAAGTGTGCGGGTGCGTTTCGGTTCCGCGGTCGTCGATCCGAGTCAGGCGTGGCGCAACGGGCGTCTCCGGCTCGTCAGTCGAGGTGGCGGGGATCGCCCGGGTCGCGGCCTCGGCGGCGGGCGCGGGCGCTTCGCCGCTCTTGGCAACGTACGGGGTACGGGCGAGCAGCGGCGCAATCTCGGTCGACGCCTCGGTGGCTCGCGGCGATCGGCCGGCAACCGAGGGCGTTAGATCGAACTCGCCGTCGAGCGAGAGTGTGTCGAAGACCGCGTATGCCTCATCCATGGGGCGCCTCACCGCGCGTACCGAGCCGACGGGACACGCCGCTAGCCGGCGAGTCCTCCGCAATCATCATCGGAGCCGGTTGGCCCGATCTTGAGGATTGTCGGGCGTGTGCGGGGGTGATGCCCGCACTGCTAGCGACGGTCGCCGTCGCGCTCGGTGTCGTCGTGCTCGGTGTCGCCGGCGGCGCTCCAGCCGGTCGCGGGCCAGACGATCGCCGAGCCGTCGCGGCTGGCCGAGAGGATCGCTCCGCCGCGCGGGTGGAACCCTACGCGGGTGATCTCGTCGGCGTGCCCGGCGAGAGTGAGAACCTCTTTGCCCGTGCGCGCGTCCCACACCCGGGCGGCGCCGTCGCGGCTACCAGTAACGAGGCGTGCCCCGTCGGGGCTGAAGGCCACAGACGTCACGCCTGCGGTGTGTGCACTCAGCCGGTGCACGACCTCGCCGCTCGTGGCGTTCCAGACCGTGGCGGTGCTGTCTTCCGAGCCGCCGCCGACGAATGCGCCGTCCGGCGAGAACGCCACGGCCAGCACGGCCGCTGAGCCGGAACGCAGCGTCTGTACGTGCTCCCGGCGGCTCGCGTCCCACAGGCGGACCGCGCCGTCAGCGCCGGCGGTGGCCACCCGGTTGCTCGAGGCGTGGTGCGCCGTGTCGAGCACCCGCGATCCGTGATCGAACACGCCCGCGGACCGGTCAGCATCGTTGAGCGGCGTCAGCCGGGCGGCGCCGTCGTCGCCGGCGGTGAGCAGGGCGTTCCCATCCTCGACGAACTCGACGCGGTTGAGGTAGCCGCGGTGCAACGCCTCGAGCCGACGCGTCGGCTTGCCGGTGGCCGCGTCCCACAGCTTGACGCTGCCGTCCCAGCTTGCGGTGGCAATCGTCGAGCCGTCCGGCGAGATCGCGGCGTCGGCCACAGCGCCGTGAGGGCTGAACCGCATGAGGCGTTCCGCCGGCGCCCGGCGCCAGAGCTCCGCGTCGTTTCCGCCGACGAGGACCACAGTGTCGTCGCCCGGGCCGTACGCTGCGGACCACACAGCGGAGGCGCCGGTGGCTTCGGCGAGCACGGCGGTCGACTCGGCCCGATCGAACCTCCACTCGTCGACCGCGCCTTGCGAGGCCGAGGTCAGCAACGCCTTGTCGCCCGAAGGATGCAACGCAACCGCGTTGGTGACGCCGCTCGCGACGGATGTCCTCTGCAGCACGGTCGCGTCGGCGAGGCGCCAGCGACGCACCGCCCCGTCGGCGCATGCGGTGACCGCGTGACCGCCGTCCGGCGAGACGTCGAGCGTTGTGACCCAATCCGGGTGCTTGAGCACGAGGGCCTTGATCTCTTTGCCCGTGGCGAGGTCCCACTGACCGCAGGTGCGGTCGCCGCTGGCGGAAACGAGTCGCTCGCCGCCCGGTAGCAGCTTAAGGGCGGTGATGGCGGCGCTGTGTCCTTCGAGCAGGCCCGCGGCCAGCCAACCGTCGCCGCTCTTGCGGTGCACCCGGATCACACCTCGTTCGTCTCCTGAGGCGATGACGGTGGCATCGGGCGTTGTGGCGAGGGCCGTGATCGGCGCCGCGTGGCCGCCGAGCGTCGCGACGGCGCGTCCATCGTCGAGCGACCAGATCTGGGCGACCGTGTCGTCGCTGCCGGTGACAATCCGTCGGGCCGATTCCGCGACGGCCACGGCGGCGTTCCGCCCAGCGCCGACGATCGCGAACCGTTCGACGCCGGCGGCGAGATCCCAGACCCGCGCCGCGCCATCACCGCCCGCGGTGACAAGCGTCGAGCCGTCGTCGCCGACGATCGCTGTGGTGGCGAGGAAATCGTGCCCTTCGGTGAGCGTCGTGAGCTGTTCGGACGTGTCGGCACGCCAGACCACCGCCGTTCGATCGCGGCTTGTAGTGACGATGCGTGAGCCGTCCGCGGAGTACCGAGCCGAGAGCACCGCGTCCGTGTGGCCGCGGAGCGACTCGGCACGGAGAACACGCGACTCGCCCGGGCCGGCTAGCTCCCAGAGGCACGTCCGGTTGTCGTCGCCCACCGAGGCCGCGCCGATGCCGTCCGGCGCAATAGCGGCGTCGTAGACGCGGCCCCCGTGGCCGCGGAGCGAACGGTCGAGCTCCCACCGCTCGGCGGCGCCGCGGCGCCAGAGCTTCAGTTGATTGTCGTACCCGCCGGACAGAAGCCGATCGCCCGACGCGTCGAAGCGAACCACACGCACCGGCGCGCGATGCCCGGTCAGCACGTCGTGCGGGGTCTCGGGATCGGGCAGGCCGGCGACACGCCGCTCGATGTCGAGCGGGCTGACCTCCTCCGGCCGCCAGACGCGGACCGTGCGGTCGTAGCCGGCGCTGGCGATCTCGCCCCGCGGGCCGAAGTCGGCCGAGTACACAGGGCCCTCGTGAGCCGAGAACTCGACGGTCGGTTCGAACCCCTGCTCGGAGCGGCGCCAGACGATGACTCGGCCATCTTGGCCCGCGCTCGCCAGGCGTCGCCCGTCGTCGCTAAAGCGGGCCGACCAGACCCACCACGTGTGGCCCGCGAGCGAGGCGATCGCCTCGCCGGTCGTAGGGTTCCAGAGCCGCACCGTTTGGTCGTACCCGGCAGAGGCCAGCAGGCCGCCGTCGGCCGCGAAATCGACCGACAGCACGCCCTCCGTGTGGCCTCGGAGGCTACGGGTCACGGCGAGCGTCGTGGCGTCGAGTAAGCGAATCACGCCGTCGGCTCCCGCGGCGGCAAGGATGGTTCCGTCGGGCCCGTAGGCGAGGGCGTTGATAGCGACGTCGAGCGCCGCGGTTCGCACGGCTTGCGGCTCCGCAGCGTTGTCCGCGGTGGCGCGTAGCGTTACTGTTCCCGCCTCATCGGCGGTGGCGAGGGTCGATCCGTCGGGCGAGTAAGCCGCGGCCCGGACGGGCGACACGCCGACGAACTCTTCCGCCGCGAGTCCGCAGAGGTACCGCAGTCGACCCCACTCCCAGTGCCGCATCGCGGGGTCGCAGGCGTCGAGCAACGTTCGCGCCTCGTCGAAGGCGTTCTCTTCGATCTTTGCCGCGGCGAGTCCGATGCGGGCGAGGTACGCCTCGTACGCCTCACTGCGTTTCGCTTCCTCGGCGGCGAGCCGTTGAACGGCTTCTGCTTCCCGCGCGGCGACGGCCGCCTCGCGCTCCCGCTCGGCGACGGTGCGTTGGCGGTCCGCCTCTTCGCGCTCGGTGATCGCGATCCGCTCTTGCTCTTGCGCGATCGTTCGCTGTTCTTCGGCGATCGTTCTCTGTTCGACCGCGACCTGTGTCTGCTCCTCGGCGATCTGCCGCTGAGCGATGGCTTCGGCTTTCTTCTCGTCCGCGATCGTCCGTTGTTCCTCCGCGATCTCGCGTTGCGCCACGGCCGCGTTGCGCTGACGGCGGATCTCGAGGTAAGCGACGCTCGTGATGCCGACCACGGCAACCAGCAGCCCGAGCGCCACACGCTTGAGATTCCGCAGGCGTCCCTGCCGGGCGTCGCGTTCGGATCGCGCCGCCGAGACCTGGTCGAGCAGCGCGGTGGCTTCCGGGGATCGTGCGTCACCGGCGGTGATGAGCGACTCGGCCAGGTCGAAGTCGCCGTTGGCGTTCGCCTTGCGGGCGTACTCTAGCCGAGCGGCCGCCAGCGCCGAGCTCGCCCTCTCGTTGCCGGACCACAGGGCGAGCGATTCCTCGAACCCGTACAGCGCGCGAGAGAACAGGTCATACTGCCCCGACTCGCGGGCCTCGGCGAGGCTCTTCTCGGCGCTGGTCGCGAGGGAGACGCTCTCGGCGTGCGAGAGGTACTCCTGCACGGCTGCCTGCATCTCTTTCACGCCGGCGTAGCGGTCCGCTTTCTTCGACGCCATCGCGCGGCGGGCGATGGCCAGCAGCTCGGCGTGCCGGGCTTCGACACGCTGGTCGACCGGGCGAATCTTGTTGGTCGCGGCGGCCATCAGGCACGCCATCACGTCCTTGCCGGTATGTGGTGGCTTGCCGACACAGATCTCGAAGAGCATGGCGCCTAGCAGGTACACGTCGCTCTGCGCGTCGATCGCGGTGACGGGGCCGCGGGCCATCTCCGGCGACATGTACGTGGGCGTTCCGCCGAGGCTGTCCGACTGATGCACGGACGAGGCGCTGGGGAAGTCGCTGGTGACCCGCGCGAGGCCCCAGTCCATCACCAGCACCTCGCCGTAGTCGCCCAGCATGACGTTCTCGGGCTTCAGGTCGCGGTGAACCACGCCGCTGGCGTGCGCGAAGGCGACGGCGTCGGCCACGCGCATGAGGATGCCAAGGTTCTCCGTCAGCGAGCGCTGCGCGATGACGTCGTCCCACGGCGTCCCCTTAACCCGCTTCATGCTGTAGAAGAGGGCGCCCTCGGCGTTGGCGCCGAGGTCGTAGATGGGCACGATGTTCGGGTGCTCGAGCTCGCCGGTGATGACGGCTTCGGAGATGAACTTGTCGCGCTGGTCTTCCGAGCCCGCCTCCGAACCACCGCTCTTGTCGCCCGGCTTGAGCATCTTCACGGCGACGGTGCGGGCGATCGACGACTGCTTCGCGGCGTACACCACGCCCATGCCGCCCTGGCCGAGCATGTCGATCAGCTCGTAGTCGGGCGCCGGCCCGTCGGAATCGCTCGCCCGCGGCGTGACGGCGTCGCCCGGCAGGCCGCGCAGGGCCGGGTCGCCCTGAAGCGAGCGCGCCTTGATCGGCAACGACGAGCGGAAGCCGCCGACTGTCTGCCCGATCGTATCGCTCGGGTCGGCACGAAGGGTCTGGCCGCTGCCGTTGGCTCGGCGGGCCGACGCCCCCCACGTCACCCCCAGACCGCTGGACTCTTCGGCGCCCAACTCCAGGGTCGCGTCCTGCTCCAAACGTACGGTGGGAGGCTTGGCCGGGAGATCGACGGTCGCGTCGATGGCGTCGGCCGCGTCGAACTCGACCGTCCCCGCGCTATCGCCGGCGATGGTGGCGCCCAGATCGAGTGTCGCCCCAGAGTCGTCTGAGGGGTTATCGCTGTCGTTGGGCGCCTCGTCGGTAAGCTCAAGCTCGATCGTGGAGTCGCTCGCTTGCCCGGCGTCCGCGAGGGAGCTGTCCGAGGCGTCGAGATCGACCGTGCCGAATTCGTCTGTCTCAAACTCTGTCGTCTCGGATTCAGACACCTCTTCGCTCAATGAGCCGGCGTCGATCGGCGCGAACTCCGCCGTGGTTTCGATGTCCTGCGCGTCGTCCGCGCTCTGCGGTTGGTTTGCTGTCGACAGGTTGACCGTGGCCCCGCAGTGAGGGCAGACGTCGGCGAGCGTTTCGGCCCGGTCGAAGTCGCGGTGGCAGGCGGGGCAGAAGGGCATCGTGGGGACGACCCGAGGGACTGGCGGACGCAACAAAGTGGCGCCGACTCAGTGTAATCGGGGGCGCCGCCGGGCTGAGCGACGTCCTTGGTGTTCAGCGTGGCCGTCGCCGGAATAATCGGCGCCACGCGACGTCGTCCGTCTGCTCGGCGAAGCGGGCGATCCGCTCGATCCGTGCCCGACGCCGGCTCAAGGCCAGGGCCGCCGCTGCGGTGGTGGCCGCCGCCGGGTGGCTGCTGGACGACGCTGTATCGACGGGGGCCGTATCAGTAGCGGCGTCGAACGGCTCGCTATCGATCGCCGGAGGATTCACCGCCGCCACATCCACCGCTGCCTCGCCCGCGGGCTCGCTTTTGGCGGCGGGCGCCGCGGGTGGGGCTGGCGTCGTTGCTGAAGGGGGCGGGCGGTCGCGGCCGCCATCGGAGTCGTCCGTCGGGTCAATCACCCGGCCGCCCCGTACGCTGACGTCGATCACCAGCCGTCGGGTTTCGGTCGACGCCTCGACCACGTAGACGCGGTACCGATTGTCGGGCAGCCGTGCGAACAGCTCGGGCAGATGTGTCAGTGTGTCGTCGGGCAGCCGGTAGCCGGTCCCCTCGCCGCCATCGGGGCGGACGATGCGGAGCTCTAGGTAGCGTTCCGTTCCGACACCGGCGTCGGAGCTCGCAGCGCCAGTGAGCGACACCGTCTGCGTCGCGGGCGGCTCGACGACGCGCTCAACGACCCCCGCCGGCTCGACACGCTCCGGGAAGCGGATCTCCGGCGCTTGCGGCGTCGTGTCGATCGCGACGCGGTTGTCTTCGATCCCCGAGTTGGAGATGGGCACGTCTCTGACGTTGCTCTCACCGATCACCAGAGCAGTGGTGCTGAAGTCGTCGTCGCGGATCTTGACGCGGATGATAATGTCGGCCGTTGGGTTCTGCGGATCGGGCGGGCCGAAGTAGCGGTGGTTGATCGTAAACGACTCGGGTGTCGGACCGGCGTAGAGCTGTTCGACAACGAACCGTTCGTCGGCCGGCAGGTCGAGCCGCTCACCCCAGTCGACCAGGATCTCGAACTCGTCGGCGCCCGGGTCGCTGAAGGTGAGGTCGAGCGTCGTGACGCCGTCGCTCTCTAGGTCGGTGGCCGTGATCGGGTCGAGCGTCGGCGCGACGTTGAACACGGTGACGTGGAACGTCTGGACGTCGACGCCACCGTCGTCGTCCTCCAGCGTGACGGTCACGGTGTAGCGGTTGTCCGGCGTGCCATCGCGGTCGTTGTCGGCGTAGAAGTGGTTCGCGCTGATCAGCCCGCGGGTCGACTCGCCCGAGCCGCCTTGCGTCACCGAGTCGTCGAGGCGGAAGACGTCCGGTGTGGTGTTGTCCCCCCAGTCGATCGTCACCGAGAAGAACTCTTCGATCTGCCCGCCGTTCGCGGGATCGTTCACGTTGAGCGCGTTGTTGAATCCCGGATCGGTGAACCGCGCGAAGTCGACGAGCTCGATTCCCGTCCCCTCGTCGATCACGACCCCCGGGTCGTCGATCGTGAGCGAGGGGGCGACGTTCTCGACGAGGATCGACAACGTGCGATTCACGATCGGGCCGTCGTCGTCCGAGAAGCTGACCGTCACGGTGTAAACGCCGTTGTCCGCGTAGAAGTGCGGGGCGTGAACGGGCGTCGCGATCGTCGGCTCGCCCGGCTGGCCCGGGTCGGTCACCGCGAACCGCACGGGGGTGGTCGGTGTGCCGTCGCCCCAGTCGATGACGCCGTCGAGGAAGAACTCGCTCACCTCGCCGCCGTTGCCCGGGTCGTTCGTGTTGTCGGGATTGTCGAAGCCGGGGTCGGTGACGCCGACGCCGAGCGTGGCGAGATCGACCTTGGCGCCCTCATCGACAACGAGATCGTCGGCGCCCGTGAGCACCGGGTCGATGTTGCCCACCGATACGCTGAAGGCCGCGGTGGCGACGCCGCTGTCGTCGTCGGTCAGCGTGATGGTCGCGGTGTAAACGCCGTCGTCGGCGTAGACGTGTGAGCCATCGATGCGGCCGGCGCCGTCGGCGAACGTGACTGTGAGGGTTTCGCTGGGCGAGCCGTCGCCCCACACGATCTCGGCTGTGAAGGTGTCCGCGACCCCGACGTCGGTGAACCGCACGGGGAAGTCGCTCAGCGTGAGCGTGTCGCCCTCGGAGAGCGCACGGTCGGCGGTCGGGGCAAAAATCGGCGCGGCGTTGCTGACCAACGGGGTTAGCTCGAGGCGTCCGTCGCCCGTGTCGTCGTCCAACACGGTGAGGCGGATCGTCGGCCGATCCGCGGGCGTAACCGACGGGTTGTCGTCGACGTAGAGATGCTCCAGCCTGAAGTCGCGCTCGTCGGCGGCGAGCGTCAGCGTGTCCGTCTGCCCATCGTCCCAATCGACTAGCAGGGTGAACGTGTCGTTGACGCCCGGGTCGGCGACCCGCCCGGTAAGGACCGTCCGGCCGCCTTCGGTCACGTCGGTCGCCGCCGCGTCGACGATGCGGGGCGCGACGTTCCGCACGCTCGGCCGCACGGTCTGCCCGCTCTCGCCGGTGTCGTCGTCGACGACCGTGACGCGGATCGTGGGACGATCGACCGGCGTGCCGGTCGGGTCGTCGTCCGCGTACCCGTGATCGAGCACGAACGCACGCTCGGTCGGTCCGAGCGAGAGGGAGTCGCTCTGGCCGTCGCCCCAGTTGACGACCAGGGTGAAGGTGTCTTCAGCGCCCGGATCGACGATCGATCCGGTCAGGGTCGTCGCGCCGCCCTCGAGCGTGTCGGTGGCCATCAGGCCCACGATCTGCGGCGCGACGTTCCGGACCAGCGGAGAGACGGTCGCGACATCGACACCGCCGTCGTCATCCAACACGGTCGCACGGATCGTCGGCCGATCGGCCGGGGTGCCTGTCGGGCGGTCGTCCGTGTAGCGGTGCGTGAACTCGAACTCACGATCGGCGCCGGAGAGCATCACGGTGTCGACCGGCGAGCCGTCGCCCCAGTCGATTTCGACCGTGAACGTGTCTTCGACGCCCGGATCAACGAACTGGCCGATGAGGCGGGTTTGGCCGCCCTCGTCAAGGTCGGTGGCCGTGAGCCGAACGATCGACGGCGCGACGTTGGAAACAACGGTGGTCGGGAACCGGATCTCGCCGTTGCCGTCGTCGTCCTGCACGTTGATGACAACCGGAAAAGTGTCCGCCGGCGTGCCGGTGGGCCTGTCGTCGGTATAGCGGTGGGTGAACGAGAAGTCGCGTGCATCGGCGGCGAGCGCGAACGTATCGATCGCCCCGTCTCCCCACTCCACCGTGACGGTGAACGTGTCTTCGACGCCCGCGTCGAAGATCGTACCGCTGAGCGTCGCGACGCCCCCTTCGTCGACGGGGGTGATCAGGAGGTCGTCGATCCGGGGGCCCGTGTTGCCGACCGTCGTGGTGACGACGCCCGACGTGAAGCCGCCGTCGTCGTCGCGGGCGACGACGGAGATGGTCGCTAGGTCGTCGGCGTTGTCGTCGGCGTACGTGTGCGGGACGGCGAAAGTCCGCTCGTTCACGGCGAGCGAGACGGTCTGCGTCTCGCCGTCTCCCCAGTCGATGTCGAGCGTGAAGGTGTCGTCGGCTCCGGCGTCCTCGATCGTGCCGGTAAGCACCGTCACGCCGCCCTCGACCGAGGGCGTGGCGGAGAGGCCGGTCAGTCGCGGGGGCGCATTGAGGACGTTGATCGTCGTCGCGGCGATCGCCGGCGGCGCGTTCGATTGGTCGGTCACGGCGACCGTGACTTCGTAGACGCCGTCGTCGGCGGTTGTCAGCGGGAGCTCGCGTGCGTTGCTCCGCTGCACGACCTGGCCGTCGACCGTGACCGTCCAGTCGAACTCGAGGGGGCCGACGCCGCCGACCGCGTCGGCCACCACGTTGGCCGAGTCGCCCTCGACCAAGATCGATGGCGCGATGAGCGCGGTCACCGCCGCGTTGAGGACGCGGCGGGGCTCGAGACGACGCACGAGCGGTGTGTGCGGTGCGGTCGGTTCTCGTTTCGCTACTGGCTCGCGGCGTTCGACCGACGCACGCCCCAGCAGGGCTGCGAGTAGCGAACGTTGCGGCATAGCGGGGCGGGCGGGGTGCTTGGCGGCAGGGCGATGAGGCGGGGGCGAACGCGGCGGGCGTCGATTGGCCCGGGCAGTTCGCCCGGGGACCGAAGCCCCCCTCGCACGCCTCGTTGGAGAGGCGTCAGATCCCTGAGGTCGTAGCGACGTGGCGTGCGAGGGAGGGGGTTCGACCGACACGAGGGAGGGCAATCCGCTCGCGTCATGTGCAGTATTCTCACGCCCGTCCGAACGTGTCAAAAGAATTGCGACCCGCCGGCTTCGACGTGGCGAGAAATACGCCACCGCGGCCTTTGGCTGGAGCCGGGCGTCGTCCGCGGCCGACGCCCTGACAATACGGATTAATGCGTCTACGCGGATAACGCGGGGTCGCTAGCAACCGATTCGCCGTGAGGGAGCCTCGCCACGCATGTTCGCCACCGTCCCCCGCACCGCGACCCGACCTTGGCGGGCAGACCCTCTTCGCGCAGGCCGAGCGGCGCCCGAGACGGCCGTGCGAGCCGCTACGCGCGTCTTGGCCGTATTAACGCTGACGGGCGGCGGCCTGGGATCGCTGTATGCCCAGCCGGCGGCCGAGTCCGTGGCCACGCCGACGGCGCTCGTCAATCGCTCGATCACCGAGCTCGGCGTTGAAATCGCGCCGAGCGACGGGGTGTTTCCGACTGACTACGCGGTGGCCCGACACGAAGAGACCGGTCACGAAGAGATCGGGCACACCACCTCGGACGCGATGACCGAGGGCGCGGTTGCGAGCAGGCCGCTCGCCGCGGCGTACCGTGGCTGGCCGCTGTTCGCGCGATCGTGGACACCAGCGTGCACGGCCCATCGGCCGCTGTACTTCGAGGAAGTGAACGCCGAGCGATACGGCTACGCCTACGCGCCGTGCCTGCAGCCCGCGGTGTCGGCGGCACACTTCTTCGGCTCCGCGGTGGCGTTGCCCTATCGCCTGGGGGCCGAGCCCCCGTGCGAGTGCGTGTACACGCTCGGCCATTACCGCCCCGGCGACTGTGCGCCGTACCGTGCCCAACGCTGGCCGGCGAGCGCTCGGGGCGCCGGCTGGCAAGCGGCGACCGTGGTCGGGCTGATCGCCCTGGTTCCCTAGAACCGGCTGGCTTGGTCGATCCGCGATTCTTACGGCGGCAAGACGAAGAGCCTGCCGATCGCCCCGAGCAGTTGCTGTCCGACAGGCAGGTAGCCCAAGTCGATCCGAGCGACGCCGCTGCCGCCGATGAGTAGCGGTGGCGAATCGGCGACGAGGCGAGCGGTGGCGACTCGCTCCGGCGCCGCGCTGAACGCGGCGCTCGGTGCGGACGACTGATCGGCCGCGCGGTCGTAGCGTGACGCAAGACGCGTGATGACGGCCTCGCGAACCCCGTGCTCGCCAGCGATCGCTACGCGCACCGATTGGCCTTGCTTGAGATGTTGTGCGACGTGCGGCGGCGCCCGCAGTTGCAGTTTCACTTGCTGTGGATCGACGACACGAGCGATCGGGGAGCCGACTTCGAGCCAGCGTCCCAGGTCGTCGAGGCCGATCGGGCATGACGGGCGCGTGTCGTCGGCTGTTGCGGGGAACTCCGGAGGGACGACCACGCCTGCGTGCGGAGCACGGAGCGTCAGCCGCTCCGACTCTGTCTGCGTGTCGCGGAGCAAACGCTCGGCGGCGGTCGCCGCGGCTCGGGCGGCCGGCAGCTGCGCGGCGGCTTGCTCGTCGAAGCCACGCAAAGCCTCGAGCGACTGCACCGCGAGGAGACGGCGGTCCAGCGATTGCTGCGCCCGAAGCAGCGCCTGTTCGGCCGTGGGGTCTTCGAGGACCGCGATCACCTGACCGGCGGAAACCGCTTCGCCCGGTCGGACGATCGAAACGAGCCGGCCGCCGCGCACCACGGACACCAGGCCGCTGTTCTCGGGCGCTACCCGCACCGGCGCCAGCGGTCGGTACGGCCACGGCGTGAACGCTACACCGGCAAGCAGTGCCATACCGATCAGCACGCCGAGGTAGACGCGGCCACGTCGGACGCGTGCGCTCCAGTCGGGCCGTTGCAGCGAGCCGACGAGTCGGGCGAGAGGGCCCGCCAGCGTGCCGGCGATGATCGTGGTGGCGAGCAGGATCGCGGGACCTTCGACACGCCAGACGCGGCCGAGGCCGATAACCAGCCAGACAAAGCCGCCGGTGATTGCCAGCGTGTAGCCGACCGACAGCATGCCGTAGACGGCGAAGCCGATCCGCTCGTCGTCGCGCGGGTTGGACCGTACGAACGGCGCCGTCAGGCGACTTAGGAACGCCGCTCGGCCGCGGCCGGCGAGGTTCGGCGTTTCGAGCCAGTCGCTCAGCAGGTAGTAGCCATCGAACCGCACCAGCGGGTTCAGGTTGACCAGCAGGGTTCCCGCCGTGGCGACGACGACCGTGTTCATAGCGATCATGCTCGCGACGCCCGGCTCGGCCAGCCGCCAGACGATGGCGGCGATTGCCGCGAGCGTCGCTTCGCAGAGCACGCCGGCCGCGGCGATGAGCATCCGCGCGCGTCGGGACGGCAGACGCCACGCGTCGGAAACGTCGCAGTACAGACACGGTGTGAAGAAGAGCAGCAGGACGCCCGCCTCGCGGACGTTTACGTCGAACCGCCGCGCCGCGAGCGCGTGCGCCGCTTCGTGGAGCGTCTTCAGAACCGCGAGCACGACGAGCACACCGACCAGCAGCCGCGGCTGAGCGAGCCACGCGAGCTTCGGGGCGTCGGCGAGGAACCGATCGATGTCGCTGAAGACGGCAACGGCGCCCAGAGCGCAGAGCGTGGCCCCAAGGGCGGCGCTCAGCGGCGAGAAAACCGCGCGAGTGAAACCTCCCAGCGGCTCGAGTAACGCGTTGGGCGAGCCGAGCGGCAGCCGCACGGCGAGAAGCTGCGTCCAGGCGAGCCAGCGCGAGCGGGCTCGTTGGCGGCGTGCGTTGCGCCAACGCTCCTCCGCGGCCCGCGCGCCGGGGGCTTCGACCAACCCGGCGGAGTGCAGCCGGCCGATCAACCGCTGCATCGCCGCTGGTTCGATCCGTCGTGGCGCGAAGCGTTCGTTGTACCGCCGGCAGAGCGTATCGAGCGTGGTCGCCTCGGCGAGCCACTCTAGTACGCACGTTTCCTCGGCGGAGAGTTGGTGCGAGGCGTTGGTGGCGGGATCGGTTACGACCGTCCCGGCGCCGTGCCCGCGCTGCCGAAGTCCGGCACGCTGCTTGAGGGTCAGGCGGCGCCTGGCGGCGGTCGATGTCGAGGGTCGATCGGCGGCGTTCAACGCGATGGGCCTCCGAGCGTCTCAGCCGGCGGGCTTGTCGGCTTGCCGCTTTGATCGTCGGTCGAAGGGCCGTCGATGACCAAGCGGCACCGGGACCCCGCGCGAAGGCGGCCCTCCGCGTTATCGACGAGCACCACGACACGGGACTGACCCGAGACGGGATCGATTTCGGGGCTCACGAAGGACACAACGCCGGTTCCGGCGTCCGTCGCAGGGGCGTTGGTTCGGGCGTTGTTAGTCGGGACGTTTGCCGCGTTCGCCGCGGCGGTGATGACCCATACCGAACGTCCGACGAGCGACGCGTCGGCCAGCGAGCCCGGGGCGAACCCCTCGGCGCGAAGCCGGTCGGTCGCCACCACACGGAACGCGGGGCGTCCCGGCTCGATCCACTCGCCCGTGCGGATCGATCGCTCTACGACCACGCCGTCGATCGGCGAGGCGATTCGGCGGCGCGCAAGCAGCAACTCGGCCGCGGCCAGCCTTTTGCCAGCTCGCTCGGCTTCTAGTTCGACGCGGCGTTGCGTGTGGCGCGCCTTCTCAGCCTCGAGCTCCTCGCGACGGATCGCGAGGCGTTCAACGTCGAGCTGCGATTGCGAGACGCTCTTCGGGAACCGCTCGATCGATTCCTGTGACCGACGGAGCTCGGCCCGCGCGGCCTCGGCGGCCTTCTCGGCGTAGCGGATAGCGACGTCGTCGCCGGCGGCGTGCTGGGCGATGTGCAGCTCCGCGTTCGCCGTCGCCACGGCGACCAGTTGCTCCGCGTCGTCGACGCGGGCGAGCAGCTGACCGCGGGCGACCGAGGCGCCTTCTTGCACGAGCACCTCCGTCACCACGCCGGCCGACAAGGCGGTCGCCTGTGAGTCGTCGACGAGCCGCAGCACGGCGCCCTCGATCTTGAGACCGCGGTCCGCGGCGCTCGCGATCGTTGCGACGAGCAGTACGGCGTGCGCAACACTCGGCAGAACGCCGCGGAGGGCTAGCGAACGAGGGCTCATAGGCGCCACCAAGTCACGATTCGACGCCAAGCGTCGCCCAACGCGGCGTCGCCCAGCGTGCGTTCGCCGCAGTCGATCCGTGCGTGTACCGACGTTTGCGGCAGCGGCGGCGTGTCGCCCAACGGCGAGCGGGCGTGGTCCGGTGTCGCGATCAGCGGGGCGAAGCGGCTCTCCACGCCGAAGGCGTCTCGCTCGACATTGGCCGCGTGGGCGATCTGAGTGAGCGATGCGAAGCGGGGCTCGGAGTCGACGCCTACCGGCGTGTAAGCGACGCGCAGCGGCTCGTCGGCTCGTTCGGCGGCCGCGCGGATCGTGGCGAAGCGGTCTTCGGCCGCCTGGAGTTCCAGTCGCCACTCGTCTCGGTCGTCCGCGACGACCAGCAACGGTTCTCCCCGGTTGACCGGCTTGCCCGCGAGCCTGTCGGCAGCGTCCCACGTGGTGACGACGCCGTCGATCGGGCTTCGGATGAAGAGCCGGTCTCGTTCTGCGAGGGCGAGCTCGCGTTGCGCTCGGAGCGCTTCCAGTTCCGCGGCGAGGCGTTGCTCCTCCGCCGCGAATCGGAGCCGTTCGGCCGGTTCGCCACCGCGGTGGTCGCCCGCCAAACGCTGTGCCTGCGCCGCGGCGTGCTGCCGCGCAAGGGTTTCGATCTGGCCTTCGAGCGCTTCCAGCTGCAGCAGCGAGGCCGGATCGCTTAGCTCGACGAGCAACTGTCCGGCGGTCACCCGATCGCCCGACTCGACGTGCGTCGCGGCGACGGTCGCGTCGCAAGGGGCGAACGCCCGACGTTCCACGAGCGGCGAGAGCACTCCCGTGGCGGTCACCTTGTGCGGGACCGGCACGAGCAGCAAGCCGACGACGGCTGCGAGCGCAGCGGCGATCCCGGACAGGGTGAGTGCCGCTCGTTTGGCGCGGCGAGCGATCCCGCCGAATCCGTGGTCTGCCGCTTCGGTCGCTGCGTGCAGCGACGGGGCGACGGTGACGGCGATCTCCGTGAGTTGTGGCGTGGCGTCGTCGTTTTCTGGCGCCGCGTCGAACCACTCGGCGATCAGCCAGCCGAGCGGCTCGTTGCGGTCACTATCGTCTTCGGACCAAGACGTGAGCAGCCTCACGGGCGCTACCCTGATCTCACGGGCATGGGTGGTGTCGCGGCACCGATCGAGAGCGGCGGCGAGTTCTTCGGCCGACCCTTCAGACGAGATCGCCACGCGTCGCCAAGCTGCGGCGGAGGGACCTCGCGAGTCGACGCGGCCGGCGCCGCTTAGGGCGATCACCCGTGGACCGCGGCCATCG
The DNA here is from genome assembly GCA_039820945.1 of Planctomycetota bacterium. Classification (GTDB taxonomy): domain Bacteria; phylum Planctomycetota; class Planctomycetia; order Pirellulales; family Lacipirellulaceae; genus Botrimarina. Next base: position 36,397 of record JBCBPC010000020.1, read on the forward strand.
GGCACAACGACCGCGACCCGGTCGGCGCCGACGAGCGGGGCCACTTCGTTCGCGATCCGCATCGCGGTCGGCTCCAGGCCGAGATCGCCCGCGACGGCTTGCGGCAGACGCCACAGCGCGGCTTGCCGGCTCACTCGTGCTTCCTGGGCACGGGCCAACACGCGGTTCTCGAACTCCGCCGCCGCCTCGGCAACGGTCGTCAGCAGCCGTTCGGCCGCGTCGTAGTAGGCGTCGCTTTGACCGCGGGCGAGCGCCAGCTCGAGGACCGCCGGAGCAATTGGGTTTTGGCCGATCGTCGGCCGGACTGTGATCGCGAGGTGGCTAGCCGTCGGGGTTTCGCAGCGGCACGCGCCGGCTGTTCGGGCGGCCTGCCGCAGCGCCTGTTCACGCTGAGGGCAGGGCGGCGTTGGTGTGTCGTTGGCTCCGGTGGTTGCTAGGACGCGGCGGCTCGACCCTTCGCCCCGCCAGACGACGCCCGCTTCCGCGGCGACCGCATCGACGCCTCGCGCTAGCAACGCTCGGTAGAAGGCCGCCGGGTTGTCGGGCGGGCAAGCGACCGCTTGTTGACGCGTGTCGTCGATCAACGCCGCAAACTCTTCCCAGACCCCCTCGTTGGGCCCGGCGGAGGCGGCGGTGGTTCGCGCGGAGTCATCGCTGGCGGTCGGGCGGCGGACGCGCGTCGGTTGCATAGGGACTGAGTTTATCACGGGGGCGCCGCTTTTAGCTCGCAACAGGCGAGGCGCAGGCTTGGCGGCTGGCAGACTCTGCGGGTTCGCCCGGTTCTGCTGAATCTCCCGGCGCCTCACGCCGACTGAAGCCCAAGACGGCGGCGTGCGCCGGGCGAGCGGGGGGCTCGCCGGCGTACGCGACGGTCCCTGCGACCGTCCGCCGTCCGGCATCCGAGACCCATTGCGTGAGCGCAGCGACAACCAGCCGTCGGAGAAGCCCGTCTGCCTTGTGCGTGCTGGCGGTGGCCGTAGTCGCCATCGGGGTCGGCTTGACCGGTTGCCGGGCGAAGTCTGACAAGACATTCCGGGCGGCGTCTTCCGCGGCGAGCCACTACGCCGTCCGAGCCACCTCGATCGACTACCCGGCGGAGACCGCTTGCACGGCCCAGGCCACGCACGCCGCGTACTCCGCCCCGCCGCGGGTGCTGTCGGACGCCACGCCGGCGGAGTACCGAGACGTCGCGCTCGAAGAGGTTGTGCGGCTCGGGCTGCAGCACTCGACGGTGCTCCGCGACGCGGGCGGCGTGGTGATCCGCTCGCCGGACACCACCCGCACGATCCACGACCCGGCGATCCGAGAGACCGACCCCTTGACCGGCGTGGAGGCGGCGCTCGCGGCGTTCGACGCCCAGTTCACCACGAGCGTGTTCAACGAGAAGAACGACCGCGCGCTGAACAACGAGTTCTTCGGCGGCGGCACCCGGCTGTTGCAGCAAGACTCCAGCGTGTGGCAGACGCAGTTGGCGAAGCGCGCCGTCACCGGCGGCGAGCTCGCGTTGCGGCAGATCGTCGAGTTCGACTCGAACAACGCCCCCGGCAACCTGTTCGACAGCGCGTGGACGACGAAGATCGAGGGTGAGCTCCGGCAGCCGCTGCTGCAGGGCTCCGGGCTGACGTTCAACCGCATCGCCGGACCCACCCGCACGCCGGGCGTGTACGGCGGGGTGCTGATCGGCAGGCTGAACACCGACATCGAGCTGGCCGACTTCGAGCGGGCCGTGCGCGACTACGTGAGCAACGTGGAGAACGCGTACTGGGACCTGTGGTTCGCGTACCGCGATCTGGACGCCCGGGTCGAGGCTCGCGACGCGGCGCTCGAGACCTGGCGCCGGGTGAAGGCGCTCTACGAGTCCGGCCGACGTGGCGGCGAGGCCGAGAAGGAAGCGCAGGCCCGCGAGCAGTACTTCCGGTTTCAGCAAGACGTCGAGAACGCGTTGAGCGGACGGCCGGTCAACGGCACGCAGACCGCCAGCGGCGCGGCGGGCGGCACGTTCCGCGGCGCCACGGGCGTTTACCTGGCCGAACGCCGGCTGCGGCGTTTGCTGGGCCTGCCGGCCAGCGACGGCGAACTGCTCCGCCCGGCGGACGAGCCGATCGTCGCCGACGTGGCGTTCGACTGGGACCTTGTCACCACCGACGCGGTAACGCGGCGCGTCGAGCTGCGGCGTTCGCGGTGGCGGGTGCGGCGGCGTGAGCTAGAAGTGATCGCCAGCAAGAACCACCTGCTCCCACGGCTCGACGCCGTGGGGCGGTATCGCTTCCGGGGGTTCGGCGATGATCTGCTCGACAGCTCGGGGTCGAACCCGCGTTTCGACAACGCGTACGAAGACCTCACTTCTGGCGACTTCCAGGAGTGGCAGCTCGGCGTGGAACTCGACATCCCGATCGGCTTCCGTCGAGCCCACACGGCGGTGCGGAACGCCGAGCTAACGCTCGCGCGTGAACGGGCCCTGCTGGCCGATCAGCAAGAGGGAGTCGTGCACGAGGTGGCCGAAGCGATCGCCGAGCTGGATCGCTCTTACCACGTGTCGCGGACGGCGTACAACCGCTGGGTCGCCACCAGCGAGCAGGTGGCGGCGGTGCGGGCGGCGTACGAGTCGGACAAGGCGCCGCTTGATCTGCTGCTGGACGCTCAACGCCGGCTAGCGGAGGCGTCTTCGTCGCGGCGGCGGGCCGACGTGGAGCACGCCGTAGCGCTCAAGAACGTTCACTTCGCCAAGGGAACGCTGCTCGAATTCAACGGCGTGATGCTGGCCGAGGGAGCGTGGCCGGTGGCCGCGCAGCGCGACGCGTTGCAGCGGGAACGGCTGCGTGGCCGACCGAAGACGCTCAACTACGCGTCGCTGCGTCCGCCGAAGGCATCGCAGGGCGACTTCCCCCAGCGGCGGTTGTGCCCGCCGGTGGTGCAACACGCGGTGGAAGGCAGCGAGGCTCAGAAGAGCGTCATCGGGGGAAGCGCCCTCGAGGGAGGCGCCCTCGCTGGCGGCGTCGTCGAAGGCGGCGATATCGAGAACCGCCAACTCGTGGGTAGTGCCGTCGGGGCGGTGGTCGCGGCGCCCGAGCCATCGACGCCGATCGCGCGTGAGGCGAGGCGCGAGGCCACGCCCGCGGTCGAGTTTGTGCGTTAACCACGCACAGGCGCGACCCTCGCCGGTTGTGAAACTTTCGTGAAACGCCTCGACAACTCGGCGTTCCCGCCGAATTATAGGCGGGTATGCTTCGCAGCCGCCTGTTCCTCAAGCTCTTCCTCGGCTTCACGTCGGTCAGTCTTCTGTCCGCGGGATCGCTGCTCGCCATCACTTGGCAAGCCGAGAGCCACGACCAGCGTCGGGCGAATGAGCAGGAGCTCCGCACGGTCGCCGTGCTGCTGGGCGGCGAGCGAGAGCGGCTGGTGAGCGGCGAACTCTCGGCCGAGCGTGTCGCGGAGATCGCCCGAGCGAGCCGGCTCGACGTGACCGTGTACGATCGGGAGGGCGGGGTGCTAGCAACCTCGACCGAAGACCCGGGCGACGAGCCAACACCGTCGCTCAGGCTCGCCCTGCGCGACGGCGAGGCGTGGCGCCAGCCGAACGACTTGCGGAAGCGGTACGTGTACGACCGCCTGGTGCGGGACGCCGACGGCGAGCCGGTGGCGGTGGTGCGGGTCACGCGGTCCGCCCAAGAGCTGTCCGTGCGGTTCGACCAGCTTTGGCGGCTGTTCGCCTGGTACGCGGCCGTAACGGCGCTCGTGGTGGTGGGCGTCGGCTACCTGGTGGCCACGCACCTCGTGCAGCCGGTCCGCACGCTCGACCGCGCCGCGATGAGCATGGCCGCCGGCGAGTACGACCAGCGGGCCTACGTGCCCAACCGCGACGAGCTGGGCGCCCTGGCTGACTCGTTCAACCGCATGAGCCGCGAGCTGACGCACCGGCTGTCGGAGCTGCGGCAGAGCGATCAGCGGCAGGCCACCGTGCTGGGCGGCATGATCGAGGGGGTGGTCGCCATCGACGAGCGGCAGCGGGTGCTGTTCGCCAACCCAGCCGCCGGCAAGTTGTTTGGCTTCTTGCCGCCCCGCGTCGAGGGTCGGCCGCTGCTGGAGGTCGTCCGCAACCATCCGCTCCATCAGGCGGCAAAGACCGCCATCGACACCCGCAGCCCGCAGCGGCTCGAGATCGAGTGGGAAGAGCGGCAGCTGAGCGTGCAGGTGACGCCGTTGGTGGGCGAACCGGCCACCGGCGCCGTCGTCGTGCTGCACGACACGACCGAGCTCAACCGCCTTGAGGCGTTGCGGCGCGACTTTGTCGCCAACGTGTCGCACGAGCTGAAGACGCCGCTCAGCTCGATCAAGGCGTACACGGAGACGCTGCTCGGCGGCGCCGTGGACGATCAGGTGACCCGCACGCGGTTCCTCCGCGAGATCGACGGTCAATCGTCTCGCCTCGAAGAGCTGATCCGCGACATGTTGGATCTCGCGCGGATCGAGTCGGCCCAGCAGCCGTTCGCGATCCAGACCGTGGGCATCGGCCCCGCGGTGGAGGACTGCCTGAAGCGGCACGACAACCAGGCCGGCGCCAAGCACGTGCGGCTGTACGCCGAGGCGGACGTGGCGCCCACCCAAGTGAAGGCCGACCCCGAGGGCCTGCGGGTGATTCTCAACAACCTGGTCGACAACGCGGTGAAGTACACGCCCGCCGGCGGCGAGGTGCGCATCGCCTGGCGGCCGGACGGGCGGATGGTCCGCATCGAGGTCGCCGACACGGGCATCGGCATCCCGGCGGAGAGCGTGTCGCGGGTGTTCGAGCGGTTCTACCGGGTCGACGCGGCGCGGTCGCGCGACGTGGGCGGTACGGGCCTGGGCCTGTCGATCGTGAAGCACCTGGCGCAGAGCTTCGGCGGGGCGGTAGCGGTGGAGTCGAGCCCGAACGAGGGGGCGACATTCACGGTAACGCTGCCAGCGGCGTGACGAGCGGTGGCGGCAGCCGTGAAGGCAACGAGCCAGCAACCCGGTTCTCGGCGATGTGTGGCGGAGCCGTGCGCGGGTTCGTGGTGGGTGCGAGTACCCATCACTACGGGCTGTTGTTTCGTCGTCTTTGACGAGCAGCACGTACAGCCACCGCCGAGCAGGCCGTTAACGCGGTCAAGGGCTCCGGCACAACAACGCCAAAGACTTCGAGAAGCTAGCCTTCAGACACAAGTACCGGAACGCTGCCCCAATCGCCCGATCCGCCCCGAGCGATGTAGTCAACATCAAGAACGCTGATGCCGTTGTTCACCGCTCCTCAGCCGGCATACTCTGCCGCGCAAGTCAAAACTCAGCCTGGTAACGCTCCGTAAGCCCGCGGCGGATACTCGACGTCTGTTCGCGCAACTCCGTCATCAGCCCTCGGACCGTCGTTGAACTGTTGGCTCGCTCCTGCTTGCGGATGGCGATCCGATCGGCTTCCGCAGCTCGTACGCCGGCGACTTGAGCGTCGTACACGCTGCCGGCGAACAGGCTGTTCGTGTACGGACGGCTACCGTAGCCATAGGTGTTGCCGCCTCCCCCGGTGACGGTCGACCCGCGACTCCCGCTGCGGATGCCGGCTCCGCGGATCGCCTCCGCGCAGCTGTAGAGCTGGCTGACTGTGTAGGCGCCGTAGTCGACCAGGTCGGGATCAACGCCGAGGATCGGCAGCCGATCGATCCGCTTGGCGTACTTCTCGAACCACGTGGCGATCGAGTAGTAGGATTTCGCGCCAGTCTCTCGGCTGAGGTCGTCGAGATACTCCTCGACCGCGTCGAAGTACGTCTTCGTCTTCTCGACATCGACGCGGTAGCGGTCAGACGGATCACCGGCTGCTGCGTCAGCGACGTTAGCTTCTCCTGAATCGACCGCTGTGGCGTCGAGTTCGAGAAAGCTGAACACTCGCTTCAAGCCGCTGGCGGTGAACACCCCGGAGATGCGGAAGGCGTCGGTCGACGTTTGCAACTCCCAGTCGTAGAACTCTTCGATAGACACGCCCGCTTCCGCGAGCGCCTCTAGCAGTAGTGGTTTCGCGACGGAGGCGATCGGGGCGATCGGCTTCTCGAAGTCGACTTTGAGCGAGCCGTACGCCTTGTCGGTTACCCGGACGCCCAAGGTGACACCCCGAAGACTGGTCAGCACGTCGACGGCTTCGCCCGTGTCGACCGCCGCCTTCTTTAGCACGGGAGAAACTTCCGCAGCGGATTCCACCGCGCTTCGGCCAAGAGCGTTTCCAAGGTCGACGGCCATAATGATCTCGGTCCCCGATCGGTCCGGGTACGTCGCCGCTTCGGCCAGGTACGTAGACAGGTTGGCGTCCACGCCCTCGCGTCCTCGACTTAACCAACGGGCCACGGTCTGACGATCGCCAGCGTGCATCATCCCGTATTCATTGGGGCCGAAGCGGACGATATAGGCGCCTCGCGGCGAGACCGTCGCTTCGAGATCGCCAAACCGATCGGGCTTCCCGTTCACGATTCGCTGAACGACCGAGATCGGGATATCCGCTTCGGTCCTCATCGACGCCGCTTCCCAACGCGGAGTCAGCGTGCTCAGGTCGAGTTCAGCGGCGAGGACGAACTGACGGGCCTCGGGCGGAATCCGGAGCGGCGCGCCTGAGCGATTGTCCTCGTACTTTTGCCGCCAGCCCTCGCGCAGGCCGACTTCGCTCCCGAGGATCTTCTCGGCATTGAGCATCACGAGGGCGTTCGCCCCTCCGGGAATCCGTCCAAGGATGCTTGCAAAGTTGGGACTCTCGGCGGCGGAGCCCGCAGAAACTGCCGCGGCCACGACAACGCCGACGACTACGCGTGCGAACGGTTTCATGATGCGTCTCCAACTCCAATGGTGCAGGTCCGCTGCGATCGTGTGGAGCGGATCGCTCGCTCGGCAGCACTCGTCGCAGCTCACCACGGACTCTGATCCGCGGGGCAGGCCACCGCAAGCCCGCGGCGATCGGCAAACCGGGTTGCTCGGCTGCCGTAGCGATATCCCGTGTAGGACCGGCGCCCACTAGATCAGCGCCGAGACGCCGTTTTCCCACGAAGAGCGGTCGAGGAGAAGCGATCGAGGCGATCTCGTGGCCGATCGGTACGGCAGCGTAGACCGTTCCCCCTCGAGACGGTGCTCCTCACGCATCAGCGGATCGCCGACGCCCTGAAGTCGCAAGTCCGGACCGAGTGCAAGGGAGACGTGGCCCTGGTGACGGTAAAGGCCGACACCGGCCGTCGGCTCGTCGAGTCGACCATAAAGATGGTCTACGAGCATGGGCGCTGGAAGCTGGCTGACTTTACGACGGACGTCGAAGCCCAGACCGAGTGACGCCGCACGCGCGTTGGTCGCACGACCGCGGAAAAAACCCAGGTAAGGTGGGTGCTCGCACCCACCGTTGCGGTGGTCTTTGCGTCTGCGTTCTCGGCGGGTTGCGACGGAGCCGATCGCGGGGTTTGAATGCGAGTTCGTGGTGGGTGCGAACACCCACCGTACGCGTTGGGGATCGCCGCGGTGTTTGACCTCCGCTGCCATCACCCCGCCGACACGGGGTCGCGGAAGCGGTAGCCCACGCCGCGGACGGTTTCGACGAGGTCGGCGTGGACGGTGAGCTTCTTGCGGAGCGCTCGGATGTGCACGTCGATCGTACGCTCCAGCACCAGCGAGTCGCCGCCCAACGCCGCGTCGATCAGCTCGCTGCGGCTGAACACGCGGCCCGGCTGGCGGATGAGCGTCTCGAGGAGGCCGAACTCGCTGGGCGTGAGGTCGAGCAGCTGCTCGTCGGCCATGACACGGTGCCGCTCGCGGTCGACCAGGATGCCCTGGCTCACCAGCACGTCTCCCTGCTGGGCTTGGCCGCGTTGGCGGCGGAGCAGGGCTCGCACACGCTCCTGCAGCACCTTCACGCTGAACGGCTTGGCGACGTAGTCGTCGGCGCCAACGCTGAAGCCGGCCACCTGGTCGGTCTCCTCCGCCTTGGCGGTGAGCATGAGCACGAGCGTGTCGCGCGTGTTGGGGTCGGCCCGCAGGCGGCGGCAGATCTCTAGGCCGTCCATCACGGGCAGCATCAGGTCGAGCACCACAAGGTCGGGCGCGCGGAGCTTCGCCTGGGTGAGGCCGTCCTGGCCGTCGGACGACACGTGCGTGTCGTGGCCGTCTTGGCGGAGGTTGTAGTCGAGCACGTCCGCGAGCGAGCGGTCGTCTTCGACGATCAAGATCTTGGACTTCGCCATCGGTCGGGTCGCCTTCTTGCGGGGCCGGTGGTGGAGTGAGTGTTGGAGCGGATGGCCGGTGAGGGTATCGATGGAAGCGATCGCGGGGCTGCTTGATGGACGGGACGAGTTGTTTTAAGAAGCGCCGCTACTTGCGGGGCGTTCGCCGGTGGAGGGGATGGGGGGGAGGTTGGTTGGTGATAGGGGAGATGGCGGCCAGACGGGGCGGGCCGGTTCAGCTTGGCGAAGTCTACTTGTAATTGGTTGGCTGTTTCTCGGTGGGCATTGAACACCCCCCAATCAACCCGCGAAGGGTCTCGCTGAGCCATCAAGTTAATTCGTGGATCGAAGTCCGTCGTTCAATGCTCTCCCCGATCACCGGCATCTCCTCATCTCCTTTCGCCGGGTGGTCTCACCAAGCAGAAAGTCGTCGTGTTAGGGCATCAGACGGTGCGTCGGTCGTGCTGATCGTTGTCTTTCGATGACCCGTCGCCGGTTGGGTTGTCTGCGGCAGGTATGTCTTCGGCACGTGTGTCGTCCGTCGGGTCGCTGAGCGGGTCGCTTAACGGGTTGTGCAGTCGGGGGGCCGCCGTGGGGGGCCCCGTAGGAGGCGTCGCGGGGCTCGGCGGAGGGGGCGGCTGCAGCTGTGAGTTGGGCCGGTGTCGGGCAATCTCGCCCTCGACCAGGTAGATGACGTCCTCGGCGATGTTCGTCGCGTGGTCGGCGATCCGTTCGATGTGCCGCGACGCGCTGAACAGGTGCAAAGCCGGCTCGATCGACGCGGGGTTTTGCTGCACCCAGCGGTAGACCTCGTCGATGACCGTGCGGTTGAGGGCGTCGACTTCGTCGTCGCGGCGGCGGACGTCGAACGCCTGGTCGACGTCCGAGTCGACGAACGCGTCGAGCACGTCGCGGACCATGGCGATGGCCGCGTCGGACATCTTCTGCAGCGTGTCGGGTAGGCGGTGGTCGGGCCACGCGGCCAGGGCGTCGTTCCGCTCACCGATGTTGACGGCCAGGTCGGCGATCCGCTCCAGGTCTCCGTTCACCTTGAGCACCGTGGCGACGCGACGCAGGTCGACGGCCACCGGCTGGTGCAGCGCCAGGATCTTGAGGCACTCCTCCTCGATCTCGACCTCGTGATCGTTGATCTTCGGCTCGCGGGCCTGCAGCTCCTCGGACACGCCCACCTTCCGCTCGCACAGCCCGCGGCAGGCGATGCGGATCATCTCCTCCACCACCGCCGACTGCGCGAGCAGGTCTTGCTCCAGCGCCTCCAGGTCGCGTTCGAGGTGTTTGCTCATGGGAGGGGGGACGCCTGGTTTAGCGCGATGCGCTAGGTAAGGAGATGGGGGGGATGCTGGTGATAGGGGAGATGGCTGCGTGGCGGGACAAGCCGACACGATGTGGCAGATGCGATTGAGCGTGGAATGATGGGTAGGGGGTTTCTCCGCTAACGCGTCGGATGGCGAGCATCCTCAATCGAGTTCTCGTGTTCGACGGGTGCAGGGCCTTGCCGATCGTGTGATGGTCGTATCGCCGAGTGGCCATCTCCCCTATCGCCGATATCTCCTCATCCCCCTCTTTCCGATCCACTCCCACCTCACCGCAGAACGCTCACCCAAAGCGGCCGGTGATGTAGTCTTCGGTCTGCTTCTTCTCGGGGTTGGTGAACAGGTCGGTGGTGGCGCCCGCCTCGATCAGGTCTCCCTGAAAGAAGAACGCGGTCTGGTCCGACACGCGGGCGGCCTGCTGCATGTTGTGCGTGACGATGACGATCGTGTACTCCTCGCGGAGCTCGAAGATGAGGTCCTCGATGCGTGACGTGCTGGCCGGGTCGAGCGCGCTGGCCGGCTCGTCCATGAGGAGCACCTCCGGGTCGGTCGCCAGGGCGCGGGCGATGCACAGCCGCTGCTGCTGGCCGCCGGACAGGGCGAGCGCCGAGTCGTCCAGCCGATCCTTCACCTCGTCCCACAACGCGGCGTGCTGCAGGCACCGCTCGGCGAGCTCGTACAACCGGGCCTTGTTGTTCTCGCCGGCCACGCGGGGGCCGTAGGCGATGTTCTCGAAGATGCTCTTCGGGAAGGGGTTCGACTTCTGGAACACCATGCCGACACGCTTGCGGAGCTCGACGACGTCGACCCGCGGCCCGGTGATGCTGTGGCCGTCGAGCATGATCTCACCGTCGACGCGGGCGTCGTCGATCATGTCGTTCATGCGGTTGAGGCACCGCAGGAACGTGCTCTTGCCGCAGCCGCTGGGGCCGATGAACGCCGTGACGCAGTTCACCGGGATACGGAGGTTGATGCCGTGCAGCGCGTGGTTGTCGCCGTAGTAGAAGTCGAGATCGCTGACGGCGATCTTCGCCTCGGCGCCGCGAAGCTCCTCGGCCGAGCGCATCGGCCGCGAGGTGTTCACGATCGGCGCGCGGAGGTTGACCGACGATTCGTTCACGTCGCTGCTGTCGCCCAGGGATTCGGTTGAGGTGGTGTCCATCGGGCAGGTTTGTTTGGCTGGCTGAGGTCGAGCCGAGGGGAGGGGATGTGGGGAGGTTGGTGATAGGGGGGATGGCGTCTGACAGGAGCGAAGTTGCTTCCGAGTGGCAGGCGTGTTTGTTGGTAGGACTCTAGGAATGGTTTGATGAGAAGCGCCGTAGGCGATCTGTCGACCACACCTTACGATTCGCTTCGTTGATCGCTCGGCTTCTCACTCGTCGAGCGACCATCTCCGCTATCACCAACATCTCCTTATCTCCTCTCTTTAGATACGATCAGTAGGCAGCTCGGCCGTTTAGCGCTCACCATTTGATGCGGCTGCCGTACTTGAGGCGGACGTACACGGCGCCGGCGTTCATCAGGATGAGCACGGCCAGCAGCACGATGATCGCCGCGGACGCCAGCCCGTGGAACTCCGCCTGCGGGCGCGACGCCCAGTCGAAGATCTGCATGGGCAATGCGGCGAAGCTGTCGCGGACGCTGTACGGCACGAAGGGCACGAACGTCGCGGCGCCGACCACCACCAGCGGGGCCGCCTCGCCCAGCGCCCGGGCGATCGCCAGGATGACGCCGGTCATCACGCCCGGCAACGCGGCCGGCAGCACCTGGTGCCAAACCGTCTGCCACCGCGTGGCGCCCAGGGCGTACGACGCCTGGCGGATCGTTTGCGGCACGGCCCGCAGGGCTTCTTGCGTGGCGAGGATGACGATCGGCAGCACCACCAGCGTGAGCGTCAGCGCGCCGGCCAGCACGATGCGGCCCAGGCCCATCTGCCGGACGAACAGCCCGAGGCCCAGGATGCCGTAGACGATGGACGGCACGCCGGCGAGGTTCGCGATGTTGAGCTGGATCAGCCGCTTCCACCACGAGTTGGCGGCGTACTCCTCGAGGTACACGGCGGCGCCGACGCCGATGGGCACGCAGATGAGCGTCGTCAGGACGATCAGCCACAGGCTGCCAGCCAGGGCGCCGAGGATGCCGGCGAGCTCCGCCTTGCGCGAGGCGAAGTTCGTCAGCAGCGTCGTGCTGAGCCACGGCAGGCCCTCGACGAACACGCTGAGCAACAGCCCCACCAACGCCACGACACACACCACGGTCGCCCCCCCGCACAGCAGCCCGAACAGGGTGCTGCCCGGGTAAGTCTTGCCGGTCTCAAGGCTGCGGGTTGCGGCGGACATGCTTGGGTTCGAGGGAGGGGAGATGGGGGGATGTTGGTGATAGGGGAGGTGGCGGCTGTGAGGGGCGGAGCGGCTTCTGTCCGTAAACGTATTTCGTGGTGAGAGATCAGGAATGAATTGGTGTCGATCGCCTTCGGCGATTATTAAATTGCTCTTTGAAAATCGCTTTGCCGGTCAATGGGCTTCTGTCCCAATGCTCGACCATCTCCCCTCTCACCAAAATCCCCTCTATCTCCTTCTCAGGAAACAATCGACCACACACAACTCACTCGTATTGTTCGCGCATCCGCCGCAGCACTTGCTGGGCGATGATGTTCAGGATCATCGTGCACAGGAACAGCGTCAGGCCCACGGCGAAGATCGTGCGGTACTCCAGCGAGCCGGCCGGCGTGTCGCCCTTGCACACCTGCACGATGTACGCGGTCATCGTCTGCACGCTCTCCAGCGGGTTGAGCGTCAGGTTGGGCGTCGCCCCGGCGGCCAGTGTGACGGCCATCGTCTCGCCGATCGCCCGGGAGATAGCCAGCAGCACCGCGGCCACGATGCCGGAGAGCGCCGCCGGCACCACGACGCGGGTGGTCACGTCCAGCTTCGTGGCGCCCAGGGCGTAGGCGGCGCTACGCAGGTCGCGAGGCACGCTCCGCAGCACGTCCTCGCTCAGCGAGACGATCATCGGCAGGATCATGAAGCCGACGACGATGCTCGCGCTCATCGCGTTGAAGATGCTCTCCGAGCCGAACAGCCGTTGCACCAGCGGGGAGACGGTCGTCACCGCCACGGCGCCGTACACCACGCTCGGGATGCCGGCCAGCACCTCGAGGATCGGCTTGACGATCTCCCGCACCGCCGGCTGGGCGTACTCGCTCAGGTAGATCGCAGCGCCCAGGCCGATCGGCCCGGCGACGCAGATCGCTCCGCCGGTCACCAGCAGCGTGCCGCACAACAGCGGCAGCACGCCGAACTGCGGCGGCTTGAACAGCGGCGTCCACTGAGTGCTGGTGAGGAACTCGAAGACGGACACCTCGCGGAAGAACTGCAGCGATTCGCCCAGCAGCACGAAGACGATGCCAACGGTCGTCAGCACGCTCACCGCGGCGCACCCCAGCAGGAAGCCCTGGATGGCCCGCTCCGGCGCTTGGCGGTAGACGAACGTCCAACCGACGCCCACCAGCAGCAGCACGCCCAAGGCGACGAGCGTGCCCGAAGAGCCGCTCTCGTTCATCGGCCGCACGTCCGATTCGTCGAGCGACGCGATCGCCTCGTTCACACGCCGGGTGTTCTCCGCGGCGACGGCGTCGCTCACCGGCACGTAGCCCACTTCGGCCGCCAGCTCGCTCGCCTTCCGCAGGTAGTACGCGGTGAAATCGGCGCCGAGCGGCCGCGCCAGCAGCGGCGTGCCGACGTACACCAGCAGCGGCCGCGAGAGCGGGCTGTAGGCGTCCGACCGGATCGCCTCGAGCGTCGGCAGCACGGGCTCCGGGTCGGTGTTCGACGGCGAGGCGTTGGGCCGAATCGCCACCACGCCCAGCCGCTCGCGGTTCTCCTCGTAGTAGGCGAAGCCGAAGTAGCCCAGCGCGTGCTTGTCTTTGCTGATGCCGGTCACCAGCACGTTGTCGTCTTCGCTGGCGGTGAAGTCGGGCCGGCACGCGCCGGTCTCGCCGACGATCACCTCCGTGAAGTAGTCGAACGTGCCCGACGCCGTGCCCGGGCCGTACAGCTTGATCTCGTGGTCGGGCCAGCTCGGATCGATCTCGTTCCACCGTCGCACGGGACTTTCCGGGCGCCAGATGCTGGCCAGCTGCTCGACGGACAGCTCTCGGCACCAGTCGTTCTCCGGATGGACGACGATGGCGATGCCGTCGAACGCGACACTCAGCTCAACGAAGCCGATGCCCGCTTCCTCGCACTTCTCACGCTCTACCAGCTTCATGGGCCGCGAGGCGTCGGCGATATCGATCTCGCGGGCGTAGAACTTCTTCATCCCGCCGCCGGTGCCCGACTGGCCGACGGTCACGTTGACCCGGGCGCCGGTGCGGCAGAACTCCTCGGCGACGGCCTCGGAGATGGGATAGACGGTGCTCGACCCGTCGATGCGGATCATCGGCGCCGGGGCGCCGCAGCCGGAGAGGAGGAGCAGGCAGAGCGGAGCAAGAAGCGAGTAGGCAGCGGGCAGTCGGCAGGAGGCAGTAGGCAGACAGCCGGAAGCCGACGGCAGACGGCAGACGGCAGGCGGTGGAGTGCCGGCCGGCCCCAACCGCCACGGACGGCAGCGATCCTGCCCACTGCCCGCTGCCCGCTGCCCACATCCTTCTTGCTGCCCACTAGCTGGCTCCGCCAGCCCAGCCAGCAGCGATCGGCCCGCCCGTGCTTCCCAAAGGAGCGAGGGGCGGAGGCGGCACTCGCAAGAGCGTAAACCCTTGTGGTGTCGGTACATACGGCGAGCCATGCCGGCCGGGTGAGGCGTCGCCGAGCGCTTGTCTATCTTCCGCAGACCCGCTCGACGTTGGCGGAAGTGTAAGCGGGTATCGTGAAGATAGTGTGAAGGAATCGGGAAGAGGCGGTGGGTGGGGGCTTCGTTGAAGAAGTCTTCCAAGCGACTCCGTAACCCATTGTCGTCGAGCGGTGATCACCCCTGCGGCAAACCGGTGTACGCACCGTGCCTTACGTAGTCGGCGCCTACGACCGACGACCGGCCGGAGTCGCAGCGGAGCGCAGCCCCCAGCGAACCGCACGGGGCTCACCGCCTGCTCACCGCTGGGGGCTCCGCCTTCGGCTACGACCCGAGCCACCCCGTGTGGTGCTAGCCCCCACCAAGAATCTGCTTCAACCTTCTTCACCACTCCCTGGGGGTGGTGAACCAGGGTGAACCAGGTCAACCAGTTACGCCGCGGCGCCGCGGCGCCGCCCGGCGCGAACGCGGGTCGAGAAAGGAACCACGAAGGACACGAAGACGCTCAGCGCCAGGCCCTTCGTTCCTGCGTGCCTCGATGGTTCGCTTACCCCTCGTCAACCAAGCGATCCGCCCGGCGTCTCAGCGACGGCGGCGGCACGCCGCGCTCGCCAACAGCAGCAGCACGCCGGCCGCGGGCTCGGGCACGCTGGCCACGCCCACGCCCCAGTTGGGCAGCAGGGCGTTGAGCTCGTCGTTGTCGATCAGAGCGCCCACGGGCGGGTCGCCGTCCCAGCCGGGGGGCAGCGGGCTGGCCGGGTTGCCCCAGTTCACCAGCAGCAGGTTCAGGTCCGTGTTGTCCACCACGCCGTCGCCCGAGAAGTCGCCCGCCTGGGGCTCGGGGTCCACCGGGTTGAGCAGCGTGAAGTCATTCGTCTCGTACACCCGGTAGTTATCGAAGTACGCCGTTCCCGTGGCGTTGGACGAGCCGGGGTCCGACCCGGCGGCGGCGGCGGTGATGGCCGCCTCGGTGAAGTCGCTGACGCCGAACGCCTCGAACGGGCCGATCCGCACCTGCTCGCCGTTGACGAACAGCAGCGACGCACCGGCCGAGTAGTCGAGCGCCACACGGTACGAGTTCCACACGCCCACCGGCGCCGTGAAGCCGGTTTCGAACACGCCGAAAGCGGTGTCGCGGTAGAGCACGTCGCCCGTCGTCGCGTCGAGCCCCAGCGAAGCCAGCCGTAGCGATCCGGCGCCGCTATCGCCGTAAGCCTCCACGCCGAAGAACGGCCCGAACGGCTGTGGCCCGATGAACGGCTCGACGAGCATGTTCCAATCGATGATCACCAGCGGCTCGAGCGGCACGCTAAAGGGCGTCAGGGCGACCGACCACTGGTCGTCGATGCCGGGCGCCCGGTCGACCCGCAACGCCTGGGCGCCGCTGGCGACCACGCCCGACTGGATCGTCGCCGTCCCGCCAACGGGCGGGCCGATTTGCTGCCAAGGGGTCGCGCCCAAGCCCTCGAAGGTCGAGGCGAACTGCCCCTCTAACTGCCCCGTGCCAAGAAAGAACTCATTGTAAGCCGGAGGTTCGAAACCCTCGGCGTCGATCAGCGTGAACTCGGAACCGACAGCCGCCCGGGCCGCCGTCGGCGCAAGCAGCGTGGTGAGCGGCGCGAGAGCCAGAACAGCGAGCGTGTTTCGCATAGGGAGAACAGCAGCGGTGGTGACGGCCGCGAGTGATGGGGCTCGCGGGCAGCGAGGGCCTCGTGGCAGGTGGTGATCGACGCCTTGGCATCGGACCCGAGGCCGATTGTAACCATCGGCGGGCGCCGGTGTGCGTCGCCGCCCCGCGCCGACTCGCCAAAGCCCCCCAAGACCGGTTGCTTCACTCTGCTTCACCACACCCAGAAGGTGGTGAACCAAGGTGAACCAGCTTTCTGCGCACCGCGTTCTCTCGTCTTCGCGCACTGCCGCGACGCCCCCGCCGCCGCCCGCTTGCCGATGGTGTGTTCTTCTGTGCACTATTCGGCCATGAGCCCGTTCCAGCGCTACGCCCACCTGACCTCCACGCACCTGGACGTGCTCGACACGGTCGAAGAACTGGACTTCGCGTGGGGCGCGCCGGTCGAGACCGGCCGGGTGGCCGAGCGGCTACGGCTGGACGCGTTGCGTGTGCGACGCTGCGTGCACGACCTGGCGCACGTCGGCCTGCTGGAGTACGACGCGTCGATCGACGCGTCACTCACTCACCGCGGCCTGCCCCTGCTGGGCGAGGTGGGGTGACGGTGAGAGTGGGCAGCGGGCAGTGGACAGCGGGCAGCGTGGGGTAAGCGAGAGTTGCTGGACCATCCACCCGGTGACGGAGCAACAGTTAATCATCGACCAACGGGCGATAGACGACGGGTGGCTGGGGTCGCAGCGAAGCGAAGCCCCCAGCGGTGCGACATAATGTCGCGGCGTCGTCGTAGCCACGCGGGGGCTGTCTCATTTAGGTTTGAAAGAGCAACGTCAACGAGAGCTCGAAAAGCCTACCTCTATGAAGTGGAAAGCTGTATTGCCACCGGCAACCCTTGCGACGGCCATCGTCGGGGGGCTTCTCGTGCCAAGCAGTGGCGCGCACGCGGAGCACCTGCTCTTGGAAGCCGAGTTCGTTGTCACGCGGGGCGACTTCGACGCCGATTTTGCTGAAGAGACCGCGTTGGAACTCCCGACCGTCGGTCGACGGATCGAGCTCTCGTTCGACCTGAGGCACGCGATGGCAGACACCGTGACGTACACCGATGGCAGCACAGTCTTTGCGACATCGGTTTGGCGTTTTGAGTTGGGTCTCGTCGACAGCGATCGTCGCGGGCTGCTCGGAGACGTCGAGTACGCGCTGAACCTGCCGATCTTCACGCTGCCTATCGGTCGAGCACCGCGGGGAGTCGTCGCGACGCTTGCCCCCGACGCGCACATAGATGTTGAGTACGGCCCCGTTTTGCTACAGCCGTGGGGTTGGGATGCCGGGTTCGAGTTCGACGGCCTGCCGTTCGCGGGCTTGGCTTCGGACGACGATCTGTCGTTCTACGACTTGGAGACCTTCGACCTGACGCCCCAAGTAGGCGATGGCGTTAGCGGCGGCTTCACGCTCTCCACACGCACGGACTGGCCGTTCGGGCCTATCGAGATTGTTGCGGAGTTGACGTCGCTCCGTTTCGTAACCGTCGAGTCCGAGTTCGTCGCCGGCGATTTCAACACCGACGGGCGCGTGAGCAGCGCCGATCTGAACCTGCTGCTGAATCATTGGGGATCGTTCAAGTATCTGCGCGACTGGACCGGGTCACGCGTCACGCAGATCGACAACGGCGAGCTCAACGTCTTGCTGCGCGACTGGGGCACAAGGGCGACCGCCCTTGTGCCGGAGCCGGCAGCCCAGGCGGTGCTTGTGCTTGGGTTGCTAGCCAGCCGCCCGCGGCGCCGCTAGAGCCTCCGACCAGCGTCGAGGTTGGCGCCCGTTGCTGCACAACACCCAAAAGGTGTGACGAAGCAACCACCAGTTATCGACCAACAGGCGGTAGCCGGTCTTGGAGAACCTCTCGCCCGCGGCCACCAGCCTTACTGCCCGCTGCCCACTCCTTCACCCGCAGCCCTTGTTCGGCGGCTGCCGCCGCTGGGCCTCCGCGTTCGCCCGCGGCGCCGTGCCCGTGGCTTGCTGACGCGGCGTCGCCGGCTGGCACGCCTGGCACCAGTACGTCGTCCGGCCCGCGTCTCCCTGCCGCCGCAGCGTGATCACGCCGCCGCACTTGAAGCACGGCTCGCCGCGGCGGCCGTATACCCAGTGCCGGCGTCCGTCGTTCTCGAACCGGGTCACCCGCGGGCCGTTGCCCCGGTTGATCCACATCAGCCGGCGGGCGTTCTTGAGGTACTGCATGAGCACCTCGTCCGAGAGCTCGCCGACGCGGGTCCACGGGTTGATGCAGGCCAGGAACAGCGTCTCGCTCTTGTAGACGTTGCCGATGCCCGCCGCGATCGTCTGGTTCATCACCGCCTCGCCGATCGGCGCCGCGTTGTGGACCCGCAGCCGCGGCAGGATGGCCGCCAGCGGGTCGGCCGGCCGCATGAGGTCGGGGCCCAGGCGGTTCACGTAGTCGTCACGCCGCATCCGCGTGGCCGAAACGAGCGACAGCTCCTTCGGGCTGAACAGCACCGCGGCGTGCTCTCGAGTGAACAACGCCAGCCCGGCCCGCCGCTCGCTCTTCCGCCACGGCTCGCCGAGCGGGTACACGTGCCACGACCCGGTCATGCCGAGGTGCGAGTGGATGACCCGCGAGTCGTCCGTGGCGATCATCAGGTGCTTGCCGCGGGCCCGCACATCGATGATCCGCCGACCGACGAGCGACGCGGCGTCGATCGGTTCGACCGTCGAGTGGCCTTCGCTCAGTTCCTGGGAACCGAGCGCGTCGACGAGCGTTTGTCCGTGGAGCACCGGCCGCAGATTCGCGGCGACGCGGTAGAGCGTATCGCCTTCGGGCATGGTGGGTCGCGCAGCCTCCGTGCGTTGATTCATCCGGGGGGTAAGTATGTTCACCCGGGGCTTGGGGCGTCAAACCGTGGAGGAGATGAGGGGATGGTCGTGCGCTCGGGCAGGACGCTCGCACAGGGGCCGGCCGGGGGCGACGTGGGTTGTTGTTCTCGGGGAGATGGGGGGATGGGGGCCTTGCGCCGAACGTGGCATGGCTGGCGTGGGGCGCGTTGGGCGTGAACGCCACGAGCAGCGGCCGATGGCCGGCGGCGCCGCTACCCGGGAGGGCGAAGCTCCCGCTGAGCCGGCGCGCACGTAGGGTGGCGTGGTCGCACTCACCAAGCCTCCTTTCCGGAGGGGTAACCAAGGCAACCAACCGCGAGTTGCACGTTGCGGAGGTGAACCGCGAAGGACGCCAAGACCGCGGACGGATCCGAGGACCGCTCAACCAACTTCGTGCCCGCTGTGCCTTCGTGGTTCCGCGTGTCGCCACGCTCACCCGCACCGCCGCCGCGAAAGGCCGCCCCCAATACAGATCGCAAGCAGCCACACGCTGCCCGGTTCCGGCACGGCCGGCGAGCTCACGCCTTCGACCCCGATGCCCCAAGAGTTCAACAGAGCGTTCAGCTCGTCGTTGTCAACGAAGTCGCCCTGCACCGGGCGGCCGTTCCAGCCGGTCGGCGTGGCCGGTTCACCCCAGTCGCGCAGCAGCAGGTTCAGGTCGTCGTTGTCCACGACACCGTCGCCCGAGAAGTTGCCCGGAACGGTCTCGGAGTTGACATCAAACGTGTAGACCGACTCCCGCGGCCAGGCGCTGATCGCCGCCACGCCGTTGTCGATGGCCACTGAGTCGCCCAGCCGATCGCGGTAGGTGGGATCGCCGGTCAGCAGCTTGGCGATCTGCCGTCCCGTTGCGACATCAAACGCGTAGGCCGCCCCGGTAAAGTCTTGTTCGGTTGTGTTGTAACGGGCCCCGACGATTGCGATACCGTCGTCGATCGCGACCGCTTCGCCGAACCCATCGCCCGCGATGCCGTCTTCGGCGATCAGCTTGTCCAGCTCCGACCCGGTCGCCACGTCGAACAGGTAGGCCGAACCCGAGTTGCGACCGTTGTCGTCGTCCAGGTAGGCGCCCACGATGGCGACGCCGTTGTCGATATCGACCGAGATGCCCACGTTGTCGGCCAGCTGGCCGTCGGACGACGTCAGCCGGTGAAGCCGCACGCCGGTCGCCAGGTCGAACAGGTAAGCGGACCCCTGGCTGAAGCCGGGGCCGCCGTCGACGTGGCTGCCGATGATCGCCACGCCGTTGTCGATCGCCACCGCCGGGGTGAACGACCCGCCGCTCGTGGATCCGATCGACGCGCCGTCCGCGAAGAGCGTGTGAAGCAAGCCGCCCGTGGCGACGTCGTACACGTAGGCCGCGGTCGGCGTCTGTTGGTTGGCCTGCGACAACGCTTTGCCGGTCACGACGGCGTAGCCCCCGTCGATTGCCACGGCCCGGCCGAACTCCGAGTTGACGAAGGGCGTTTGGGTTTGCAGCTTGTGCAGCTGCTGGCCCGTCTTCGTGTCAAACAGATAAGCCGCCCCGACGCCGTCGTCGTGGAAAACGCTGCCGACGATCGCCATGGCGTCGGTCACGCCCACCGAGATGCCGAACGCGTTGCCCTCTCCTGGGTCGTCGGGATTGAGCTTGTGCAGCTGCGCGCCGGTCGCGGCGTCGAACAGGTAGGCGGAGCCCGAGTCGTCGGCGCCATCGTCATCGCGGATGGCGCCGCTGATCAGCAGCCCCCCGCCCAGATCGGCGTCGAAGGCGAAGCTGTCGCCGCCGCGGAAGTCGTCGGCCCGCACCTTCACGAGCTCCTCGCCGAACAGGGCCTCGGCCCGATCGGCCGAGAGCACCAGCAACGCGAGCGCAGCGAGCAACGTGATTCGACACAGATTGATCATCACGGCGGCCTCGTGGGCAAAGCGGCGGCGTCTGCGGATCGCCGAGCCTAGCCGAGAATCACTGGCGAAGCTCGAAGATCCGCCGAGACGGAGGGAACACGGTGCTGGTGGGAAGCGAGTACTCACTAGCCCGTTGAACCAACGCCCGCGTCCTCGACTGACCGGCGTTCTAGTCACGCAAAGCCGACCGCCCGCCCCTACTCCGATAGTCCACGCTTAGCGGCGAATTCGCCGGCCGCGGGCGACGGCGCCGATCGCGATCAGCCAAGCGGCGCTTGGTTCGGGCACTGCGGCGCTCGCGCCGACGCCCCAGAAGTTGAGCAACTCGTTCAGCTCGTCGTTGTCAACGAAGTCGCCCTGCACAGGACGCCCGTTCCAGCCGGTCGGCGTGGCGGGCTCGCCCCAGTTGTTCAGCAGCAGGTTCAGGTCATCGTTGTCGACGACGCCATTTCCCGAGAAGTCGCCCGGGCCGGGTCTCGCCATCGCTGCGATCTCGAACAGGTACGCCGAACCGGAGTTGTCGGCGCCGTCGTCGTCGAACAGGCTGCTGAGGATCGCGGTTCCTCCGTTTAGATCAACGTCGAAGCCGAAGTTGTCGCCCTCCTCGGTGTCCGCGGCGGTCAGCTTGGCGAGTTGCGTGCCCGTCGCGACGTCGAATACATACGCCGCGCCGGCGTTGTCGTTCTCTCGGAAGCTTCCCACTAGGGCGAAGCCGCCTTCAATCGCTACCGATCGACCGAAGAAGTCTCCAGCCTGCGCGTCGATCGCCGCCAATCGCGCGAGCTGCACACCGGTGTTCGCGTCGAACAGGTATGCGGCTCCGGTGAAATCGTTGACGCCCGGGCTGCCGACAAGAGCGACGCCGCCGTCGACGTCGACCGATTGGCCAAATCGGTCAAAGGCCGCGGCGTCCGTAGGAGTGAGCCTGCTGAGTTGGGCTCCGGTGCTCGCATCGAAGATGTAAGCCGCTCCCGAGTCATCCCCCGCGTCGTCGCTGCGCGGGCTCCCGATGAGGGCCACACCAATGCTCACGGCCACCGAGCCGCCGAATTGGTTTCCCGCGGCCGCGTCGTTGGCGGTAAGCTTCGCGAGTTGCGTCCCGCTGGTCGTGTCGAAGAGGTACGCCGAGCCGGAGGCGTCTCCCGCGTCGTCGTCGAACCGACTTCCCACGAGAGCCGTCCCGTCGGAGAGTGCGACCGCACCGCCAAAGAAGTCGAACGTGGCGCCGTCCGCGGCTACGAGTTTTGCTGTTTGTGTGCCTGTTGCCACGTCAAAGAGGTAAGCGGCCCCGGTGGCGCCCGCGACGCCGTTTCCGACCACGGCCCCAACTATCGCCGTCCCGCCATCGATCGCCACGGACTCGCCGAACACGGTTCCTTCGTCAGGGTCGTTGGGCGCGAGCTTCGCAAGCTCGGCTCCGGTCGCCGTGTCGAACAAGTAGGCGGCGCCCGCGTCGAAGCCCGCCGAGTTGTCATCTTCCGAAGCGCCGATCAGCGCGATCCCTTCGCCGAGGGCGACACTGATGCCGAACGAGTCGAGCGGCTGGCCGTCACTGGCGGTCAGCTTGAGCAGCTCATCTCCGAGCGCAGCGTCGACGCGTGTCGCTCCCATCAGTAGAAGCAGAATCGCGAACGCGCAGCGGAGTGGGATAAGCACGATGAATTCGCACGGACGTGAGATTCGAGAGGATCGAAGCGACACTATAGTTGGCAAGGCAGGTGGCCGCATCCACCGCTACGGCCCGCATTGCGCGATCTCACGGGGATCGAACTTCGCGTCCTCTGCGGTTCGATCCGCGAGCGCACCGGCCAACGGCGGCCGTGCCGTAGATCGTTTAGAGGCCGCCATCCCCCGATCTCCACGCAAGCCGCTCACCACGTCCCGCACGGCCGACCCTCATTCCGGCGCCCGACCCGAGCGGACGGTCATCCCCCCGTCTCTCGACCGCCACGTCGCCGCCCGCTCCGGCTGCCCCGCATAAAATCACTCCGGCAGAGCATGCCCTTAGTCGTCGCGGTGAAGCCCGCTTTGGCCAGGGCGCCGGCTAGGTGGCTGGTCACCGCCGCCGCGCCGTCGACCTTCGTCAGCAGCAGGCTCTTGCGTTGGGCGCGCGTGGCGAGCGCCTTGCACAGCTCGGTCGCTTGGTTCGTATGCTCCGGCTCGGCCTCGGCCAAGAACGCCGTGAGTGATTGCCCGGTGCGGTTCAGGTAGCCGAGCGCGTGGCCGTCGGAGATCACGACCAGCGCGCCGGCGGCGCGTTGCGGTCGGCCGGTGTTGTCGCCGTCGGCAGCGCCCGGCCGATCGGGCCAGGGCAGGGCGGCGCCGTAAGCGCTCGCCGGGTCGGTGGACGCGAGGACGACCGTCTGCGGCTCGTCGTCGCGTGGCTTGCTGCGGAGCAGGTCGTCCGCCCCGGCGGCGGCGAACTGCGCGCCGCCCTGGCCGTCGACGAAGTAGCCCCGCCGCACCTTGCCGGACTCCTCCATCGCCTTGAGCACCGGGTAGATGGCCGAGAAGCCGCCCTCGACCTGCTCGCGGGCGATCTGGTCCCGCGTCAGCACGCCGTGCCGCTCGACGAGCTGCCGGGCCAGGGCGGCCAGCCGTTCGGTCGGCGTGATGGTGGCGCCCGCACTGGTCGTACCGTCGAACCGGGCGAGCAGGCTCCACCGGCCCTCGCTGCCGGGCAGGCGCGTCTGCCGCCGCGTGCGGAACGCCCGCCGGCCACGCCGCGTCTGGGCGCCGACGACCTGTTTGCCCTCGCCGCCGGCGGTGGCGATGAGCGTCCGCAACGGGGCGAGCGTGTCGTTGGTCACCTCGCCGCTCCACACGAGGCGCCAGAGCGCCGCGAGCACGTCGTTGGGGAACGCCCCGGTAGCGCGGGCGATCTCGTCGAAGAACAACGCGCCGCGCTCGCCAAGGAGTTCGCGGAGTTGGGCTTCGAGCGGGTCGGCGTCAGCTTCGGTTCCTCCGCCGGCTTGCGCCGACGGCTCGCTCTTCAGCTGCGCGGCGGTGTCGTTACGCGAACTGCTGCGAGCCCCCGGCGCAAGCCGGGGGAGTGAACCCGTGCCTGTCGCGCGTCCCAGGTACGGAAACGCCTCGACGAGAAACAACGCGATCCGCCCGTCCGTCGAGCCGACGCTCTCCACGCCTTGCCACACGACCTCGCCGGCGAGGAACAGCTCGTCGAGCATGCCCGGCTTGTAGTCACTCACCCGCGCTGGGAGCACTTCGTTCTCCAGCACGCTGGCGGCTAGCGGGGCGCCCTGCAGCTGCTCGATCGCGTCGAGCACGCCGTCCAGCCCGCGTCGCGGCTGCGTGACGCCCTGCCACACCGGAAGGAACCGGGCGTACGCCTCCGGCGGAGACGCCTCGACCTCGCTCCGCAGCCGGGCGAGCGAACGCCGCTTGATCGTGCGCAGCACGGAGACGTCGCACCACTCGCGGCCTCGCCGGCCGGGGACGAACTCGCCCTCGACCACGCGGCCCGCGTCGCGGAGGCGTTCGAGTGCGGTCCGCAGCGGCGCCTCGCCCAGGCCCAGTCGGCCGGCCGCTTCGACCGGGGCGAACGGCGCGTGCGTCCGCGCGTAACGCGAGACGAGGTCGCCCAGCGGATCGGCCACCTGCTCCAGGAAAGCGGCCGGCAGGCCGGGGGGCGGGTTCACGCCGAGTGCGTCGCGCAGGCGAGCCGCGTCCTCGGCCGCCGCGTAGCGCACCTCGCCGGCGACGCGGACCTCAATCACTCGCCGGGCGTCGCACAGCTCGCCGAGCCACCGCGTGACGTCGCCCCGTTCGACCTTCTCCGGGTCGCACCGGGCGTGCGCCTCGTCTCCCGTTAGATCGCCCAGCGACAGCAGCAGGTCGTGCAGACCGTCGGCGTCTTTGGTGTACGGGTCGGCCAGCTTCTGGAGCTCGAGGCCGAGGGTGTCGATCACCTCGCCGTCGAGCAGCTCGCGCAGCTCGGCGCCGCCCAGCAGCTCGCGGAGCTGCGCGTGATCGAGCGCGAGCGCCTGAGCCCGCCGCTCCGCGAGCGGCGCGTCGCCCTCGTAGATAAAGTTGCCGACGTAATTGAACAGTAGGCTCGACGCGAACGGCGACGGCTGCTGCGACTCGACCGTCTCGACGCGGATCGACCGCTTCTCGATCCCCTGCAGCACGGTTATGAGGCCGGGCAGATCGAACACGTCGCGCAGGCACTCGCGGTAGGTTTCGAGCAGGATCGGGAAGCTCGGGTAACGCGACGCCACGGCCAGCAGGTCGGCCGCCTTGCGGCGTTGCATCCACAGCGGCGATCGGCGCCCCGGCTGTCGCTTGGGCAGCAAGAGCGCGCGAGTGGCGTTCTCGCGGAACCGCGCGGCGAACATAGCCGTCGAGCCGAGCTGCGAGGTCACTTGATCCTCCACCTCCTCGGCCCGCGGCAAGAACAGCTCCGCTCGCGGCGGGGCAGGCGACTCCGGCAGGCGGAAGATCATGCCGTCGTCGGTCCAGCTGTAATCGACCTCGCCCAGGTCTTCTTCCCGCAGCCGCGCGGCGACGGCCATCGCCCAAGGGGCGTGCACCCGTGAGCCCAACGGCGAGAGCACGCACACCCGCCAGTCGCCGATCTCGTCGAGGAACGACTCGATGATGACGGTGCGATCGCTCGGCGGCTCGCCGGTGGCCTCGGCTTGGTCGCGGAGGTAGGCGAGCAGCGTCTCGGCCGCGGAAGGGTCGAGCGCGTGCTTTTCCGTGAGCCGTGTGGTGAGAGTGCCTTCTTCACCGTGGGTGAGTTCGCGCGCGAGCTCGCCGATCGCCCGGCCGAACTCGAGCGGCCGGCCCGGCCCGTCGCCCCGCCAGAAGGGCATCTTGCCCGGCTCGCCCGGCGCCGGCGCGACCAGCACCTTGTCCTTGGTGATCTCCAGCACTCGCCAGCTGCTGGCGCCCAGCAAGAAGATGTCGCCCGGGTGGGTCTCGAAGACCATCTCTTCGTCGAGCTCGCCCACGCGGCTGCCGCCGGCGCCCTCCGGCCCGTCGCCCACGAGGAAGACACCGTACAAGCCGCGGTCGGGGATGGTGCCGCCGTTGAGCACCGCCAAGCGTTGGGTCCCTTTGCGCGGCGCCACCGTGCCGGCCAGTCGGTCCCACGTGATCCGCGGTCGGAGCTCCGCGAACTCGTCGCTCGGGTACCGGCCGGAGAGCAGATCGAGCACGCCCTCGAACGACGCCCGCGGCAGCTCGGCGTACGGCGCGGCGCTGCGCACCGTCGCGTACAGCTCGTCGACGTCGAGCGGCCCGTCCGCCACGAGCGCCACCACCTGCTGCGCTAGCAGGTCCAGCGGGTTGCGGGGGTAGTAGGTCTCCTCGACGTGCCCCTTGAGCATCCGCCCCGTGGCGCCGGCGCACGCCAGCAGGTCGCCCCGGTACTTGGGGAAGATGATGCCGTTGGACAGCAGGTCGACGCCGCGGCCGCTGCGGCCGATCCGCTGCACGCCCGACGCGATCGTCGGCGGCGCCTCGATCTGGATCACCAGGTCGACCGCGCCCATGTCGATGCCGAGCTCTAAGGAACTCGTCGCCACGATGGCCGGCAACGCGCCGCGTTTGAGGCGGTCTTCGATGTCGGCGCGCGTGTCCTTGGCCACGCTGCCGTGGTGGGCGAGGCAGATCTCGACCGGCTCGGTCGGGACGTGCCCGGCGCCGCTGTTGCGTTGCTCTTGGCCGCCCGCGTCATCGCTCGCGTCAGCGTCTTCGCCTGCGTCTTCGCCATCTTCCTCGGTTGCGTCTTCAGCCGCGGTGTTTTCAGCCGCTGCGTTCTCCGCCGCGTCTTCCTCCGCCTGCCGCTTGGCCGCTTCTTCTTCGGCCGCCAGCTCGTTGATCGCCGTGGCGAGTCGCTCCGCCAGCCGTCGGCTGTTGACGAAGATCATCGTGGAGCGATGCGCGCGGATCAGCTCCAGCAGCCGCGGGTGCAGCACCGGCCAGATGCTCGGCGCGCTGGGGCCCATCGCGCTGTTGCCGCCCGAGCCGTCGCCGAAGGGCTCCATCGGCGCCCCGTTCATGCCGGGCACGCCCGATCCCGGCGGCGGGGCGAACGGGTTGCCGTCGTCCGGCGCAAAGCCCTCCGGGTGAACTTCCGCCTGATCGGCGCCGATAGCGGGGAAGGCGTCGTCCGCGCCGCCCACGCTTCCGCCCAGCGGCACGTGCGTCACGGTCTGCTGCTTCGCCAGCTCTTCGACCGGCATCTCGACGGAGATCTCCAACCGCTTCGGCTCGCTGGCGTCGACGATCCGCACGGGCCGTGGCCGCACGGGCTCGTCGGGATCGGCCGTCGCGTTGGCGCCGCCCAGCAGGCGGGCGATCTCGTCGAGCGGTCGCTGCGTGGCCGACAGGCCGATCCGCTGCAGCGGCCGGTACGCGGTCTCGTTCTCTTCGGCCGCGAGGCGCCGCAATCGTTCGAGCCGTTCCAGCGTGAGGAACAGGTGCACGCCCCGTTTGGTGGGCACCATCACGTGGATCTCGTCGATGATGATCGTCTCGACGTTGGTGAGGATCTCCCGCGCCTTGCTCGTGAGCATCAGGTACAGCGACTCGGGCGTGGTGATCAGCACGTCCGGCGGGTGGCGCACGATGCGTGACCGCTCCCGTTGGTCGGTGTCGCCGGTGCGGATAGCGACGTCCACCTCGTGCATCCCGTGCCCGAGCCGCCCGGCCGTGGCCCGCATGCCGGCGATCGGCGCCCGCAGGTTGCGATCGATATCCACGCCCAACGCCTTCAGCGGCGAGACGTACAGCACGCGGACGCCTTGTTTGGCCTCCGCCGGCTTGCGCCGACGGCTCGCTCGCTTTGTATCGCCTGTCGCTGTCCCCACGCCTGCGCCTATCTCCGCGACTGAGCCGGCGGCGCTAGCCGGGGGTCGCCCCGCCGGGGGCATCGCGAACATCAGCCGATCCAGCGAGGCCAAGAACGCCGCGAGCGTCTTGCCCGACCCCGTGGGCGCCAACAGCAGCGTGCTCTCGCCCGAGGCGATAGCCGGCCACGCCAATCGCTGCGCTTTGGTCGGCGCAGCAAACGCCTCGGCGAACCACGTCCGCGTCGGCGGATGGAACGCGGCGAGTGCGTCGGCTTGTTCGGCGAGCGCAGTCATCAACTGGTACGCGGATTAACCACAGAGCCACAGAGAACACAGAGCGATGAGAGCTTACCGCGTCACTTTCTCTGTGGCTCCGTGCCTCTGTGGTTCACTTCGGTTCACTTCCGTCGCATCGGCCGCTTGCGGCTGCCGTGCTTCTGGTACACCCGCCGCGATTCGGCCCGGGCCGCGTCGGTCTTCTTGAACGCGTGCATCCGATCGCGCGCCGCTCGGTACGCCTTCAGGTGATCGACGATCGGCAAGGGATAGTCGCGGCCGATGACGCAGCCCATGTCTTGCTGAAGCAATGGCGGCAGCTTCCACGGCTCGCCCAAGTGCTCCGGCGGCATGTCGGCCAGCTCCGGGACCCACCGATGGATGAACTCGCCCTCGGGATCGTTGTCGAGCGTCTGCTTGGGCGGCGAGTAGATCCGCGTGGTGTTGATGCCCGCGGTGCCCGCCTGCATCTGGAACTGCGAGTAGTGGATCCCCGGCTCGTAGTCCAAGAACTGCGACGCCAGATACTTCGCCGGCTCTCTCCAATGCAGCCAGAGGTGATAGGTGGCGAACGACGCGAGCATCGCCCGCATGCGGAAGTTGATCCAACCCGTGGTGTGCAGGCATCGCATCGACGCGTCGATGATCGGGTACCCCGTGCGGCCCTCGCACCACGCGGCGAAGCCCTCGGCGTTCCACGGCGTGCGGTCGTTGGCCGGCGTGGCGACGTCCGGCCGGAGGCCGTCGTAGGCGTGATTGAAGTTTTCGAACTCGATCGCCGGCTCGTCTTCGAGCTTCTGAATGAAGTGGCAGTGCCAGCTCAGCCGCGACTCGAACGACTTGAGGCTCTCGCCCCAGGCGGTCAGCTCGTCGGCGTCGCCGCCGCCGGTCGCCTTCAGCCGCCGCACCTCGCCCGCTCTTCGAGTGGTCGCCTGATACGCCTGCCGCACGGAAAGGTTGCCGTACGCCAGGTGCGGGCTGATGCGGCTGCAGCCGTCCCAGCCCTCGTTGGGGCTCGCCATGTCGGCCCGATAGTGGGCGCCGCGCTCGCGCAAGAACGAGTGCAGCACCTGTTTGCCGAGCGACTCGCCCCCCCGCTGGGCCTCGTGCTTGGTGCTGGCCGGCAGTCCGAGGTCCTCGGGCGAGCGGATCTCGCCCGCCTCAACGCCCGGCACGCCGACGACCCGTTCCGGCGCGGGCAAGGCCGGCGTCTGCATCCGCTGCCGCCACCCGGCGGCCCAGCCGTCGCGCGACTTGAGCCGCCGCACCACTCCGTTGGCCGGGGCTTCGTAGAAGTTCACCCCTTGCTCACGGCACCAGCGGGCTACCCGCTTGTCGCGCTCGTAGGTGACGAGCTGCCCCGTCTCTTCGTGGGCCCAAACGGTGGCGAACGGATGCTCCGCGTGCAGCTTGGCGAACACGTCCGGCAGCCGCCCGGTGCGAATGACCAGCTCTGCGCCCCGCTCACGCAACGCGTCGCGCAAATCGACGAGCGACTCGTTGATAAACACCAGGTGCGACGAGTCGAACTCCGCCGTCGCGAAGACTTCTGGCTCGTAGACGTACACGCACAAGCACGGCCCCCGCTTGGCCGCCTCGACCAGCGGCGCATGGTCGGCGACCCGGAGGTCACGCTTGAACCAAACCAATTGCGTGGGCATCGCTCAGTTCACTCGGTTGGAACCACGGATGACACGGATTTCACAGATGATGTGAGCCGATCATCTCTCCGCGTCATTCGAGTCATCCGTGGCTCTTTGGTTGGCAACGGGAGGGCGAGGCTCCTGCCGAGCCATGCGGTGGTCAACGGATGAGGCTCCGGTTCGGCTCAGCGGGCGCTTCGCCCTCCCGGCGACGCCAGCAACTGAAAGCGGATTGGCCCTTTCGCCGTTTCAATGTCCACCACCTCGCCGCGTTGCGTGACGACCAAGCGCTGCTCCTCAATGAGTCGCCGGGCGACCCGGCGGACGTCGGCCATCAGCGGTCGCCAGTCGTCGGGCTGCAAGCGACGGGCCGCTTCGGACGGGCAGATCGACTTGCCCACGCCGCGGTCGGCCAGCAGCGTGAGGATCGTCTGCTCGATCGTAGCTTCGTCGTCGATCGTCACACCCCTCACGCTTGGCACGTCGGGCAGGCGAACACCTTGCGGCCGGCGATCTCCCACTCGGCGATCGCCGTGCCGCACCCGGGGCACGACTCCTTCTTGTAGATCCGCAGCCGCTCGTCGCGCGTCATCCGGCCGCGTGGTTTTCCGACGTCGTCGGGCTCCGCGATGATGATCCGGTTGTGCTTCACGCCGATCTGCATCAGCTCGACGAGCTTTTCCCAGATCCAGTCGAACTCGCGGCGGTCGAGGTCCTTGCCGGGTCGGTCCGGGTGGATGCCGGCCAGGTGCAGCACCTCGCATCGATAGATGTTGCCCACGCCGGCGATGACCTCTTGGTTCATCAGCAAGCCACCGATCCCCGAGCGGCTGCGGCCGATGCGGTCCCAAGCGCGGTCCGGGTCCGCGTCTTTGCGGAGCGGGTCGGGGCCGAGGCGGTCGAGCAACGCGGCGCGCTGCTCCGCGTCGAACAGCTCGCACCGTGTCGGGCCGTTCAGGTCGAACGCCGCCCGCGGGCCGACGAGCCGCAACCGCACGGCGCCGCGCGGTTCGGGCAGCTCAGGCTTGGGATCGGTCTTGGTCGCCGCGAGCTTGTGCAGTCTGAACTTGCCGTACAGTCCCAGGTGGACGTGCAGGATCGGCCCCGGCGTCCGCTTCGTGCCCGACCATTGGTACAGCAGGTGCTTGCCGACCGCGTCGATCCGCTCGAGCGATCGCCCGTGCAGCTGCTTGGCGCCGTCCTCGAACCGTCCCTGCGGGCTGCTGGCCTTCAGCTTGTCGCCCACGAACGCTTTGGTGTGGTCGCGGGCGACCCGGTGGATGGTGTGGCCTTCGGGCATTCGCGGCTCGGCGTGGCGCCGTGGGTGGGGAGCGGTAGCGCAGATCAGTCGACGGGCACGTAATACGCGATCGACGGCGGCTCGCTCAGCAGATCGCCCAACGCCCCGCCCAGCTTCACGAGGTAGGGCTGCTTGAGATGGCTATCGAGCGCCGCGACGTTCTCCCACTTCTCGTACAGCAGGAATGCCCGGGCGTTGCTTGGGTCGACGCTGAGCTCGTACGCCAGGTTGCCCGACTCCTTAGCGGTCTGCTCGCAGGGGTCGGCCATGGCGGCGATGAAATCGTTTTCCAGCCCTTCGCGAACCAAGAAGCGAACCGCCATGACGAACGGTGCGTCGGAGTCAGCAACGGCCGCCGCGGCGCCCGCTGCGACCGGGTGCATCGGAGCGTCGTCCGCAGCCGAGGCGGAAGTCACTGCCAGCGTGAAGGCAAGCAGTGCGAATAGGGAGCGAACCAGAACCATGGCGAATCTCAGCGGTTGGTAGAAATGTGAAGCGGGGCAATGCGGGCCTCACAGCACGTAAAACCATTGCCACAAGCAGCTTACCGACAAGGGCCCCGCAGTGCCGGCCGGCCGGAAGCGCCAAAAAACCGCGTAACAAGTAGTCTGAATGCCCGGCCTAATCCCGCGGACACTGCGTCGCCCCTCGAAACGCCCCCCGATGGTCTCCCCCTCCGAAACACTGCCCGGCCATCTGCTAGCCCGCGCACGCGACGGCTCGGAGGGCTCGCTCGGCAAGCTCATGCAGCTCCACGCCGACTACCTGAAGCTGGTGGTGACGTCGCAACTCGACGATCGCTTGCGGCAGCGTGTGAGCGCCTCGGACGTCGTCCAAGAGACGTTCTACGAAGCCCACCGAGACTTCCCCGCCTTCCGCGGCACGACGCCTGAGGAGTTCCTCGGGTGGATCCGCCGGATCCTGATGAACAACCTGCTGCGGGCGATTGAGCTGCACGTGAAGGCGGCCAAGCGAGACATCCGCCGCGAGGTTTCGCTCGACCGCGTGCAGGGGCCAAGCGACCGGTCCAACACGGCCCGCGCCGCCAGCCTCGCCCAATCGGGCGAGACGCCGTCCGCTTGCTTCGAGCGGAACGAGAACGCCCGCACACTATCCGAGATGCTCGACTCGCTGCCAGAAGACTACCGCGAGGTGCTCCGTCTGCGGCACCACGAGGGGCTCGACTTCTCCGCGATAGGCGACCGCATGGGCCGCTCGTCCGGCGCGGTGCGCATGCTGTGGCTCCGCGGCGTGAAGCGTCTGCGTTCGCTCTACACCGAGCGGGGCGAGCCGTGACCGACGACCGTTCACCACCCACCGACGACGCCGACCCGCTGGGGCTTACCCTGTCGGCGGCGACGAGCGAGCAGCAACAGCGGCTCGTTGAGGTGCTGGATCGCTACGTGGCGGCGCTCGACTCCGGCACGGCGCCGCCGGCCGACGAGCTGCTCGCCGCGCATCCGGACCTCGCCGACGAGTTGGCCGAGTGCCTCGAGGGGGTCGAAGCGATCCATCAAGCGGTCAAGACCGCTCGGGCCGAAGAGCCGGCAAAGCAAGCCGCCCCGTCCGCTTCGCACGAGGCGCCGCAGCAGATTGGCGACTACGCCATCCGCCGAGAGATCGGCCGCGGTGGCATGGGCGTGGTCTACGAGGCCGAGGAGGGCGCCCTCCGGCGCCGCGTGGCGCTGAAGGTGCTGCCGTTCGCCGCGGTGCTCGATCAGAAGCAGATCGCCCGCTTCCGCAACGAGGCCCAAGCCGCCGCGCAGCTGCATCACCCGCACATCGTGCCGGTGTTCAGCATCGGCCAGGACCGCGGCGTTCACTTCTACGCGATGCAGCACATTGAGGGCCGCAGCGTCGCGCAGGCCATCGACGAACTCCGCCGCGAGGCAGGCGAGGCGACCACACTTGCCGACTCATTGGCCGAGACCCTGTCCACCACCCAGCCGCCCGAGCCCCCGCCGACGCGTCCCTCACGGTCAGGTTCTCCCCGATCGGGTTCCGCCGGCGAGCCCACCACGCCGTCGCTCGGACCCACGCACCGCAGCGGCCAGTTCTTCGACGCGGTCGCCCGCCTCGGCGCCGATATCGCCGATGCCCTGCATCACGCGCACGAGTACGGCGTGGTGCACCGCGACGTGAAGCCGTCGAACCTGTTGCTCGACGCAGCCGGCAAGGCGTGGATCACCGACTTCGGCCTTGCACGCGTGCAGACCGAGCTGGGCGTCACCGCCACGGGCGACGTCGTCGGCACGCTCCGCTACATGAGCCCCGAGCAGGCCCGCGGCCGGGCCGATCAGGTCGACGGCCGGACCGACGTGTACGGCCTCGGAGCGACGCTCTACGAGCTGATGACGCTGCAGCACGCCCACCGGGGCGACAACCGCCAGCAGGTGCTCGACCGCATCGAGCGGAACGACCCGATCCGCCCGCGACGGATCAACCCGCACGTGCCTCCCGACCTGGAGAGCATCGTCGGCCGGGCGATGGACAAGGACCCCGCGTCGCGCTACCCCACCGCCGCGGCGATGGCCGAGGACCTCCGCCGGTTCCTCGCGGGATTGCCGACCGTCGCGCGGCCGCCGGGTCCGCTGCGGCTGGCGGGCAAGTGGCTCGCCCGTCGTCGCCGGTTCGTGGCCGGGCTTGCCGCGGCGTCGCTCGTGGTGGCCCTGGTCGCGGTCGCCGGCGCCGTGGGCATCTTCCGCGAACAACAACGCACCGCCGCGGCGCTCGTCGAGGCGCAGCGTCAAACCGCGAACGCGGAGCTCCGCTTCTCGCAGGCGCGCGAGGTGGTCGACCGCTTCGGCGCCGACCTGAGCGATCGGCTCGCGTTGCTGCCGGGCAGCGAGTCGCTGCGACGCGAATTGCTCGATCAGACGCTCGGCTACTACCAGCAGTTCCTCGCGCAAGCCACCGACGAGCCGGGCCTGTACGCCTCCGTGGCGGAAACGCGCGTCAAAGCGGCGGCCGCCGCCGAGCGCCTCGGCCGCATCGACGAGGCGCTCGCCCTTTACACGCAGGCCGTCGAACAGCTTCGCGCTACCGACACCCCGACCGACGAGTCCCGCTCTTGGCTCGCCCGGGCGGCCACCAACCGGGCGAACCTGCTGGCGTCGCGGGGCCAACGCGAGCGGGCGATTGCCGCGTTCGACGAGGCGATCGTCGTCGCACAGCGGCTCACGCGTTCGAGCGAACCCACGCCGGAGCGGCTCGATCAGCTCGCTGGCGCCATGATCGCCAAGGCGGCGATGCTGGCGGACACGGACCCCTCGGCCGCCGAGGACCTGCTAGACGACGCGATCGGACGGCTGGCCGACGGCGCCACGAGCGACCGGGCCGATCCCGCGCTGGCGCGACGGCTGGCGATCGCCCACAGCACCCGCAGCGAGGCGATCCGCGAGCGGGACCCGCGGGAGGCGCGGCGTTCGGCGTCGCGCGCCGTCACGCTGCTGCGTGATCTCGTGGCCGAGCGCCCGGAGATCGACGTCTATCGGGCCGACCTCGCGATGGCTCTGAGCAACCGCGCGGCGCTCGCGGCGGATCGTGGCCGGTTGGACGACGCCTCGGCGGCGTACCGTCTGGCGATCGACGAACTGGGCCGTCTGGTCGATCGGTCACCGATGATTCCCCGTCACCGGGCTGAGCTGGCCGTCGCGGAGGCGAACCTCGCGTTGGTGCTGGCCCGGCGGGGCGAGGAGCGAGGTTCCGACCGTTGGTTCGATCGGGCCGACGAGCGGCTCGCCCAGCTCGCCGCCGACTTCCCCGCCAACACGCGCAGCATTCGGCAGCGGGCCGCCATGTGGAACAATCGGGGGGTCGCCCTCCGAGACCGTGGTCGGCTGCCAGACGCCGCCGAGGCGTTCCGCCAGTCGGTCGAGCTGGAGAAGCGGCGTCTGGCGGCGTTGCCCCCGGGGGCGCCCACGCTGCTGGCATTGCACTACGCGAACCACGCGCAGGTGCTCGGCCGGTTGGGTAGACTCGACGAGGCGGCCCGCGTGGAGACCGAGCGGCGAGAGCTGCTCGCGGCCGCCACGGGGCCGACAGCAACGCAATCGGGCGAGGCTTTTGAGGCGAGTCAGACCGCTAGCCGTAGGACTGTCGCTAAGGAGGATCGGCGATGAAACGTTCGCGAGAAGCATCGGCCAGCGGCCGGCGACGACGTGTCGAGCCGCTTGAGCCGCGTGACATGCTGTCCGCCAGCACCGGCTTGGCCGCGTGGGACCTCGATCACGACGCTCTCACGCTGCACTCCAGCGGGCTTGAGTCTGACCACTACGCGATCGTCGACCGCCTGGTGGCCGACGCCGCGGACACGCTGTCGCCGGTCACCGGCCACGGCGCCGTCGTGCTGAACTCAGCGGGCAACCTGCTCGCGTTGTCGCCGTCGTTCAGCTTCACCACGGACGCCGTGGGGGACGCCGTGGGGGGCGTGGTGTCCTTCGAGGATCGGTACCGCGTTGCCGACGCCGTGTTCGATCGACTCTCCGCCGACCCAGCAACGAGCTTCACTGGCAGCATCGGCGCCGGGATCGAGTTGGTTGTCCCCGCCGGGACGACGGATTCGGCGTGGCCGGAGTCCTCGGGCTGGGCCCCGACGATCGTCTCGCCGCGCGACACGCCGCAGAGCAACGTCGAAGACCGACCGATCGCGGAGCAAACGGCGGCGTATGTCGCCGGGTTGGTCGCGCCGGCGCCTCTCGCTTCGTTGGTGCGTGTCGCCGACGCGGAGTCACCCCTCCTCGGGCCGGCTGAGTTCGAGATCGATCGGCTCTACCAAGTCGAAGTGTTCGGCGACGAGTTGCCGGGAGCGGAGCAAAAGTCGGCGGTCCTTGCCAAGGGCCAAACGACCGACGGGTCGCTCTTCGCCGCCATCGGCGTTTATCGCGACCACTACGAGTCGCACGCGGGCCTGCAGCATCTCGATTTAGAGTACGGCGACGGTCTCGTGCCGTTGTCGCCGGAAGACGACGGCTACGCACGCCTCGGTGTGACGGATCACTGGAACTCGGATTCCGGATCAACCGAGTCCGACCGGTCGGTCCTGGCGTCCGACTTTGCGATCCTCACCGATACGCCCGAGTCGGGCTTCGCTGCGTCGGACGCCGTCTCAAACGCGGAGTCGATCGACGTCGCGGCGACGCCGGTGGAGCCTCGGCTCGTCGATGACCTTTCGACCAACAGCGTTGTCGTCGCGTCGTCGCCGACCGGGGTGATCGACACCGTGGTTGAGGACGCGGCGCCCGCCTTTGTTCTGGCGACCGACACCGTGTCGGCGGTGGCTCGGCTCGAGCTGCGAATCGCCGCGAGCGAATCCAACGATGCGAGCGAACGGGCCGACGAGCCCGAGAACGAGCGGCCGGCCGAAGCACAAGACGCGGCCTTCAGCGAGCTAGTCAGCGAACCAACCTTGGCCGAAGCCGAGCCGAGCGGGTTGATCGACCTGGGCCGCCTGCTGGACGCGCCGGAGCCCGAGCCGTTGGTCGCCGCGGTCGTTCCCAGCGCGGGCGATCGTTTGGCTCGCGAGGTCGCCTTCGCGCTGGAGCCGTGGGCGCGGACCGCGCGGCTCAGCCCGGCCGAGGCCGGCCGGACGCTCGGCGGGGCGCCCACGTCGGTCGAGGACGCGGCGCGGCGTGTTGATGGCCGACCGGCCGACGGCGTCCGAGAGCCCGTCTCGGAAGACGACGCGACGGCCCGACGACAAGCGGCCGCCTTCGGGTGGTTGCGTGCCGGCTCGGGCGCCGCCGGAGGCGTGCTGGCGTTGCTGGCCGGTCTGCCGGGCATGGTCGCCATGGGCCGCAAGCGAAACGCCACGCGGGACAGCGACGGCGGCTTGCGTGGCTATCGCCCGCCCAATCGCGGCCGCTGAACGGTTTTGCCGGCCGAAAGCCGGGCGATCCGCTTTTCTGCGTTCGCCTGCGCCGGCTTATACTGGGGGAATGCCGTTCGCCCCTAGATATTGCTCCCGCCCGAATACACGCGGTCGCGACGTGTGGTTGGCGCTCGCGCTGTGTTCCGTCGGTTTGTGCTCGGTCGGTTCGCCGGCTCTGAGCGTTGCCGAAGGGGTCGGGGGCGCCCCGATCGATTTCAACGCGGACGTCCGCCCGGTGTTCGTCGAGCACTGCCTCGCCTGTCACGGCGGGGTGAAGCAAGCGGGCGGCATGTCTTTGATTCATCGCGAGACGGCCCTCGGCGAGACCGACTCCGGCGAGCCCTCGGTCTACCCGGGCGATGTCGAGGCGTCGTACCTGTTCGATCGTGTCACGGAGGAAGACGACGACTTCCGCATGCCCCCCGCGGAGCACGGCCGGCGGCTCAACGCGGAAGAGGTCGACCTGCTCCGCCGCTGGATCGAGGCGGGGGCGCCCTGGAACGATCCGTGGTCGTTCGAGAAGCCCGAGCCGCAGACGACCGTGGGCAACGATCGGGAGGCGATCGACACGCCGATCGAAGCGGCCGCACGAGCGGCGGGGCTCGAGCCGGCCGCTCCCGCCGCCGACGCCGCGTGGCTGCGTCGCGTGTCGTTCGATCTGGTGGGCTTGCCCCCCACGCCCGAGCATCGCGATCGGGCGGCGAGCGGTTTAACCGAGGACGACCGGGAGCGGGTCGTCAACGAGCTGCTCGCGTCGAAGCACTTCGGCGAGCGTTGGGCGGCGATGTGGCTCGACCTAGCCCGCTACGCGGACACCACCGGTTTTGAGCGGGACCCGCACCGCGACGCCTGGCCGTACCGCGACTGGGTCATCCGCGCGTTGAACGCCGACACGCCGTACGACGAGTTTCTCACGAAGCAGCTCGCGGGCGACCTGCTCGACGACCCGTCGATGGACGACCTGGTCGCGACGGCGTTCCATCGCAACACGCTCACGAACATTGAGGGCGGCACGGACGACGAGGAGTTCCGCATCGCGGCCGTGGTCGACCGTGTCGATACGACGGGGCAGGCATTGCTGGGCCTGACCATGGCGTGCGCCCGTTGCCACGATCACCCGTACGACCCGGTCTCGCAGGCGGACTACTACCGGTTCTTCGATTTCTTCAACTCGACCCGTGACTGCGATCTCCGCGAGGACTGGCCGGTGGTGAAGACACCGTTCGACCCCGAGCGGTACGACGAGGCTCGGGCGCTCGATCGCGAGCTGTCCGCCAACAGCAACCAACAGTTCGCCCGTGTGGCGCCGCTTGCGGCTGATCTTTCTCAGTGGCGGGGCGTGACGTTCACCGAGGCCGTATCGACCGGGCAGACCACGCTCACGCTCCGTGATACCCCCATCGACGAAACCAATCGATTGGGCCTGCCCGCCGCCGGTGGGAACGAGATCGCGACCGCCGGCACCGTGACGGATAAGTCGGTGTTCGACGCCCGCGCAACGGCTGCGCCGATGCGGGTGACGGCGTTGCGGCTCGACGCCGTTCCGGAGGACCCGGAGGCCGCGGCCGTTCTGCCACAGATGGGCTTCGTGCTCGCAAGGCTGCGGGTCTGGGTGACACGTCAGGCCGCCGAGCCCGATGTCTCGCCCCTAGAAGAACCCGTGACGATCGTCGCGGGTTTCTCGGACGAGGCCGAGCCATTCATGCCCGCCGACGAGTCGCTCGAAGACTCCGAAGAGGGCTGGAGCGCGTACACCAAGCAACGCGTGCCGCGCTGGGCGGTGTTCGTGCTCGACGAGCCGCTCGAGCTGGGCGAGGGAGACACGCTGCGTTTTGAGTTCAAGCACGGCAAGAGTACCGACGGTCAGGGCGCCCTCGTGATCCGCAGGCTCCGCGCCGCGTTGTCGGCCGACACGCGTTGGCCGGAGCTCGCCCGCGACGAGGCGTTCGTGAAGCTCCGCACGCGTGCGTACGAGATCCGAGCCGCGCGAGCGGACATCCCGTCGTGCCCGACGCCGGTCATGGCCGAGCGGCCGGCCCCGCTGCGTCGTCAAACGCGGCTGC
>JBCBPC010000021.1:0-64451 GCA_039820945.1 Planctomycetota bacterium
ATAATCAACCTCCTTCAATGATGACCAGCAAGCTGAGCTTCGCTCAGCTCCTGGACTCGGTGAAGGGGGCTAGGTCAACTACAGCGACGGGGCGTCGATGCCGTCTTCCACTTCACCGTACACCGGGCCACCAACTTCCGGCTGGGCGAGCGACTCGGCCCGAGTGACCACGTTGTGACTTGGCCCCGGCCGACCGTCACCCGACTGTTCGCTTGGAAAGAGTTTATGGCGATGCCCGAGTCGATCCGGGTTCGTGAATGCCGCGTCGAGATCGCCCGTCCCGGGTTCCGCTCGAAGACACTCGTCTTGGCGACCTCGCTGCTGGATGCCAAGCGGTACCCCAAAGAAGAACTCGCCGAACTCTATCGGGCTCGCTGGAATGCCGAGCTCGACCTGCGTTCGGTCAAGACGACACTGCAGATGGACGTGCTGCGTTGCAAGACGCCCGAGCTGGTACGCAAAGAGATCTGGACGCACGTGCTCGCGTACAACCTGATCCGGACGGTGATGGCCCAATCGGCGATCAGTCACCAAGCCCAACCGCGGACGATCAGCTTCAAGGGCGCCGTGCAAACCCTCGAAGCGTTCCAACCGCTGATCGCCTGTCGCGGGCGATGGCGACGCCAGCTCTACGACGAGCTACTCACCGCTGTCAGCTTGCACCAAGTCGGCAATCGACCAGGCCGCTACGAGCCCCGGCACCTAAAGCGACGTAAGAAACGATACGACCTACTCACCCGACCACGACACGTGCTCAAAGCCTTGATGGCCAGAGGAGTTATCGTCAACTAAGTGCCATTCGCCCGACACGTCGCAGTTCGCGGCGACCTGGCCCGCTGATTAGGCTGCCGGTAGACGTCACAAGCCAGTTTGGCTTGGATTCTACCCTTCTACGGCCGTCGGGGACGGACGGGCCGCACCAGCAAGACGCGCAGTCAGTCCGCACGAGACGGATTCGGCATTGAGGCGGGAGGCGGGCTCGGGAGCTTCCGAGATGCCGACTTCCATGCCAGCTGCTGTCGAGATGTACCTGCGTGCCCGCGATCCTGCAGATGGAACGCGGCGAGCCTACCGGACGACGACCAAGAAGTGGATTGCCTTCAACGGCAAGACACCGCTCGAAAAACTGGACCGACCCGCGCTGCGGAAGTTTCTCGGCTGGGTATACGAGCAGGCCTCCGCAGAAGGAGGGTCGAACCCCGAACGGACGACGAACAAGACTCGCACGCACCTCCGTGCGGTCGTGTCCTGGGCGTGGGAGAACGACCTGATCGAGACGCCGCGCCGTTTCCCAAAGCCGCTGGCCGCTCGCGATGTCGCGGGCCGGCACTACCTGACGAAGGCCGAGCTCAACGCGTTGTACTTCGCGACGCACCAGATGCCGAGACCGCATGGCTGGCGCGAGTCGATACCCGTAGGCCGGTACTGGCGTGCCGCCTTGGTTGTGTTATTCAACTACGGACTCGATTCCGGGACTGTGTGGGGCACGACCCCGTTCCACGAGCCAATCCTGTGGAAGCATGTCTCCTGGGACCGCAAAGCGCCGAGCCGCGAGGTCAAGCAGACATCTAGGTGGGGCTGGCTGTCCTACCGGAGGGTGAAGACCGGTAAGTCGTTCTGCCGTCCGATGAACCGAGTCGTGCATGCCCACTTGTCGAGCCTGCGGTCGGGTGAGCCGAACGCAGATACCCCGGTATTCACGGGCAGCACCGCCCGGCCCAACGTGCGTTTCCGCGAGCTGTGCCGGCTTGCGGACATCGGAGCGAAGAAAGACCCCGAGACGTCGGAGGGGCAGCCCTGGGTCCTTAAGGACCTCCGTAAGACCTGCGCGACCTACTACGACGAGCACATGCCGGAGTCGTCAATCGAGATCCTGGGGCACTCGGCTGGCGGGATCACCTACCGTCACTATGCGAACCGGGCGCCGCTCGCCCACAAGGCGATCACGACCCTGCCGCAGCCCTCGGCGTTCCTCGCTCTTGTCCGTGGCTTCGATCGGCAGTGCCACTGCTGCAGGATGCCGTTCGCGGATGCCGGTTGACGCTGCAGCGCTGCGGTCGGTACAGATCGAGGCAGCGGTCGGCGAGAGAGCGTAGCGAATCGCAGATCGATGTCAGGGGCAGCCACGAGGGGGGGTATCGATCGATAAGTAGCCATCGCTACTCGCGTCCCTTATTCTTGTGGACTGCGAGCTTTGCGACAACTCACTAGGCGAGTCATCGAGAAGGGCAGTACCGCTTGGACCGTAGGCACAGACTCGTTGGCGAACGCGTCCGGTGGCGGCATCGCGCTTTTACGATCGTTGAGCTCCTCGTAGCTGTCGCGATCGTTGGGACGCTCGTCGCGATCCTACTTCCGGCCGTTCAGAGCGCACGCGAAGCAGCGCGCCGCACGGCGTGCGTTTCGAATCTGCGACAAGTCGCTATCGGCTTGCGGCTATTTCATCAGTCGCATCGAGCGTATCCACAAGGGGGCTGGGGGCACGCTTGGATACCCATTCCTGATCGCGGTGTGGGGAGCGCTCAACCCGGCGGTTGGGTCTACCAGACTCTTCCCTTCTTCGACGAGCAGGTCTCGTTCGACGCCGTGGCGGGCATTCCTTTTGGCGCCGACTCGCCCAAACTCGGACGGGTCGATGTTGTGCTACCACTGATGACTTGCTCCACGCGTCGCTCTGGTGACCTGTTGCGGGCCGGCACGAGTCAGCCTCACCAGAGATCGCCGCGACCGGCAGGCTCGATCGACCGTGTCTTCCGCGGCGATTATGCCATCAACTCCGGTGCATCGCACGCGTTTCCGTTCTCCGGCCCCATGACCCTGGACCAAGGGGACTCTGAGGCATTCTGGGAACTCCAGTCCGTAGACAACTCTTCGTTCACGGGCATCTCTCACCTGCGTCGCTCGGCACGTGAAGCATGGCTTACCGACGGGACTACGAAGACCTATCTTGTGGGAGAGAAGTTCATTGCCCCTCAGCACTACCTGACGGGCCAGTCATCGAACGACGACGACGCCGCGGTCTCCGGATACGCCAGCGACAACCACCGGTTTGCCGCCTCTCGCCCCGCCGGATCTCTGGGCGAATCAGTCGAGTCGATCGTCTACTACCCCCCAGCTATGGACACCGACAAAGGGCTGAGCCCGAGTGGCCCGACACGGTTCGGGGGCGCGCACCATGCGGCTTTCCACATAGCTTATTGTGATGGATCTGTGTCCGCCGTGGATTATGGTGTCGATCGCGAAGTGCACTACTTCGCAGCGCACCGATCGGATGGCGGGCAACTCTCGCAGTGAGCGAAGCGCTCTCGGCAGTCTGCACGCCGCGCCGCAGACATCTTGCC
This sequence comes from Planctomycetota bacterium, assembly GCA_039820945.1. GTDB lineage: Bacteria > Planctomycetota > Planctomycetia > Pirellulales > Lacipirellulaceae > Botrimarina. The sequence goes on from JBCBPC010000021.1 coordinate 3,342, forward strand.
CGCGGAACCGCTAGTGAATCTGGACCCAACCGCCGCTTCGTCTTGAGCCGCGGCCGCTGTCGCGCTCACGCGGCACGCGCGAATGAACCCGTTCACTACCTCCGAAGTGTGCTTCCAATGATTCGATCAGCCCTCGTATTCCTCCTGGTTGCACTCTGGTCGACCAGACTAGATGCCGTCGAGATATCACTGTCAGGTGCGAACTCGCCTGAGACTCCAACGCTTGTGGCGGCCCCTGGCGGTGTCCTCACACTCTCGGTCGAGCTTATCAACAGAGGTGCGACTGATGCCTCACTACGCGCGGCGCAAGTCGCGTTGGTCGTTCGTAGGCTCGACGACTCGTCCGCGACTGCACCACTGAACCTAGCGGCCACCAAGACCTCGCTGTTCGGCGTGGCAGCCACGCCTGTCCCAAACGGATCGCTCAGTATCGTAACCGCCCAAACGGGGTCGCTTATCGGGGCAACGCTGTCGACCGGGTCCCGAGATGCGTTCGCCGACTTTGAAGTCGCCTTCTCGCCAGACTCGTCGGGCATCTACGAAGTCGTTGCACTCGCGTTCTCGCCGTTATCTCCGCTCTTGTCCAGCCAATGGACGCCGACTCCGGCGTCTCCAACACCGTTCGCGGCGCCCCTGGCGTACTCGAACGCGAACGCCTCGACGGGCGGTCAGGTGCTCCTAGGCTTGATCACAGTCGTGGTCCCAGAGGCAAGCGGAGTTTGGCTAGTTCTCCCGGTTACTGGAGCCTTGCTGAGCCGGCGCCTCTGATGCCTAGGTACCGGGCGTCGCTGGCGGGGCTCCCCCCGTCTGGGCAGGAAGGTAAACTGCTTGGCTCCTGTATCTCTACTTGACGCACTAAACCGATGACTTCGTCGGAACAGCGCACAGCTACCACCGAAGGAGCCAAGCGCAGCAGTAGCGGCGATCGACGCGAACGGTCGTTCCGCGAGCTTATGCAAGACCTGGCCAGCGGCTCCGACGACGCTGCTTGGACGATCGTCGAGCGGTACACGCCGCATATTCTTCGGGTGATCAGAGCGTCACTACCAAAAGCGATACGCAGCAAGGTGGATTCGACTGATCTCGCGAACACCCTTCTCGGCTCTCTGTTGCTGAAGCGATCGCGTCTGCGTCGTTTGGAAGATCCGGCTCAGCTGATCGCGTTGCTCACCAAGGCCGCACGCAACCGAGTAATCGACGAGCATCGCAAGTACACCCAAACCGCTGCTCGCAGCCTTGGCTCCGAAGAGGCACGACTCGATGACGTGCATCCTGAGTCGGCAACGGCGAAGCGGGCGATAGCCGGTGACGGTCGGCTGGGCGGTCGAGAACAGACTCCGAGCCAGATCGCGATCGGTAGGGAGAAGTGGGCGAGCCTTGTCTCCGACTTGAACCCGCGAGAGCGTGAAGTAATCAAGCTTCGGATCGGCGGGAGCACTTACGCAGAGATCGCCGGTAAGCTTAAGGGCACCAGTGATCGAACGGCTCGTCGAATAGTAGCGAACATCGTGCGTCGCCTTGAGGAATGAGTCGCCAACCTAGCACCCACCGACGGGCCGACGACTCGACTGTCGGGAAGGCGAGCCGAGATACCCCCTCCGCAATCGCTGCACGCATCGCTTCTGAGTGGGAGCGCACCGGCAGATGCGACTTACCCGCTGAGCTTCGGCGATTTCCATCCCTCGCCGCAGATCGCTCCGTATTTCTCGATCTTGCCCAGCGGGACTATCGGCATTTCCGAAGCAGGAACGACGACACATCTCCAACAGTCTACTGCTATCGTTTTGACGGCTTAGAAGCTGGGCTACTGCTTACCCTGCATCGACTCATCGAAGTTGAAGAGTGTCTTGCTGACTTCGGAATTGAAGGGTTGCTCGGTGGCGCCGACGAGCACTGCTGGCCCGCTGAGGGTGACGATTTTGACGGCTTCACACTGCTAGAAGAAATCGGGCGTGGGTCAGTAGCTCGCGTTTTTCTGTGCCGGCAGAAGGCCGTCGGAGATAGGACCGTAGTCCTCAAAGTGTCGCGGCTTATAACGGCGGAGGCGGCAGCGCTGGGCCGGCTTTCGCACGCTCACGTCGTTGAGGTCTATGGGGCCGGCCAAGACGTTGAGTCTGGTTTGGGCTGGATCTGCATGCCTTACCACGGCCACCGAACGCTTCAGGATGAAATCGTTCTGAGCACGCAACTTCTCGAGGAGCTGCCTTCAGCAACAGCGTTGCCGTATGGCCGATCCCAGGCGGTCGTGCGACAGCGCGTGAAGGCGACTGCCCGCGTCTTCGCGTCGATCGCGAACGCCCTCGATTACCTAGCGAAGAATGGCGTCGTTCACGGTGACCTCAAGCCATCGAACGTGCTCCTGACGCCTGAGGGTGAACCTCTGCTGATCGACTTCAACCTTTCAGCCCCGCTCGATGGAAAGAGTGAGGCTGTCGGTGGAACTCTGCCCTATATGGCGCCCGAACAACTGCGTGCGATCGCGTCGGGGCAGGACCGAGACTGCGTGGCATCGACGAAGACCGAGCTGTACTCGTTCGGCTTATGCCTCTACCAAATGCTTGCCGAGCGTAGCGATCTAACGCTCGGCGTGAAAGCAGGCGGGCTAACGTCAACCGCGTCAGCGCTTCTGTCCGTGCACGACCGCAGACGGAGCCTCGTGTCTCATGACCTCAGAGAGGTTGACCAGCGTTTGGTCAGCCTCATCAACTCGTGCATCGATGACGACCCAGCAAATCGTCCGAATTCTTTTACCGAAGTTCAGGAGGTTCTGGAAAGCTACGCCCGGCCTCGCAACCGCTTCACCGATCGTGTGCCGACTGCGTCGCTGTTGGTCGTCTCGCTGATACTGGCTGCCGGAGTGTTCCTGCCACTTCTCCGGCCCCAGACCGAGCTGGCCAGACTAGAGCGGCAAGTTCACGCCGCGTTAGCCGCCGGCAAGCCCGTTAACGCGATTGCCCTCGTCGAAGGCGCTACCCCGCAGTATCGCAACGACGTCGCGTTACGGTCCACACTGGCCTCAACGCTCCTCGATCTAGATCAAGCACAACTCGCGGCGGACCAGTACATGAGACTCTGGGAGGCCACTAATGACCCCTCTTACCTGGTGCTCGCGGGGTACAGCAAGAATCTTGCGGGCGACTCTTACCAAGCTGTTCGCCTCTATGAAGCCGCGATCGACGAGGGTGATGACTCACCGGCAGCAGTCGCCAATCTCGGCATCAGCCTCGTTCAACAGCTAGGCAAACACTGGGACGATCAAAAGAGCGTGGTAGCGCACGAGACTCTGAGCCGCGCCTATCAGCTGCTACCACGCAACGAATCGGTACGGATTGCTATGTTCCGCCACCAACTGCTCACGACAACGCGTCGCGACGTTGATCGGCCACGTTATCCGGCGAGCGTCGCATCGATGCCGCAGCCGGACGCTAGCGACCAGTTTGTGGCGTTCGCCACGAGTTTTCTAGCGACCATCGGCTCTGATGCACCCGAACTCTCGCGACTTGCCGGACCGCTACTTGCTCGCCTCGCAGCCATCAACTCTTCGGCGGATCCGACGGTCTCCCAGAGCCAACAGATGCTGGCGAGTGCATTTCGGCAAGCCGATAGCGAGGCCAAGATCATCCCTGCGACGGACATAGCCCCACGGGACGCGCCACCGCTATTCGTTGATCCGACAGGCTTCCAGAAGAAAACCTAGCTCTATCTTGGCCGTTTCCGGCCAACGCCCCGACTAGCAGGGGGAACGTCGCACGTAGCGCGTTTCTGCGTTGCTTCCATCGCGAGCAGCGTACCTGTTGATCGCACCGGGGGCGCATCGCCATGTTTCGTGGCCGCAATCGAGGTACGCGCGGGTTCGTGCGTGGGCGTATCGAGCAAGTGGAAGAGCGGATCGCGTTGTCGGCTACCCCGGCAACGATCACGGAGATCTCGGTTGCCAGCTCGTCGTGGACGCCAGCCTTCACGAGCAAGCTTGAGGCCGACGGGCTCGGAACCGCGAACACGCTAGCTGACGGTTCAGTCGTTCTTGAGACCGCCTACGCGATCCCTGGGGGTGCCGATCAAACAGACCCAATCCCCTGGGATAACGTCGACCAGATTCGGGTAACGTTCAGCAAGGATGTCGAAGTCCAACAGTCGGATCTGGCAATCACTGGGGTGACTACCACGCAGGTCAGCGTTGCCGACTTTGACTACTACCCCGAACTACGGCTAGGTATCTGGGACCTCAGCGCACCGCTAGGCGATGACCGGTATCTCGTAAGCTTGAACGCCGACGGGATCGATCCGATCGTCGATCTCGCCGGGAACGTGCTCGACGGAGATTGGACCGATGCCGTTAGCACGACCAGCGGCGACGGCGTAGCGGGAGGCGACTTCGATTTCTCTTTGAACGTCCTCGCGGGGGACGCGCTCGGAATCGGTGTTCGGGAGTGGAACAACCTCCTGGACGTGTACCAGAGGGCCGGCTTCGACACGACCAGCGTGTACTACTCGCCGCGTGCCGACGTCGATGGCGATGGTCTGATCGAGACAAGCGATTGGATGACCATCTACGGCGACATGTTCGCTACGCTTCCGAGCGGTACGCCCGCTGGCGTCACCAACAGCGCTCCGAGTAGTCAGTCGCTTGGCTACTCGTCAATCACCGACGACACACTTGACGTTGCGTTCTCATTATGGAACGCCTTCGACGATGAGGAGTCGAGTGACTCGCAGCTGACCTATTCAATTGCGTCCAACTCCAACAGCGGGCTCTTCGATGCCGTTTGGGTCGACTCGGCAAGCGGCAACCTGATGGTCAACACCGCGTCGAACTCAACCGGCCGCGCGGAGGTCGTCGTCAACGCTGTTGATCAGTCCGGGCTCACGTCACAGTCAACGGTGACCATCGATGTCGGCAGGCAGAATGTGGCTCCGAGCCTGACCGTAACGACAACCGATGGTGGGAATGGGCTGTGGAAGATCGAGGGCTGGGTTACCGATCCGGATGATGATCTAGACGACATGGTCGTTTTGCTGAGCGGGCTGTTCTTCGCTCGCGTGTCGGTAGCTGAAGACGGCTACTTCGCCTATGCCGCGCTGCTCGATCCGAACGCAGCCGGTTTCATGTTCGCCGAGACGTTTGACGGAGAAGACTTGTCGCAGGCCGTTTATTTTGAAATCGGCTGGGTGTGATGCTCAGGCGAGAGACTCTACTGCTAGATCGGGTTTAGATGTCGACGCGTATTGAGCGACTGCTTAGGCTTATCCAACGACTCACCGACGACGTCTACCCTAACGCAGACGCGATTGCGGCGGACATCGGTGTGTCTCGGCGGACGGTGTTCCGGGACTTAGAGTCGCTGCGTGCAGCCGGAATGTCTGTTCGCTTCGACCTGCCCGAGCGCGGCTATCGAATCGAAGAAGAAGAATGGTTGGGCGAAGTCCCCGGTTCCAGAGAGCTTCTTGAGCTTCTGTTGCGCGCACACACCACAATGCTGGCTGGAAACGCTGTGCAAGACCAGCGCTACACGCGGGCGATTGAAGCCTTAACATCGCAGCTCAGCGATGAAGAGCTGCGGCGGTGGCGACGGAGCCAGTCGCTCTACTCTCCCCCGAGCGACGCTTCGTGCACGCCAAAGACTCGTGGAATGATTGAGCGTGTCGAAGATGCTTACGTGTCTCAGCGATCGCTTCGGCTCTGCCTCAATAGCGAAACGATGTCGGTGACTAGGCTCTGGGATCTCATCCCCACGGGGTTACGGTATACCGGAAGCGGCTGGGTCGTCGAGGGAAGGCGCTTCGACACCCCAATCTGGGCCCGCTTCGCAATTCGACACGTGTCTGCAATCATCACTCTTGGTGCGGTCACGGCCAACATCGACGTTGGTCCAGTGCCTGACCAATTCGACATTGAGCGGCTCTGACGCGTGGCTCGCAGTGTCCGTCTGATACCGCGCGATCACTCTCCGCACTCCACTTGACGTGCTGGGCAGAGCGCTCGATTTCGGTCAGTTCTGCGTCCACTCGGTCTGCCAACGCAAGTGCACGACGCACTAAGGTGAGTATCTGCTTTTGCCGATCCTGATCCGGCGTTTTGCATGCCGCTTTAATCAGCGCAAGAGTACGTTTATCTAGCGCCGCCAATCGCTCAAGCAGCTCGTAGTATCTCACCTGGTTTGCCACCTTCCCTGTGCCCCTTCCAGTCCCGTGCCTGATCCAACGTGCAGCCGCAGCCGTCTAGGCCGGGTCACCCGTGCTGCTAGCAGACCGCATCAATCGTCTTTGCGCGAAACGCCGAGTACAAGAGTGGAATCCGCGGCACGGTCTCTACTCGCCGAACTGCGGCGAACCTGCGTTGGCCCGACACGTCTAGGCACGTTTCGATCAGTCCTCTGATATCGCCCTGCGGGCCTGTTCCCGCAAAAAGTCGGGGTTCTTCGTAAGGTGGCCGTAGACACGGTGCACCATGGTGGTATCGCGGTGGCCCATCAGGTGCCCCACGGCAGTGGAGTCGACCCCCGCGGTCAACGCGGAGGTCGCGTAGGAATGGCGGGCGCCGTAGGCGATGACGCGAAAACCGACCTTCTCGCTGATCCGCGTTAGCTGGCACTTGATCGCGTCCTTCGTCCAGGGCCGGCCGCGAGCGTTCCGGAATAACGGGCCACTGGGATGCTCGCTCGCCAGCGGGTCGAGGATCGCCTTCGCTTCGGTCGGCAAGAAGACCACGCGTGAGTCGCGGCCCCCCTTGGACTCATCCGCCGGGAAGATCACGAGGTCGTCGTGCAGGTGCCTTGCCTCGATCGACCGGGCTTCCAGCGGACGACATCCGGTCAAGAACAATAAGCGGAGGAACGTGCGGGCTGGCTCGGTTGCCGTCGCCAAGATGAGCTCTCTTTGCGCCGACGAGTAGCAGACGTCCCGGCGCTTCCTGGCGGGTTTCGCCATCCCTTTCACCGGGTTGCGAGACAGGTGCTGCTGCTCGACCGCCCAGTTGAGCATCCGCTGCACGATCGCGACCGCGTCGTTCTGCGTGGTCGAGCCGACGCCGAGCCCCTCGTGCCACCGGACCACGTGGTGCACCTTGAGCTGCGACGGGCGGAGACGGCGCCCAACGCTCTCGATGAACCGTTTGAGGTAGTGGCGGTGGCGCTCGTAGGTTGCCCGCTTCCGGTTGGCGAGGCACCAGTCCAAGTAAGTTCCGGAGAGGCCGTAGAGCGTGGTAACCTCCCCCTGCACCGACGACTTGTCGGCCATCAGGGCGTGGAACTTCTCGAACGCCTCCGCTCGGTCCTTCCCGAGCGGGATCTGCCGACCTTCGATCGAGCAGTACCAGCTGCGGGTCTGCTTACGAAGGTACGGCTTGCTTGGCCGCGGCATCGTTGGGCCCCGTTTCGTGCATTGTTTCGTGCATCCGACGAGACAATGCTTGGAGCCGCTTCCGGGAAGTCAAGGTTTGCCGGAAAAGAAGGAGTCGGGCTGAAAGGATTTGAACCTTCGACCTCTGCGTCCCGAACGCAGCGCTCTACCAAGCTGAGCTACAGCCCGCGAATCGAGCAGCATAGCAAACCCCCTTTCGGGAACAAGCGGGGCGGCGGACGCCAATCCCTCGCGAGGGGCCGGCCGAACGCCTACAGTGCAGGGTCGCCGGCCGCGAGTCACGCTCGGCCGGCCTCAGGGGCAAGTGCGGTAGCCATCGAAACGGGCGAGCGGGGTTGTACGCGTATCTTACGGTGATGTCGGGACCGCGGGCCGGGGCGAGCTTCCCGCTGCCCCCGGCTGGCGAGGTGCTCATCGGTCGGGGCGGCGCCTGCCAGGTGGCCGTGGGCGATCCGCTGTCGTCGCGCGTTCACGCCCGCATCCTCTGGGCAGAAGACGCCTGGGTCGTTCGCGACAACGAAAGCCGCAACGGCACCTTCGTCAACGGACAGAAGGTGGCCGAGGCAACGCTGGCCGACGGCCACGTGGTGCGGATCGGCAGCACGCAGCTCGAATTCCACGAGTCGGAAGAACCTCCGACCGCCGAGGGCGAGGACCCGACCCTCACGCAGACGCTGGTGCACGAAGCGCCGGTCGCCAGCGGCGGCGTGGACGAGGCGTCGCTCGACGGCCTGCCCAACTCCGAGCAGGTGAAGGAGCTGATGCTCTTGTATCAGCTCTGCATCAAGCTGCTCGGCTCGGGCGACCCCGAAGAGCTGGTCCAAACCGCGCTCGACCTCATGCGGAAGCGCACCGGCGCGTCGATCGTGGGCTTCCTCTGGCAGACCGACGAGGGCGCGCTGGTGCCGAAGCTCGCCTCGCCGCGCGACGCGCAGGAACGGCTGAACCTCAGCCCCTCGCTGTCGGAGCTCGTCTCGCGGGCGGGCCACGCCGTGTGGGTCGCCAACCAGAGCGCCGCGGACGACGGAACGCTGGGCGCCTTCGCCGACGCCATCTGCGCGCCCCTCGTCGTGCGGTCTCGCAGTGCCGCCCAGAACACGGCCGAAGAACCGCGGGCGCTCGGCGCGTTACACGCGTACCTGGAGTCCGGCCGGTTCCGGCAGTCGGACTTTGACTTCACCATCAGCGTGGCCAACCTGCTGGTCGTCGCGCTGGAGCGGGCCCTCGAGCTGACGCGGCTGCAGTCGAGCTTCGATCGGCTGGTCGCCGCCTCGCCGGGCTACGACGAGTTGGTGGGCGAGAGCCAGCCGATGCAGGACCTCAAGAGCAAGATCTCGAAGGTCGCCCGAGCCAAGGGCGCGGTGCTCGTGCGTGGCGAGAGCGGGGCGGGCAAGGAGCTGGTCGCTAGAGCGATCCACCGGGCGAGCCCGCGCGCGGATCGTCCGATGGTCAGCGTGAACTGCGCCGCCATCCCGCACGACCTCATGGAGAGCCAGCTCTTCGGCCACAAGGCCGGTTCGTTCACCGGGGCCGACCGGGACCACACCGGCTACTTCCAGCAGGCGGACCTCGGCACACTGTTCCTCGACGAGGTGGGCGAGATGACGCCCGAGGGGCAGGCGAAACTGCTGCGGGTGCTGGAGGGACATTCCTTCTTGCCCGTTGGCGCGACGGAGCCGGTGTCGGTCGATGTGCGGGTCATCGCCGCGACGAACCAAGACCTACAGACCTACGTGCAGCAGGCAAGATTCCGCGAAGACCTGTACTACCGCCTCAGCGTGTTCGAGCTGCTGCTGCCGCCGCTGCGCGAGCGGGGCGACGACATCGGCCGACTCGTCGACTTCTTCCTGGACCACTTCCGCGCCGAGCACGGCCGCCCCACGTTGCACCTCAGTGGCGACGCCCGTGATCGCCTGCTGCGGTACGACTGGCCTGGCAACGTGCGGCAGCTGCGTAACGTGATCGACAGCGCGGTCGTCATGGCCGACGCCACGGCGATCCTGCCCTCTGACCTGGCGCTCCGCGACGCGGGACGCCCGGAGGAAGAGGCCGAGACGCTGCTGCTGGAAGACGCGGAGCGGCGGCTGATCAAGAAAGCCCTGGCTCGCACGAAGGGCGCCGTGCCCGAGGCAGCCAAGCTGTTGGGCATCGGCCGGGCGACGCTCTACCGCAAGATCGATCAGTTCGGCATCGAGCGGTAACCCGAGACGCCCGCAGCGAAGGGGTCCGGTTGAGCGGCGTGCGCCGATTGCGCTGGCCGGGGCGAGACCGGCCGGACATCAAGCACCCCCCCCGCCAGCGGCGGCCGCGAATCCTGCCGGAAAGAGAGCCTAGGGTTTACCCAACTGGGCTCTCCGAATCCGACCGCTGCAGCATCGATGCACCTCGCCACCAAGTCCGACGGCTGGAACAGTCGACTACGCTCCGTGTGGCGTTGCCTGATCCCGTTGGGCGTGCTCGTAGCCGCACTGGCGTGCGTGTACGTGGTTGTCGAGCACCAGCGCATCGACACCGGCCGCGTCGATCGTCAGCGGTTCGCGCGCCTTACCGACCACGTGCACGCCGACCTGCTTCGACGTCTCAATCGGCACTACGTGCTGCTGGAGAGCGTGCGGGCCACGTTCATCGCGAGCAGCTACGTCAGCGACGACGAGTTCGCGACGCTAAGCGACTCGCTGAACGTGGCCGTCGAGTTCCCGGCGGCCGCGGGCATTGGCTACCTCCGCAACAGCCGCCAAGCCGGCGGAGGAGCCGGGCAACGGACCGACCGACAGCCGATCTTTGAGTACTACCGGCCGGTTGCAAGCCACATCTCGAACGACGACTCGTTCTCTGGCAAAGGCGACCCGCTGTCGCGCGAGCTGCGCGGCGACAACGCGGAGGCGGTCCTCGCTGCGGCTCTACCGGACAGCAGCACTATCGCCGGGCCGCTCGCGCTCGACGGTGAGCCCCATTTGGTGTGGCTCGACCCCATCGTCAAACCGGGCGACCCCGCGAGCCTGTTGGGGTGGGTGTACGCGCCGATCTCACTCGCCGGAATCGTCGAGGCGCTCGCGGCAAGGCATCGCAACGAGCTGCACTTCCGCCTCGTGGATTGCGACACGCAAGAGACCCTGTGGACCGCCAGCGAGAGCGACTTGTCCGAGGTTGCGTCGTCGTCGCTGTTCGAGACGCGGCGCCTCCGCATCGGCGATCGGACCTGGTGGCTGACGAGCTGGGAGTCGCCCCACTTCGAACACACACCGTCCAACGCGATCGAGACGATCGTGCTGGGCAGCTCACTGTCGGTCGCACTGACGCTGCTGGTCAGCAGCCTGTCGTCTGCCAGACGATCGGCGGAACGCCTGGCGGACGCCAAGACCGCGGCGCTCGCCGAGAGCGAACGCCTGCTCCGTGAAGAAGCCACCCGCAGCGAACTCGCGTTGGAGGGCGGCGGGCTCGGCCGCTGGGACTGGGACATCCCCACCGGCCGCGTCGTCGTCGACAGCCGCACCAGCGAGATCGTCGGCGAGCTGCTGGGCACGGGCGTTCGGGATCTGGACTGGTTCCAGCAGACCGTCCATCCGGACGACGTGCCGATGGTGTTCGACAAGATCGAGCGGCACTTCCAAGACCCCGACTGGCACTACACGGTCGACTTCCGCCTGCGATCCACGCGTGGCGGGTATCGCTGGGTCCGCTCGTGCGGACGCGTGGTCCAGCGAGACGAGGCCGGCGAGCCGGTCCGCATGAGCGGCACGCACGCGGACGTGACCGAGGCGATTGAGGCCGCGGCCGCGTCCGAAGAAAAGGAGCGTCGTGCGCAGTCCCTAGCGCAGATCATCACCGAGTCGCCGAACGAGCTGTACATCCTCCGCCGCGACACGCTGCGGTTCGTGGAGGTCAACGACGGCGCCCGGGCCGCCACCGGCTACACACGGAACGAGCTGCTCGCCATCACGGCTGTCGACCTGAAGCCGGAGTTCGACGAAGCAAAGTTCCGCTCGCGGATCGGGCCGCTCGCCCGCGGCGAGGTGAGTGTGATGGATCTTCAGACGATCCATCGCCGCAACAACGGCTCCACCTATCCGGTGCAGGTCTCCCTGCACACGGCGGTGTACGACAACACGCCGGTCTACGTGGCGTTTGTCACCGATCTGACCGAGCTCCGCCGCCTTGAGAGCCGCCTCGCCGAAGCGCGGCGGCTCGAGTCGCTGGGGCAGCTCGCCGCGGGGATCGCGCACGAGATCAACACGCCCATGCAGTGCGTGGCCGGCAACATCGACTACGTAACCGAGTGCCAGGATCGGGTGTTCCAGCTGGTCGACGAACTGTTGGGCACGTTCGAGCTGCCGCAGAAGTCGTGGCAAGAGCGGCAGGACGCCGTCGCCCAGATCATCGAGTCGTCGCGGTACGACAAGCTGAAGCAGCACGCTCCCGCCGCGCTGACCGACATCGCCGAGGCGTCGCGGCGTGTGGTGGAGACGGTGCGGGCGATGAAGTCGATGTCGCACCCCGGCGCGACGGCCAAGGGCGCCACCGACATCAACGACTTGATCCGCAACGCGGCGACCGTCACCAAGAATCGCTGGAAGTACACGGCGTCGCTCGAGCTGGAGCTGGACGAGTCGGCCCCCGCGGCGCCGGCGCTCGCGGCGGAGCTCAGCCAGGTGTTGATCAACCTGATCGTCAACGCCTCGGACGCCCTGCTCGACAAGAACGGCGAGGGAGGCCCGCTCGGCCAAATCACGATCCGCACCCGGAGCGAGCCGGGCGCGGTCGTCGTCGAGATCGAGGACGACGGAACCGGCATCCCGGACACGATCCGCGGGCAGATCTACGACCCTTTCTTCACCACCAAGGAGGTCGGCCGCGGCACCGGGCAGGGGCTAGCGATCACCTATGACATCGTCGTCAACAAGCACGGTGGCACGATCGACCTGCTAACGACCGAGGGCGCGGGCACGACCTTCGTGCTGCATCTGCCAACCGAGGCCCCGATCGCCGACGAGGCGCAGCCGGCAGACCAAGCCGCGATCGCCGAGCCGGCCTGATCCGCGATCGTCGCGGCGGGGCGTTTGGCTTGGTACCCTGCGGGCCATGGGAGTTTTCCTCAGTGCCCCGCGGTTTGATCTCCGGCTACGCGTTCCGGCACGCGTGGCCGTTGGCGTGTTGGTTGGCGTCATCACCGGCGTCACGCTGCTGTGCCCCGCGGTGGGCGGAGCGCGTGAAACGGCCGGTGTCGACCCGCTGATCGAGGCGGGAGCGTTCGCCGAAGCAGAAACCCTGCTGAGACGACAGATCACCGACGCCGGCGCCCCGGTCGTCGACGGTCCCGCGCGGCGTTTGGAAATCCTGCGGCGGACCCGTCGCGACTTTTCGCTCGACGTGGAGTCGCTCAAACGCGTGTTGCGCCGAGCGCTTCCCGACGTGTCGGACGAAGACCTGGTGCGTTGGACGGCGTCGGGCGCCCTGCAGCACCGCGTGATCGACGGCGAGGTGCGCTACTTCCGCAAGGCGCCGCGGAACGTCTTCTTGCTGAGCGACGAGGCGCGGGAGCGTCGCGACGCGCGGCGAACCTCAACGCGCCGTGGTTTCGATCTCGACGACACGCTCGCTCGGATCGTCGCTCTTTGCGAGGAGACGGATGAGCCCTTGCTAGCGCCGATCAAGCACACGGCGCGTTACCGGTTACGCGTGAAGCCCGGCCATCCGCGTGTGCGGACCGGGGCCGTGGTGCGGGCGTGGCTGCCGTTCCCACAGGAGTTGCCACAGCAGACCGACGTGCGACTCATCAGCAGCACGCCGGCGGCGAAGCGGATCGCTCCGTCCGGCACGCCGCACCGCACCGTGTACTTCGAGCAGACGCTCGGCGACGACGGCGCCGCCCCAACGTTCGAGATCGAGTTGGAGTTCACCACGTTCTCGCAGTACGCCAAGCTCGACCCCGAGCGCGTCGAGCCGTACGACACCGGCGGGGAGCTCTACACGCGCTACACGGCCGAGCGTCTGCCGCACATCGCCTTCACGCCAGAGGCCCGTCAGCTCGCGGCGGAGATCATCGGCGACGAGACCAACCCGCAAGAGAAGGCGCGACGGGTGTTCCACTGGGTGTCGGCCAATATCCCGTGGGTCGGTGAGATGGAGTACGGCATCATTCCGAGCCTCTCGCAAAAGGGGATCGAGGCCCGCTGCGGCGACTGCGGCGTGCAGGGCCTCGTGTTCGTCACGCTCTGCCGACTCGCCGGGGTGCCGGCGCGATGGCAGTCCGGCTGGGAGCTGCAGCCCGGACGGTGGAACCTGCACGACTGGTCCGAGATCTACCTGGAGCCGTGGGGCTGGGTCCCCGTCGACGCGTCGTACGGCGTGCGCGACAGCGACGACCCGCGTGTCGCCGACTTCTTCCTCGGCCACATGGACCCGTACCGCTGGATCATCAACCTGGACTACGCCCGCGAGCTCGACCCGCCGAAGACAAGCTTCCGCAGCGAGCCCAACGACTTCCAACGAGGTGAGGTCGAGATCGACGGCCACAATCTGTACTTCGACGACTGGACGTACCGCGCCGAGTTCACCAGCGAGCGGTTAGGCTGGTAGCCGGCGCCGCAAGCAACGCCTTCGACGCCACTTTCGTACCTCTCTCCAAATCACTCTTTGAGCGAACGCGTTTGAGGGATTCCGTATTGGAGTCACCCGGCCAACGCTGCTTAGATGTCAGGGCGGCCCGCTTGAGAGGCGCCGGCCCCACTCTTCTTGAGGAACCGATCGATATGACACCGTCCCGACTCTTCGCACTCATTGCCGTCTTGACGACGGCTTCTTTCGGCTGGGCGATCACGCCGGACGATCCGGGCGCCGGCGACGTCGCGTTCACGATCGACGCCACCGCCGGCGGCAAGCCGATCTCGCCGCGGATCTACGGAGTCAACGACGGGGCGACGCTGCCGTCGGGTGTCGCCGGGGTGCGGCTCGGGGGCAATCGCTGGACGGGCTACAACTGGGAGACGAACAACTCCAACGCGGGCGAAGACTTCTTCCACGTCAACGACCAGTTCCTCACCCAGGCGTTCGGCCAGACGACGCCGCCCGGTGAAGCGGTGCGGCCGACCTTGCAAGAGACCGCTGCCCTGGGCGGTTACACCGCCGTCACCGTGCCGATGGCCGGCTACGTGTCGGCCGATCAGAACGGCACGGTCACGCCCGCCCAGACGGCCCCCTCGTCGCGTTGGCACGAGCTTCGGCAACGCAAAGAGAGCGTCTACCCCGGCGCGTCGCTGAGTCTCAACCCGAACCTGAACGACAACTACGTGTTCACGGACGAGTTCGTCAACTGGGTGGAGGACACCAAGACGCCCGAGCAAGAGGTGTTCTACGTGCTCGATAACGAGCCCAGCCTGTGGGACAACACGCACCCGTACCTGTGGGGTTCGAACCGGCCGACGTTCGCCGAGGTGCGCGACCTGTCGATCGCCACGGCAACGACCATCAAGGACACGGCCGACGGCGCGAAGGTGCTGGGCGGCGTGACCTTCGGCTGGAGCGGCGCGCAAAGTCTGCAAGGCGCCCCGGACTACGACCAGCAAGTGCCGCCGAGCAACCGCCCGCTCGACCAGCTGCACTACAACCGCTGGCTGCTGGAGCAGTTCGCGGTGGAGGAGCAGCAACAGGGCCGCGTGCTGATGGACGCGCTCGACCTGCACTGGTATCCGGAGGCCCGCGGCGGCGGCACGCGGATCATCGGCCAGACGCCCATCACGCCGGAAATCATCGAGGCCCGCGTGCAGGCGCCCCGGTCGTTGTGGGACCCCACTTACATCGAGGACAGCTACATCACGCGAGACATCCTGCGCGACTACAGCGGCCAAGGGAACGATCAGGGAGTCGAGCTGCTCAACCGCGTGCGGGCCGACATCGACGAGCTCAAGCCCGGCACGCTGATCTCGGTGTCGGAGTACAATTACGGCGGCGGCAATCACATCTCGGGTGGCATCGCCCAGGCCGACGTGCTCGGCGTGTTCGGTCGCGAGGGCGTCTGGAACGCGTCTTGGTGGCCGATCGAGAACGCGGCGAACTCCGGGTATGTGATCGCCGGCTTCGAGATGTTTACCGACTTCGACGGCGAGGGCGGCAGCTTCGGCGATGTCTCGCTGACGGCGGCCACGGACGACGACGCGGCGTCTTCGGTGTACGCCAGCCGGTCGGCCGACAACCCGAACGAGATGATCATCGTCGCCATCAATCGCACGGCGGCGCCGCTCGACGCGGCCGTGCAGATTGCCGACGACCGCCGCTACGAGTCGGCCGAGGTGTTCACGCTCACCAACGCCGGTCCGGCCCCTGCCGACGCGGGTGCGCTGGCGATCGATCTGGTGAACGCGTTCATCTATGAGATGCCCGCCTACAGCGTGAGCACCATTCGCCTCACCGCCGCGCCGGTGATCGAGGGCGACTTCAACGGCGACGGCCGCGTCGACAACGCGGACCTCAACCTGCTGCTCAACAGCTGGGGCTCAGCGAGCGTGCCGCCCGAGTGGGTGAACGGCTTCACAACGCCGGTCAACAACGACGAGCTCAACGCGTTGCTCAACGGCTGGGGCAGCGGGCTCGGCGCGATTCCCGAGCCTTCTAGCCGTAGCCTGGTCGCGCTCGTCGCCGCCTTCCTGCGGCGTCGGCCGTGAACGCGCGAAGCTGCGGACGCGCAGCCTAGGTAAGCCGGGTCGCTAGCCGATCGGCTGGCGCAGTCGATGCCGCATCGCAGCCGGGACCCCGCTGCGAGCCCCGTTTGCTTCCAGGCGCTCAGTTCCAAGAATTCGGTCGTCGTCGCAAGACGCGAAGCGCGCTATGACATTGGGCGGTTAGTCGTCTCGACCCCTCGCAAGCGCCTCACGACGGAGCAGTCTCATGAAACCGGCACAACGCATCCTCGCCACAGCGGGCTTCCTGTCCCTTGTTGCCCCGGTGTTTGCTGTCGACTCGCCGATCGATCGGTCGATCGCGTGGAGCGACGGCGTGT
Source organism: Planctomycetota bacterium (assembly GCA_039820945.1). Classification (GTDB taxonomy): domain Bacteria; phylum Planctomycetota; class Planctomycetia; order Pirellulales; family Lacipirellulaceae; genus Botrimarina. The sequence goes on from JBCBPC010000021.1 coordinate 19,693, forward strand.
TCAACGCGGTTGCCCAGCCGTTGATCGTCACGTCCGGCGCCCCCCCGGTTGGCGGCGCCCCCGCGACCGGCGACGACCGGCTGGCGGATCCCGGCGATCTCTCGACGAGCGGCGGGGTCGATCTGTCCGGTGTCGGCCGGCTCTTCCTGGACGTGTCTCCCACGCCCGGCGCCGGCGCAATCTGCTCGTCGTCGTTGATGCAGGGAGGCCGCTTTCTGCTGACCGCCGCGCACTGCGTTACCGACGAGAACGGCGACGAGGCCGTGATCGACGGGGCGGACGGCAACAGCGTCACGTTCGAGACCAGCACCGGCAACGTGTTCGCGTCGTTCGACGCGGAAGATATCTCGGTCCACCCGCTCTACAACGGCGACGTGCGAGACGGCTTCGACGTAGCCGTCATCGACCTCGGTCAGACTCAGCCGACGAGCGTGGCGCGGTACGCGCTCAACGATTCCTCGCCCGAGGGCGGGCTGCATCTGGCGGCGGGATTCGGACAGTCGGGCGACGGCGGCGCCGGGGCGACCGTCGGGGCCGGTTCGCTCCGCTCGGGCTTTAACAACTTCCTGGTCGCCGGGCTGCCGGTGGGCAACATCAACAACCCCGAGACGCAGCTCACCGCGGACTTCGACTCGGGACTCGCCGAGAACGACGCGTTCGGCGTGCTCGGCGACGCGTTGTTCGGCGCCGCGATCGACGACCCGATCAACGGCGGCCTGGGCCTCGGCGTCGACGAGATCGGCGTCGCGCCGGGCGACTCGGGCGGCCCGACGTTCATCGAGACCGCGGACGGGCTGGTGATCGCGGGCGTTCACTCGTACGGGCTGCGGCTGGAACTGATCGGGGGCGCCACGAGCGACCTCGACGCGGCGCTGAACAGCTCGTTCGGCGAATTCTACGTCGACGCCCGCGTCGCCGACCCGGCGGTGCTGGCCTTTATCGAATCGGCCGCGATCCCCGAGCCGACCGCGATCGTCTTGCTGCTTTCCGGCGTGGCGTTACCGCGGCGTCGTTCATGGCGGGACGCGCCGATCGAAGCCTGAGGGGTCTCCCGCCGTGCCTTGGTCGGCTGCTCGACGCGGCCCCGGCTAAGAGCACCAATGATGAGCCCCAGTCGCGCGGTGGGCGCGACCGGGGCTCGTTTTGTGCTCGCGAGTCGGACCGGACAGGGTCAACCCCACCGGCGCCGGGTTGCGGCCAGGGCGCCGAACATGCCGACCAGCAGCGACACGCCCACCGGCTCGGGGATCGTCACGTCGCCCACCGCCTCGATGGCGTTGATGTCGATCACGCCGCGGAACTGGTTGGTCGGGCTCGGAAGCGACATAGCGCCCAGCGTGTAGCCGTGGTCCCAGTCGTGCCCGCCGTGCTTCAGGAAGCTGGCACCGGTCAGGGCGTCGAGCACGAACAGCTCGCTGCCGGTGGCGTAGTAGCCGTCCGGGTCGGCCGGGTCGATGATCTGACGGATGCTGAAGATGATCTCGTCGCTCACGTCGCCGCCGGTGGGGTCGGCGTCGAAGACGTCTTCGTCGCCGTACCGCTCGCGGACGAGCATGGCGTCCAGGTCGATCGTGTTCGTGCCCTCCTGATCGTCGAAGAAGAGCTCCGCCGAGGCGGGCACGGGGCCGAGCAGCGAGACGACCGCCGAGACAACCGCGGCGTGCGAGAGGTACGCGGCGCCCGTGTCGGTCCAGATCGACACGCCGGTGAGGAAGTCGCCCTCGGCGGAGAAGCGGTTTGCGTCGGAGATCGGCGGCTCGGGGCCCCACAGCTCGATGCCGTCGACGTCGCGCGGCAGCGGCATGCCGTTGATGCTCGCCTGGTCGGCCCACAGGCTTTGGTCTTCGGGCGAAGTGAAGAAGGCGCCTGTCTCGATGCTCAACTCGCCAGCGCCGCCGATCAGGTTGCCGTTGCCCAGCAGCACCGGTCCGCCGGCGGGGATGGGCAGCGGAATGGGCGTGCCCGCGGGATCGTAGCCGGCGGCCTCGTCGTCGTGCGAGAAAACGAGATGGGCACGGTCTTCCTGTATCGGAACCACGTACGCGTCGCGGTCGTTCGCCAGGGCGTCGATCTCGAAGCTTGGGATGCCCGCCACTACGCCGGAGTAGTCGACGCTGTCCGTGGCGCCGCCCATACCGTCCCAGGCGATCACCTGTTCAGGATCCAACACCCCGCCGGCGCCGACGGTCGACTGGTCCAGGTTATGCGAGTACTCCTTGCCAAACACCACGTCGGGCGTGATCACCCCCGCGCCGAGGCTCGGGACCGGCGTCGAGAGCACCGGTGTGTAAGGGATGGTCGCGTTGGCGGTCGCGGCGGCCAGGGCGAGAGCCATGGCGTAGAGCCAGCGATGCGTGAAAATGGTCATGGGAAGGCGCCTCCAAAGTGTGAGTGTGGGAGCCCGGCAACGAGCGGACGATTAGCGGCGGCGGCTGGCTTGCCCAACGTGCGAAACCCTCGCCACCGACAGGCCAATCCACGGCCGCACGCGGCGCCCGACACCACGCGACGAAGAATCGTGTGCCCGAGGAGGCGGCCGACTTTGCTTGATCGCGGATCGCCGGTCGGCGACACTCTCAGAGGAGGGCCAGCGCACGCCCGCTTCTTCGCAGTCCCGTTTCTGCACAGTCCCGCTTATCCACAGTTACTGGGCCGGAACGGCAAGTCACCGATGGCGACCTCTCGACCGCCGCTTAACGAAGACGCTGGCGCGAGCCTCAACCCGCTAGACGCTTCCGAGGCAGAGACGAGCGGCCGCGGTTCGGTGACACACTGGATCGCCGAGCTGCAGGCGGGCGGCGGCGACGCCGAAGCGATCGCGCAGCGCGAGCTATGGGACCGCTACTTCCGCCGCATCGTCGGCCTGGCGCGCACGAAGCTCGGTTCGCTGCCGAAGGGCTCCGCCGACGAAGAGGACGTCGCGATCAGCGCCATGCAGAGCCTGTTTCACGGGTTCGCCGACGACCGCTTCCCCAGCCTCGAAGACCGCAACAACCTGTGGTCGCTGCTGGCGAAGATGACCGCCCGCAAGGCGATCAACCAGCGCAATCGTGAAAACGCCCAGAAGCGTGGCGGCGGCGTTGCGAAGATCGCGATCGGCGCCGACTCGGATTCCCGCGCCGCCACCGACCCGATGGACGACGATCTCGGCCCGGACTTCGTTGTCGCGATGCGTGAAGAGCTATCGCGGCTCATGCAGCTACTGCCCGATGAGCGGCTACGCGAGATCGCCGCCCTGAAGCTCGAGGGCTACACCAGCGGTGAGATCGCTCGCAAGCTCGGCGTCGTCGAGCGAACGGTCGAACGCAAGCTGGGCCTCATACGCGCCCACTGGCGACCGGAAGAAGCAGAGGCCTAAACGTGGTTACGTTCACGCCACAGAACCGAGGAACCGAACAACGAACGCAGCACAAAGCGACGGGGAGCTAGCCCGTTCGTTTGCGTGCGGGTCCGCACAGGAAGATCGTCAGAGTCAGCAGGGCGCTCGTCGGTTCTGGCACGCTTACACTCGGGGCCGAGACGGTGATAACCGCGTCCGGATCATCCCCGGGAAGGTTCACGTTGCGATCGGTCAGCGCGTTGTGCAAAGGCTCGAGGCCGGCGCCGGCGTCGACGCCGAAACGCACGTCGGTGTCGGCCGGCAGGCCGAGCGAGGCCGCGTCGCCCAGGTTGTCGCGCCACTCGGTGTAGTCGGCTAGACCCACCACGCCGCTGGCGTCTCCGTCGGCCGCGAGGTTGGCCGTGGAGGCGAAGTCGTTGACCCACTGACCGTGGTCGGCCAGTTCGACCACGCCGTTAAGGTCGTAGTCCCCGTCGATGACCGGCTGCTCACTCATACCCCGATCCCCGATCTGTAGATACAGATCAACCGGGCCCGCGGAGATCGCTTCGATCTCGAGCGAGGCGACACGCCAAGCCGGGGCGCCGTCGCCAGCGACCTCGCACTCCGGCTCACCGGCGGTGCAGACGTGGCCGAAGCCCCTGTAGGCGTCGCCGGGATTTAACGTGAACGCGTTCAGGCCGTAGAGCTCGTCGGCGTCGCCCAGGGCGACCTCGATCGCCGAGTACTCGGAGTTCAGGTCGCCCGGCGCGCTCGACGAGTCGCGGACGAACTCGAACCGATCCGTCGACAGGTCGATCGTGTTGGCGATCGCGTAGCTGCCGTCGAGAAAGTCGATGCGGGCGGCCGACGAGATGACGTTCAGCGAGACATTGCGGAGCTGACGGCCGTCGGTCGGACGCGCCCAAACGTGCAGCGTGGTGGTCTCCCCGATCGTCATGCCGAACGCCGGCGCCTCGGGGCCCGCGGATCCGCTCGCGGTCTCAGAGATCCAGAAGTGCGCGGCGCCGGCAACGCCGGTGAGCAACTCACCGACGCAGAGAGCGGTCGCGGCGGCGATAATTCGCCACGTTTTCATGACCTAATTGTGCGAAGTGTGTCGGGCGACGGGCGGAAAAACGGATGAGCAAGCTGAACGGTCACGCGCCTCAATCGACTAAGCTACTCGCTATGCGCGACTCCTCGCAAATTAGCCGCTGCCTTTCGGTTGGCTTTCTCGCTCTATTTGCCGTTTGCCCACCGGCGGCGAACGCCCTAACTCCTTTGTTCTTCGAAGACTTCGAAGGCGTGCCCCTGCGTCCGCCGGAGCAAGAGTTCTGGCAGGTCCCGAATCCAAACCGGGCGTTCAGCCACGATCCGCCCACCGGCTGGTTCCGCGACGCCAACGACGTGCCCGGCGTGAACAACCCGAACGTCGGCATCTTTGAGTGGGAGGGATGGTCGCTGGCGAACAAGCGGTTCTGGACCGATGTGACCCGCGCCTCCGGTCAGCCGTTCACGTCGCGCGACCTGTTCTCGCTGGGCGAAGGGACCGTGGCGGTGGCGGACCCCGACCGGTGGAACGACCTGGGCGATCCGGCCAACAATCTCGGGTTCTTCAACACGCTGCTCCGCACGCCGCCGATCGACCTAGGGCCCGCGGCGGAAGACGAGAAGATGACCCTGGTGTTCGACAGCAGCTGGCGGGGCGGCTGCTGCGACGACGGGCAGAACTTCGACCCGGGCGGCAACAACCAAACGGCGATCGTCCGGGCGCGTATCGGCACGCAGTCGATCGAGCTGCTCCGCTGGGAGTCGGCGCCGTTCAACGACAACCAGACCGGCCAACCGACCGACCAGCCCTTCGATCAGCAAGGCTTCCCGAACGAAGAGAACCCGTTCTTCAAGCCCGACACGCTGAACGAGCAGGTGGTGCTCGACCTGTCGCCTCTGCTGCCTGGCGGCGGCTCGGGCAACCCGCCGAACGGGTCACGCTTCGCGCTGTCGAGCCCGGCGATGATGGGCGGCGCCGGCATGGTGACGCTCGAGTTCGAGATGGAGGGCGCCGGCGACGACGGGCACTGGGCGTTCGACCACGTGGCCATGGCGTCGTACACGACCCTGATGGCCGACATGAATCTGAGCGGCGCCCTCGACTCGGGCGACTTCGGCGCTTTCGCCCTCGGCATGCTCGACGAGGACGAGTACCGCTACACGTACTTCGGCGAGTTCCCCGAGACCCGCGGCAGCCTCGATAGCAACTTCGATTTCGACGACGCCCAGTGGTTCGTCGACGAGATGCAGATGGCGGGCGTCTCGGCTTCCGCGGCGACGGCGCTGGCCCTCGCGCTGCAGGGGATCCCCGAGCCGACGTCGGCGCTGATGGTGCTGATCGCGCTCAGCGCGACGGCGCCGTGGCGGCGGAGCACGCCCACCTGAATCGACTGTCTCTAATCGCAGCTTTTCCTTGTCCATTTCATAGGTTCACGCTATACCCACGCCGCGTTGACTATTTGTCGCGAGCGGCAGCACGCTTGCTCCATTTATTTTCTACAACGCCCGATGGAACGTTGCAGTCGTGTGCGGATTGCGTAACAATGTTCCGAGCTAGACAATTTGCACCGCAAGCGACGCGGTCTACTCCCAGCCCAACCTGGACATAGAGAGACGGAATTGTGAATCGTCAGGTAACCAGTTGTTTCGCAACGCATAGCGCCCGCTGGCAATGCAACGCAACCATAGCCTTCACGACTCTCTTGGCGGCCCTACTCTCGCAGACTGCCAGCGGCTCTGGTCTGTGGGACTATAGCGGATTCAGCTACGCAGCTGCTGGATCACTACGGTGGCAGTATCCGTTCCCGCCATTCGACCCTGCGTTGGACTTCGACGTCGTGCAGGGCACGCCAATCAGCGAATCACGAACGTTGAACCCCCGTGTTGGAGTGAGCTACGGTGCGGAAGCGATCGCTTACGAGCGGAGCGTGTCATCGAGGGCTATTACCACGATTGATGCAGAGCGCGATTTCATCAACGGAGATAATGAGTCCCCAACGGCAGAGGTGTCATCGAGTTTTGTTATTGTGCCTACGCCCGAGCTGCTTGCATTGCCTGAACCATCTCGACAGGCAGCATCAGTTGCACTCATCCGCATGAGGTCAACAGCGCTGCTCTTACCATCAGCAAGCGCGAGCGAGAACGACGGTGTGATAACCGGTCCAACCGAGTCGTACTTCCGAGGCCCTTCCGCGTCTGCATCGGCATTGATCTCAAATACACTGGGCGACCCTCTGTTCGAAGTTTCGCTTAGCGATGGCCACCGCGGAAACCCGCCGGGCACCCCTTACACGTCTCCACCTGCCCCAGTAATCACTACTTCGAACGGCTTCTCCGGCTCATCATTTGCCAAGGCAGTAGTTCCGCCGAATGCGACTCCGTCTATCAGCACAAGTTACCTGGTGTACGTACAGCTCGACCCAGTCCAACTCAATATTTTACTCGAGAGCGAATCTGATCAGAATTCCGCGCTCCAGTCCGGTACATACCTCGCTCACACCAACCACGTAGCGAGGTCGCAGACTCTATTTACAACGGTAACGGTTGGCGATAGCGCGACAATATTTGATGGCATTCCAACGGGCGAACCGCTACCAGTACCATCGGTTGGTGACTTCAATTTCGATGGATTTGTTGATTCTGCCGACATAGACTTATTGAATCTCGAGATCCGAACCACCTCGGGCTTCGTCGGTGTTGGCTCTAACGGCCTGCCGGGGTCTTCCTTTCTGTTCGATCTAAACCTTGATGACATGGTTGACAGCGCTGACGCAACGGTGTTCGTAGAAGTTATCAAAAACACCGTTTTCGGCGACACCAACTTCGACGGTAGAGTCGACAACGTCGACCTTGGCAAGTTGCTCAACAATTGGGGTGCCTTCGATGTTGGCTGGGAAAACGCCAGCATGGACAGCGTCGACAATCAAGTTAACCAAGCAGATCAAAACTACATCCTGAATAACTGGGGCTTCGGTACGGGCAGCTCCGTCGCTGTGCCAGAGCCGTCAGCAGCAGCTTGCGTCCTGATGGTCTGTGCCTACGTATGCCATCGTCGAGACCGGCGCTGATAGGCGCCAACACGACCGCACGCCGCCGAACAGGTTTCACGCTCGTGGAGCTGCTGGTGGTGATCGCCATAGTCGCGGTGCTGCTGGCGATCCTGCTGCCCGCGGTGCAGCAGGCGCGTGAGGCGGCCCGTCGATCGGCGTGCACGAGCCATCTCAAGCAGCTCATTGCCGCTATGCACAACTACGAGTCGCAACACGAGGTGCTGCCGCCCGGCGCTCGGTTGAATCATAGCCCCGGACTAGGGGTCAGCTGGTGTGTGCTGGTCCTGCCCTTTCTCGAAGAGCAGACGACCTACGACCGCGTGTCCCCATCCTTGACCGGCGGCTACGACGTCCAAGACGTACGCGTTCCCGAGTTATTTGTCTGCCCAAGCGCCGAGCCGGCGCCGCCCGAGGCGAACGGTGGCTCGCACTACGACGGCGTCGCTGGCTCGTGCCAGACGGACGACGGGACATGGGACCTGGACGATTGGCTCTACGGCTCGGTCTGTATCGACGGTGTGTTCATCGCGGGCCGTGAGATCGGCGTGCGAGAAGTCACGGACGGCACATCGAAGACACTTGCGTTCGGCGAACGCGACTACTTGGTCAACTTTGACCAATGGGTACCCGGATCGAGATGGGTAGGCCCGTCGCCGCTCGATCTCGGCAAGGTTGAGGAGGTGCGAATGTTCGCGATGCGTAACGTTCGATTCCCCGTCAACGGGTCGCCCTCGGTTTCCGGCTACTTCGGCTTAGACAGCACCGCGCCGCCGAACGCGGACAAGAGTTTGAAGCCGAACGACTTTTCCTTTGGCAGCGTCCATCCCAACGGCGCGATGTTCGCGTACGTGGATGGCTCCGTGCGGTTCCACTCGGACGGCATGGACATCAACCTGCTGCGGGATCTCGCCACGCGCAACGGCGGCGAGGTCGCTACTCGGTAGCGTCCAGATTCAGCAGCAGCGAGGCGTGCCGCAGGGGGCCGCCGGGCTCGGCGGCGATCTGGGCGGGCAACTCCTGCAGTTGCGTGGTGGTGTCGAGCAGCGTGCGGTCAGCCGGCAACGCGGCGCCGGACGACGCGGCGCCCAGCACGTCGAGCCAAGCGAGCGAGTCGTGTATCGGATCGCCGCGTTCAATCAGTCGGTGGCGGGAGTCGAGCGCTCTAGCGAACAGCTCGCTCGTTGTGTCGGCGTCGAGTTGGTCGAGCCAACGGCCGGCCCACTCGGCGGCGACGGCGTGCGCGCGGAGCGTCGCCGTGTCGGCTTCATCGGTAGCAACCTGCTCGTGCAGCTCGCGTTCGACCGCCAGTAGCAACGGCGCCCCGCGCGCGAGGTCGTCGGTCGCCATCAGCAGCAACGCGAGCGCGAGGCGGTCTTCGGCCGACGCCCCACCGCTGGTGACAGCAGAGACCCAGTCGCTTTGCTGCGTTAGGTACGCCTCGACCATCGCCCGCCGCTTCGGCGGCAGCAGGTCGGCGAGCCGGCGTGGCTGCCGCCCGACTTCGCCACGCAGGAGCCGTTCGTTTTCTACCGTCAGACGGTCGATCGCCTGCTCGCCCCGACGGACGTACTCATTTCGTTCGGCAAGCCGATCGGCCAGCTGCGACCGCTGTGAGGCGAGCACCACCGCGGCGATCGGTCCGGCGATCGCCAGCACCGCGGCGAGCGTGAGCGCGATGGCCGACGCCGGGCGTCGGCGGGCCCAGCGGGCCGCCCTGCCCCACGGCGAGAGCGGCCGGGCGACGATCGGCTCGTGGGCGAGCCAACGCCGCAGTTCGTCGGCGACGGCGCCGGCGGTCGGGTAACGCCTTCCCGGCGTGCGTTCCATGCACTTCAGGCAGACGGTCGCCAAGTCGGCGGGCGTGTGCGGAGCGAGCCGCTTCGGGCTCGGCGGATCGTCCGTGCGGCGTTGCTCAATCTGGCTCGACGCGGGGCCGCGGAACGGCAGCTCGCCCGTGAGCATCTCGAACAGCATCACGCCGAGCGAGTAGACATCGGTTCGTCGATCGGTCCACTCGGTCTCGCCGCCGGCTTGCTCGGGCGACATGTACGCGGGCGTGCCGAGGACCTGCCCCTCCACCGTCATGGTGATCTCACCGCTAGCGCGTTTCGCGAGACCGAAGTCCATCAGCCGGGGCTCGCCCCACGCGGGCCCCTCGGCCCCGTCGGTGTCCTGGGAAGACAGCATGACGTTGCCCGGCTTCAGATCGCGGTGCACCACGCCCCGTTCGTGGGCCGCGTGCAACGCGTCGGCGATCGTCGCCAACAGGCGGGCGGTCTGGCGGGGGCCGGGCTTCGCTTGCTTGAGCTTGGCTTGCAGCGAGTCGCCGGGGACCAGCTCGCTGACGATGTACACGGCGTCGCCGTCGCGGCCGACCTCGTACACCGGCACAATGTTCGGGTGCGCCAGCTGCGCGGCGGCGCGGGCCTCGCGGAAGAAGAACTCGATCTCCGGCCGAGACAGCGTCCCGCGCCGCGGCAGCTTCACAGCGACGTCGCGATCGAGCTCCGGGTCGTACGCCCGCCACACGGCGCCGAACCCGCCCTGCCCCAGTTTTTCGCGGAGCAGGAAGCGGCCCACGCTCCGCGGGGTGTCGGACTCTTCGCCGTCGGCCCCTACCAGGCCAAACACACTGCCGCAGGTGCCACAGGTGATCGCGTCGAGCGATTCCTCGGCGACGACCGCGACGCCGCCGTCGCAGTGCGGGCAACGCAGGTGCAATGCCGCGGTGAGCGTCGCGGCCTCGTCGCCGAGCAACGCCTCGGCGATGGCGGCGAGCTCGGCGGTCGCCTCTTCACGCACGTCCGCCGGCAACTCAGCAACGAGCGCCTCGATCGGCAGCCGCTCACCACGCCGCAACGCGGCCTCGAACCGATCGCACGCGGCGTCGACGAGCGCGAGGCGGTCGACCGAGGGGGGCGACGTGCGGGAGAACGGTGCAGCCATGCGAACAGTCTATGTCGCTGAGGGAGGAGATGGGGGGATGGGGGTGCGCTCGGGCGTGGCTGCGGGAAGGGTTCGAGCCGTGGCGACGGACGGGCGTCTTTCCAGGGAGATGGGGGGATGGTCGTCTGGCGCTGGGGAACGGCATCGGTTTGGTGGAGGGTGTTGGCGTGGACGATTGGGAGCCAATCGTCGTACGAGGCGCAGGCTCGGCGCGAGCCTCGCCCTCCTGTGGCCTTAGGCGTTGCCGTAGCCGTAGGCGCGGCTGGCGTTGGTACGCCGCGTCCGCTCCAAGGCCCGGTCGTTCAGCCATGCCGCGCTCGGGACAAGGCAGGCATCCCCCTATCTCCCCAGCGATCGGCAACCACGTCACCCCCGTTCCACTCCTCGATGGCAACTGCGCCCGAGCGCAACGCCATCCCCCCATCCCCTCGCATCTCCTAGTCCTACGGCCCCCGGTGTGAGACCATACCGCTCCCAGCGAATGGCTCCCTCCTTCCGAAGCGTCCATGGAAATCTGGCCGGCGATCGATCTCCGCGGCGGCCGCTGCGTGCGGCTTAAGCAGGGCGACTACGCCCAGGAGACGGTCTACAACGACGACCCGGCGAGCGTGGCCCGCACGTTCGCCCACGCCGGCGCCAGCCGACTGCACGTGGTCGATCTGGACGGGGCCCGCGAGGGCGACCCGGTCAACCTGCCGGCCGTGCAGGAGATCCTCGAGGCGGTCGACATGGTCGTGGAGCTCGGCGGCGGCATCCGCGACGAGCAGGCGATCGAGGAGCTGCTCGAGTTTGGCATCGGCCGACTGGTGCTCGGCACCAGCGCGATCAAGCACACCGACTGGTTCGCGGCGATCGTGGATCGGTTCCCGAAGCGGCTCGTGCTGGGCGTCGACGCCCGCGACGGCCTCGTGGCGACCGACGGCTGGCTCGAGACGAGCGAGACCCGCGCGGTCGACCTCGCAGAGAAGCTCGCTGAGAAGCCCCTCGCGGCGATCGTGTACACCGACATCGCCACCGACGGCATGATGAAGGGGCCGAACGTCCAGGCGATGGAAGAGATGCAGCGTGCCGTGGGCGCGTTGCCGGTGGTGGCGTCGGGCGGCGTGACGACCGTCGAAGACGTGCGACGATTGAAGGACGCGGGCCTCGCGGCGTGCATCATCGGCCGCGCGCTGTACGAGGGCACGATCGACCTGGCCGAAGCGGTGCGTATCGGCGAAGGCTGATCCGCCGCCAAGCAGAGAGAAGGAACCACGAAGGAACTAAGGGAACGAAGGTGTTCCCGTGAACGCTCGGGCCGGACGACGAACGCCCCCGTCTCGTCCTTTGTTACCTTCGTTCCTTCGTGGTTTATCTCTCTGAGAAGCTCGCTGTCGCCCCCAGGGCAAGCGGCCGGTCTCAGGCGGCGTGGGCGTCGCGGTCGTCGGTCGACGAGGGCTTCGGCGCTGCGGGATCGGTCGACGCGGCTTCGCGGGGCGGGGCTGAGTGGGCCGCCTCTTGCGGGTCCCAGCGGGCTTCCAACGCGTTGAGCTTCTGCTCCACGCGGCGGCGGACCGACTCGACGCTGTCGTCGGCGGTGGGCCGGACCACGTCGAAGTACGCGTCGTACCGGCACAGGGGCAGCGGCGTCTGGAACCGGTCCCACGCCTTGCGGATCACCAGCCGACGGCTCGGCCGGATGATGACACAGACGATCGGGCAGCCGGTCTTCACGCCGACCTTGGCCACGCCCTTGCGGACCCGGCCGCGGGGGCCACGAGGCCCGTCCACGGCGATGACGCCCAGGCCGCCGGCGCCGACGTGCTCGGCCATCTGGTCGATCGCCGCGACGCCGCCGCGGGCGCGTCCGTCGCGGGCGCTGGAGCCCCGCACCAACGGCACGCCGAGCGCTCTGAACGTGGGCGCCAGCAGCTGGCCGTCGGCCGACTGCGAGGCCATGGCCATCGTGCCCGGCACGGCCTTGCTGCCGATGGCGATCTGATGAGCGTGCAGGATGGCGTGCACGTACGACTCGCCCGCGGCGTCGAGCTCCGGCCGGGGGTCGTTGTGGCAACGCACACGGCAGGTCCAGCGGAGCGTCACCACGAACGCCGCGATGGCCCAGCCGAGGATTCGCGTCGAGAGCTTCACGTGGGGGAGCGGTGTTGAGCGGGGACGTTGTTCGGCGCGTCATCGGGCGCTGCACTGCAGCGGGTGATGAGTTGCCTCGAACGCTGGGCGGCAGCGGGCGACGGGCTGCATCGAGCGCTGCGCCGGGCGATGGGCCGACGGTAGCGCGACGATAGCGGCTCCCGAGGGACGCTGATACACCGGTTATCGGCGGTCTCGCGCCCGTGCTTTTTCTGGGCGGGGTTGCTCTCCGCTGGGCTGCCGGGTTACCCGGTTTCACCCTCTTGTGGGAGTGGTGAAGCGGATCAACCGGCCCGTTCGCTAGCGGCGGCCGGCGCCGCTTCGACGCCCAGGAGGGTCACACCGTTGTACTTAGGAGCGCCCGCCAGGCTGCGGAAAAGCGGCAGTCAGCGGGGAGATTCGCGCACGCGCGAACCTGCCGAGGTGACGGGCACCGATGCGAGTTAGCCTGCCTTCATAGTCGCTGGCGTTGAGCAGATCGCCGCGGCGTCGGGTGCCACTGTCTGGCTTGTCCCGTAGTGGACGCCGGTTATCCGCTTCAACACTGCTGGGCAAAGCCAGCAGTGGCACCCGGCGCGACGATAGCGGCTCCCGGGGGACGCTGATACACCGGTTATCGGCGGTCTCGCGCCCGTGCTTTTTCTGGGCGGGGTTTCTCTCCGCTGGATAGGGCCCCCGGCCGCGGATGAGGATCCGCCTGCGTGGCTTGCTGCTGCTGGCGACCCGCTTGCTGCCGCTGGCGACCCGGGTGCCCCCCCGTCCAAGACCCCGTCGCGGCCGGCCTGGGCTGCCCGGTTACCCGGTTTCACCCTCGGGTGGGAGTGATGTAGCGGATCAACCGGCCCGCTCGCTAGCGGTGGCCGGCGCCGCTTCGACGCCCAGGAGGGTCACTCCTACGCAGTTGGCGGCTTGATAGAATCAGGACTAAGAACGCTCTTCTCACAAAGTTTTTTCCAAGGTGCAGGCATGCGTGGTCTCTTTGTCACGAACATTCTCCTCTGGATTGTCGCTGCCCTGCTTTACCCACTGTCCGATCTGGTGACGGCAGAGTCAGGCGAGCCACCTAAGTTCTTTTCAGTGCTCATCCCGCTTGTCTTTCTGATGCTCGCCTGTGCATCAACGGCAATGATTGGCAAAGCGTCGAAAGACCCCGGCAAGCGGTAACGTAGCACTCTTGAGCTGCGTAAGAAGGCTCTGTCCTGTGCAGCCAAGGTGCGTCGGCGTGAAACTTCGACGCCGATTCTGCGGCACGCCAACCTGCAAAGGAGGCGTCGTCCTGAGCCGACTAGCGGGTCCCCAACACGTCCGTTTGTGAGACCGATGGCTGCCGGGCAGCTCCAGAGGACTTACGACGCGGGGCGTGCCGCGAAGCCGGCCCCCCAATCAAGTTTCCCGTTGCGCGTGGCTGCTCGGCTTTCGGGCCCCGCTTGTCTCGCGTCGCTACGAACCCGGTTACCCCGGGTTCACCACCCGTTGGTCGTGGTGAACCGGGCGTAAGCCGGCGAACGAAAAACGGCCGGCGACGCACTGGGGCGTCGCCGGCCGTCTTGGTTCGTTCGTGTGATCGACGTGCGATCGGGCGGGCCGCTGTCGGGCACGCTAGCTGGCGTTGACGCCGAACTCCGGCTTGCGGCGGCCGAGCTGGCCCTGCAGTCGCGAAACGATCGCCGAGTGCATCTGGCTGACGCGGCTCTCGGAGAGATCGAGCGTGGCGCCGATCTCCTTCATCGTCAGTTCCTCGTAGTAGTAGAGGATGATGATGAGCCGCTCGTTGCGGTTGAGGCCCTTCGTGACCAGCCGCATGATGTCGGACTTCTGCACGCGGCGGGTGGGGTCGTCCGACCGCTTGTCCTCGAGGATGTCGATCTCTCGGACGTCCTTGTAGCTGTCGGTCTCGTACCACTTCTTGTCGAGCGAGATGAGGCCGACGGCGTTGGCCTCGGTCATCATCTTCTCGAGCTCCGGGACGCTGATCTCCATGTGCGTCGCGAGCTCTTGCTCGGTGGGGGCGCGGCCGTGCTTGGCCTCCATCTTTTTGATGGCGTCGTTGAGCTTGCTGGCCTTGGAGCGCACCAGGCGGGGCACCCAGTCCATGCTGCGGAGCTCGTCGAGCATGGCGCCGCGGATGCGGGGCACGCAGTAGGTCTCGAACTTGACGCCGCGGTCCATGTCGAACGCGTTGATCGCGTCCATCAGGCCGAAGACGCCGGCGGAGATGAGGTCGTCCAGCTCAACGCCGTCGGGCAGGCGGCTCCAGATCCGCTCGCCGTTGTACTTCACCAGCGGCAGGTACTGCTCAACCAGGCGGTTGCGGAGCGGCTTGCTGGTGGGGTCGGCCTTGTACTGTCGCCAGACCTCGGCGATCTCGGCTTCTTGCTTGAGTTGGGCCTCCGTCTTGACGGCGGCCTTGCGCACTACGGCGCTTTGGGGCTTGGCGGAGAGCGTCGCTGCCATGCATTCCTCCGTGAATCGCTGCGGCTCGTCGGCGTGGGGCGGGGCGTCTTGCCCGGCCGTCCGTCGGCGAGATTGAACGCGGCCAAAGTCCGTCTCGGCTCGCGGTGCTTGTTAGCGGTGTGGCGCCTTAGCGGGTTGCCCCTGCGGGCGTGCCTTACTGTTGGGTTGCCTCGCCCCCAGCGGCGATCGGCAGGTCGATGTCCAGCTCCGCGAGTTGCGCTTCGAGCTGTGTGCGGATCGACTCGTCGATGGTGCGTTGGGCGATCGCACCGACCACCACGCCGACGACAGCCAGCAACCCGGTGGCGACGATCGCTTGGTGGATCGTCCCCTCCAGCCCGCCCCCGGCAAGTGCGCCTCGTAGCAGCACCGTGGCCATCGCCAGGGCTCCGAGAACGCCGCCGTAAGTACGAGCCATGAGCCGCTAGTCGATGCGTCGGAAAGGTCGGGGCAGGCTTCCCATTTTGCCAGCCACGAGCACAAGGCTCGCGACGGCGGCAGGAGCCACTTTCCGGGTTTCGACGAGACGGGCATTGAAACTTGAGCGGAAGTGTCGGATTAGTTCTGGCGAGCCGGTTCGGCTCAAGCCGCTAGCGGCGCCTTCGACTTATCAAAACGTGGAAGTGGGAGTGAGGAGTGCGGAGTAAGCCATGACGCAAGCATCGCGCGAGCGCGTCATTCCGCACTCCGCGTTCCCCCATCCGCGTTCCTGGTAACGGCGTCGGTCGGCAGCTCGTCGGGCGGCGTGTCGGTGGCGACGACCTCCAGCACGCGCTTACGCAGCAGCCCGCGACGCACGGTGCGAGCGTGCAGCACCGCGGCCCCGTCGCCGAGCTCCGCCCGCACACGCGTGATCGCCTCGCCCATCGACTGGCAGTAGTAGGTTTGGAGATGCATGCGGTGGGAGGGGTTAGGAGATGGGGGGATGGGGGTGCGCTCGGGCGTGGCTGCGGGAGGGCGTCGGTTTGGTGAAGGGTGTTGGCGTGGACGATTAGAAGCGGCGGTTCACTCGGTTACCCCGTCCGCATTCCGCATTCCGCATTCCAGCTCATCCTCCCACGTCGCTCACCACGCCGCTGGTGACGAGCGTTGTGTCTCTTGTGACTTCGTTGAAGCTCATCACCACCAGCTGTGGCAACGCCGTCTCGGTGATCTGCTTGACCGCTGCGCGCACCTGCGGGCTCACCAGCGCGATGGGCGTGTGGCCCTCGGCCGTGAGCCGCTCGGTCGCCTTGCGGACCTGCTCCGTGATCGCCTCGAGCGTCTTGGGCGGCAGCCGCATCAGCAGGCCGCGCTCGCTGTGCTCGAAGCCGCCACGGACGCGGTCCTCCAGCGCCGGGTCGAACGCCACCACGTGCAGCTGGTTGTCTCGGTCGCGGTAGCGGGTGCACAGCTGGCGGGCCAGGCGGTGCCGCACCAGTTCGGTAAGCAGGATCGGATCCTTGCTCTTCGGGGCGTTGTCGCCCAGCACCTCGAGGATGGTCGCCAGCTGGCGGATCGACACCTGCTCGCGGAGCAGCAGCCGGAGCACGTTCTGCACCTCGGCCAGCGTCATCACCTCGGGGATCAGCTCGGTGACCACCGTCGGCGACTGCTGCTTGAGCTCGTCCAGCAGGTGCTGCGTGGCGTCGCGGGTGAGGATCTCGTCCGCGTGGCGGCGGCAGACCTCGGTCAGGTGTGTCGCGAGCACGGCGCCCGGCTCTACGACCGTCCAGCCGAGCATCTCGGCCTGATCTTGTCGCTCGGGCGTGATCCAACGCGCGGGGGCGCCGAAGGCCGGGTCCACCGTCTCGATGCCGTCGACCATGCCCGTGGTCATGCCCGAGTCGATCGCCAGCATCATGCCCGCGTCGATCGTGCCGTCGGCGATCGGCATGTCCGCGATCTTGATCCGGTAGTCGTTCTGCTCCAGCCGCATGTTGTCGCGGATGCGGACCTTGGGCATGACGAGGCCGATCTCGCCCGCGACGTTGCCGCGGACCTTCTGCACGCGGTCCAGCAGATCGCCGCCGCGGTTGGGGTCGGCCAGGCGGATGAGCCCCACGCCCAGCTCGATCTCCATCGGGTCGACCGCCAGGCGGTCTTCGACACGCTCTTCGGGCGGCGGGCCCTCGTCCTGCGGGGGCGCCTCGATCTCGCCGTCCGCGCCGCTGAGCGGGCCGTCTCGCGCCACCACACGGCTGAGCATGATGCACGCCGCGCCGAGCGACAGCAGCGGCACGGTCGGCAGGCTGGTGAACACCAGGATGCCCAGGAACCCGCCGGCCAGCATCAGCGCCTGCGGCCGGCTGAAGATCTGGTCGATGAACTCGGCCGGCATGTTGGTCTTCTGCGTGCTCCGCGTCACAAGCAGGCCCGCGGCGATGCTGATCAAGAACGCGGGCACCTGGCTGACCAGGCCGTCGCCGATGGTCAGCCGCGTGAACAACGCGCCCGCCTCGACGGCGCTCATGCCCTCTTGGGCGATGCCGATGATCAGCCCGCCGATGATGTTCACCACCGTGATGACGATGCCCGCCACGGCGTCGCCGCGCACGAACTTGCTGGCGCCGTCCATGGCCCCGTAGAAGTCCGCCTGGCTGGTGATCTCCGTGCGGCGGGCCTGGGCCTCGTGCTCGTCGATGATGCCGGCGTTGAGGTCCGCGTCGATCGCCATCTGCTTGCCGGGCATGCCGTCCAGCGCGAACCGGGCAGCGACCTCGGAGATGCGCGTGGCCCCCTTCGTGATGACCATGAACTGGATCACCACGATGATGACGAAGATGATCAGCCCTACGACGATCCGGTCGCCCGCGACGAAGTCGCTGAACGCCATGATGACGCCGCCGGCGGCGTCGAGCTTCTCGGTGGGCGCCTTGGTCAAGATCAGCCGCGTCGTGGCGACGTTGAGCACCAGCCGCGCGAGGGTGGTTGCTAGCAGCAGCGACGGGAAGACGCTGAACTCCAGCGGCGAGCGGACGTAGATCGTCGTCAGCAGGACGATCACCGAGACGGTGATGTTGGCCGCTAGCAGCAGGTCCATGATCATGGACGGCAGCGGCGCGAGGATCACCAGCACGCTGGCGATGATCGCCACGGGCAGCGCCAGGTCGGCGGCGCGGGCCCAGGGCCCGCGGACGGCGGTAGCGGTGTCGGACAAGCGGCGGTGGCGTTGAGGCTTGAGGCGCGAGGGGTGCGGCCTGAGAGCCGAACCCGAGCGCCTTCGCTCAAGCCTCGCCACTCACGCCTCACGCCTCTTCCGGGCGGCGGAGCGTAGAAGCCGCGCCGCGCCGCAGCAAGAGAAGTGCGGGGGAGGCGGACGAACGGCCGCCCAGCGACGGGGCCCAACGACGCACCGCTGGCGCCGCGTCGAGCGGCGGTTACCCGGGGTTACCCCGGGTTCACCACTTCGTGGGTGTGGTGAAGCGGTGGGTCTTAGCGTCGCCCCTGCGCGCGAGCGGAGCTCAGCAGCACGACAAGACTCGCTAGCAACACCGTTGTCGGCTCTGGGATCACCATCGTCGCGAAGACGTACGCTGCTCCACGACCACCGTCGTGGCCAGCCGCTCCGACCACCGCATACCCCTCGCCGATCGCCACCGAGGATCCGAAGCGGCTGCCGGCGCCGATGTCGCTGCCGGTCAACTTAGCGATCTGCTCGCCGGTGATCACGTCGAACAGGTAGGCCGCCCCGCCATTATCGGCTGCGGAGTCCTCCCCGCTGGCCCCCACGATGGCGATCCCGTTGTCGATCGCGACCGAGGTCCCGAAAAAATCGCCGGCTTGTGCATCGTCCGCCACCAGTCGGACGATCTGCTGCCCGGTGGCCGCGTCGAACACGTAAACAGCGCCGGAGTTAGCGCCCGCATGCTCGTTGCGGTTGGCCCCGGCAATGACCATGCCGTCGTTGCTCGCGATCACCTCGCCGAACCTCGTCCCCGCTAGGTCAAGCTCGTGCAGCAGCTCGCCGTCGGTGGCGTCGACGACCGCCGCTTCCCCTTGCCCAGCGACGGCGACGTAATCGCCATCGATCGCCACTTCGCTTGCGTAAGTGTGTTGATCCGTGTCGGCCTTTAAGATCTGATCGCCAGCCGCGACGTCGAACAAGTAGAAGCCATCAGCCTCCGGCGCCGCGATCGCCGCGACGCCGTCGTCGATGGCAACCGAAACACCGAAAAACGAGAAGCCGCTGGCGTCGTCGGGCGTGAGTTCGTTCGTCTGGGCGCCGGTGGCCGCGTCGAACAGAAAAGCGGCGCCCGTGCCGAATCCCAATCCGTCGTCGTAGTAATCTCCCGCGACCACAACGCCGTCGTCGAGTCCCACGGAGTTGCCGATGGGGTTCCCGGCGGTCGGGCTTAGCTGCTGCTGCAGTGAGCCGCTGGCCACGTCGAACAGATACACGGCTCCGTCGGAGTCATCGTCGTTGTCGATGAACCGACCAATCGCGACTTGGCCGTCGTCGATCGCAAGAGAAGCGGCGAAGGCGCCGGGCTCCAAGTCGGGAGCGGGCAACCGGTAGAGTTCCACGCCGACGGCCGCTACCTCTCCCCCGTAGCCAAGGACGAGGGGCCCGCTGGCAAGGACGAACGTGGCCACAGTCAGGCGATGGTTCATCACTCTCGCTCTTATTGCTACTTTCTTGGTGTCGTCAGAGCGCGATCGTCTGACTGCGGCCAGTGTATTTTGGTACGCCCCTCAGAGAATAACACAGACGGCATGTCCGTACGATTTTGTAGGCAACTAATGCGCTCACCCCTCCACAAAGCAGCGTCAGCCAAACGGAGCCGTGGGCGTTAGCCCCGGGTGGCGTCGGATCAACGCGACGCTTGGCGCCGACGCCAACTATCGACCACCCGACGCTAGCGCGCTCGGCTCAGGCGAGCGGCCTCGCGTCACGCCGTGTGGACGCGACGCCGATGAGCAGCACACTCAGCAGCCCCGCCGCTGTCGGCTCGGGCACGACGCCGGTGTCCGTCGCCCCGTCGCCGCGGCCCCAGGCGTACAGCAGGCCGTTGAGCTCCGCGTTGGCCACCGCTTCGCCCGCCAGCTGTCGGCCGTCCCACTCTGCGGGCAGCTCGCCTGAACCCCAGTGGTTCAGCAGCAGGTTCAGGTCCGCGTTGTTGATCAACCGGTCGCCGTTGAAGTCGCCCGGCAGCTGGGGGTTGGAGACGTCGTAGACGTACGCCGCGCCTTGTTTGTTGTTGGCTCCAGCCGCACCGATGACGGCTACTCCGTCGTGCAGAGCAACCGCGGCGCCGAATACAGTTCGAATGTCGTTCTCCGGCGAGGAGAATTCATGGATCTGAAGGCCGGTTGCCGTATCGAATAGAAAAGCGCCCCCAAAATACGTAGGCGCGTCGAACGTGTTCAAAGATGCACCCACCAGCAACAACCCATCATCAACCGCAATCGACTCGCCGAACAAAGCTGCTCCATCATTCAATGCGGAGTAGACCTGTTCCTCACCAGTGGCCAAGTCGATCGCAAAAACACCCCCGATACCAAGCCCAGGGTGGGCTGACGGCGCCCCCACGTAGGCCGTGCCATCATATAGCGAAACCGATGTGCCGATCTGCTCGCGACCGCGGTACGACGCACTATAGGGCGGCTTGTACTCGTACTCGAACGTCAACTTCGCGGTCTGCTGCCCGGTTACCCGATCGAAGACGTACGCGGCCCCTTCAGTCGCGGGGAAGGTTTCCGAGTGATCGGCCCCAACGAGAATCACGTCGCCGGCGACCGCAACCGACGCGCCGAAGAAGTGCCCACGCTCAGCATCGTCGTGGGCAAGCGTCTGCAAGTAGTTGCCGGTAGCCGCGTCGTACACGTGCACCGAGCCGGTTTCGTCGTCGGGCTGCCGACCACCACGCGGCGCGCCGGTGACGATCACATCGGCCGAGGTCGCGACTGAGAAGCCCGCGACATCAGAGTCCTGGAACGAAGGGCCTGTCGTGGCGAGACGCTCCGTGGAAGCCGAGGGAAGCGCAGCCCGGTAGACCGAGCCCGTGTGCCTCCATACCCCGTCAGGGTTGAAGGACGACACTGCACCGGCGACGAGCACGTCGTCGAACAGAGCAACAGAGAATCCGAAGCCTGAGCCCGGTGCTCCCGGTGCTCCCGGTGTGGATTCGCTGACCACCGAGAGCGTCTCACGATCAAATAGGTAAACCTTGTGGATCCCCGGAGCGCCGACGGCGATTGTTTCACCGCCAGCAGCGACAGAGTAGCCGAAGACCGCGTTGCTTTCCGTGCCGTCCGGACCGAGTTCGATCACCAAGTCACCAAAGCCGCACTCCGCGTTCGGCGCCGTCAGCACCCCCACCATCAGCCACAGCAGGGGCGTGAGCGGAGACGTTCGGTGGCGTCTGGAAGGCATCGGTCGGTTGCCGTTGGGGTCGTTTGCTATCGGGCAGCCGCGAATCTCGGCTCTTCCCACAGCCTAAACCCGCCCGGCGTCGGCGGTCAAACAACCGCGGCCGTTTCGACCGTTTGATCCGCTTCACCACTCCAAGCAAGTGGTGAACCCGGGGTAACCCGATCAACCACCGCGGCGTGGTGCGACACTTTGTCGCGGTCCCTTGTTGCTCTCCGACCGCAGCGAGATACTCGCGTCGAATTGACCCTTCCGCCGGCTGCCGCTGGCGGCTGAGTCGCAGGGCCTGACGCCCCGAGCCTCAAGCCCTAACCCCTAACTCCTAATCCCTCACCCCCTCCCCCCAACTCCTCGCCCCGCCATGCGACGCGCCAAGATCACCATCGTCGGAGCCGGCAACGTCGGCGCTACCTGTGCCCACTGGTGCGCCGCCGCCGAGCTCGGCGATATCGTCCTGCTGGACATCCCCGGCGACATGGCCGACATGCCCCGCGGCAAGGCCCTAGACCTGATGCAGTCGAGCCCCATCTTCGGCTTCGACTCGAACATCGTCGGCGCCAACGATTACGCGGAGACCGCGGGCTCCGATGTAGTGGTCATCACCGCCGGCATCCCCCGCAAGCCGGGCATGAGCCGCGACGACCTCTTGGCCACGAACGCCAAGATCATGACCAGCGTCTGCGAGCAGGTGAAGCAGTCGAGCCCCGACGCGTGCGTCATCGTCGTCTCGAACCCGCTCGACGCCATGGTGCAGCAGGCGCAGAAGGTGACCGGCTTCCCGCACCACCGCGTGATGGGCCAAGCCGGCGTCTTGGACACGGCCCGCTACCGGACATTCATCGCCACGGAGCTCGGCGTGAGCGTCGAAGACGTGTCGGCACTGCTCATGGGCGGCCACGGAGACACCATGGTGCCGCTCGCTAGCTGCACTAGCGTCGGCGGCATCCCCGTCCAGCAGCTCATGGCCCAGGACAAGCTGGACGCCATTATCGACCGCGCCCGTAAGGGCGGCGCAGAGATCGTCGGCCTGCTGAAGACCGGCAGCGCGTTCTACGCCCCGGCCGGCGCCACGGCGCAGATGGTCGAGGCCATCGTCCGTGATAAGAAGCGTCTCATCCCCGTCGCCGCGTACTGCGATCAGGAGTACGGCGTGGGCGGCTACTACGTCGGAGTCCCGGCCGTGCTCGGCACGGAAGGCGTCGAGCGGATCGTGGAGATCGATCTCACGGACACTGAGCAGGCCGGCTTCCAGAAGAGCATCGACGCGGTGAAGGAACTCGTCACCACGATGGCGGGACTGGTCTAAGAAGGTAGGGGTTCGAGGGATGGCGGTTCACTCGGGCGTTGCTGCGCAAGGGCTCGGCCGCAGGCGACGTGGGGTTTCTCTACGGGGAGATGGGGTGATGATCGCTCGGCGCGGTCGCGTTTGGCGGCATGGTCCGCCGTTTGTGTGTGAACGTGGGCGGAAGAAGCCGGCTCACTTTTGGTAGTCACTGCCGCTGCGGCAACGCACGCGGGTCCGACGATAGCATCCGCAGCTTCACGGCACCGTCCGCTCCTACACGCGCCCGCCTAGGTATGGTCCGCCACAGCACCGAGTTGGCATCCCCCCATCTTCTCCCCCTCTCCTTGTGCTAGCGTCCCCACCCCACCGCAATCGTCGGCCCCTCGCGTTGACGGGTTTTCGGACCTTCGCGTATAGATTCGCCCTTCGCGGCGCGGACGGCTTGGTTCCTGAGGCCTGAACCTCGGATCGCCTCTGCTCCGCACGTCGACGCAAACCCGGCCCCGCGTTGCTCAAGCCGCGCCGCCTGCCTCGCCCCGCACGCCTCGCTCCCACCCCGCAAGCCCGCCCCGCATGAATCGTTTGGAAGAGGCTCCGTTGGCGACGCTCTCGCCCTCAGGCAAGCACGCCGCCCGTGGCACGACGCTCCCCACGTGGCGTCCGCTCCGCGCAGCCGGCGACCTGCTGGCGCCGCCGGCCGAGCCGCTGCCGATCGCCACGTTCGCCCCGGCCAAGTACGAGCCTGGCTACCGCTACCCGCTGCTCGTGTGGATGCACGAAGCCGCATCGAGCGAAGCGGAGCTCCGCGTCGTCATGCCGCACGTGAGCCTGCAAAACCTTGTGGCTGTCGCCCCCCGCGGCGACAGCGATCCGCAGCACGACCACCGCTTCCGCTGGACCAACTCGGCCGCCGGCGTGGCCGAAGCCGAGGATGCCGTCTTCGAAGCCATCGACACCGCCCGCGAACGATTCTCCGTCCACCCGGACCGCGTGTTCCTGGCCGGCGCCGGCGCCGGCGGCGCCATGGCGCTGCGGATCGCGTTGCGTCAGCCCGGCGCGTTCGCCGGCGTGGCGAGCCTGGACGGCGCCCTGCCTCGCGGCGGCCAACTGCTGGGCCGCGTGAACGACGCCCGTCGCCTGCCGCTGCTGCTCGCTTCGTCCCGCGGCAGCGCCGGCTACACGCAGCCCGAGCTGTGCGAAGACCTCGCCCTGCTGCACGCGGCCGGCATCAGCGTGGACGTCCGCCAGTACCCCGGCGAAGACTCGGTCACGACCGAGATGCTCGCAGACCTGCACCGCTGGGTGATGGGCCAGTTCTGCTAGGAGATATGGGGGATGCCGGCCCTTTGCTAAAGGCGGCACGGCTAGCAGCGCCTGCGTTGGCGTGAGCGTGAACCAACGAGCCAGCGACGCTAGGTCGCTCTCGGGAGGGCGACGCTCCCGCGGAGCCAAGCCCTGTTCCCCATCGCCGGCTCAGCAGGAGCTTCGCCCTCCCGCTGCGTTCACCCTCCCGTTGCGTCCACCCTCCCGCGGTGACCGCGGCAAGCAACGCGCCAGTGCGTCATTCCGCCTTCCGCCTTCCCAATTCCGCATTCCTCTTGACGGTCCTTCGCCGCGCGCCGTACTAGCCGCGGCGTGGAAGAGCCGCTCGACCCGCCGACCGACGAGGCGCCCAAGAACCTGCTGCAACGGGTGCGCGCCTGGGCCGCGGGCGGCGGCAAGCGGTCGGCCATCATCACCGGCGTGCTGACCGCCACGATGATCGGCACGGTCGCCACCTGGCTGCTCGTGGCCGACTACGCCGCGATGCCCGAAGAGGTGACCCTCGAAAAAGCGCTCGCCGCGCTCGACGCCGGCGACGACGAGGCGGCTCGGCTGCTCGTCGCTCGGCTGCAAGACGACTCGCCCGACGGCGAGGACTACTCCGGACAGCTGTTCCTGCTCGGCGCTCTGAAGGTCCGCCAAGCGGAGGCCCAGTGGTCGCCCGAGCGGGCCCGCACGGAGTACTACATCGCGTCGCGGTACCTGAGCGAGGCCCGCACCGTTGGCTTCCCCGAAGACCGCGAGGGCCTCGGCCTCTACCTGCTCGGCATGTCGCTCGTCGAGAGCCGGCAGTACGACTCGGGCGTCGAGACGATCCTATCGGCCATGGCTGTTGGCAAGACGGGGGAGGCGAAGGCGCACCTGCTGCTGGCCCGTGCGTACCGCTCCATGCCCGCTGCCAAGCACAGGCTCGCGGTCGACGAACTAACCGCGGCGCTGACCGACAATACCATCACCAACGAAGACCGGGGGCTCGCCGTCGGCATGATGGCCGACTCGCTCGCCAAGATCGGTCGGTTCGATGAAGCGGCGCAGTACGTCGCACTGTCCACGGATCTCAACCCGCCCGGAGAGACCGAGCTGCTCCGCGGCAAGGTCCTGGTGGCGGAGCTCGAGTCGCTCGTCGGTCCGATCGACAGTTCAGCGACGCCGACCGCCCCCTCCGCGCAGGTCCGCACGCTCGCTAGCCAGGCCATCGCTGCGCTCGAGAAGGCTCGCCGCCTCGACAAACTCGCCACCGACGTCACACGCCAGAGCGACTACCTGCTCGGCCGCGCCTACGAGCTCTCCGGCGACGAGGCTCAGGCCCGTGATCGCTACGCCGAGTTACGCCGCAAGCACGGCTCGAGCCCCTCCGGCATCGCCGCCTCGCTGGCCGAGGGAGACATCCTCCGCCGAGCGGGCGACCCGAGCGGTCTCGAAGCGTACCGCCGCGCGCTCGACGCCGTGCGAGAGCCCGTCAGCTACGAGGGGGTCTTGCTGTCGCTCGACGAGGTCCGCCAACGCCTTCGCGAGGCCCACCAGGGGTACCTTTCCGACGGGGCCTACCGTCCGGCGATCACGCTCGCGGATCGCCTGACCCCGCCGCTGCCGCGGACCGAGCAGCTGGCTCTGCGCGCGGAGACGCTCCGCCGTTGGGGAGACGCTCGGCTGGCCGAGGCCGAACGGCTTGCCCCCCGCGGCCGAGACGCCCGGCGCGAGGGACGCCGCCGGCTCCGCGAGGCGGGCGTCGCCTACGAGCAACTCGCCGAAGCACGCTTCGCCACCCGCGCCTTCATCGACGACCTGTGGCAAGCGTCTGAGGCGTACGCCGACGGGCAGAGCTACAGCGACACCGCACGGGTTCTGGAGCGTTACCTGCGCAACGAGCCGCTCATCCGCAACGCGTCGGCGTTGCTCAAGGTGGGTCAGTCGCACCTGTCTCTCGGCGAGGCGCGTCAGGCGATCACCGCGTTCGAGGAGTGCCTCACGTTCCACAGCACCGACGTGGCCGCTTACCAGGCGCGGCTCGACTGCGCGCACGCCTACCTCGAAGTCAACAACCTCGAACGCGCGATCAAGCTGCTCAACGAGAACCTCTACGACACGGCGATGACGCCGCTCAGCCCCGAGTGGCGCGACTCCAAGTTCGCCCTCGGCCGCCTTCTGGTTGAGCTTGGTCGCCATACCGAAGCCATCGACTGCCTGACCGAGGCGATCGACCGCTACCCAGACGACCCCCAGGCGCTGACCGCGCGGTACCTGATGGCTGAGTCGCACCGCCATGCGTCGGAGGAGCCGCTCGAGCGGCTGGCGGACGCGAAGACGGTCAACGAGATCGAACGCGCCCGAGCCGAGGCCGATCAGCATCTTCAGCGTGCCCTTGAGCTCTACAAGAGCGTGCAGGACGAGATCACGCTGGCCACCGAAGCGGACGACCTCGGCCGCGCGACGCTCCGCAACTGCTACATGATGCGCGGGTCGGTCCTCTTCGAGATGGGCCGCTGGGAGGAGGCGATCGAGGCGTACTCGAACGTCACGACGCTCTATCAGAACGACCCGTTCTCGCTGGTGACGCTGGTGCAGATCTCGCACTGCCGGCGCCGCTTGCAAGACAACGTCCGGGCCCGCGGCGCTATCGAGCAAGCACGCCTGCTGTTAGCGCGATTGCCCGCCGACGCAGACTTTGCTACTCCCACTAACCTGACGCGGCCCGAATGGCAGCGACTGCTCGACGAGCTCGTGCTGTTCTAGGCCGCTGCCCGCCCCAACACGCCAAGCCCCACCCAACCTTCGCCCGATGCCCGGCTCGACCCACACACTGGCCGAACTCGTCGCCCGCAGGCGCTACCTGCTGGAGCGGTTGCTCGTGGCGTGCGGCAAGCAGGGCGAGCTCGTCGGAGCCGGCGACACTACCGAGCTGCTGAAGCTCCTCGGCGCCAAGCAGACGCTGATCGACGGCCTTCGCGAGACCGAGCAACTGCTCGATCCGTTCCGCGGCGAAGACCCCGCCACCCGCCATTGGGCATCGCAACAGGCCCGCGCCACTTGCGCCGCCGACGCCGAGCAATGCAGCAGACTGCTCGCAGCCGTCCGCCAGCTGGAAGAGAAACACGGCCGACAGATGGCCGAGCGTCGCGACGTGATCGCCGACCAGCTACAGACCATTCACCGGGGCCACCAGGTAGCGACGGCGTATCAGCCGCACGCCGTCCCCGGGGCCGGCGTTGCAAAGCCCGCCATCGCACCGACCACTCCCGTCGCGACCAACCTCGACCTCTCGACCCACTAGGCAACACGCCTGAACCTGCTGTGTCACCGGAACCAATCCCGCCGAGCCCGTCCGATCCGCAACCGGATCCGCCATCCCCGGCGCCGCTGCGCGTGTTCCGCGGCGAGGAGCCCGCCGACGTCGACCTGTCGCAGCTGCTCGACGCTTGGCAGACCGCCACGTCGCGGCTCGAGCAAACGCACGCGTTGCTGCGTGAAGAGGTCTCTCGGCTCAACACCGAGCTGGAGCGGAAGAACCAAGAGCTGGCCCGCAAGAACCGCCTGGCCGACTTGGGCGAGATGGCGTCGCACGTCGCCCACGAAGTACGCAACAACCTAACGCCCGTCACGCTGTACCTAAGCCTGCTCCGCCGTCGGCTTGCCGGCGACGCCCCCGGGCTGGATGTCCTTCAAAAGGTCGAGGCAGGGTTCACCGCCCTGGAAGCCACCGTGAACGATCTGCTCTCCTTCAGCGCCCACCGCCAGCCGCAGTGGGGCTCGTTCCTCGTCGGCGATCTCGTTGAAGAGGTGTGCGAGTCGCTCGCGCCGCAGTTCGAGGCGCAGGCGGTCGAGATCGAGATCGACATCCCACCGCACACGTCGCTCGTCGCCGACCGCGAGCTGTTTCGCCGGGCGGTGCTGAACCTGTCGCTCAACGCACTGGACGTCATGCCGCAGGGCGGCGAGCTCGTCGTGACGTCGTACGACGGGCCCGGCGGGTTCGAGCTGGAGGTCGCCGACAGCGGACCCGGCCTGACCGAAGAGCAGCAGAAGCGGCTGTTCGAGCCGTTCTTCAGCACCAAAGAGACCGGCACCGGCCTTGGCCTTTCGGTCGTCGCGCACGTCGCCGAGGCGCACGGCGGGTCGATCACAGCCGTCAACTGCCCCGAGGGCGGCGCCGCATTCACGATCAAGATCCCCCGCCACGCGATGGGAGCCGCCGCGTGAGCGTTGCCCCGGACTCGTCCGCAGACTCCGTCGCTTCGATCGCGCCCGACGCCGTCGCCTCGGTGCTCGTCGTCGACGATCACGCCACGGCCCGTCAGTCGGTCGTCGACGTGCTGCGTCAGCTCGGGCACGAGGCCCAGGCGTGCAGCAGCGGCGCCGAGGCGCTCGCCGCGCTCAAGCAACGCGCGTTCGACGTGGTGGTCACCGACCTGCAGATGCCCGGCATGAGCGGGCTCGACCTGATCCGCGAAATCGAGCGGCTGCGCTACCCGCTGCAGGTGCTCATGGTCACGGCGCACGCGAGCATCTCGACGGCGGTCGAGGCCATGCGGCTCGGGGCGTTCGACTACCTGGAAAAACCGTACGACGTCGACCGGCTCGAAGCGTCCGTAGACCGTGCGCTCCGCCGCGGCCGCCTCCAACCAGCGAAGCCTTCTCCAGCCGAGGGCGCGGAAGCCGGCCCGGCCATGGTCGGCGAGAGCGACGCCATGCGGCGCCTCCGCGATCAGCTTGAGCGGATCGCGGCGACCGATGAAACCGTGCTCATCTGCGGCGAGAGCGGCGTGGGCAAGGAGTTGGTCGCCCAGACGATCCACGCCGCCAGCCGTCGGGCCACCGCCCCGCTGGTGAGCCTCAACTGTCCGGTCCTGTCGGAACAACTCACGGAGAGCGAGCTCTTCGGCCACTGCCGCGGCGCGTTCACCGGCGCCGAGGCCGACCGCGTCGGGCGTTTCGAACTAGCAAGCGGCGGTTCGCTGCTGCTGGACGAGGTGACCGAGATCAACCTCGCGTTGCAGGCGAAGCTGTTGCGTGTGCTTCAAGAACGCACGTTCGAACGCGTCGGTTCCAGCGAAACGCGGCCGGTCGACGTCCGCGTGCTCGCCACGACCAACCGCGACCTTTCTAGCGAAGTTGCTGAGGGGCGATTCCGCGAGGACCTGTTCTTCCGCCTCAACGTGCTACCGGTGCACGTGCCGCCGCTCCGCGAACGCCGGGGCGACGTCCTGCTGCTCGCCCAGCACTTCCTGCAAACGGCCGCCGTGCGGCTTGGGCGTGAGCCGCTCACCCTTGTGGCCGGCGCCCGCGAGCTGCTGGACGCCCACCATTGGCCGGGCAACGTCCGTGAGCTGCACAACGTCATCACCCGCGCGTGCGTGCTAGCGGAGGGGCCGAGCATCTCGGCCGACCTGCTGCGGCCGTGGCTGCGGCAAGACGGCCGCGCCCCGACCGACGCTCCGACCGACGCCTCAGCGCCCGAAGCGGCCTCGACGTTGCCTTTGGGCAAGAGCCTGGCCGACGTCGAGCGAGAGATGATCCTCGCGACGCTCGATCGTTTCGACGGTCATCGGGCGCAGACGGCCGCCGCGTTGGGCATCGGCGTCCGCACGCTCAGCGGCAAGCTCCGCCTCTATGGCGTCGCGCCGCGCGAGAAGGGCCTCTCCCGCGCCGCCTGACGAACGCGTGCTGCCGTGGCTCGCTAGCGTCGTCCTCTAGTCGGCTGATCGGCCGATGTGGCCGGTCTTGTCGGCAAGCGTTGCCGGTTGTTGGCCGGCGTGCTCAACGCAAAGCGGTGTTTACGCGCCGGCGCGCAAACTGCTACTGGCTTCTCGGACCGCGCCCGCTTTCCGCTCAAGTCACACGCCTCGCCCGCCGAGCCGCCATGTTCCTCAACAACTCGACGCTGCCGGTGCTCGAGCAGGTGGTGGCGTTCACGCAGTCGCGTCACGGCGTGCTGGCCGGCAACATCGCCAACCTCAACACACCGGGCTACCAGTCGCGCGACCTCTCGCCCGAAGCGTTCGAGGCGTCGCTCGGCGAGGCGCTCGCCGCACGCCGCGCCTCGCACAGCCCCGGCACGGCGGGCGTGATGGGCGATTGGCGGATCGACGGCGACCCGGGCCTCGGCCTCACGCGGCTCGACTCGCAGGGCGCCGCGCACTTCGGCCGGCTCGACACCGACGACCTCGCCGGCGTGAGCGACTCCATGAAGGAGATCCTCTACCACGACGAGAGCGACGTGAGCCTGGAGAAGCAGATCACGGAGATCGCGAAGAACCAGGGCAAGCACAACCTGGCGATCGCCCTCATGCGGACGCAGTACTCGCAGCTCCGCTCGGCGATCAGCGAAAACGTGACTTAGACCACCGACCACCAAGCAAACCATTCCCCGTACACGACCGGGCCCGGATAAGGAAACGCCGCCATGTTCTCGGCAATGGACGTCAGCACGAGTGGCCTCACCGCGCAGCGGGCGCGGCTGAACACCATCTCGGGCAACTTGGCGAACATCTCGACGATCGTCAACGAGCGGGGCGAGCAGGTCCCCTACCAGCCACGCTACGTCACCCTGCAGGTCGATGAGGGCGTGAGCACCCGGGGCGGCGGCAAGGGCGTGCGCGTGGCCAGTGTCGAGCACTCCACCGCCGAGCCGATCGTCCGCTACGAGCCGGGCCACCCGCTGGCCGACGAGCGTGGCATGGTCGCCTACCCGAACATCGACATGACGAACGAGTTCGTCGACGCGCTGGAAGCCACCCGCGCGTACGAGGCTAACATCGGCGTCATGGAGATCAGCAAGGACCTGGGCCGGCAGACGCTGCAGATCATCGCCTGACGCGGCGCACGATCGCCCTGCCCTTCGCTACGACCACACGCACGCACACGCACGATCCTCCGACCACGTCACTACCCGACGACGACTGAGCGGGCCTCCGCATGAACGTCATCAACCCCACCGACGGAGCCCGCGTCCTGGGCGCGGCGAGCCAACCGCTCGCGGACGTCAACAAGCCGGGCGCCTCGGGCGACGCGTTCCGCGAGCTGCTCGTCGGCTCGCTCGAGTCGGTCAACAGCATGCAGGCGCAGGCGGACCAAGCGATCGAGACGCTGTTCACCGGCGGCGACGTCGACCCCGCCGAGGTGCTCACCGCGGTGCAGAAGGCCGACATGGCGTTCCGCATGACCATGCAGGTACGCAACAAGCTGATGGACGTGTACCGCGAGATTCAAGAAGTGCGGATTTAGAAGCCACCCGACCAGCGACCGACCCAACCGGCTTCCCCCGGCGATAATCGATGGACCTGATCAACCAAACCACCGCCCAGCTGCGCGAGCTGTTCGCGTCGATGACCCCCGGCGCGCGGGTGACAGCCGGCCTGTTGCTCACGGTCGTGGTGGTGAGCCTTGGTTTCTTGTTCCAGCAGGCCGCCGCGGGCCCGGACGCCTACTTGTTCGGCGGCGAGGTGTTCAGCGCCTCGAAGATTGGCCGCATGGAGGCCGCCATGGCCGCCGCGGGAGTGACCAACTTCTCCAGCGACGGCAACCGCCTCCGCGTGCCCCGCGGCCAGAAGGAGACGGCCATCGCGGCGATCGCCTCGGCCGGCGAGCTCCCCGCCGACGTGTTCGACCTCATGGACGACGCCATCTCCGGCGGATCTTGGCTCGACCCCATCGAGCTCAAACGACAACGCATGCACTCGGCGCGTGAGAAGATGCTCTCGGGCATCATCAGCAAGATGCCGTGGGTCGATCACGCGTACGTGCTGATCACCGAGCACGAGGCCGTCGGGCTCCGCGGCAAGCGCCGCGCCACCGCGGCGGTCAGCATCCAGCCGGCCGTCGGCGAGATGGTCACGCCGCACCACCAGCGGTCGGTCATCAAGCTCGTGAGCTCGAGCGCCGACATCAGCCCCGAACAGGTGAGCGTCACCAACCTGGGCGGCGACCCGGTGGCCGCGGGCGCCATCGGGGCCGAGGACTACGACGAGCCGCTCTACCGCACAAAGACGCTGCTCGAGAAGCACATCAAGTCGAAGCTGCTGGAGCAGTTCGATCACATCAAGGGCATCGGTGTGCAAGTGAACGCGGTGCTCGACCCGACCATGGAGCGTCGCCTCACGCAGGTAAAGCCCGAGGGCCAGCCGCAATCGCTCAAGAAGCGAGAGACCACGGAGAACTCGTCGCAGACGCGTGGAGGCCCCGGCGGGCGACCCGGCCTCGCCGCTCAGGGCCCCGGCCGACAGGGACCGGACGACAACCTCGCCGCCCAAGAACGCAACACCACAAGCGTGGAGGACCTGAGCAACGAGAGCGTCATCGGCTCGTCGCGTGAGGAGCTCTTCGAGCAGGGCCCGCGGCTCAAGGAGGCGTGGGCCAGCATCCGCATCCCCCGCAGCCACATCCGCGAGGTGTATCGCCAGCAGAAGCAGAACGAGGGCGAAGAGGTCGGCGAGACGATCGCGGAGGCGGATATCAAAGACACCGAGAGCAAGGTCAAAGAAGAGGTCGAGAACCTCGCTCAGGCGATCCTGCCGCAGCTCTCGCTGGGCGAGGACGAGTTCAAGCAAGTGAAGGTCGAGGTGGTGGAGGTGCTCCCCCGCCCCGCCCCGCCCGCGGCGGGCGCCGCCGCCGGAGCGTTAGGACTCGTTAGCGAGTACGCCAACACGCTCGGCCTGGCCGGCCTCGCGTTGGTGAGCCTCGTCATGCTGCGGTCGTTCGCCAGCACGAAGCCGACCGACCCGACCGACAGCTTCCCCTCGCTACGGCTCGACACCGAGCTCGACGCGTCGAAGAGCGGAGGCGCAGCCGGCCCCGATGACGACGACGCCCGCCCCCGCCTGAAGTTGAAGCGGGCCGACAGCCTGAAGGACGACCTCACGGACATGGTGGCGACCGACCCCGACGCCGCCGCCGCGATTCTTCGCAGCTGGATCAACAACGCCGGATAACGACTGAGTGATCGCCCAGACCGAACCATCGATCCGCGAAGCGGCCGCGTTCTTCCGGAGCCTGCCTCCGGAGGCCGCGGCGACGATGCTCTCGCGCCTATCGGCCGAAGAGGCGTCGCGGCTGCGCACCGCGATGCGCTCCGTCGCCCGATCGGTCGCCGAAGACGAACCGCCGACCGACGCGTCGCGAGCCGAAGAATCGCTCACACGCCAAGGCAACGCGCGCTCGCGGCCTACGGCCAATGTCTCAGCCGAGCCCGACGTGCCCGACGTGGCCGAATCGAATCAAGCCGGCGGCGTGGAAGCTGACGGCGTGGAGTTGGTGCTGAGCGATCTGGCAAGCCAAACCGCCGCAGCGTCGCCGCGGGCTCCCGTCGTACCCAGCGTCCCCGCAACGCCCATCGATGACGACCCGTGGCTGCACTCGCTCAGCGAGGCCGAGCCCGAGACAATCGCCGGGTTCCTTGAGGGCGAGCAACCCGCCGCGATCGCGTTGGTGCTCTCGCACCTTCCCAGCGACGTCTCTGCCGCGGTGCTGGCATGCTTCGACGAAGAACGCCGCGCAGCAGTGCTGCTGCAGCTCTCGCGCTCGGGCGACGCGGACCCCGCGGCTGTCCGTGTGATCGCCACCGAGCTGTCCAACTGGATCCAGACGCATCGGCACGAAGAGAAGCGGCGGGCCGAGCGGATCACCATGGTGCAGTCCATTCTAGACGCGATGCCCGGCGGTGAGCGCCGCCAGCTCGTCGATCGCTTGGGCGAGGCCGACAACGAGTTGGGCGTATCGCTCGGAGCGCGGCACCCGCTCGGTGCCAGTGAGAGCGAGGGCGAAGACGACGCCACGCCCGCAATCGTCAAGGCCCACGAAGAGTCCGCGCGACCAACCCCCCCGTCGCCGCCGCTTGAGCCCCGAGAAATCGTTGTCGCTCGCCTCGCGCGGGTCGACGCCAAACGGCTGCTAGCCGCCGCCCGCACGCTGCCCGCACGCACGGCCATTCTTGCCCTCGTTGAGCTGCCGCCGCGGCAGCTCAACGCGCTCACCAAGCAGCTCACCGGCAAAGCGTCTCGAGACCTGCTGCGCCGGCTCGATGCGGTGGCGCCGGTTCGCCTGAACGACGTCGAAACAGCGCAGCGGACGCTCGACGCGGCGGTGCGACGCACGTTCTTCACCAACGGTCACCCCTCCAAGGCGCGATAGGCGATGGCGACGATCATCCGACGCGACGGCGAGGTGGCCACGCCCGCCGCCGACTCCCAACACCCACTCACGTTCACGCTCAGCAACATGGCCGAGCGCGGCGACGCGTACGTCGCTCGGGTCCGCCACGAGGCGGCCCAGGAGGTGAAGGCCGCCAAAGCCGAAGCGGGCGCCATCCGCGCAAAGGCCGAGGCGGAAGCCCGCGCGAAGGCCGCCACCGAGGCCGCCGACCACATCCAACAAGAAGCGTCCAAACGCCTGCAGACGCTGCAGCCCGCCGTCCGTGCCGCGGTGAGGCAGATCGCCGACGCGCGGGGCGAGTGGCTCGCCCACTGGGAATCGGCCGCGGTGCGGCTCGCCGCGCTGATCGCCGAACGGATCGTTCGGCGTGAGCTCAAAGCCGAACCACAGATCGCTCAAGAGTGGGTCCGCGAGGCGCTCGAGCTATCCGCGGGCTCCAGCGAGATCACGGTCCGCTTTCACCCGACCGACTTCGAGAACGCCAAGACGTACGTCGAGCAGATCGCGGGCGCGGTGCAAGGACTCGGCGAGGCGCGAGTCGTCGCCGACGAGTCGGTCGAACAGTCGGGCTGCGTCGTCGACACGAAGTACGGCCGTATCGACCACGGGCTTACCGCCCAGCTCGACCGACTGACCGAAGAGCTGCTCTAGCGAAGTCGAATCGCGACGACCCCCGATCAAGACCCGGAACGGTTGACCGATGGATTACCGACAACAACTCGCGGGCGCCGTCACGGCATCGCTCTCGGGGAGCGTTGTCGAGACCACCGGAACGCTCGCCACGGTGGCCGACCTCCCGGCGCCGGTCGGCGCCGCCGTCGAGATCGTCGCGGACACGGCCGCGCCCATCGCCGCGGAGGTCGTGGGCTTCAAAGGCCGTCTGACGATGATCTCGCCGCTCAAGTCGCTCGTCGGCATCCGCAAAGGCCAACGCGTTGTGCTAAAGCGCACACGCCGCACGCTCGCGGTCGGTCCCGGCCTGCTCGGCCGCGTGATCAACGCTCACGGCGAAGCGATCGACGGCCGGCCGCAGCCCGCACGGTCGACTCGGGTTGAGCTCGATCCGCCGCCGCTTCGTGCGATCGACCGCCCGCCCATCGACTCGCCGATCACGACCGGCGTCCGAGCGATCGACGGCATGCTGAGCTGCGGCCAGGGCCAGCGGCTCGGTGTATTCGCCGGCGCTGGCGTCGGCAAGAGCACGCTGCTCGGCATGATGGCCCGCTACTCGGCGGCCGACGTGATCGTCATCGGACTCGTGGGCGAACGCGGCCGCGAGGTCAACGAGTTTCTCAAGAACGACCTGGGGCCCGAGGGGCTCAAGCGCTCGGTCGTCGTGGTCGCCACCAGCAACGAACCGCCGCTGATGCGCCTGCAGGCCGCCGCGGCGGCGACGAGCGTGGCGGAACACTTCCGCGATGCCGGCAAGAACGTGCTGCTGCTGGTCGACTCGCTCACGCGCACGGCGCTCGCCAGCCGAGAGCTCGGCCTCGCCGCCGGTGAACCACCCACCACACGAGGCTTCCCGCCGTCGACGTTCACCCTGCTGCCGAAGCTCGTCGAGCGGGCCGGCCGCACCCGCCACGGCAGCATCACCGCGTTTTACTCGGTGCTGGTCGAGGGCGACGACCCGAACGACCCGGTAGCCGACACCCTCCGCGGGCTGCTCGACGGCCACGTGTGGCTGAGCCGCTCCCGCGCGGCGAAGGGCCTCTATCCGGCGATCGACATCAGCCAGAGCCTCAGCCGGCTGATGCCCGACATCATCGATGAGCGTCATCAGGCGTCGGCGACCGCCGCCCGCCGCCTGATCACAACCCGCGAAGAGAACGACGACCTGATCTCGATCGGCGCCTACCGCCGCGGGACGGACGCCGTCATCGACACCGCGATCGAGCTCGGCGCTGAGATCGATACGCACCTGACCCAGAAGCCCGGTGAGCCGTCCGACTTTGACGCAACCAAGGCACAACTCCTCGCGATTGGCGAGAAGGCCGCCGCGATGCTTGCGCGCGGCGCCCGGCCGGCCGCCACAGAAACCACCCCCACGCTACGCCGCGCCGGCTAACCCGGCGCGAGGCCGCGATCCATGAGCCGCACACGCTCACAACTCGACGCTCTCATGAAGCTCCGCTCACGCACGCGCGACGCTGCGCGTCGTGAGCTGGGCGATGCGCTGCGTGCGGCCGGTGTTCTCGCACAGGAACAGGAGCAGCTCGAGCTCGCGATCGCTCAGCTCGCCGACGAGCGTCGCGCAGCGCTCGCGCAGGCCAACGCCGAACCCGAGCGCATGCTCGCCACCGGCCGCTACGACCTGGTGCTGCGGGCGCGTGGGCAGGCCATGACCGAGAACCGCCAGAAGATCGAGCAAGAGATCGACCGCCGCCGAGCGACGCTCGCCGAGGCGGAACGCGAGGTTCGCGTCATCGAGAAACTCGAAGAGCGTGAAGCGGAGCGCGCTCGCGTCGAGGCCGCCCGCCGCGAGCGTCGGCTCACCGACGAGCTCAACGCCCAACGCCACGCGCAGCGCGTCGCGGCGGATGACGACGCGGACCTGCTGCTGCCTCTGCGATAAACGCCAACCAACCTTCCGTTACGCCCCTAGGCCACCAAGCTAAATATCATGCGTCTCCTGCTAGCCCTTGTCGGATACCTGTGCACCGCGACGGTCGTCGCCGCGGCGCTCGGCGTGGGCTACCTGTGGCAGTCGGAGCAGCTGACCGACGAGAAGGTGTTTCGCATGGTGGCCATTGTGCACGACATCGATATCGATGGGGTCTCGTCCGACGACGAGCCGAGCCTGCCCCTTGAGACGCCGGACGAGGAGCCCTCGCTCGACGAGATGAAGCGGATGCGGCAGCTCGACCGCCGCGACTTCGAGGTCCGCAAGAACCTGCTCGACCGCGGGTCGAGCGAGTTTCAGTACCTGCTGGACCAGCTGGTCGTCGCGCGCGGCCGGTACGACGCCATGGCCCAGGAGCTGAACGAACGGATCCAGCAGGAGAAAGACCTGCTGAGCCGCGAGAGCATCCAGAACGTCGTCCGCAACCTCAAGTCGATCAAGCCGACCGAGGCGAAGGAGGTCCTGCTGCAGTTCCTCGACACGGGCATGGACCCTGAGAAGAAGCAGGCGGGCAAGGACAAGGTGATCCGCCTGCTGAACGCCCTGCCGGCCGACACGGCTGAGGGCATCCTGAAGAAGTTCAAGACACCCGAAGAGCTGACCATCCTGCACGACCTGCTCGACGACATGCTGAGCGGCGGCGCCCAGAAGCGCGTGCTCGACGAAACCCTCGAGCTTGTGAAGAACCGCCAGGCACAAGGCTGACCCCTCTCCGGCCGCACAAAGAGACCCGTTCCGAGACGAACATGAGTCGCGCGACCCCCACCAACTCGTTGCTGACGATCACGGCGCCCCCCGCCGCGCGGGGCGGTCGTGCGTCGGCCGATCCGGTGTTCGAGGCGGAGTTGGAGAACGCGGCGTCGGCGCCGCCGTCACCGCCGGCCCGCAACGACCCGCCGGCCGACGAGGCCCCCCGCGACGCAGCCGAGACCGCCGATGGGGGTTCGCCCCTTGAGACCGAAAGCAGCTCGTCCGACGCCGACAGCGACGCCGCCAATAGCGAGGCGGTATCGAGCGAAGCGACCGAGAGCGAATCCGATGACGTAGCCACGGGCGACGCTCTTGTCACCGCGAACGCGGACCCGGCGATCGCTACCGAAGAGGTGTTGGTCGCTTTCGCGCCGATCCTCGACGAACACGCGGCGGCCCAAGTCGCCGTGACTGAAACCGCTCCCTTCGGTGTAACAGGCGGTCTCGGCGAGCAACCGGACGGCGCGGCGTTGGCGGCTCAGCCGGGCGACGGCTCGCTCGGTGAAAACCCTGGTGAGGGTAGCGATGCCAACGAATCGGCTCCGCAGTCGCTGCCCGACACTCCAGTCGATGCCCCGACGATCGACACCGAGGGTGTCCCGGGGAGTTCCGGCTCGAGTAACACAACGACCGCCTCGCGGCAGAACGACGACGCCACGCCATCGGCGCAGCAAGGGTTGGCGGACGTCACCGCGAGGGACGCCACAGGCGTCGCATCGCCCAAGCCGAGCGGCGACCCCGGAGGCGAGGCGAGCGGATCGACACCACGCAGCGGCGAGCTTGCTGGCGAAACGGTCGAAGCAGCCGCGACATCGTCAGAGGCTTCCGCAGCCGCTCCCACCACCGACGGTGCGGCAACGATCGCGAGTAACAGCAGCTCCGCCAACGCAGCCTCAAACTCAACGTCGGCGGTTGCCTCGTTGGCGCCGACCTCTGGCGCCGACAACCTCATCGCCGACCCGACGCAGGCGACCCCCGAGCCCGCCCAGCCGCCCGCGATCGATCCGGCACGGTTCGTGTCGCGTGTCGCACGGGCGTTCGACTTTGCCCAACAACGTGGCGGCGGGCCGATCGAGATCCGCCTCAGCCCGCCCGAGCTGGGCACGGTGCAGCTCAAGATCGAGCTGAGCGAGGGCGTCCTCACGGCGTCGCTGGAGACCGAGACCCAGGCAGCACGCAACGCGTTGCTGGACAACCTGCCAGCCCTGCGCGAACGGCTCGCCGAGCAAGAGATCCGCGTCGAGAAGTTTGACGTCGACGTCCGCGACGAAGGCCGACAGCCCGAGCTGCCGGACCAGCGCGACGCTTCCGCGGAAGACGATCGCCAAGACAGGCGTGACCCCGGCGCCAACACCAACGACGCCCGCCGCGGCGACGCCCCGAACGCCGCCGACCCCACGGCTGACACTGCCGACGGCGCAGCGACGCCCCAGACCATTCGTTTCGACAACCACCAGATCAACCTGGTCGCCTAGCGACCATCCCGCGTGCGTCCACGGAGGGACGCCCCCAATGACACGCATCATCAACGACGCGGCGACCACCAACGCCGCCACGAGCACGACGAGTGACAACTCGCTCGAGAACCTCGATCTGGACGTGTTCCTGGAGATCATGCTCGAGGAGCTCCAGAACCAGGACCCGCTCGACCCGATGGACAACGGCGAGCTGCTCGATCAGCTCTCGCAGATCCGCGAGATCAGCTCGAACGACAAGCTCACCGAGACGCTCGACTCCGTGCTGCTCGGCCAGAACGTCACCACCGCGACCGGCCTGATCGGCACCGAGGTCGAGGGCCTGACCGACGACGGTCGCCGTGTGTCGGGCGCCGTGCAGCGGGTGAAGATCAACGACGGCCAGCCGACGCTCGACCTCGCCGTCGCCACGCGCGCCGAGGCCGGCGACCGCGCGGGCGACATCGAGACCGGCCGCTACGCTTACGAGATCGTCTGGGAGGCCGAGGGCACGAGCTTCAGCGTGCAGACGACGGTCGACACCGCCGACCTCGGCGACGACTTCCAGGGCTCGATCCGGATCGAGAATCTGCCGGAAACCGCCGTCGCGAAGCGTGTCTATCGCACCGACGGCACCGGAGCGGGCGACCTGCAACTGGTCGGCGTTCTGCAGAGCGGAGGCGCCACGGCGTTCACCGACACGCTGGCCGACGGCCGACGCCAAGACGAAACGCTCGAGGGATCGCGGCAGGTGCTGCAATTCGCGAGCGCCGTGCCGGTGAAGCTGTCGAACATCGACGAGGTCCGCACGCTGAACTAGCGGCCGCCGAACGAATCAAGCGCGTCGGGGGGCGCCGCGTCAACGACCGAACAACCATCACGCCACCAGGAGTGGGAGA
This sequence comes from Planctomycetota bacterium, assembly GCA_039820945.1. Taxonomy (GTDB): domain Bacteria; phylum Planctomycetota; class Planctomycetia; order Pirellulales; family Lacipirellulaceae; genus Botrimarina. Next base: position 59,474 of record JBCBPC010000021.1, read on the forward strand.
AAGCCATGGGTCTTCAATCCGCTATGACCACGGCCCTAACGGGCCTGCAGGCCGCCGAGACGTCGATCGACGTCATCGGCAACAACATCGCCAACTCGAACACGGTCGGCTTCAAGTCGTCCGACGTGATCTTCGCGACGCAGTTCTTGCAAACGCAGTCAATCGGCTCCGCGCCGAGCAGCGCGAACGGCGGCACCAACCCACGGCAGATCGGCCTGGGCGTGAAGGTAGCGTCGATCGGCCCCGACTTCTCGCAGGGCACGATCGAGATCAGCTCCAACCCACTCGACCTAGCGATCCAGGGCGACGGCTTCCTCGCCGTGCAGGGTTCGCAGGGCGAGCAGCTGTTCACCCGCAACGGGCAGCTCACGCTGAACTCGCTCAACGAAGTGGTCACCTCGACCGGCAACCGCTTGCTCGGCTACGGCGTGAACGATCGGTACGAGCTGCAGACCGCGTCGATCGCGCCGGTGACGATCCCGCTCGGCGCCGAGCGTGTCGCGCAGGCGACAGACGAGGCGCGCTTCGCCGGCGTCCTCAACCCGGAGGTCAACGCCGCCGCCACACCGGGAATCACGACGTCAGAGATCTTCGGCGACGCGACGATCGACTTCCCGGCCGACGCCGAGGTCGGCTTGGTCGCCGTTGACCTGCGCGAGGCGCCCGCGGCCGGCGCCGCAGCCGAGAACACGACCACCCCCAGCACCCTGACCGCGGGAACCTACCGCTACCGCGTCGCGCTCCAGGACGGCGGGGGCAATATCAGCAGCGCCTCGACCGAATGGTCCACGACGATCAGCGCAAACTCGTCAATCGATGTCAGTGGCCTGCTGCCGGCCGGTTCAACCTATCCCAACTGGGTGCTGTACCGAACCGAAGCGGGGGGGACCACTTTTTACCAGCAGGGCGTGTATTCGACGGCGACCGCCCTGCCTATCAACGACACCACTACCGACGCGGCCCTGGCGGTGAATCCGCAGCTCGACACCAGCGCGATCGATAACGGCTCGTACAACTATTACATCACCTACTACAACTCGACGAACGGCGACGAGTCGCGTCCGTCGGTGCAGATCCCCGGCGAGGCGACGAGCGACGACACCAGCAGCATCCGGCTCGATCTGTCGGCCGTTGGCGTACCGGAATCCGGGTCGGGGTTCAACCAGGTGCGGATCTACCGGAACGCTTCGGGCGACTCTTCCACGTTCTACCTGGTCGATACCGTGGCCGCGGCGACCGACACGACACCGATGACGTCTTACATCGACAACACGCCTAGCAGCGTGCTCACGACCAAGGACGTGCTCGACTTCGACGGCCCCCGCGCGGGCAGCGGCACGACGCTGGTCAACCTGCAGACTCGCAACGGCACCACGACGTTTGAGCAGCCGTTCGACCTGGGCACGGCGACGTCGGGCACCCTCTCGTTCGAGGGTGAGAAGGGCGGGTCCACGCTCGAGGCCCTCGAGCTCCAGATCGACACGTCGACGACCGTTCAGGACCTGATGGACTTCATGAACGACGCGCTGGGGCTTCAGCAGAGCTCGAGCGTCGTTGACTTCGCGTTGCCCTCGGGCGGCGGTGTGATCAGCATCTCGAACGGGCAGCTGTCGGTCACCAGCAACTTCGGCGAAGAGAACGAGGTGGACATCCCCCTCACGGCGTTCCGTCTCACGCCGGACGGCGCCTCGGCGCCCGACCCGGTGAACATCTCTTTCTCGCAGACGCAGCAGGCCGATGGCCCCGGCACGACGAGCGAGTTCCTCGTGTACGACTCGCTGGGCTCACCCCTAACCGTGCGGATCACGACCGTGCTGGAGGAGAAGGACTCCAACAGCACCCGCTACCGCTGGTACGCGACCAGCGGCGATAGCGGCCCCACCCCGCCCGAGCAGTCCACCGTTGTGGGCAACGGCGTGATGATCTTCGACAGCAACGGCGACCTGATCAGCTCGCCGAGCGCGCGGATCAGCGTGTTCCGCGAGTTGTCAGCGAGCGAATCGCCGCTGGAGATCGACCTCAATTTCGACTCGGTGACATCGCTCGCGGAGACCGACGCGTCGGGCAATCCCACGAGCAGCTTCTCGCTCACCAGCCAGAACGGCTTCCCGCCCGGCGTGCTGACCGACTTCATCATCACCGAGAGCGGGGAGATCCTCGGCCAGTTCTCCAACGGCACCCAACGGACGCTCGGCCAGGTGGTCATGGCCCGGTTCGCCAACTCCCAGGGCCTGCGGCAGGTCGGCGACAGCCTGTTCCAGCAGAGCGTCAACTCGGGCGAGGCGCTGTTCGGCGACCCGGGCGCCGACGGCCTGGGCTCGCTCACGGCCGGCGCCGTCGAGCTGTCCAACACCGACATCGGCGACGACCTGATCGAGATGATCCTCGCCCAAACCCAGTACCAGGCGGGGTCGCGGGTCATCACCGCCGCCCAGGAGCTGCTCGACGAGCTGCTCGCCCTGCAGCGTTGATCCGAGACCGCTCGGGCGTCCCGCCGGCCGTTTCATGAGCTACGGTTCCGCGGGCCGCGCCTGCGCAGCCGCGCGGACGCTCGGTCGTAAGGCCTGTGACGATGATCCGACTCAACCGACTCGACGGCGAACCATTCCTGCTCAACGCGGAGCTGATCAAGTACGTCGAGTCGCGGCCGGACACCTTCGTGACGCTCACGACCGGCGACCGGATCGTGGTCTCGCAGACGCCGGACGAGGTCCTCGGCCGCACGCTCGAGTACCACCAGACGAAGCACCTGCTGCCGCCAACGCCCGCGGCCCCCACGCCCGCCCCCCGCTCAGACCGCTAAGCCGTCATGGACATCGCGACCGTCGCCGGAGTCGTCATCGCGATCGCGCTGATCCTCGTGTCGATCGTCCTGGGCGGCGGCAGCTTCATCGCGTTCTTCGACGCCGCGTCGATGATGGTCGTCATCGGCGGCGCCATCGCGGCGACGCTCATCTCGTTCCCGCTGCCCAGCTTCCTGAGCGTGTTCGGCGTGGCGATGAAGGTGCTCTTCTGGAAGGTGGACGCCATCCCCGAGCTGATCAAGCAGATCGTCAGCCTCGCCGAGACCGCCCGCAAGGACGGCCTGCTGGCCCTCGAGGGCCGCGTGGCCGAGGTCGAGAACGAGTTCATCAAGCTGGGCATCCAGATGGCGATCGACGGCACGCGGCCCGAGGTCATGGAGGACATCCTCCGCACCGAGATGGACGCGGTCGCCACACGCCATCGCGACGGCAAAGCCTTGCTCGACTGCATGGGTCGGTTCGCGCCGGCGTTCGGCATGATCGGCACCCTGATGGGCCTGATCATCATGCTCGGCGACATGAGCGACCCCTCCAAGATCGGCCAGGGCATGGCCGTCGCGCTGCTCACCACGCTGTACGGCGCCATCGCGTCGAACGTCGTCTTCCTGCCGTTCGCGGAGAAGCTCGGCTACACGAACAAGCAAGAGCTCCTCGCGATGGACATCGTGCTGCGCGGCATCATGGCGATCCAGGCGGGCGAGAACCCTCGCGTGATCGAGCAGAAGCTCAACACCTTCGTCCCGCCCAAGGTCCGCGCCGCCGCGGACGCGGCCTGATCCGACCGAGGGCGCCACGATGGAAATCGAAGACGAGGACCCGGGCATCCCCGAGTGGGTCGTGACGTTCGGCGACATGATGTCGCTGCTGCTCACGTTCTTCATCATGCTCGTCTCCATGAGCGAGATCAAAGAAGAAGAACGCTACCAGGCGATGCTGCAGTCGATGCGCCGCCAGTTCGGCCACGAGGCGTCCATGGCGTCGCTCGTCCCCGGGCAGTCGACGCCTATGAACTCGGCCATGCAGTCGATCGCCAGCATGGGCCGCGCGAAGCGCAAGGACATCGTCCGGGGCGGCAACAAGGTCAAGAGCGTCACCGGCGAAGACAACCTCGTCCGCACGATCCGCCCCGGCCGAGACACCACCGTGGGCGGCGTGGTCTTCTTCGCGGAAGACGAGGCCGAGCTGAGGCCCGAGGCGAAAGACCGGCTCGACGAGATCGCCGAGCAGGTCGCCGGCAAGCCGCAGAAGATCGAGATCCGCGGCCACGCGTCGCGAAAGCCCGTCCAAGGACAGAATCACTACGACCTCGCCTACCAGCGAGCCAGCCGCACGCGGGACTACCTCGTGGAACGCGGGATCGACGCGGAGCGGATCCGCGTCGGCTCGGCCGGCAAATTCGAGCCGCTCGACGACCGCCTCGACGAGGCCAGCCGCAAACGCAACGCCCGGGTTGAGGTCCTGATGTGGGACGAACCCGTCACCCGCACTCGCTGAACCCCGCCACCCACCAGCCGTCGCTCAGACACCCGACCCACGGTAAACCACCATGTCCGAAGCTGAAGACTCCAAACCGAGCGGCCCGGGCCTAATGGGATTGATCAAGGCGGTGGTCATCGTCTGCTTGCTAGTCGTGGTCGAGATCGTCGCGGCATCGATGCTCATCCCCTCCGCCGCGGACACCGAAGAGCTCGCCCGCGAGCTCGCCCGGGCCACCAGCGGCGACGAGTTCCTCGACGACGCCACGGACGACTCGTCGACGCTCAACGAGGGCGAGGAGACGAGCGAGGTCGAGCTCGGCTCGTTCAATATCACCCGGTTCGACCCGGAGAACGACACCACGCTCAACGTCGACTTCACCGTCTACGGCGTGGTGCTAGCGACCGAGCAGGCGACCTTCGTCGAGGCGTACGACGCCAACGTCAGCCGCATACAAGAGCAGATCGTCATGACGATGCACGCCGCGAAGACGACCGACCTGACGACCGCGGGCTTGGGGTTGATCAAGCGGCAGATTCTTGAGAAGACCAACCGCGCGGTCGGCAAGCCGCTGCTCCGCGAGGTCGTCTTCACCAAGCTCAACTTCGTGCAGCGTTGAACCCCGCGAAGCTAGCACTCTTCGTCACGCCAGGAAGGCCGACGGATGTCCGACGAATCGGAACAGATCGACCAGGACG